>NZ_CP040640.1:2352500-2732500 GCF_006970545.1 Agrobacterium sp. T29
TCGATGAAGCCGTCATTTCCGAGCTGCCGAATTATTACCGTGGCAAGGTGCGGGAAAACTACGATCTGCCCGACGGCAACCGCATCATCATATCGACCGATCGCCTTAGCGCCTTTGATCGTATCCTCACCTGCATACCTTATAAGGGGCAGGTATTGACCCAGACGGCACGCTACTGGTTCGAACAAACGAAGGATATTTGTCCGAACCACGTTGTGAGCTATCCCGACCCCAATGTCGTCATCGGCAAGCGGCTGGACATATTGCCGGTCGAGGTGGTGGTTCGCGGTTATCTTGCCGGCGCCACCGGCACGTCGATCCTGACCCTTTATAAGAAGGGCGAGCGGCAGATGTACGGCATGAGCCTTCCCGACGGGATGAAGGACAACCAGATTCTGCCCGAACCGGTGATCACGCCGACGAGCAAGGCCTTCGATGGGGGGCATGACGAGCCGCTGACACCGGCCGAGATCGTGGAAAAGAAACTGCTGACGCAGGAGCAATGGGACACGCTTTCCCGTTACGCGCTGGCGCTGTTCAAGCGCGGGCAGGAAATTGCCGCGAAGCAGGGCCTCATTCTCGTCGACACGAAATATGAATTCGGCACGGATGAAAACGGCACCATCATCCTGGCCGACGAGATCCACACGCCCGATAGCAGCCGCTACTGGATGGCCGACAGTTATGACGAAAGCTTCCGCAACGGAACACGGCCGGCTAGCTTCGACAAGGATTTCGTGAGGGCCTGGGTCGCCGAACGCTGCGACCCTTATAAGGACGACGTTCCCGAAATTCCGCAGGACCTCGTCTTGCAGACTTCGAAGGTCTATATTGATGCTTACGAGCGCATCACCGGACAGAATTTCGTTCCCGACGATAGCGGCGAGACGCCGCTTGCAAGAATACGCCGGAACCTGGAGCCGTTCTTCCCCGGAGTCTGACCTTGAGCAAAACGATCGAACAGGCGAGAAAGGACGACAGGAAGAGTGACCGTCCTGTCAGGCGCCGGCCTCGCCGTTCCGCCGAGGAAACGCGGCGGGACATTCTCGCCAAAGCAGAAGAGCTTTTCCGCGAACGTGGTTTCAATGCTGTGGCGATTGCCGATATCGCCGCGGCACTCGGCATGTCTCCCGCCAACGTCTTCAAGAATTTCAGCTCGAAGAACGCGCTCGTCGATGCGATCGCCTTCGAGCAGATCGGCGCATTCGAACGGGGCATCCAGCCGCTTGATAAAAGCCACGCGCCACTTTCGAGACTGCGCCATCTCGCCCGCACCCTGATGGAACAGCACCATCAGGATCTAAATGACAATCCCTACATATTCGAAATGATCCTGATGACGGCAAAGCAGGACATGAAGTGCGGCGACTATTATAAAGCCGTCATCGCCAACCTGCTCGCTGACATTATCCGCGACGGTATCGACGCGCGAATCTACGCGCCGGCCGAGATTTCTCCCCTGGCGGAGACCGTGCTCCACGCGCTGACAAGCGTGATTCATCCCGTCCTCATTGCCCGGGAAGATATCGGCAATTTAGCAACACGTTGCGATCAACTCGTCGATTTAATCGACGCGGGATTGCGCAATCCGCTTGCTAAGTGACGATTCCCAATTTACGTCACCTTCTCGCAATTGCTTGCGAAGCGCAAAAGCCTGCGCTTCTATGCGCTTGGCGGTCCGGACAGAATGAGCGAATCGGGTCCTTCCAAGGCCTTCGCCTGTCGTGTCTGTTTCCGGACGCGCATCCACCGAGCGACATTGCGCTTATAGTTGAATGCGATCGATACGCAGGGAAGAACAATGAGCCGACGTATTTTACCCCTATTTGCTTCTCTGTGCGTGACCGCGCTTCTGGCAGGTTGCAGCGATGGCGGCGAGAGCAGCCAGAACGCCGCCCAGAGCGCCGAGCGTCCGCCGTCCCCGGTCAGCATCATCCTGATGAAGACCAGCGAATATCCCTTGACCACCGTTCTGCCCGGCCGCGCCAGCGCGTTCCAGACAGCGGAAATCCGCCCGCGTGTCACCGGCATCATCCGCGAAATTCCCTTCAAGGAAGGCAGCGAGGTCAAGCAGGGTGATATTCTCTACCAGATCGAGGACAATACCTATCTGGCGGAAGTAGCGCAGGCCAAGGCAAACGTGGCGAAGGCGGAAGCAAGCATTCCGAGCGCCCAGGCGAACCTTGCCCGCTACGAGCGGCTGGTCAACAGCGGCGCGACGCAGATCGAATATGAAAACGCCAAGGTGACGCTGCTGCAGGCGCAAGCCGATGTGGCCCAGACCAAGGCGGCGCTGGAGACGGCGGAAATCAACCTCGATCTCACCAAGGTCCGCGCCCCCTTCGACGGCATCACCAGCGCAACCGCTTTCAGCATCGGCAACGTGGTGACGGCCAACCAGACGACGGCTTTGACGACGCTGCGCCGCATCGATCCGATCTATATCGACCTGATGGAATCCAGCATCAATCTTCTGCGTCTGAAAAAGGCGATCTCGTCGGGCCAGCTCGGCGGCGACACGAGGGAAACCGGCATTCACCTGACGCTGGAAGACGGCACGGAGTACAAGCATGACGGCAAGATCGACATGTCGGACATGGCCGTGAGCGAAACCACGGGCACCTTCTCCATCCGCGCCCTCTTCGAAAACCCGGACGATCTTCTGCTTCCCGGCACCTATGTCCGCGCCACGCTGACCATCGGCAAGGAAAAAGGCTTCCGCATTCCGCAGCGTGCCGCGAGCCGCAACGCCAATGGCGAACTGACAGCGAAATTCGTGACGGCGGAAAACAAGGTGGAAACCCGCACCTTCCCGTCCAGCCAGCAGTCGGGCAATGCCTGGCTGGTGACGGAAAACGTCAAGGATGGCGACAAGCTCATCGTCGACGGCTTCCAGTGGATTGCCGACGGTGCGACAGTCGCACCGGTTGAAGTGACCATCGACGATCGCGGTATCGTCGTTCTGCCGCAGCAAGCTCAGCCTGCCGCCGCCCCCTCGAAATAAGCATGAGCACGAAACCCTCGGTCGAAGCTCGTAAAAGGTAAGGCAGGACTGCCATGGCCCATTTCTTCATCCGGCGCCCCGTGTTTGCATGGGTTATCGCCATCGTCATCATGCTGGGCGGCGCCCTTGCGATCTGGACGCTTTCCATTTCGCAATATCCCGATATCGCACCGACGACGGTACGCGTCAGCGCGACCTATAATGGCGCGAGCGCCGAGACAGTCGAAAAATCGGTGACGACCATCATCGAGGACGGCATGACCGGCCTCGACGACCTCACCTATATGACCTCGTCATCCTCCACCGGCAGCGCTGAAGTGACGCTGACCTTCGGCAACAGTATCATGCCTGACATTGCGCAGGTTCAGGTGCAGAACAAGCTGCAGCTCGTCCAGTCGCAATTGCCCGATACCGTGCAACAGCAGGGTATCCAGGTCAGCCGCTCCACATCGAGCATCCTGATGGTGGGAGCGCTGATCTCGACCGACGGCAAGCGCAACTCGGCCGATCTCGGCGATGTGTTCTCCTCGCGTGTCGAAGACCAGATCAAGCGCCTCGAGGGCGTGGGCAGCATCAACGTCTTCGGTTCCGAATATGCGATGCGCATCTGGCTGGATCCGTTCAAGCTCAATAAATACCAGCTGACCACGGCCGACGTGACCAGCGCCATCGAGAGCCAGAACACCCAGGTTTCGGTCGGTTCGCTTGGCGCGGTGCCCGCAGTCAAGGGTCAGCAGCTCAACGTGACCGTGACGGCGCAGAGCCAGCTCACCACCGTCGCCGATTTCGAATCGGTCATCCTGAAAGTCGAGAAGGACGGCGCAACCGTTCGCCTGAGCGACGTGGCCCGCATTGAAATCGGCCAGGAAACCTATGGTGGCGATTCCCGTTCAAACGGCCGTCCTTCGGCCGGTTTCGCAGTCAACCTTGCCACGGGTGCCAATGCGCTCGATACGGCAGCGCGCGTAAAGTCGGCGCTTTCCGCTGTCGAAGGCTCGCTGCCCGAGGGTGTTTCGATCGAATATCCCTATGACACGACACCCTTCGTGAAGCTGTCGATCGAGAAAGTGGTACACACGCTGATCGAGGCGATCATCCTCGTTTTCGTCGTGCTGCTGGTGTTCCTGCAAAACCTCAGAGCCACCTTCATTCCGATGATCGCGGTTCCCGTCGTGCTTCTCGGCACGTTCGGCGTCCTTGCGCTGACAGGATATTCCATCAACACGCTCACCATGTTCGCCATGGTTCTGGCCATCGGCCTTCTCGTTGACGACGCCATCGTCGTCGTCGAAAACGTCGAACGAATCATGTCGGAAGAAGGCCTGTCGCCGGTAGAGGCGACCGAAAAATCGATGGGCGAGATCACCGGTGCGATCATCGGCATCGCGCTCGTGCTCACCGCCGTGTTCATTCCGATGGCCTTCTTCGGTGGATCGACGGGCATCATCTACCGTCAGTTCTCGGTCACCATCGTTTCGGCCATGCTGCTTTCGGCGGTGGTCGCCATCGTTCTGACGCCGGCGCTCTGCGCCACGATGCTGAAGCCGATCGACCATCACAAGAAGCAGCGCGGACCGGGCGCGTGGTTCAACCGCGGCTTCGGCAAGACGACGGATGGTTACGTCTCATCTATCGGTTATCTGCTGAAGCGGCCCCTGCGCGTGATGATTATTTTCGCGATCGTGATCGGCGGCTGCGCCTGGTTCTTCAGCAAGCTGCCCAGCTCATTCCTGCCGCAGGAAGACCAGGGCGTGCTGCTGACGATCATCCAGACGCCGACCGGTTCGAATATCGAACGGACCAACGAGGTGGTGAAGCAGGTCGAAAGCTACTTCCGTGAAAAGGAAGCCGCCAATGTCGAATCGGTTTTCGGCGTTCTCGGCTTCAGCTTCAGCGGTTCGGGCCAGAACAACGCTATCGTCTTCACCAAGCTCAAGGATTTCGCCGAGAGAACGGCACCCGACCAACACGCCGGCGCCATCGTGCAGCGTGCGATGGGCACCTTCTTCGGTTTCCGCGATGCTCAGGTGTTCCCGCTTCTGCCGCCGGCAATTCAGGGCATGGGCACATCGAGCGGTTTCTCGATGTATCTCGTGGATAGCGGCCGCAACGGCACCGAGGCACTGACCGCCACGTCCAAGGAGCTGATCGCACTGGCGACCAGCAATCCGAAGGTCAGCTCGCTCAGAAGCGACAGCCAGGACAATGAAACGCAGATGAAGATCATTCTCGATCAGGAAAAGATGGGAGCCATGGGCGTCGATCTATCCTCCGTGAACCTCATGCTGTCGACGATCTTTGCCGGACGGGATGTCAACGACTTCACGCTGAACGGCGAGCTCAAGCCCGTTTATGTTCAGGGTGATGCGCCTTATCGCATGCAGCCGGACGACCTGAAGTTCTGGTATGCCCGCAATACCAGCGGCGAAATGGTGCCCTTCTCCTCCTTCAGCGAGGTGAAATGGATCAATGCTCCGCCGTCTCTCGCCCGCTTCAACGGCACGGGCGCCATCTCGCTCGAAGGCACCGCCGGTGCGGGCGTTGCATCCGGTGACGCCATGGACGAGATGGAACGCCTGACGGCAAGCCTGCCGGGCGGTTACACCGTGGCGTGGCAGGGCATTTCCTATCAGGAACGCCTTTCCGGTTCGCAGGCGCCGATGCTCTATGCGCTGTCGGTTCTGATCGTGTTCCTTTGCCTTGCCGCCCTCTATGAAAGCTGGTCGATCCCCTTCTCGGTCATCATGGCCGTGCCGGTGGGCGTCCTCGGCGCATTGACCGCGGCGCATTTCTTCGGCCAGTCGAACGACGTCTACTTCAAGGTGGGCCTGCTGACGACCATCGGCCTTGCAGCGAAAAACGCGATTCTGATCGTCGAATTCGCCAAGGAAAGACAGGAGCATGGACTAAGCCTGATGGAAGCGACACTGGAGGCGGCGAAGCTGCGCCTGCGTCCGATCATCATGACGTCGCTAGCCTTCATCCTGGGTGTCGTGCCTCTCGCAATCGCAACCGGAGCGGGTTCTGCCGCACAAAATGCAATTGGTATCGGGGTGCTGGGTGGTATGCTTTCTGCAACACTGCTCGGAATTTTCTTCGTTCCGTCCTTTTTCGTCATCATTCGTCGCCTTTCAAGGCGTTAACAAAACAAAAATGGGCTGTGCCAACCGTTAATACGCTGCTAGAAATGTTGCCGATTTGGCAAATGCACGTTTCTACGGCATATCGACCGCGCAGCCCATTTGTCAGCAAGCCGCGCTCGGTAAGCCAACCAGAGAATTGGGAAAATTACATGCTGTCTATTCGCGCTACTCTTCCCCTGACAATGCTGCTGCTCTCAGGCTGTGTTGTCGGGCCCGACCACAAGACGCCGGAAATTCAATTGCCGGGAAAGTTTGCGGAAGCCGGAAAAACCAGTAATGGCGACATCAGCAGCGTTGCGTGGTGGACAGCCTTTAACGATAGCCGCCTCAATGGTTACGTTTCCACTGGCCTCAGCCAGAACCTGACCGTGATGCAGGCGATCGAGCGCATCAATCAGGCGGAAGCCCAGGTTATCTCGGCCGGCGCGGGCGGTCTGCCGAGCCTGACGGCTAACGGCAGCCACACGACCAGCGAGACCAAGGGCAGCTACCGTGATGTTCCCGTCACCAACGTATCGTCGGGCGGTCTCAGCGTCTCCTGGCTGCTTGACCTCTTCGGCCGCTATCGCCGCGCCACGGAAAGCGCCAATGCATCGCTCGATGCCGCCTACTCCACCGTCGATGTTCAGCGCCTGACGCTGATTTCCTCGGTCGCAGCAGCTTATATCGATGTGCGTTATTATCAGGAGCGCCTGGCGATTGCCCGTCAGAACCTGGCTTCCCGCCGCGAAACGCTGGACCTGACCAAGCTGCAGCTTGAAGCGGGTGCGGCCTCCCGCCTCGATGTCGTCCAGTCCGAAGGTCTGGTCAACTCCACGCTGTCCGACATTCCGGGTCTCGAAACCAACTTCCGCAAGGCGGCGCATCGCATCGCCACGCTTCTCGGCCTGCCGGCCTCATCTCTGATTTCCGAATTGCAGAAGGGCGCACGCCAGCCGGTTGCCCGCAGCATTCCGCGCACCGGCATTCCGGCCGATCTCATCCGCAACCGTCCGGACATTCGTGTCGCCGAACGCAATCTCGCCGCCGCAGTTGCCTCAATCGGTGTCGCGGAAGCGCAGCTCTATCCCAGCATCGAGCTCGGCGGCTCGATCACGCCAAGCTACAATTTCCTGAGCGGTGGCGGCAGGGGAACGGCCAATAGCTGGTCCTTCGGTCCGAGCCTCGTTCTGCCGATTCTCGATGGCGGCAGCATCCGCGCCAATATCGATCTGGCCAATTCCCAGGCCCGTGAAGAATATCTCGTCTGGAAGCAGACGGTGCTGACCGCTGTGGAAGAAGTCGAAAACGCTCTGGCCGCTGTCACCCGCGATCAGCGCACGGCCGATGCATTGCGCAAGACCGTGGCATCCTATCAGGAAGCGTTGCAGCTTTCGACGGCCAGCTACCGCGACGGCGCCTCCTCGCTGCTCGACGTTCTCGATGCGCAGCGCCAGGTTTCCACCGCACAGGCAAGCCTTGCACAGGCTGTTCAGCAGACCGCGCAGGACTACGTCTCGCTCAACGTAGCGCTCGGTGGCGGTTACGCCGTTGGCCAGACCACGGCTCCGAAGAAGGCGCCAGGCCCGACCCGGACTGCGGCAAAGGCCATGTAAGACACGCCGCAAGGCAAAGAAAAAGCCCGCGTCTCGACGCGGGCTTTTTTTGTTATTCATGACACAAAAAAGCACCGGTCTCCCGGTGCTTTTGTCTAACCGGCCGTCAGGCTCAGTTCTTGGCGCGCTCGACGTAGGAATTGTCTTCCGTCGCGATGACCACGCGGATACCAGCATCGATATGCGGCGGCACCATGGTGCGGATGCCGTTGGAAAGAATAGCCGGCTTGTAGGAAGAAGACGCCGTCTGGCCCTTAACGACCGGTTCGGTTTCCGTGATTTCCAGCGTGACGTGGCGCGGCAGTTCGACGGCCAGCGGATTGCCTTCATGAATGGAAAGAATGCAGGTCATGCCTTCCTGCAGATAGGCCTTCTGATCGCCCATCGTTTCGGCGTCGACCACAACCTGATCGTAGTTCTCCGGGTTCATGAAGTGGAAGCCTTCGCCATCTTCATAAAGGAACTGGAAGTTCAGGTCTTCAACGAAAGCGCGCTCGACCTGCTCGGTGGTGCGCCAGCGCTCGGAGACCTTCACGCCGTCAACGATGCGGCGCATGTCCACCTGCGTGACCGGCGTGCCCTTGCCGGGGTGAAAGTTCTGCGCGGTAAGAACGACGTAAAGCTTGCCGTCCACGTCGAGAACATTGCCCTTGCGGACGGATGAGGCGATAACCTTGACCATATGACTTCCTTGTAACTCGATGAAATGCGTCGTAAAGGACTGCGCGGCAGCACCGGCCCCGGCAGACGTTTTGTCTTTTTTCTGGGGCGCAACTACCTTAAATCCGCACGAATTGCCAGCCTTCTACAGCAATTCGCGGAAGAGTGCCTAGCGGTTTTCCGCCCGGAATAGCTTTAAATGACGCGATCAGGCGTTTTGCGGGCCGTTTATCCGCAATTGGGCGCCGCAGAGAAGACGGAAAAGAACAGAGAATGCGCGCAAGCAACGAGACAATGTCGCCATGGTGGACGCCGGACGTCCACGCCGACCGCCGCGCATTTCTTATTGGGCGCAATGCGATCCAGTCGGCTTTTCGCGGCTATTTCGCCAGCGCCGATTTTCTTGAGATCGACACCGCGACATTGCAGATTTCCCCTGGCAATGAGGCGCATCTGCATGCTTTCGTCACGCAGGGCCTGACGCCGGCCGGCGACGCCGTGCCGCTTTATCTGCACACCTCGCCTGAATTCGCCTGCAAAAAGCTGCTCGCCGCCGGTGAAAAACGCATCACCTGTTTTGCCCATGTTTACAGAAACCGGGAACGAGGCCCCCTGCATCATCCGGAATTCACCATGCTGGAATGGTACCGGGTCGACGAAACCTATGAGAGTCTGATGAAGGACAGCGCCAATCTTCTGGCGCTGGCAGCCGAAACCACAAAGACGAAGAATTTCACCTATCGCGGCCGCAGCGTTGATCCCTTCCTCGAGCCGGAGCGGGTAAGCGTCGCCGAAGCCTTCGAGCGATATGCGGGCGTCGACCTGCTGGCCACCATCAGCCGAAACGGCGAAACCGACGCTCGCCATCTTGCGGCGAACCTCACCGAGGCCGGCATCCGCGTGGCCGATGACGATACCTGGGCGGATATGTTCAGCCGCGTCATCGTGGAGCGGGTGGAGCCGGAGCTGGGTTTCGGCAGGGCGACAATTCTCGACGAATATCCGACCTGTGAGGCGGCCCTTGCCCGCAAGTCACGCAAGGATGCGCGCGTGGCGGAGCGTTTCGAGCTATATGCCTGCGGCGTTGAACTCGCCAACGCCTTCGGCGAATTGACCGACGCCACCGAGCAGCGGCGACGTTTCGAAATGGAAATGACCGAGAAACAGCGAGTTTACGGCGAAACCTATCCGCTGGACGAGGATTTTCTGGCCGCGCTGGCAATCATGCCGCCGGCAAGCGGCATAGCGCTTGGTTTCGACCGGCTGGTGATGCTGGCGACCGGCGCGCCCCGTATCGATCTCGTCATGTGGGCCCCAGTCGCGGAATATGGACGATGACAGGGCTTGAGACCATCAAGACAGCCGAGGCGCTTCTCGAAGCGGGGCTTATCGAAGCCGAAGCGCTCGAGACGCTGCGCACGGTGACGCAACGTTACGCGCTCGCCATCACGCCATCGATTGCCGGGCTGATCGACAGCCGCGACCCGCAGGATCCCATCGCCCGGCAATTCGTTCCTGATCCGGCCGAACTCGTTCATCTTCCTGAAGAACGGGACGATCCGATTGGCGACGACGCGCACAGCCCCGTCCACGGCATCGTCCACCGTTATCCCGACCGGGTGCTTTTAAAGGCAGTGCATGTCTGCCCCGTCTATTGCCGCTTCTGTTTCCGCCGGGAGATGGTCGGACCGCAGGGCAACGGCATGATGAGCCCGGCGGAACTTGACGCCGCATTCGGCTATATAAAGGCCAATCCCGCCATCTGGGAGGTCATCCTGACCGGTGGCGATCCGCTGGTGCTTTCCCCGCGGCGCTTGTCCGACCTGATGACGCGCCTGAAAGACATACCGCATGTCAAGATCGTCCGCTTCCATACCCGCGTGCCGGTGGTCGATCCCGACCGTATCGACGCGGCGCTGATCGATGCGCTGAAAGCCAGCGGCAAAACCACCTATGTGGCCCTGCACGCGAATCATTCCCGGGAACTCAGCGAAGCCGCAAGACAGGCTTCGGCACGCCTGATCGATGCCGGCATCGCCATGGTCAGCCAGACGGTCCTTTTGAAAGGCGTCAATGACGACCCGGCAGTTCTTGCCGAGTTGATGCGCGCCTTTGTCGAGACCCGTATCAAGCCTTATTACCTGCATCATCCCGATCTTGCACCCGGCACCAGCCATTTCCGGCTGACGATAGAAGAGGGACAGCGAATCGTTTCCGCTTTGCGGGGGCATGTCTCCGGCCTTTGCCAGCCGACCTATGTTCTCGACATTCCCGGCGGCCACGGCAAAGCGGCGATTGGCAGAAATGCGGCCGAAAAGACCCGCGATGGCTGTTATTCCGTTTCCGACTTCAACGGAAACGATCATATTTACCCACCGCCGGCCACCGGCGACGATTAAAAAATACATAAAAAGCCTGCTACACCGGGCTTTTCGCGACGGCGGCCAACGAAAACAAAAATTTCACATTTCCGCCCCTCTCCTGTCATCATAAAGAAAAATATTCTACCTATAACAATCAGCATTGATTTTAGTGCTGGTCTGGATTATCAGTGTGGAACTGGAGAACGAGTCTCCTGATTCCGGGCCAACACCAATACAGGGAGTGTGTCATGTCAAAACATATCAACATCAACGCAATCCTTGGTTTTGAGTCCTGGAACGCTGGATTTAAATCCACGTGTTCCCGCTGCTGTCGAATGTGACTTAACGGTCTCAATTTCCTGAAAATCAGTTCGACAACATGCTGTGTGAAGTAGCCACAGCGGGAGTATATCTATGCAGAAGCAAGTTATTGAATTCGCTGGCGAGCCCGTCGGCATCGTCATCCCGGATAATGACCGGTTGAAGTTCATCGCGGTGAAGTTCCACGTTCACGACCTGGACGAACAGAAGTTCGACAGCGCCGACGACGTGCGGATTGCGATCCGCGATCTCGTGCGCAACCGGAATCTGGCCGCGGTCGCCTGATGCGGGAAAATTTTCGCCCGCTCACAGAACCGTCAAAATCAGAGCGCGCCAAATATCGGACCCCGAACAGCGGCCCGATGGCGCGCTCTTCTCTTGCATGTCTTGCACGATAATCCGGCTGCCTGCATCGCGCCGGCCGTAGATGGCCAAATCGCTCTGAAGAATAGAGCACGGAAGCGCCCCACCTGCTTCCCATCGTCAGACAGAAAACATTCCGGCAGAATCAAAGTGGCGCATGACGCCCTGCAAAATGGCACTCGTCGGGCTTTACCCTGCCGCCATGCATGTATCGTCAGATAGGCTGCATCAAAACGCGGTGAAGGTCAGCGTCGTCAGCGAGCGCACGATTCCCGGAATATTGACGATGTTCTGGTTGATGAACTTGCCGATATCTTCTTCCTGCGGCAGATAGATTTTCAGCAGCAGATCATATTCACCGCTGGTGGAGTAAAGCTCGGAAACCAGTTCCGTCTTATAGATGGCGTCGGCGACATCATAGGTCTTGCCGGGCTCACATTGAAGCTGAACAAAAATGGGCTTCACGGACATCTCCCGTATTTGAACTTTCGGTGCATGGCTGCTCGCGCCACGCGTCATGGCGCACTATTGGCTGAGCAGCGTCCGTCTTGCAAGACCGCTCACCGGTTTACGCCGAAAACTCGCCGGCCCCGCCGTTCGCCCCGCTTGCGGCCTCGGAAACGATCCACCGCCGAAAACTCTCAAGCGGCGCATAACCGGCGCGATCCGGCATGCAGGCGAGATAATAGGCTTCCTCGCTCTCCACTTCCCCCGCAACAGCCGCGACCAGACGACCGCTTCGCAACTCCTCCTCGATCATGAAAGAAGGAATGAGCGACGCCCCAACCCCGGCGCTCGCGGCCTCGGCAATCGTCGTGAACTGATCGAAAAGCATGCCATGCACATTGTCGAAACCAACGTCGTGGCTGCGAAACCATTGTTCCCAGGCATCCGGTCGGGTCGTCATGTGCAGCAACGGGACATGCAGCAGATCGTCCGGCCTTGAAAGTCCGTGTCGCGCCTTGAAGGCGGGGCTGCATACCGGAATGACCTTTTCATGCATCAGGAAAACCAGCTCGGTGCCCGGCCAATGCGGCAATCCGAAATGGATCGCCGCATCGACTGTATCGGTGCGGAAATCGAACAACGATGACCGCGTCAGAAGATTGACCGAAACGCCGGGGTGCCTGGCGATGAAATCGGGAAGGCGCGGCACGAGCCAGCGCGTGCCGAAGCTCGGCAGAACGCCGAGGTTGAGCGTGCCGCCATCCGGATTGGCGCGCAGGTTGAGCGAGGCCGTCGATATGCGCCGCAAGGCCTCGCGGATTTCCCGCGCATACCCCTCCCCCGCCCTTGTCAGCCGGATCGTCTGCCGCTCACGCAGGAACAGCGCCACGCCGAGCTGCTCTTCGAGCGCCAGGATTTGGCGGCTGACCGCACCCTGCGTCAGCCCCAGTTCCCTCGCAGCGGCGGTGACGCTGCCCGTCCGAGAAGCGGCTTCGAAAGCCGCCAGCAGCGAAAGCGACGGCAGAAAACGGCGTGGCGGCAGGACCATATTCCCTCACGGAATGAACTCTTGACGATATGTCGATATTCAACAGGCAATACCGCTTGTAAAGTCTTATAAACAAGGGCTTGTCACTCATACGAAGAACAAATGAACTGGCCCGGAACACGGTGGAACGATGTATAATGACCCCCGCTCGCACGGCCTCTGGGAAAAGACCGCGCCGCAGCCGCCCGTAACGCCCGCCTTGCAGGGCGCAGCAATTGCCGATGTCGTCGTCGTCGGAGGTGGCTTCACCGGCCAGTCCGCTGCCCTTCATCTTGCCGAACGCGGTGTGGAAGTCGTTCTTCTCGAAGCAAGGGAAATCGGCTTCGGCGGCGCAGGCCGCAATGTCGGCCTCATCAATGGCGGCATGTGGGTCATGCCGAAAGAGCTACCCGGCGTGCTGGGCGAGGTTTACGGCGAGCGGCTTCTCGACCTTCTGGGCAATGCCCCTCTTCTCGTGCGTGAACTGGTGGAAAAACACGCAATTCACTGCGAGATCGAAACAAACGGCACGCTCCATTGCGCCGTCGGAGAAAAAGGGCTCGCCGAAATCCGTGAGCGCTGCGAACAATGGGCGGAGAGAGGCGCACCCGTCCGCATCCTCGATGCCGAGGAGACAGCGAGACGCACCGGCAGTACGGGCTATTCCGGTGCGCTTCTGGATACACGCGCCGGTACGATACAGCCGCTCGCCTATGTTCGAGGCCTTGCCGCAGCCGCCCAGAAAGCGGGCGTGCGCCTGCACACCGAAAGCCCCGTGGTAGCGACCGAACGCAGCAACGGAAAATGGGTGGTGAAGACGCCGCAAGGGTCTGTAACCGCCAACTGGATCGTTGTGGCCACTGAAGCCTATAGCACCGGCCCATGGCAGATCGTTCGCGACGAACAGGTCTACCTGCCATATTTCAATTTCGCGACGAGACCGCTCGGCGATAACCTGCAAAAGAGCATCCTGCCTGGCCGTGAGGGCTGCTGGGATACGAAGGAGATTCTCTCATCCTTCCGCATGGACAAAGCCGGCCGGCTGGTCTTCGGCAGCGTCGGCGCCCTGCGCGGCAGCGGCACCGCCATTCATCGTGCCTGGGCGAAGCGCTCGCTGAAGCGGCTTTTTCCGCAGCTCGGGGATACGGAATTCGAATGTGAGTGGTACGGCCAGATCGGCATGACGGACAATGCCGTTCCACGGTTTCACAAATTCGCTGAAAATGTCGTCGGCTTTTCAGGTTATAACGGCCGCGGCATCGCGCCGGGCACGGCCTTCGGCAAGGTCATTGCGCAGCATATTCTCGGTGAAATTGCTGAAGCCGAATTGCCGCTGCCTTTGACGGAGCCGAAAGCACAGGCTTTCCGAACGGTGAAGGAAGCCTATTACGAGGCAGGCGCACAGATCGCCCATTTCGCCGGCGAGCGTTTTTGATCGGACACGGAGCCGCTTCAAGGGAACGACGTCATCCTTGGACTTGTCCCAAGGATCTAATCACATTCAATAAAATTGAGACGTTGCAGATGCGCGGGACAAGCAACCGTGGATCTACTGTGCGAATGCCGGGTCTGATCGAGCGATTGCGTTGAGGATTGTGATGAGCTTTCGCACGGTTGCGATGATGGCGAGTTTGAAAGGCTTGCCGCGCATTCTGAGCCGTTGATAGAAGCCGCCAAGAACAGGGTCTCTGACCTTGATGGCGCTGAGTACGGCCATATAGGCGATGTCGCGCAGATGTTTTCTGCCCCTGCACATCGCCCGTTTCGTTCGGTTGCGCCCGACTGGCGAGCATAAGGCGCCACCCCGACAAGGGCGGCGGCGACTTTTGCAGAGACTTTTCCCAGCTCCGGCATGTCGGCAAGCAACGCCGTTGCCAGGACCGGCCCGACGCCGGTGACCTGGCGAAGGCGGGCATGGCTTTTGCGCAGCCTCGGCGTCTGCGTCAGCACATCGTCGATTGCCGCATCCAATGTGGCAATATCCTGTGCGATGGTCCGCAGACGCTCCTCGATCAGGTCGCGCACCAGCGGTTCGTCGATGGTGTCGAGCTGGCTGACGAGCCCACTCCTTTCGGCCAGCAGGCGCCGGCGGTGGGCGCTGATCGCATGCATCCTGCGGCAAGCCGGATCAGGCGCGTAGGGTGTGAGGTCACGCCGCACCGCCGCCAGATAACGCGCAATCATGGCCGCATCGATGCGGTCGGTCTTGGCCAGCTGGCCGATGGCGCGGGCAAAGCTGCGCACGCGGGCGGGGGCGACGATATAAACCTCAAGGCCGGCGGCATGAAGACCATCGGCCAGCCTACTTTCATAGCCGCCCGAGGCTTCGAGGCCGACGGCGACCGGCCCCAGCTCCCAAAGACGCCGGGCAAGCTGCGTGATCTCGTGCGGTGACGAACCGCAACGAAAGCTTTTACCGGCGGGGTGGATATGGATGTCGAAATACTGCTTGGAAACGTCAATGCCGACGACGGCGATATCGTGTATCATGGCCTTGCTCCCAGGCTTGTGGTGCGGGCAAAAGCCCGATCAACCGTTCGGGGTCAAAGGGAGCAGGCAGGGCCTTGCTTGTCCTCGGCTGTCTAAACCAGCCCGAAAAAACGGCCGCCTGCCTGCATCAGCCGGGTTTGCGATGCCCGGCTGATGCATCCAGTAAACCACAAATCCTCCACACAAGCCCGAGCATGACGAGGAGAGCTTTTCGAGCTTAACCACCCCTCTAAACAGACATCCCGCAGCCTCTTTTTCCCATCCCATCGATATATCCTTGAAAATATAATGATTGCCCTATAGGCCTATCGATATATTCATCAGAATATCTCGAACCGGGGGTAACAGACCATGAGACTTTTGCGTCGCAGCTTCTTCAAAACCATAGCCGCAGCCACATCCTTCTGGGTGGCGGCCTCACTCGCGGCCGTTCCGGCCCATGCCGCCGAAAAAGTCACGGTGTTTGCCGCCGCAAGCATGAAAAACGCGCTCGATGCTCTCAACGCCGAATGGGCAAAGGAAAGCGGCAACGAAGCAACCGTTTCGTATGCAGCAAGCTCGGCGCTGGCCAAGCAGATCGAGCAGGGCGCACCGGCGGATATCTTCGTTTCCGCCGACCTTGCATGGATGGACTATGTCGCCGAAAAGAAGCTGATCAACGCTGACAGCCGCTCCAATCTTCTCGGCAACCGCATCGTTCTCGTCGCTCCCGCAGACAAGGCAAAGCCGGTCGAGATCAAGCAGGGCTTCGATCTTGCCGCTCTGGTGGGCGATGGCCGTCTGGCCATGGGTGCGGTTGATTCCGTGCCGGCGGGCAAATACGGCAAGGCCGCTCTGGAAAAACTCGGCGTCTGGTCCTCGGTCGAACAGAAGGTCGCCGGCGCGGAAAGCGTGCGGGCCGCCCTGCTGCTCGTCTCGCGCGGCGAAGCACCCTATGGCATCGTCTACCAGACCGACGCCGCCGCCGATCCGGGTGTGAAGATCGTCGGCACCTTCCCGGAAGACAGCCATCCGCCGATCATCTACCCGGTCGCCATTCTTTCGGAAGCCAAGTCCCCGGCAGCAAAAGCCTATCTGGATTTCCTGAAGTCGGCCAAGGCAACGCCCTTCTTCGAAAAGCAAGGCTTTACCGTTTTGAAATAAACTGCCTTTCGTGGCCCCAACCTATGGGCCGCGAGAGATGACGATTGCAGGATATGGCATTGCATTGGTGGACACTCAGCCCTGAAGAATGGACGGCGATCAGGCTCAGCCTGTGGGTGTCGTCCATCGCCATGCTTGCCAGCCTGCCTTTCGGCATTCTGGTCGCCGTGGCGCTGGCGCGCGGTCGCTTCTGGGGCAAGTCTCTCCTCAATGGCATCGTCCACCTGCCGCTCATCCTGCCGCCCGTCGTCACCGGCTTTCTGCTGCTCGTCCTGTTCGGCCGCAAGGGCGCGATCGGGCAATTTCTCGATAGCTGGTTCGGCATCGTCTTTTCCTTCCGCTGGACAGGGGCGGCGCTCGCCTGCGCCGTCATGGCCTTTCCGCTGATGGTGCGCTCCATCCGCCTCTCCATAGAAGCGGTGGACCGCAAGCTTGAAGAGGCGGCGGGAACATTGGGGGCAAGCCCGTTCTGGGTGTTCCTCACCGTCACACTGCCCTTGACCCTGCCCGGCATCATTGCCGGCATGATCCTGTCTTTCGCCAAGGCAATGGGCGAATTCGGCGCAACCATTACCTTCGTGTCCAATATTCCCGGCGAGACCCAGACTTTGTCCGCCGCCATCTATACCTTCACTCAGGTTCCGGGCGGCGATGCCGGCGCCTTGCGGCTAACCATTGTCTCTGTCGTGATTTCCATGCTCGCTTTGCTCGTCTCGGAGTTTCTGGCCCGCATAGTCGGCAAACGGGTGAGCATGGAATGACGCTTTCCGTCGCTACCCGCCATCGCTTCGGTTCTTTCGAACTCGATGCGTCATTCACCTCCGAAGGCGGTGTTACCGCGCTATTCGGACGCTCCGGCTCCGGCAAAACCTCGATGATCCGCATCATAGCAGGCCTGTTGCGGCCGGATGAGGGACAGGTTTTGCTTAATGGTGAAGTGCTGGCAGATAGCGGAACACGGCTCTTCCTGCCGGCTCATAAACGCCGCTTCGGTTATGTTTTTCAGGAAGCGCGGCTCTTCCCGCATCTCAGCGTGGCGCAGAACCTGCATTACGGCAGATGGTTCGCCGGGAACAAAACCGGGAGCGCAAATGAAGACCGCATCGTCGACATGCTCGGCATCGGCCATCTCCTGCAGCGCCGGCCGGACAAGCTTTCCGGCGGCGAAAAACAGCGTGTCGCGATTGGCCGCGCGCTCCTCTCATCACCCAGGCTGCTGCTGATGGACGAGCCGCTCGCCTCGCTCGACGAGGAGCGAAAAGCCGAAATCATTCCCTATCTCGAACGGCTGCGCGACGAGACAAAAATCCCGATCGTCTATGTCAGCCATTCTATTCAGGAGGTCGCCCGCCTCGCCGACCGCATCGTGGTGATGAAGGACGGCAAGGTGGAGGCGCAGGGAAAAGCGGCCGACGTGCTTTCCAGACCGGATTTCAGCACGCATCTGGAACGACGCGAGGCGGGCAGCATTCTTTCCGGGCACATTGAAAGCTTTGATGAGCGGCATGGCCTTGCCGCCGTGAGGCTGAAGACCATGATGCTCCATGTTCCGGCAAAGAGGGGAACGGCCGGCAGCCCGGCGAGGGTGCTCATACCGGCGCGCGACGTGATGCTGGCAACCGCAAAACCCGAAGGCTTGAGCGCGCTCAACATTCTCGCGGGCCATATCGCGACTGTTTCGGCCAGCGAAGACGGCATGGTCATGGTTCAGGTGGATTGCGGCGACGACATCATCCAGTCGCGCATCACCGATCTATCACGCGAGAGGCTGCAACTGGAGCCCGGAAAACCGGTGCACGCGATCATAAAGTCGGCGGCTCTCGATCCCTATTGAGAGCCGCGTCGGGATTGCGGTTGGCCTCCAGCCAGTCGATATCCGCGCGCAAGGCCTCGTTCATCCGCTTTTCCATGCCGCGGTAACGCTCCAACACCTCAGTGCCGAAAGCGGTCAGCGCCGCACCGCCGCCCTGTTTGCCGCCACGCTGCGATTCAATGACCGGTTGCCTGAACATATGGTTCAGCGCATCCACCAGCAGCCATGCGCGACGATAGGACATGTCCATCGCCCGCCCTGCGGCAGAGATGGAGCCGGTCTCGGCAATCAGCTCCATCAATTCGATCTTGCCATGGCCGAGACGTTCTTCGGGCGGAAAGTCGATACGAAGAACAGGCTTCAGTGGAGAAAGGGCCTCACTCATCGTTCAAAGGCTCCGTCCATGAAGATCGCGATAGGCTTTTTGCGCTCCATCCACCGGCAAGGCTGTCGCCTCATAGACGCCACGCGCGACCGCGCGCGCCATCACCATGGTCGCCAGATGGCAAAGCTCGGCGAAATGAACGCCGCCCTCAAGCGGCTTTTCACCGGTCGCGGCCGCAAACATGGTGTCGCCGTCGCTTGGCAGATGGGCGGGCAGAACGGCGCGCGCCAGCCCGTCATGCGCCATGATGGAAAGGCGATGCGCCTGCGCCTTGGTCAGCGCGGCATCCGTCACCACCGCACCGATGGTCGTTGCCGTGAGATTGACCCCCTTGAGGCACAGCGCGGTATGATCCGGCTCGAAACGATCGGGAAAACCGCAATCGCCGTATTCACCCTGCACTTCAAACGGCGCGGACCAGAAATGGCGGCTCGTTCCTACGGTTGCCGAGCCGAGCGCATTGACCGCAACGATGGCCGCCACCTTGTAGCCGCCGGAACTGACAGCACTTGCCGAACCGAGCCCGCCCTTGAAGGTGGCGGTCGTCGCACCCGTTCCAGCTCCGACCGTTCCAAGCGCGAAGGGCTCCGCACGCGCCGCCTTGAAGGCCGCATATCCCATCTCGCGATAGGGCGAATGCAGTCCCCAATTCTTGTCGCCGCCATTCAGCAGATCCATCAGGATCGCCTGCGGCACGATGGGAACGCGGGTGGAACCCACCTGCAGGCCGCGTCCGATTTCGCGCAGCCCGGCCTGAACGCCGCCCGCCGCATCCAGTCCGAAGGCAGAACCGCCTGACAGCACGAAGGCATCCACCGTTTCCACCGTCATCGCGGGGTCGAGCAGGCCGGTATCGCGCCCGCCCGGCGCACCCCCCAAAACGGAACCGGAGGCAATGGCGGGCTTTTCGAAAACAATCGCCGTAACACCGGAGCCGAGAGCGATATCGGTGACATTGCCGATCGAAACGCCGCCGATATCCGTCAGAAGATTGGTGAGTGCCGCCATGCTGTTTCCCTTTTCTCCCGGTATCCCGCCACCATCAGGCACTGTCAACGCAAAACGTGACGTGCCTGATGTCGACGACAAGCCGCAATCAGGAAAAAACAGCCGTTCCGATCACCGGCGTCGAGGGAACGGCCATGTCCCTCGGCTCCAGCGGCCCGCAGAAATATGCCTGATGGCCGGCTTCTATCGCCAGGGCGAAAGCCTCCGCCATGCCGACCGGGTCTCCCGCACCCGCCACCGCCGTGTTGAGCAGAACGGCATCGTAACCGAGCTCCATCACCGTGACCGCATGCGACGGGCGGCCGATACCGGCATCGACAATCAGCGGCACATCCGGGAAACGCGCCCGCATGGATTTCAGCGCCGTCAGATTGAGCGGTCCCATGGCGCTGCCGATTGGCGCGCACCAGGGCATCAGCACCTTGCAGCCTGCCTCCAGCAGCTTCTCGGCAACGACCAGATCGTCCGTCGTATAGGGAAAGACCTCGAAACCATCATCGCAGAGGATTTTCGCCGCCTCGACGAGTGCGAAGACATCGGGCTGCAGCGTGTCGTGATGGCCGATGACCTCCAGCTTGATCCAGTCGGTGTGAAAAACCTCGCGGGCCATCTTTGCCGTCAGCACAGCTTCCTTGACCGTGTGGCAACCGGCGGTGTTGGGCAGAATCTGGCGATCCAGCTCGCGGATAAGCTCAAAAAACTGACCGCCCTTCTTGCCAGCCGCCGTTTCCCGGCGCAGTGAAATCGTCAGAATATCCGTGTTGCTCGCCCGCACGGCATCGGCAAGCACGGCAGGGGACGGATAGCGCGCCGTGCCGAGCAGGAGACGGGACGAGACCTCGCGGCCATAAAGCGTCAGCATGGTTTCAGCCTCCCTGCATCGGCGAGAGGATTTCGATACGGTCGAAAGCCTTCAGCTTATAATCGGCGCGCTCTTCCGAATGCACCAGATCGCCGTTTACCGCCGTCGCCAGCCACTCACCCTCGTATTCAAGGCTGGCGAGCAGGCCGGCCAGCGTCTCGGCGGCGAGATCAAGCTCGTCGCCATTCACCAGAAATTTCATGATCCCGTTCCTTTTGAGAGAGAGTTTGGCAGACGATTTCAGCCGCCTGCCCCGCCATCGCCGGCGACAGCAGAAAGCCGTGCCGGTGCGCGCCGTTGATGAAAATTGTCCGGCCATCCTGCGTGACCTTCGGCAGATTGTCGGGATAGGCGGGGCGCACGCCGGTGCCTGTCTCTATGATTTCCGCTTCCGCGAAAGCTGGATGCACGGCATAGGCGGCATTCAGGAACTCCATCATCGAGCGGGCGGAAATGGCGCCCGCATCTTCCGTCTCGATCATCGTCGCGCCCACCATGAAACGACCGGGCTCGCGCGGCACGATGTAAAGCGGAATGCGCGGATGCAGCAGCCGGACGGGACGAGACAGGGAAACCTCCCGCGTGGCGAGATAGAGCATCTCTCCCCGCACACCGCGAAGTCCGGAAATCCCGCCGATTGTCGCAGAGCCAGTGCAATCCACCACCCGGTCGAACCGCTCTTCATCCAACGGGATACCCATATGGAACTGCACACCCATGGTGCAAAGCCTTCGATACAGCGATTCCAGTGCAAGGCGCGGATCGAGATGCCCCTCGCCCGGAAAATAAAGCCCGGAACGAAACCGCCCGGCAAGATCTGGCTCCAGCGCGGCGATTTCGCCCTCATCCACCCAGCGATAGCCAGCGGTCCGCGATGCGAAACGCGAAAGCTCCGCCTTATCGCGGGCCGGCGCGACAATCAGCGTGCCGTGCCGCACGACAAGGCCGGGTGTCGCTTCATCCCACCAGTTGAGCGCTGCCTGACCGAGCGTCAGAACCACCGCTTCAGCGCTTTCACGCTCGCACCAGGGCGCCAGCATGCCGCCCGCATACCAGGATGCGCCGCGCGAGGGTTCGGCATTGCGCTCGCAAACCTCGACGGTAACGCCGGTCCGCGCCAGTTCGAAGGCCACCGTCAGACCGGCGACCCCCGTTCCCTTGACCAGAACGCGCATGCTATTCGGCATCCGCAGGTGTCGCGAGCGGCATGTAAAGCTCACCGCCTTCCTTGAAGCGTGCGGCCATCGCCTCCAGTCCCTCCTTCTGCGCCTCGGCGCGGATATCGTGGGAAATCCGCATCGAGCAGAATTTCGGCCCGCACATGGAGCAGAAATGCGCGACCTTGTGCGCTTCCTTCGGCAAGGTCTCGTCATGGAAGGAGCGCGCCGTATCCGGGTCCAGCGACAGGTTGAACTGATCCTCCCAACGGAACTCGAACCGCGCGCGCGACAGCGCATCGTCCCGCACCTGTGCCGCCGGATGACCCTTGGCGAGATCGGCAGCATGGGCAGCGATCTTGTAGGTGATGACGCCGACCTTCACGTCGTTGCGATCCGGCAGGCCGAGATGTTCCTTCGGCGTCACGTAGCAGAGCATCGCGGTGCCGAACCAGCCGATCATCGCCGCACCGATGCCGGAGGTGATATGGTCGTAACCCGGCGCAATATCGGTGGTCAGCGGTCCGAGCGTATAGAAAGGCGCCTCGCCGCAGGTCTTCAACTGCTTGTCCATATTCTCCTTGATCTTGTGCATCGGCACATGGCCGGGGCCTTCGATCATCACCTGGCAATCCTTCGCCCAGGCGATCTGCGTCAACTCGCCGAGCGTCTCCAGCTCCGCGAATTGTGCGGCGTCATTGGCGTCGGCAATCGAGCCGGGCCGCAAGCCATCGCCCAGCGAGAAGGAGACGTCATAAGCGCGGCAAATGTCGCAAATCTCGTCGAAATGCTCATAGAGGAAGCTTTCCCTGTGGTGATGCAGACACCACTTGGCCATGATCGACCCGCCGCGCGAGACGATGCCGGTGACGCGGTTGACGGTGAGCGGGATGTAATGCAGCCGCACGCCGGCATGGATGGTGAAATAATCCACACCCTGCTCCGCCTGTTCGATCAGCGTATCGCGGAACACTTCCCAGTTCAGGTCTTCGGCAATGCCGTTGACCTTCTCAAGCGCCTGATAAAGCGGCACCGTGCCGATCGGCACCGGCGAATTGCGGATGATCCATTCGCGGATATTGTGGATGTTGCGGCCGGTAGACAGGTCCATGACGGTATCCGCACCCCAGCGGATCGCCCAGACCATCTTCTCCACCTCTTCCGCCATGGAGGAGGTGACGGCGGAATTGCCGATATTGGCATTGATCTTGACGAGAAAATTGCGGCCGATGATCATCGGCTCAAGTTCCGAATGATTGATATTGGCAGGGATGATGGCGCGGCCGGCCGCCACTTCCTGACGCACGAATTCCGCCGTGACGTAGTCCGGGATATGCGCGCCGAAACTTTCGCCGTCACGCGCCAGCTTTTCCCTGGCCGCCTCGCGCCCGAGATTTTCACGGATGGCGATGAATTCCATTTCCGGTGTGATGATACCGGCCCGCGCATAGGCAAGCTGGGTCACGGCTTTACCGGCCGTGGCTCTGAGCGGCTGGTGGCGCACGGAAAATTCTGGCGTCAGGCGTTCGCCGGTGGCAAAGCCGTTATCCTCCGGCTTGACGTGCCGGCCGTCATAGGCCTCGACATCGCCGCGGGCCACGATCCAGTCACGACGCAGACGCGGCAGACCCTTTTCAATCAGAACGGTATGCGAAGGATCGGTATAGGGACCGGAGGAATCGTAAACCGTCACCGGCGGTTCGCCCGCCGTCGGATGAACGGCGATCTCGCGCATCGGGACGCGGATATGGGGATGTAAAATGCCGGCTTTGTGGATTTTGGTAGAGGCGGCATGCGGCCCGGTGGTGACGACAAGCGGGATATTCTTGGCAGCGATATTCATCTTGAGGCTCCAAAGTTTGACAGTGGAGACCCAGTTCGAGCCGGAATGATGGAAAATACCGAATTGCCGGAACGTGACGTCATACGCCCGCCCGACCTTCGGTCTTTGCACCGTCCCTACGCCAGTATGAACTGGATCAGGTTCAACGGGTCACTGCGCATGAAAGCAGAATCTCAGCCCCTTGACGGGACACCCCTGGTGAATGACCACAGCAAAAAACACCGACCGGCATTTGTCAAGGCCGACGATCCATGCTTGGCAAAGGTGCGGGAATGGCGCATGCTGCCGTTAGTTGTAATTAACCTAACGGTTTAGGCGAATATTATCGTTTGCAACGTAACGATAAGCACAAACCATCCTGATGTGAAATTCATGGGAGATACGTCGGAATGAACGCGACTATTCGTGAAATACTGGCCAAATTCGGCCAGCTTCCAACCCCTGTCGATACGATTGCAGATGAAGCCGATCTTTATGCGGCGGGCCTTTCTTCCTTTGCATCGGTGCAATTGATGCTAGGCATCGAAGAAGCATTCGATATCGAATTCCCCGACAATCTGCTGAACCGCAAGTCCTTTGCGAGCATCAGGGCCATTGAAGACACCGTTAAGCTCATTCTGGATGGTAAAGAGGCAGCCTGATGAACGTCACCGTAGCGCCGCAGGATGAAACGCTGTCCGCGCGCGCAGGCCGTGTCGCGGCAATTGCCGCCAAACACGCGGATGAGGTGGATGTCACCGGCCGCTTTCCGCAGGAAGCCGTTGATGCGCTTCGACAGGAACGCCTGCTCGGCATCCAGGTCCCCTCTTCGCTGGGCGGCGAAAGCGCTTCCTTACAGGAAATCGCCGATATCTGCGCCCGGCTCGGCCAGGCCTGTTCGGCAACCGCGATGATTTTCGCCATGCACCATATCAAGGCATCCAGCCTGGTGGAACACGGCGAGACGAGCGCATGGCATGCGGGCTTCATGAGCCGCATCGCTAGCGAACAGCTTCTGCTCGGCTCCGCCACCACCGAAGGCGGCATTGGCGGCAATCTGCGCAACTCCATCTGTGCAATCGAGGTCGAAGGCGATTTCTGCCGGCTGGAGAAGGACGCCACCGTCATTTCCTATGGCAGCAATGCCGATGCGATCCTCATCACCTCGCGCGCCCACAAGGATGCCGCGCCCGCCGATCAGGTGATGACGGTCTTTCTGAAAAACCAGTACACGCTCGAAAAGACCCATGTGTGGGATACGCTCGGCATGCGCGGCACCTGTTCGGACGGCTTCCTGTTTCGTGGCGAAGCGCCGGCGGCGCAGATATTCCCGAAACCCTTTGCGGAAATCGCCGCACAATCCATGCTTGCAAGCTCGCATCTCCTGTGGAGCGCCGTCTGGTACGGCATCGCCTCGGATGCCGTGCTGCGCGCCCAGTCTTTCGTCAGAGCCGCGGCGCGCAAATCGCCCGGCACCGCTCCTCCCGGCGCGATCCGCCTTGCCGAGGTTTCCACCAAGCTGCAGGTGGTGAAATCCAACATCATCGCCGGCATCAAGGCTTACGAGGACACCAAGAGCGACCCCGAAAAACTGATGTCCATGGCCTTTGCCGTCGCCATGAACAATGTGAAGATCTGCTCTTCGGAAACCATTCTCGAGATCATCGATCATGCCATGCTGGTCTGCGGCATCATGGGCTACAAGAACGGCACGCCCTACAGCCTCGGCCGGCACCTGCGCGACGCGCACTCCGCCCGTCTGATGATTTCCAACGACCGCATTCTCGGCAATTCCGCCAATCTCCTGCTGGTTCACAAGCAGGACACCAGCCTCTTGGGATAAGACCATGGACATGCAAACATCGTTTCTCGATCGACTGTTCGAAGAAGGCCTGCTGATTGAAACCGGTGTGGACGGTCTTTATGGCCGCAGCGGCCAGTTCGAGGATGTCATTGCCGCCTTCGAGCGGCTGATCGACCGCACGGGTGGCAGTGACGGCGCCGAAGCGATCCGCTTTCCGCCCGGCATCAACCGCGCCTATTTCGAAAAGAGCGGTTATATGAAGAGCTTCCCACAGCTCGCCGGCACGGTCCATTCCTTCTGCGGCTGTGAGCTCGACCATGTCAGCCTGCTGAAAACCATGGATGAGGGCGGCGACTGGACCAAAGACCAGAAAGCCACCGACATCGTGCTGACGCCTGCGGCCTGTTACCCGCTTTATCCGACGATCGCCAAGCGCGGCGCGCTACCTGCCGGCGGCGGTCTCTATGACATCCAGTCCTACTGCTTCCGCCATGAACCCTCCAAGGACCCGGCGCGCCAGCAGCTTTTCCGCATGCGCGAATATGTTTGCATGGGCACCGAGTCCGACGTCACCGAATTCCGCCAGACCTGGATGGATCGCGGCGTCGAGATGATGAAAGCGGTCGGGCTCGACGTCACCATCGATGTCGCCAACGATCCCTTCTTCGGCCGCGCCGGCAAGATGCTCGCCAACAACCAGCGCGACCAGAACCTGAAATTCGAGCTCTTGATCCCGGTCACATCCACAACCAGCCCGACGGCCTGCATGAGCTTCAACTACCATCAGGATGCCTTCGGCCAGAAATGGGGTCTCAACCTCGACAATGGCGATGTCGCCCATACCGCCTGCGTCGGTTTCGGCCTTGAGCGCATCGCGCTGGCGCTGTTTGCGCATCATGGTCTCGATGTGAAGAAATGGCCTGCGAAGGTCGTGGAAACGCTCTGGGGCTGATCATTCATGCGGCAGATTTTTCCCGGTCTCGATCCCAAAAACTATGTGCAGCATCCGCTCCATTCCTCCGAGAGAATGTGGCCGGAGACCAATTGCTACATCGATTTGTGGATCGAGGTGCTGGCCTCGAAAGGTCTGCCGCCGGAAGCCATGTTCGGCTTCACGCTCACGCAGGATTTCGAAGGCGACCAGTTCACCTTCTTCAAGGTGCCGCTGGAAGACCTCGAGGCGCTTTATGGCGTTCGCGCCACCGAACTTGCGATCTTCGACAGCGTGGAAAGCCACATCGAGGCGCAGCTGGAACGCGGCCGCATCTGCCTGATCGAGATGGACAGCTTCTATATGCCGGATACCCATGGGGTGGGCTACCGGAAGGAACATGGCAAGACCACCATCGCCATCAATCGGCTCGACCTCGCGAAGCGCGAACTCGACTATTTCCATAACGCCGGCTTCTTCCACCTTTCAGGCGAAGATTTTGACGGCCTTTTCCAGCATCATCTGGCCGAGACCGACCCGCCTTTCCTGCCCTATACCGAATTTGCGAAATTCGCGGATAGCAACCCCTCGCCCGCACATATTCGCAAGACGGCCGAACGGCTCCTGAAGTTTCATTTTTCCAGACGGCCCTCCGCCAACCCGGTCCGCGCTTTTGCCGGCGTTTTTCCGGCGCAGGTGGAAAAGGTCGCCGACCGACCCTTCGGCTTTTTCCACAAATATGCCTTCAACACGCTGCGCCAGCTCGGCGCCAATTTCGAACTGGCGGCAAGTCACTTCGAATGGCTGGACGCAGACGGTTTTTCTGAAGCAAGAGACCACGCGCTCAAGATTTCCGAGGTTGCCAAGACCGTGCAGTTCCAGCTCGCCCGCGCCGTCACCCGCCGCAAATTTGATGCACTGGCCACCGTGCTCGATCCGGCAGCGGATGCGTGGGATGGCATGATGGAAGCGCTTTCGACTAAACTCACTGATGCCAGCGAGGCCGCGTGAGGACTTATCTTCCCGGCGAAAGCGAGGAATTGCTGAGCGAAGGCTGGACGCTGACGCTGACGGCGGCCGATGCCTGCGAGACGCCGTCCGATATTCCCGCATCGCTCGAAAGCCTTCACGTCTCCGTTCCCGGCACCGTGGCGCAGGCTCTGGAAGCGGCTGGAAAATTCGACCGCCTTGCCCCGGCGCCTCTCAATGACAGGGATGCCTGGTATCGGCTGACGATGATTTCCGATACGCGCGAACGCGCCACCCTGCGCTTCGACGGTCTCTCCACCATTGGCGAAATCTTCTTCAACGGCGAGCTGATCGCCGCGAGCCAGAGCATGTTCGAAAGGCTGGAAGTGCCTGTTGAACTCACGGGCGCGGACGAGCTTTGCATATGCTTCCGGGCGCTTGCGCCGAGACTTGAAAAAACCGGTCCCCGCGCCCGCTGGCGGCCGCAGATGATGAATACGCAGGGGCTGCGGCTGATCCGCACCACCGCACTCGGTTACATGCCCGGCTGGTGCCCGGAAATCCACGCCGCCGGCCCATGGCGGCCCATCAGTCTGATCAGACAGGAAGCGGTGCTTTGCACGCTCCGATCTTCACTGGACGAGGCAGGAACGGGGACGCTCGCCATCTCGCTGGAAACCAAGCGGCCCATAAAATCGGCACGGCTTGGCTGCGCGGGTTATAGTGCCGATCTTTCCAGGGATGAGAACGGCAAGTTTTCCGGCGAGCTCCACATAGCCGATGTCGAAACATGGTGGCCGCACACCCATGGCAGGCCCACGCTGCACGACACGCTTTTGGAACTGGACGGCGAACAACATAGGCTGGGGCGTACCGGCTTCCGACGGGTCGAGATCGATCATGGCGAAGACGGTATTGGTTTCGGCCTCAAGGTGAACGGTCAGCCGATCTTCTGCCGCGGCGCGGTCTGGACGACGGCCGATATTGTGCGCCTGCCGGGAACAGGGGCGGACTACGAGCCATGGCTTAGAAAAGCCGCGGAGGCCGGCATGAACATGATCCGCATCGGCGGCACCATGGCTTATGAGACTCCGGAATTTTTCGCGCTTTGCGACGAACTCGGCATCATGGTCTGGCAGGACGCCATGCTCGCCAATTTCGATTACCCGGCCAAGGACGAGAGCCTGCGCCAGCATATCGTCACGGAAATCTCGCAGTTCCTCGAAGCCACCGCGCTTTCTCCGTCGCTCACCGTCTTCTGCGGCGGCAGTGAAATGTACCAGCAGGGCGCGATGCTCGGTCTGCCGGAACAGATATGGAAGGGAGCGCTCACCGAGGAGGTTCTGCCGGAACTCCTTGCCGAGAAACGGCCAGACGCAGCCTATGTCGCCAATTCCCCCTCCGGCGGTGCATTGCCCTTTTTTCCCAACGTCGGGGTCGGCCATTATTACGGCGTGGGCGCCTATTGCCGCCCGCTGGAAGATGCGCGCCGCGCCGATCTGCGCTTCGCCGCCGAATGCCTCGCCTTCGCCAATATTCCCGAACAGGAAACGCTGGACAGATATCTACCCGGCGTGGCCGTGCACGATCCGCGATGGAAGGCACGCGCACCGCGGGATCGCGGGGCATCCTGGGATTTCGAGGATGTTCGCGACCATTATCTGAAGCTGCTCTACGACGTCGAACCGGACCTGCTGCGGCGGGAAGACGGCGGCCTTTATCTCGACATGTCCCGGGCCGCCACGGCCGAGGTCATGGAGGCCACTTTCGCCGAATGGAGGCGCAGCGGCTCCTCCTGTCAGGGCGCTCTGGTCTGGACCCTGCAGGATCTCGTTCCCGGCGCCGGTTGGGGTATCATCGATGCCACTGGCCGGCCCAAATCCGTCTGGCATGCCCTGAAAAGGGCGTTCCGCCCCATTCAGGTTACTTTTTCCGATGAGGGCACGAACGGGCTGGATATACACCTCGTCAACGAGACCGGCGGCGGCCTCGAAGCCATGCTGGAACTGACCTGCCTGCGCGAGGGTGTGCAACCCGTCGTCCACGCCAAACGACCGTTCACGCTTTCGCCGCGACAGAGCCAGACCATTGCCGCAACAGATTTGTTCGGCGCCTTTTTCGATACGACCTATGCCTATCGTTTCGGCCCTCCATCCCATGATGTAACGGTCGCCCGGCTTCGCGACGTTGCAACAGGACACGTGATCGCCGACGCATTCCATTTCCCTCTCGGCCGGAAAAAGGCGCTGCACGCCGCAAACCTTCAGGCCACGATCGGTGAAACGAGCGGCAACTGGTCTCTTGAAATCGGCACGGACCGGCTGGCGCAGTCCGTCCATGTCGAGGTGCAGGGTTATCACGCCTCGGAAAACTGGTTCCATCTCGGCCCCGGCGAAACGAGAAAAATCAGCCTCCTGCCGGAGACCCCGGCGACCGAAGCCCCTCCTTCCGGAGAGGTCGTGTCACTGGGTTCCAGCCGGCGATTTTCCTTCTAGGACATGACGGCCAGGCATTTTTACCGCAAATGCTCGAGAGCCAGCCGCTTCACCGCGTCGATATAGATTTGTCTGGCTTCCGGCGTTGAAAGATTGTGATCGGCATCGGGAATAATGGTCAGCGACACGTTCTTATAGGCGGCCAGTCCTTTGCCATTGGCGTCGAAGTAATATTGGAAATGTTCCAGACCATCGTCGTTGTCGCTGTAGAGCAGATGAACGGCGGTATCATTCGCCTTCAATTTGTCGAACGCGCCATAGACGGCACGTCCTTCCTCGCTGCCCCTGCGGAAGAGCCTCGCCGTTTTTGTCGAAAGCCTCTTGATCGTCGCCTTGACGATGTTCAGCCCCGCACTTGCCACATCGACATCGCCGCTGATGAGACGCTTGAATGTCGCGCCCTGTCGAAAGCGCTGGCTGTATTCCCCGAAGGAACGCGGCCGTTTATGCAGGGCCTCATCCACCGAGCGGCCTTTACGCCAATGGAAGACGACCGGATTGACCGCGACCACGGCGCCGATCCGTTCATCAGCAATTGCGCCGTTGAAGGCGAGATAGGCGCCGCTGCACCGGCCCGCCGCAATGAAAGGTCCCTTGCCACGCTTGCCGAGAAAATCGAGTGCGGCAGCCACGTCGTCATTCTGCGCGGCATCGTAAAGAACCTGCTCGGGCACGTTTTTGACCGGAGGGCTGTCGGCAATATTGGCCGCATCGAAGCGAAGCGATGCCACCCCCTCGCGCGCCAATGTACGGGCCATCTGCACGGAAAGCCTGCCCCAGCCCGCATGCCGGTCATAGGCCGCGCCAAGCAGAAGAACCGAAGAAACCACCTCCCGGTCGTCCGGCCCGCAAAAAATACCGAAAAGCCGCCCGCCTTCTCCAAATTGCACCGGCTGCTCGAGAAAACCGCGCCCACGCTGCGGGGCATTGACTATGAAATCCTCCTGGGGGATCGCCGGACTCTCGGCATGGGTCTGGGAGAGAACCCAATCGACCAGCCGGTTGACTACATCGTCGGATATTTTCGAAAGCGTTGGGCTGGAGACGAGATCGTCGTAACCTGAAAACTCCGCCTCCTCCACCGCACCGCCGATCGCGATGAGATGCTTGGCGAAATCGGCATCGGTTACGCGGCCCGGCCGGGAGAGCGCCAGAATGGTGCGCGCCGGAGCAGCGGTCAGATTTGAAAGATTGGCCTTCCTGATCGCATCGGCAACACCGGCCGGCATGGCCATGCCGGCAATCGATCCCGCCTCCGTCATCCGTTGCGCGGGCCGAAGACCGAGGCCATCGTCGATCATGGAGGACCACATCGCCAACTCACGCAGATAGGCGCGGCCGGAAACGACAGGCGCCAGAAGCGCCATGGAACCCACTTCAGCCACATCGGCAAAAGCCTGTGCAGCAATCAGGCAACCGAGGCCCTGAGCGACAACGACCACTTCGGCGCAGCCGGAAAGACGCGTCAGACAGTTGAGCGCCGCGCGCGCGTCGGAAATCCAGTCCGCTGCACGGCCCGCATCGTCAGGGTCGAAGGCGTCACCCGCGCCCAGATAGTCGAAGCGCAGGCTGGCGACACCGCAAGCGGCCAGCCGCTCGGCCAGTACCCGTTGAAACTTGCGGCTGCACAGTTCCTCCATGCCCCATGGGCTGACGAAAAGAACGGCATGGCGCTGTCTGACGTCCTTGCGCGCCGGATGGAAAATCCCGGTGAGCCCATCAAAAGAGACCGGACGCGCAACCGCCCCATTCGGGGCAATGCCGGAAAGCGACAATGCATCAAGAGACGGATCGCTGCCTGTACGCTCTGAAATATCTATCGCCATCGACCTTGCCATCATTGCGCCAGTGTCTGGCTCAACCATTACGGGATCATTGTATCGAAGCGTCTTACCGCCTGATCTACAATAAAAACAACAACATTAGAGAAGTCTAAAAATATAGTCGCATTTATATCCATTGCCGCCCGCACGTTGCAAAAACGAACACCGGGATGGCGGGCAAGTCCCGGCGGGGCCGCTATTTTGCTCGAAACCGCTTGAATATACTGATAAATAGCGAGTCCCATACCTATTTGCAGGAGGAGGTTGCGCCACCCGGCCACCGGATCGTCTAGACACCGCGCAAACCAACACGCCGGGCCACGCCCGACAGGTCATAGAAGTTTTATATGGAACAAAGCCTTACGCGTTATATCTGGTCGCACACGAGGCGGCAGCAGCTTTTCATTCTGCTGATCGTGGCCCTGTCGATGATCCCCTATTTCCTCGCCTTCGATCTGCCCAAGCAGATCGTCAACGGCCCAATTCAGGGGGATGGTTTCGAAGGGGCGAATGCGACGCAGCTTTTCATGCATCTCACGGTCGATATTCCCTACTGGGGCACCGTGACATTATTCCCCGGGCTCGAGCTCAACCGCATGTCGATGCTGATGGCGCTCAGCCTGACGTTCCTTGCGCTTGTCATCATCAACGGGCTCTTCAAATATTACATCAATACCTATAAGGGCCGCCTTGGCGAGCGGCTTCTGCGGCGCATCCGCTTCGAGCTCATCGACAAGATCCTGCGGTTCCCGCCCTCCCATTTCAAGCGGGTCAAAGGTGCGGAAATCTCCAGCATGGTGAAGGACGAGGTGGAACCGCTCGGCGGCTTTACCGGCGACGCCTTCGTGCAGCCGGCCCTTCTCGGCGGCCAGGCGCTCTCCGCGCTCTTCTTCATTCTCGTTCAGAATTTCTGGCTGGGCCTGATCGCGGCTTTCATGGCCGCCATACAGGTGGGCATCATTCCCAAAATGCGCCGCCGCCTCATCGAGCTTGGCCGCCAGCGGCAGCTGAGCGCCCGCCAGCTTGCCGGACGAATCGGCGAAATGGTTGACGGTATCGGCACCATCCATGCCTATGACACGTCCAATTACGAGCGGGCGGATGCCTCGCACCGGCTCGGCGACATCTTCAAGATCCGCTACGATCTCTACCAGTGGAAGTTTCTGGTCAAGTTCATCAATAACTTCCTCGCACAGCTCACTCCCTTCTTCTTTTATGCGCTCGGCGGTTATCTCACACTGAAGGGCAGCCTCGATGTCGGGCAGCTGGTCGCCGTCATCAATGCCTATAAGGAACTGCCCGGACCGCTGAAGGAACTGATCGACTGGGATCAGGCGCGTCAGGACGTGCAGGTGAAATACGAGCAGGTCTTCGAGCAGTTCGATGCCCCGAACATGATCGACGAGAAGGTGCAGAAACTGTCTCCCGGCGCCGTCGCGGCGATCAGCGCCCCGATCGTCGTCGCCAATCTGACGCTGGAGGACGATAGCGGCAGCCGGCTTCTGGAACAGGCATCGCTAAAGGTCGAGCCGGGCGAGGTGGTCGCCATCGTCGGCGGCTCGGGCGCCGAGGCGCTGGCGGATGCAATCGGCCGCACGCTCTGGCCAACTTCGGGCAAGATCAGCATCAACGACGTCGACATATTGGAACTGCCGGAATCGCTGACCGGGCGGCGCATTTCCTATGTGTCCTCGGACAGCTATTTCTTCCACGCCAGCCTGAAGGACAACCTGCTTTACGGCCTCAAACACGCCCCGCTCGCGGACAGGAACTATGAGGGGGCAGCGCTGGAACATCGCAAGTGGGAAATCCGCGAAGCAAAGATGGCGGGCAATCCGCTGATCGATATCAACAGCGAATGGATTGACTACGCTTCGAGCCCGGCCGGCGACGGCAGGCCGGAAAATCTCATCCAGGCCATTCTGGCCGTCCTCGACAGCGTGGAACTGTCGCAGGATATTCTGGAGTTTGCGCTGCGATCCTCGATCGACCCTTTGACCGACCTGCATCTTGCCGCGCGCATCGTTGAGCTGCGGCATGTGCTGCGTGCGGAGCTCGAAAAGGAAAATTTGAGCGGCCTCATCGCACCCTTTGAACTGGAAAGCTATAACAGCGAGGCAACGGTCGGCGAAAACCTGCTGTTCGGCACCATGCGGGATTCTTCCCAGACGATCCGAACCGTCATCGAAAGCGACTATTTCCGCTCCCTGATGCGCGAAACCGGCCTCGTGAAAACCCTGTTCGAGATGGGTTACACGATTGCCGAAAACATCGTGGAAATCTTCGCCGACCTGCCGGGAGACCACCCCTTCTTCCAGCAGCTTACCTTCATGACGCCTGACGACATTCCGGTGTATCAGCAGATGCTACAACGCCTTCAGAGCCGGAGTTTCGACGAGGCCAATGAAAGCGAAAAGCGCGCAATGCTGCGGCTCAGCTTCTTCTACATCGAGCCTCGCCAGCGTTTCGGCCTGCTGTCGCCGGAAATCATGAACCGGATCGTCGAAGTCCGGCACATGTTCCATGAGAACCTGCCCGACAGCCTGAAAAACGTGATCGAAATCTACGATCCGACCAAATATATGAGCGCCACCAGCCTGCTGGACAATATCCTGTTCGGCAAGGTCAGCCATCGCTACACCGACGCCTCGCGACGCATCACCCGCATCGTCGCCGATGTCATGCGCAAGCAGGGTGTCTATGAGCGCGTGCTGGCGGTGGGCCTGGACTTCAACCTCGGCGCCGGCGGCAAGCGGCTTGGCCCGCTCCAGCGCCAGAAGCTCAATCTGGCACGGGCACTGATCCGCAAATCCGATTATTACGTCTTCAACCGCCCTCTTCCCGGCCTCGATCCCCGACAGCAGGAGGAAATTGTCGAGCGGGTCATCACACTCCTGAAACAGAACAACAATAACCCGTCGATCATATGGGTCCTGTCGAACGCGACGCTCTCCCGCATGTTCGAGCGGGTGATCGTTGTTCATCAGGGCCTGATCACCGCCGACGGAAGTTACGAGACTCTCGCCGAGGAAAACGGTACATTCAAGGACATGGTCGCAACATAAATCCAAGAAGGTGACCGAGGTGGAACAAGAACAGGGTAAGTCAATGCTGTTTAAAGACGAAATTCAGATGCTGAAAAGGGTGCCGTTTTTTTCGGAAATGGAACCGTCAAAGCTCAAACTACTGGCATTCGCATCCGACCGGGTGTCCTATCATGCTGGCGACGTGCTGTTTCATCAGGGAGATGTCGGCGATGCGGCCTATGTCGTCTTGACCGGAAAAGTCGATGTTCTGGTCGATTCCCCTTCGGGCACGCTGAAAGTGGCCGAAATGACCGGCAATGCCATTGTCGGCGAAATCGCAATCCTCTGCGATAGTGTCAGAACCGCGACCGTTCGCGCCTCCACCAATGTGGAAGCCCTGCGCATCGGCAAGGAACAGTTCTTCAAGCTCATGTCCGATTTCCCCGACATCACCATCAAGGTCATGCGCGTTCTGGCCGAACGCCTTACCCAGACGACGGCGGAACTGAGCAAAGCGCGGGCAGGCGCCCGGACATAAACGACAATTCCTTGCTACCTTGAATGGCGATATTGGAAAAATAAATGTCGTACTATTGCAATATAAATGAAATGCTGACTGAATAAGGGGTAAAGGCGTCCGCCAGAAACGAGCGGATATAAGAATCTATAGAGACAACGGGCTTCATGGGAGGAAAGCGTGCAAGATTCCGTTGTTATTGGGGTGTGTCATGGCGTTCGATTCCGACACAGCAAGTCGGGAAAGTAATAGAAATTTTCGGGTAAAGATCTGGGGTGCGCGGGGAACGCTTCCTGTTTCAGGTGAAAACTTCCGAAAATACGGCGGAAATACCATCTGCATCGAGGTAAGATGCGGCGATCACGTTCTTTTGTTCGATGCGGGTTCGGGCTTGCATCCCGCTGGCCTCGCCCTGCGGGCGGAAGGCATTACCGACGTCAACCTGTTCTTCTCGCATTGTCATTACGACCACATTGTCGGCTTCCCCTATTTCAAGCCCTTTTATAACAGCTCCAACGATGTCGCCATCTGGTCGGGACACCTCGCCGGCACCATGACCACCCGGGAAATGCTCAAGGACTTCATGAGCCCGCCCTGGTTCCCCGTGCCGCTGGAAATCTGCTGCGCAAAAATCGACACGCGGGACTTCATGCCGGGCGACGCGCTCGATGTGCATCCCGGCCTTTCGATCAGAACAGGAATGCTCAACCATCCCGGCAACGCCATCGGATATCGGCTGGACTGGGAAGGAAAGTCCCTCGCCATCATCACCGACACCGAACATGAGCCGGGCGATATGGACGAAACCGTGCTCGACCTGATCAGGGATGTCGACCTTTTCCTCTATGACGCCATGTTCACCGATGAGGAAATGAGCCTTTATCGCGGCTATGGCCATTCATCCTGGCAACAGGCGATCCGCCTCGCCAAACGCGCCGGCGCAAAAAATGTCGGCTTCATCCACCACGCCCCAAGCCGCAGCGACGAAGAACTGGACAATATCGAAAAACAGGCGAAAGCCCAGTTCAGCGGCGCCTTCGCGGCCATGGACGGCCAGATCATCGAGCTCTGACGCAATCTGGCTCCGGCGAAGTCGACCTGTCCGACCGCGTTTTCGAAACCCTGATTTCGACATCCCTTGCCATGCGGGCGTTCGAACACGCACAATTGACCGTTTCCGATCGATTGCTCCACGATATTGCCACGAGACGGCCTGCAATAAGGGTGCCACCGCATACTACATGATGATTCTGCGCTGAATGACCACATGATGGGATTTGCATGATCCGTTTCTTTTCGGAGACCAATTTGAGACGCGCCCGGATTTCATCCGGCCTCATCATATTTGCTTTCGTATTTTCTCATCTTTTCAATCACTCCCTCGCACTCATCTCCATCGATACCGCCGAACGGGCGCGAAAATGGTTCAGCCTGATCTGGCTCAACCCAGTCAGCAGCCTGCTTTTTTACGGTTCTGTTCTGGTGCATGTCTGTCTTGTTCTGCGCTCGCTTTATCTGCGCAGAACGCTGCGCATGCCGCTCCGCGAGGCGCTTCAGGTCATCTTCGGTCTGTCGATCCCGTTCCTGATCATCGGCCACGCCGTCAATATCCGCGTATCGCACATGCTTTATGGCATCGATGTCGGCTATTATTCCGTCATCCGCAGGCTGTGGATCAACAACCCGATACAGGGAGCCTGGCAAAGCCTCGCCTTGATCGTGATCTGGGTCCACGGATGCATTGGCCTCTATTTCTGGCTGCGTTACCGGGACTGGTATCCGCGGATAGCCGGGCTGTTCATGACGGTGGCCGTGATGCTGCCGCTCCTTGCGCTGCTGGGCTTCAGCGATGCCGGCCGCTGGCTGGCGGAAATCGATGAAAAATACGCGCTCCCACCCGGACTTGCCGACAATACGATTCAAAAGGACGAGCTGCCACTGCAGCGGGAAATGGAAACGCAGATCCGTTTCATCACCGGCACAGCGGAGACGTTGTTCGTCGGCGCGGTAATGCTGGTTTTCGCCATGCGTGGCGTACGCAGCTTTCGGCAACGATTGACGGCGATCGAAATCCGCTATGAACATGGCGCGCAGGCACATGTACCGGCCGGGCTCAGCATTCTGGAAGCCAGCCGCCTTGCGGGAATTCCGCATTACTCCGTCTGCGGCGGCAAGGGGCGCTGCTCAACCTGTCGGGTCAAGGTCCTGAACAGCAAAGGCCCGCTACCGCCACCGGGAGACATCGAGCAAACCACATTGCGGCGCATCCATGCCGATTCCGATGTTCGGCTCGGCTGCCAGCTACGCCCCACCAGCGATATTGATATCGCGCTTCTCGTTTCACCGCCCCAGCAAAGCGACCTGCCGGCCGATGCGCAACCGGCACGCCCCGGCCGGGAAGAAGAAATCGCCATCCTCTTTTGCGATCTGCGCAACTTCACCACGCTTTCCGAAGCGAAGCTGCCCTATGATGTCGTCTTCCTTCTGAACCGCTATTTCACCATCGTCGGCCAGGCCGTAGAGCAGGCGGGAGGCCATCTCGACAAATTCATCGGCGATGGCGCCATGGCGCTTTTCGGACTTGGCGAGGACGCGGAACACGCCTGCCGCAACGCCATGAAGGCGGCCGCGACCATATTGCGGGATATCGCAATCCTGAACGAGGGGCTGGAGAAACAATTCGCCGTCCGCCTGGAAGTCGTCGTCGGCATTCATTCCGGTCCGAGCATCGTCGGGGTCATGGGATATGGGGCGGCCAAAACCCTGACGGCAATCGGCGATACCGTCAACGTGGCAAGCAGGCTCGAATCCAAGGCCAAGGAATTCGGCGCAGCTATCGTTGTTTCTGAACCGGCCATCATTCAGGCGGGACAGGTGATTGCCGATCTCAGAAGCGAAGAAATCGCCATCCGTGGCCGCAACTCGCAAATGAAGGTCTTCCTGCTTTCGAAAGAAGAGAGCGAGCGCTATTTATGAGATAGCCCCGACACACCTGTGGGGCGCCCGATCTTAAATCTTGCGATAGAGAAAATAGCGGTCCGTCGGCACGCTTGCCGGCACCGGCAGCGGCTTCAACATGGGATGATCCAGAGGCAGACCGCTGACCGCGAGACCGCCTTTCGCCAGCATGCCCGCCGCAAGATCGGGCAACCATGTGAGGGTAACCGCATCCTTTTCCGGATAGCCCGTGCCGATATCGGCATGCACGAACGCCGCTTCCGTGCCGACGAAAGCCGGAGCGGTTTGCGATATTTCACCGATCACCAGATCTTCCTGTGCCGGAACGGAGGAGGCATGCGCACCCATGGCCCTGTCGAAAGCGATGATGCGGCGGTTGGGGAACAATTCCCGCAGGTGATTGAAGGTGCGCCCATTGCCAAGGCCGATTTCCATAAGCGCGCCTTCATCCGGCAGATCGAGATCGGCTGCGACATGGTTGAGGATATCGCGCTGCGCGGTCAGCCGGCGAATGAAACTATCGAGTCTGCTCATGTTATCAGGCCTTGATGATGTGTTTTGCGGCTATATCCCGACGCGCGAAAACATTGCGCGTGTCGATGATAAGCGGCGCCCATTCGCTTAGAGCGGCATAATCCACATTGTCATGATCGGTCGCAACGAGAACGGCGTCGAAAGCGCCGATCGCCTGCCTGTCCCACGGCACGGATTTCATGCCCATCAGGTGGCTATATTCCCGGGTTTTCGGGATTTCGGCTACGTGAGGATCGAAATAGGCCGCTTCGCCGCCACGCTCCTGAATAAGCTCGATGAGCTTCAGAGAGGGGCTTTCGCGAATATCCGGCACATTCTTTTTATAGGCGAGGCCGACGACCAGCACCTTCGAGCGGCTGAGCGCCTTGCCGGAATGAATATCGAGTGCCTCTGCGACCCGTCCGATGACGTGACGCGGCATGCCGGTATTGATCTCGCCGGCCAGTTCGATGAACCGCGTCGGCAATTCATATTCGCGCGATTTCCAGGTGAGGTAAAAAGGATCGATCGGTATACAATGGCCGCCAAGGCCCGGGCCGGGATAAAACGGCATGAAACCGAACGGCTTGGTCTTCGCCGCGTCGATCACTTCCCAGATGTCGATCCCCATCGCCTCGTAGACGACCTTGAGTTCGTTGACGAGCGCAATATTGACGGCACGGAAGACGTTTTCGGTGATTTTCACCGCCTCGGCGGTGGCATTTGTCGAGACGGGGACGATCTTTTTGACCACCGAACCGTAAAATGCCGCCATCAGCTTTCCGGCCGCCTCGCCATCGCCAGCGACAACCTTCGGAATGGTCGAGGTCTCGAAATCGCGATTGCCGGGATCTTCCCGTTCGGGTGAAAAGCCGATGAAGAAATCAACGCCGGAGACAAGCCCCGTGCTTTCCAGAATGGTCTTCACCACCCCGTCAGTCGTGCCGGGATAAGTGGTCGATTCCAGAACCACGAGCTGGCCCTTGCGCAGATATGCGGCAATATCGCGACAGGTCTTTTCGACATAGGAAAGGTCCGGCTCGCGATATTTCGTCAGGGGTGTCGGCACGCAGATGGCAATGACATCGCATTCGGCCAGCCTGGAGAAATCCGAGGTGGCGACAAAGCCGTCATCCTGCCTCACACTCGCCAGCACCTCGTCGGAAACGGCCTCGATATAGCTGCGCCCGGCCTCGATCGCGGTAATTTTACCGGGATCGATATCGAAACCGACAACCTTGAAACCGCCCCTGGCGATCGTCATGGCAAGCGGCAGACCGACATAGCCGAGGCCGATCACCCCCGCTTTGGCGCTTTTGTTTTCAATGCTGGAAAGCAGGTTCCGGGAAGTGTCTGGGGAAGTCAAAGCGTGTCACGCTCCGCGCATGTGCAAAAGATGCCTTTCAGTTGGGCAAGAATGACGGACCTGTCAAGGCTCGGCCCTTTCAAATTCCGGTTGACGCCCAAGCCACCGCCAACGCACAACCATCGCCATGAAGATCGCCTTTTATGCGCCGCTCAAATCTCCCAACCATCCCGTTCCCTCCGGCGACCGGCTGATGGCCCGTTTGCTAATGGCGGCGATCACGATGGGCGGTCACGATGTTTCCGTCGCTTCGGAACTGCGCAGCTTCCAGAAACAGCCGGATGATCCGGCAAGGGCCTTGCTCGCCGATGAGGCCGAGCGCGAAATCGAGATCGTCGCACGGCGCTGGCGACGGGAGGGCGTGCCGGATCTCTGGTTTTGTTACCACCCCTATTACAAGGCCCCGGACTTGCTCGGACCGGAACTGAGCAAACGTTTCGACATCCCCTATGTCAGCGCCGAAGCGTCCTATTCGCCGAAACGGAATGGGATGGGATGGCAGGCGGTTCAGGATGGGTTGCTGACCGCATTGAACGCCGCCGCCATCAATATCTGCTTCACCGCGCGGGATCGCGAAGGGCTTGTGCGGGCCTCGCCCACCCTTCGCTGGGCCATGCTGCCGCCTTTCATCGATGCCGAGGCCTTTCTCAAGAACACGCCCCAGCCGACACCCGCAAGGCTCATCACCGTCGCCATGATGCGGGCGGGTGACAAGCTCGACAGCTACCGCGCCCTTTCCGAAGCGCTCGCCCTGTTGCCGCAGGATCTCGACTGGACGCTGGATATCGTCGGCGACGGACCGGAACGCACGGCCGTAGAAGCCATGTTCACCACGTTTCCCAACCACCGTCTCGTCTGGCACGGGGAAAAAACCGCAGCCGAGATCGCAATGCTCCTTTCAAAAGCCTCTCTCTATGTCTGGCCGGGCCATGGCGAGGCCTATGGTCTTGCCTATCTTGAAGCGCAGGCTGCCGGCCTGCCCGTTGTGGCCGAGGAAGTGGCTGGCGTCCCCGAGGTGGTAAAATCCGGCGTCACAGGATTACTGACACCAGAAAATGATAGAGCCGCCTATGCCCACGCGATTAAAACCCTGCTCGGCGACGACAGACAGCGCGAAGAACTGGCACGGGCGGCCCGGCAATTCGTGAGGAACGAACGGTCTCTGGAAAATGCCGCAAAAGAACTGAACTATATCCTGCTGCAAGCAAAGGCGCGAACATCATGAGTCTGGAAAAACTCGTTGCGGCACTGGACGAATGCGGGCGGCGCGGCATATCCGCCGATCTCTGGCTCCGGGACGACGATGCGGTGGAGCCGACGCCCGCGCTCGACACGTTGCTCGATCTTTGCGGCGGCTTCTCCGCTCCGGTCACGCTCGCGGTCATCCCCGAGATGACGACCGATAAGCTCGCACGGCATTTGGATGTGTGGGACATTGCCCAGGTCGCCGTGCATGGCTGGTCCCATACGAATTATGCTGGCGAGAAGGAAAAGAAACAGGAACTCGGATCGCATCGCGATGCGGCCATCGTTCTCGATGAATTGCAATCCGGACTGGATAAACTCCACGACCTGCATGGCGGGCGTTTGGTGCCGATGCTCGTGCCGCCGTGGAACCGCATAGATGCCGGTATCGTGAAGGCACTGGCGGGCCTCGGATATCGCGCCCTATCCGTTTTCGGCCCGGAGAAAAGCACCCTGCCGCCCTGCCTGAACACCCATGTCGATGTGATCGACTGGCACGGCAGCCGCGGTGGCCGCGACGACGACGTGCTCTTTGCGGAGACCGCCGCCCGCATCCTGACGACCGCCGAAAACGGCGGCACGACCGGCATCCTCACCCACCATCTCATCCATGACGACAATGTCTGGCGCTTTCTGAGACGGCTTTTCGAGGTGACCGCCGAACATCCCGCCGCCCGCTGGCGTTCTTCGAAAGACCTCGTCGACGACATCTCACCATGATTTCCAGGCGATCAGCAACCCGCTCGCCTCAGTGGAAAGTTTCCGCCTGACCGCTTCCACCGTCTCAAAGGGCGCACGGTCGGGAAGGGACGCGGCAACGAACCCCGCCGGCGCGAGGCTGATGCTCCCCGCCCGGGCGATGATGGTGAAGATCAAGGGGCCGGTCGACCACCAGGCGGGTGCGCGCGGCATGTCTTCGATGATCCCGGGAAAGGCATTCAGCATCCTGCTGAAAACGGGATGTCCGGCAGGCGCGGCGATGAAGGAATTGGCAAGCAGCATGCTGCCCTGCCCCGTGTCCCGCGGCGTTTTTTCGTCAAACACCGTCAGCCCCGCCAGAGGCAGGAATGTATCGAAACTCACATCGTCCCGCGCCGGATACCAGTCGCAATCGAGATAGATGCCGCCAAACCGCTCCAGCAGCATATAACGGGCCACATCCACTGCGCCCGGATAATCGCCCTTGTCCAGCATTGTTTTGAAGACGCCATTCGAAAACACGCCTTCCCGCTCAAGATCGGCCTCCCGCCAGAGCCGATAGTCGTAACCATGGTTCGAGGCGTGGGCGGCCCATGCCTCAACCGATACCGGCGGGGCTTTTTCCCCGATCCATATCTGGTGGATGAGCCTTGGCACATCTTCACGGCTTTTGACGCTGATCGTGCGACGTTCTTCCGTGGAAAACCGCGCATATTTCTCCAGCACCTGCGGGGGTGGAACAAGCGTATATTGATAACCGATCTTGGCAACCATATCGCCCTCGGCCTTGGCGAGACGCAGCCGTGCCGCATGCAGTCGGCGCGGCAGGCCGAGCACTGTTTGCTCACCCATCAGGTGGCCGTCCTTTGCTGCAACCAGCGATAAGAGAAGCGCATTGGCTTCCGCATACTGACCGCCATTTTGCAACTGCCGGGCCTTATCCAGCTGGGCATCGTAATATTTCTTGTCGGACATGGATCCTCATCCAGAAACGCTCGTTAACATATCGCCAAACAAAAGGCGTCAGGCAAGCCGTCGTGTTTCGGAAGCCGGCTTTGAATTCGCTAAACAATTCGATGTTTCAGAGGCATAGACAGACAACAAACCCTGCGATAACGTGGATTTAAGCCCTCCTGAGCAAATTGTCACAAGGCAACGATAAAGAGACGGCAAGGAACCCTTTGGCATGAGCGCAGGCGCAGATTTGCTCCGTATTGAAAATCTGCGGGTCTCGTTTTCTCTCATGGGCGGCACCATCGATGCCGTCAGGGGCGCGAGCCTTCGCATTCTTCCGGGAAAAGTCACGGCTCTCGTCGGCGAGTCCGGCTCCGGAAAATCCGTCATCGGCCAGACCATCATGGGCATCCATCCCAAGACGGCGCGTGTGAATGGCCGCGTGCTGTTCACCGATCCGGAAAATGCCGCAGCCGGCCCTGTCGATCTGCTGCAATTGCCGAAGGACGGCCGGGAAATCCGTTCAATACGCGGAAATCGCATCGGCCTGATCTTTCAGGAGCCGATGACGTCTTTCTCGCCGCTGCACACCATCGGCAACCAGATCGACGAGGCGCTCAGGATTCACAGCATCCTGTCACCGGCGGAACGCGCGGAAAAAATGCATGAAACACTCGACCTCGTGGGGTTTTCCAAACCCAAGAAGGTCGTGAACATGTATCCCTTCGAGCTGTCGGGCGGCATGCGCCAGCGCGCCATGATCGCCATGGCGCTGATCTGTCGTCCCGCACTTCTGATCGCCGACGAGCCGACGACGGCGCTGGATGTGACCATACAGGCGCAAATCCTCAAGCTACTGCGCGATCTGCAGAGCCGCCTGAACATGAGCATGCTGCTCATCACCCACGATCTCGGCGTGGTGGCCAATATCGCCGACGAGGTCGCGGTGATCTATCAGGGCGAGATCATGGAGGCCGGTACGGTCGACGACATTTTCAAGTCGCCGAGCCACCCCTATCTTAAGGGCCTGATGGCCGCCGTGCCGCATTTCGATATGAAGCCCGGCGAAAGACTGAAGGCGCTTCGCGAAATCAACATTGACCACGAAAGCCTCGTCGGCAAAAAAAACGCCGCGGTGAACAAGACCCCCGGCCCGCTTCTGACCGTGGACAATATCAGCAAGACCTTCACGACCCGGAAGTCCAGCTGGTTCCGCAAAGGCGACGCCAACGCCACCAAGGCGGTCAACAGCGTCAGTTTTGAAATTCGCCGCGGAGAATGCCTCGGGCTGGTGGGTGAAAGCGGCAGCGGCAAAACCACCGTCAGCAAAATCCTCATGCGCGCCGTTCGCCCGGATGAAGGCTCGGTGACCTTTCACCGGCCTGAGGGCGACATCGACGTCCTCAATGCCAGGGATGGAGACCTGAAAGAGCTGCGGTCGAAGATACAGATGGTCTTCCAGGACCCGATATCGTCGCTGTCTCCACGCATGACCGTGGGCAATATCCTGAGCGAGCCGCTGGAAATCCACGGACGGGGCGATGCGAAATACCGCGCGGAGAAAGTGCGCAATCTCGTCAGGGCCATTGGGCTCGGAGAAAGCGCGCTCAACCGTTACCCGCACAGTTTCTCGGGCGGACAGAGGCAGCGTATCGGCATCGCCAGGGCATTGGCGCTCGGTCCCGAACTTCTCATCTGCGACGAACCCGTTTCCGCCCTCGATGTCTCCGTGCAGGCGCAAATCCTCAATCTGCTGAAGGATTTGCAGCAGGATCTCGGGCTGACCTATCTCTTCATTTCGCATAATCTGGCGGTGGTGGACTATATGGCCGACCGCGTGGCGGTGATGTGCGAAGGCCGCATAGTGGAGCTGGCGCCGCGCGAAATCCTGATGCGCTCTCCGGTCCATCCCTATACGAAATCCCTGCTGGCGGCCGTGCCTTTCCCCGATCTCGACCGTCCGCTCGATTTCCGCACCATCGGCAAGATCAGCGCGACGGGCAAATTCGACTGGGGCAAACAGTTTCGCGACGAGGGTGATGGCGACATGATTTCCGCCGATCTCGGCGAAGGCCATTTCGTGCTTGCAAACGGCAATGCCGATATCCGGGAGCTTCGCCCTTGATCACGCGTCGCACCACTCTTGCCCTCTTGGCCTCCGTCTTCCTGCCGGCCTATGCGCGGGCCGGCTATACCGACCCCGCTTATTTCAAGGAAAAACGGGAAAAGGGCGAATTGCCCGACGTGGCCGAACGCCTGCCGAAAAACCCGCGCGTCATCGACATGAAAGCGCTTGGCCGCGAGCCGGGAAAACATGGCGGCTCGGTGCGTATGCTCATTGGCGGCCAGCGCGACATTCGCCTGATGCCGATCAGCAGCTATGCCCGCCTTGTCGGTTATGACGAAAAGTTCGAGCTTCATCCGGATATTCTCGAAAGCTACGACGTTCAGGAAGAACGCATCTTCACCTTCAAGCTGCGCGAAGGCCACAAATGGTCCGACGGCAGCGACTTCACCTCCGAGGATTTCCGTTATTTCTGGGAGGACGTTGCCCTCAACAGGGAAATCCACAAGGGCGGCCCGCCGATCGAACTTCTGGTCAACAGCAAGCCGCCGCTTATCGAAGTCATCGACCGGCTGACGGTGCGCTACACCTGGGACGGTCCGAACCCGGATTTTCTGGCGAAGCTCGCAGCGGCCTCACCGGCCCGGCTGTTCCTGCCCGCCGCCTATATGAAACAGTTCCACGTCAAATATCAGACGGCGGAAAAGCTCGCCAAGCTGATCAAGAAAAACAAGACGGATGACTGGAGCGGGCTGCATATCAAGATGTCGCGGCAGGTGCGGCCCGAAAATCCCGATCTGCCGACGCTGGATGCCTGGCGCAACACCACCGCGCCGCCGGCCGAACAATTCGTCTTCGAGCGTAACCCCTATTATCACCGGGTCGACGAAAACGGCCTGCAACTGCCCTATCTCGATCGTTTCCTGCTCAACGTCACTTCGTCCGACATCATCTCGGCCAAGACGGCGTCCGGCGACAGCGATCTGCAATATTTCGGCCTCGATTTCGCCGATTACACCTTTCTGAAGGATGCCGAAAAGCGCTTTCCCCTGAAGGTGAACCTCTACAAGCGCTCTCAGGGCTCGCGCATCGCACTGCTGCCCAATCTGAATTGTGCCGACCCGATCTGGCGCAGCGCTTTTCAGGATGTGCGCGTGCGTCGGGCGCTGTCACTCGCGATAAACCGGCACGAAATCAACATGGTCTGCTTTTACGGGCTGGCAAAGGAAAGTGCCGATACCGTTCTGCCGGAAAGCCCGCTTTACCGGCAGGAATTTGCGGACGCCTGGAGCGCTTTCGACCGGGCGGCGGCCAACAGGCTGCTTGACGAAGCCGGTCTCGACAAGCGCGACAATGCCGGCCTTCGGCTCCTGCCGGATGGCCGCCCGGCCTATATCATCGTCGAAACGACAGGCGAAAGCACGCTCGAAACCGACGTGATGGAGCTGGTGACGGATCACTGGCGACATATCGGCATTGCCGTTTCCGTCCGCCCCACCCAGCGCGATGTCTTCCGCAAGCGCGCCATGGGCGGCGAGGTGCTGATGTCGGTATGGATGGGCATGGATAACGGTGTGCCGACGCCGGACATGCTGCCTTCCGGCCTCGCGCCCACCGGCGATGACCAACTGCAATGGCCGGTCTGGGGCGTGCACTATCTTTCGGGCGGCCGCGAGGGCAAGGAGCCCGATCTGCCGGAGGCGGCGCATCTGCTCGATCTCCTGAAAAAATGGCGCAGAAGCGTCACCGAACAGGAGCGCGAAGCCATCTGGCTGGAAATGCTGGGCATCTATACCCAGCAGGTGTTTTCCATCGGCATCGTCAACGGCGCGCTGCAACCCGTCGTCCATGTCAAACGCATGCGAAACGTGCCGGACAAGGCGCTTTTCGGTTACGAGCCCACATCCTATCTCGGCGTCTATATGCCGGATAGCTTCTGGTATGACGGAGACGCCTGATATGCTGCGGTATATTCTAAAGCGCATCCTCGTCATGATCCCGACACTGATCCTGATCTCGATGCTGGTCTTCACCATCATCGAATTGCCGCCGGGCGATTATTTCGAAAGCTATGTCGCCGAGCTGCGCGCCATGGGCGAGACGGCGAACCTTGCCGAAATCGAGGAGCTGCGTGTCCGCTACGGTTTCGACCAGCCAGCCCCGATCCGCTATTTCCGCTGGGCGACCGGTATGCTGGTTGGCGATTTCGGTTATTCCTTCGAATATCAGCTGCCGGTCAGCGATGTGGTGGGAGACCGCCTGTGGCTGACGGTTCTGGTCTCCTTCGTCACCATCATCGTCACCTGGCTTATCGCCTTCCCGATCGGCATCTACTCCGCCACGCATAAATACAGCTGGGGCGATTACGGGCTCACCTTTCTCGGCCTGCTCGGCATCGCCATTCCCAACTTCATGCTGGCGCTGATCCTGATGTATTTCGCCAATATCTGGTTCGGCATCTCCATCGGCCATTTGATGGATCGGGAATATCTGAACCAGGCGATGAGCTGGGCGAAGTTCAAGTCGATCCTCGAACATATCTGGATTCCCGTCCTCATCATCGGAACGGCGGGCACGGCCGGCATGATCCGCCGCCTGCGCGCCAACCTGCTTGATGAATTGCAGAAACAATATGTGGTCACCGCCCGCGCCAAGGGGCTGCACCCCTTCAAGGTGCTCACCAAATATCCGCTGCGCATGGCGCTGAATTTCTTCATCTCGGACATCGGCTCGATCCTGCCCGCCATCATCTCCGGCGCGGAAATCACCGCCGTCGTGCTGTCGCTCGAAACCACCGGTCCCATGCTCATCAGGGCGTTGCAGAGCCAGGATATGTATCTCGCCGGTTCGTTCCTGATGTTCCTCGCATTCCTGACGGTGATCGGCGTTCTGGTGTCGGATATCGCCCTTGCCATACTCGATCCGCGAATCCGCTTCGGAGGTGGTAACGTCAAATGACTTCATCCATTCCGAACCCCGGCGAAGCGCTGCCCCATTATGTCTCGACCGCGCCCTTCGACCCGTCGCTGATCGAACCCAACACGTCAGGAATGGCGGCCTTCAGCAAGGCCTCACAGCTCCGCCTCATGTGGTGGCAGTTCCGTCAGCACAAGATCGCGGTGTGGTCCGGCGCCTTTCTGGTGGTGCTTTATCTTTCGATCCTGATCTGCGAGTTCCTCGCACCCTATAATCTCCACACCCGCAATATCGAACATATCTACGCCCCGCCGCAGGCCATTCACCTGTTCAATGACGGAAAATTTGTCGGCCCCTTCGTTTATGGCCGGGAAATGACGCTCGACATGGACAATCTGAGACGGGTCTACCGGGATGTGCCGACGGATATCCAGCCGCTGCGTTTCTTCTGCAAGGGCGATACCTATCGCTTCTGGGGCATGTTCGAGGGCAGAACCCATCTCGTCTGCCCGGCGGAGGGTGGTGAATTGTTCCTGCTCGGCACGGATCGTCTCGGCCGTGACGTGCTGTCCCGCATCATCTATGGCGCACGCATTTCGCTGACCATCGGCCTTCTCGGCGTCGCCATGAGCTTCGTTCTCGGCATTGTGATCGGCGGTCTGGCGGGTTATCGCGGCGGCACATTCGATCTGATCGTGCAGCGCATCATCGAGGTCCTGCAATCCATCCCGAGCATTCCGCTGTGGCTGGCGCTTGCGGCGATCATGCCGGTGACCTGGAGCCCCATCCTCGTCTATCTTGGCATCACCATCATTCTCGGCATGCTGGACTGGACGGGCCTTGCGCGCGCCGTGCGCTCGAAACTTCTGGCGCTTCGCGAAGAAGACTATGTTTTGTCTGCACAATTAATGGGTGCCAGCACGCCGCGCATCATCGGCAGACACCTTATTCCCGGCTTCATGTCACACTTGATCGCATCGGCCACGCTGACGATCCCCGGCATGATTCTCGGCGAAACCGCGCTGAGCTTCCTCGGCCTCGGTCTCAGGCCACCGATCACAAGTTGGGGAATTCTGCTCACGGAAGCGCGCAGCGTCAGCGTCATTGCGCTATATCCATGGCTTCTCATCCCGACGATCCCGGTCGTTCTCGTCATTCTGGCCTTTAATTTCTTCGGCGACGGACTACGTGATGCTGCGGATCCCTTCAGATAAAATGGAACACCCTTTGATAAACTGCCCTTCAGCCATCGCCTTTTTTGTGAAAGGCAAAAAGAGGTGTGGCCCATGACCTCTCGTTTGAACGACGCGCGTATCCTGATGTACAGCCACGATTCCTTCGGGCTCGGGCATCTGCGGCGGTGTCGCACCATCGCGCATGCTCTGGTGGAGGATTATCGCGGCCTCAACGTCCTCATCATTTCAGGCGCGACGATTGCCGGCGCCTTCGATTACCGCGCCCGCGTCGATTTCGTGAAAATCCCGAGCGTCATCAAGCTGCGTAACGGCGAATATACGTCCATGGACAGGCATATCGATCTTCAGGAAACGCTGAAGATGCGCCGCTCCATTATCTTCCACACCGCCGAAAGCTTCCAGCCGGATATCTTCATCGTCGACAAGGAGCCCATGGGCCTTCGCGGTGAGGTGGAGGAAACGCTTGCCTATCTCAAGGGTCAGGGAACCAAGCTGGTCATCGGCCTGCGCGATGTCATGGATGCGCCGCAACTGCTCGAAGCGGAGTGGAAGCGCAACAATGTCATGACCAAGATCGGCCAGTTCTATGACCACGTCTGGATTTATGGCCCACCCGATTTCCACGATCCGCTGACGGGGCTCGACGTTCCGCACACCGTTCGCGACAAGATGGATTTCGTCGGTTTCCTGCAACGGTCCAAGACGCAGGCCGAAACCGTATCGCATCGGCCGGACGGCGATTACCTTCTCATCACCACCGGCGGCGGCGGCGATGGCAGCGAATTGATCGACGACGTCATCAACGCCTATCGCCATGACAGCGAATTGACTCACAAGGCGCTTGTGGTGCTCGGCCCCTATATGCCGGCAGATCAGCGCCAGCGCTTCATGAGCAGCGTTGCCGATATTCCGCATATCGAGATCATCGAATTCGACAACCGCATGGAAGACCTCGTCGCCGGCGCACAGGCCGTCGTGTCGATGGGCGGCTATAATACCGTCTGCGAGATATTGTCCTTCGACAAGCCCGCCCTCGTCGTGCCGCGCACGGTGCCGAGGGAAGAGCAGCTTATCCGCGCCAGCCGCGCCTCGGAACTTGGCCTTTTCGACATGCTTCTGCCGGAAGATGCCGAGAACCCCGCCAAGATGGCGGCGGCTCTCAAAGCGCTGCCGAACCGCGCACCGCCTTCCGTCAATGCACGCGGACTGAAGCTGGACGGTCTGGAAAACATATCGCGCCGGATAGCCGAATGGCTGCCGCCCGAGGGCGAAAAGGCGCCAATCCCGCTGACCGCGTGACCTGCTCCCCGATAACCACCACTTTAAAAGAGACACGCGCAACGTGACCGATACAAAAAAAATCGTGGTGCTCCTCAAGGGCTATCCGCGCCTGTCGGAGACTTTCATCGCCCAGGAACTTCTGGGGCTGGAGAAAGCCGGACTGCAACTCGAACTCATGTCCATGCGCCGACCGACGGATAAAAAACGCCACCCTGTTCACGATGAAATTCGAGCACCCGTCACCTACCTGCCGGAATATCTGCATGAAGAACCGCTGCGCGTTCTAAAGGCATTGTGGGCGTGCCGAAAAAAGCCGGGCTTCACCAAGGCACTCCGCCGCTTTTTCAGCGATCTGCCGCATGATCTCAGCCGCAACCGCTTCCGCCGTTTCGGGCAGGCCGCCGTCCTTTCGCATGAATGGCCAGCGGATGCCGAATGGCTGCATGTCCATTTCATCCACACGCCCGCCTCGGTCGCCGCCTATACCCACCTCATTACCGGCACGCCCTGGACGATTTCGGCCCACGCCAAGGACATCTGGACCTCGAACGACCGCGACCTTGCCGCCAAGCTGCAAAGCGCCCGCTGGGCGGTGACCTGCACTGCCGGCGGCTTCCAGCATCTGCAGACCCTTTCCGGGGCCAGGCAGAATGTGCATCTGAGTTATCATGGCCTCGATCTCACCCGTTTCCCGCATTTCGACACGCCACGACCGGCAAGAGACGGTTCAGATGCCGATGATCCGGTAAGGATTTTGAGCGTCGGCCGGGCGGTCAAGAAAAAGGGCATCGATATTCTCCTGCGTGCGCTCGCCTCGCTGCCGCAGGATATCCACTGGCGCTTCACCCATATCGGCGGCGGCGATGAACTGGCCTCCCTGAAGAAACTCGCTGACGAACTCGGCGTCGCCGACAGGATCGTCTGGACTGGCGCCATGGACCAGAAGCAGGTGCTGGAGAACTACCGGGAAGCGGACCTCTTCGCCCTTGCCTGCCGCATCACCAGCGATGGCGACCGCGACGGCCTGCCAAATGTGCTGGTCGAGGCCGCGAGCCAGGCGCTGACCTGCATCTCCACCAATATTTCCGGCATTCCGGAGTTCTTCGTCAGCGGTGAAAACGGCCTGCTGACGGAACCGGAAAATCCGGCCGCCTTCGCAGAGGCCCTGCGCACGGCCATCACCGATCCGCAATTGCGCCAGCGTCTTGGCAGTGCCGCCGAAAACCGTGTGCGCACCGCGTTCGACCATCGCACCAGCATTGTCGAGCTGAAGGCGCTATTCGAGACCGAGTGGGAAAAAACGCCATGACCGATACGGAAAAACGCCCCTGCGTCTTCTTCTACGTCCAGCACCTTCTCGGCATCGGCCATATCGCCCGCGCCAGCCGCATTGCCAACGCCCTTCAGGCGAACCGTTTCGATGTCGTGCTGGTCACGGGCGGCACGCCGGTTCCGGGCTTTCCGGGCGAGGGCATCCGCCATGTCGAATTGCCGCCCATCGCCGTCAGCGACGGCAGCTTTGCCGGCCTGGTCGACAGCTCCGGCAAACCGGTGGATGACGACTTCAAGAGGCTGAGAACCGACATGCTGATCGGCGCCTATCACGGCGCAAAACCCGATATCGTTATCATCGAGGCGTTCCCCTTCGGTCGCAGGCAGGTGCGTTTCGAATTGTTGCCGCTTCTCGATGAGATAGAAGACAGCGAACCGCGCCCGCTCGTCATGGCGTCGCTGCGCGACATCTTGCAGGAAAAGACCAAACCGGGCCGGGACGAAGAGACCGTTTCACTGGTGAAGAAACATTTCGATGCGGTGCTCGTCCATGGCGATCCGGATTTCGCCCGACTGGAAGACACCTTTCCGCTTGCCGGCGAGATCAGCCAGCGCATCGTCTATACCGGCCTCGTCGCCCCCCTTCCACCGCCGGAACCGGCGGAAAAATTCGATATCGTGGTTTCCGCAGGCGGCGGCGCCGTTGGGGCCGCACTCATACGGGCTGCTCTCGAGGCTGCCCCCCTCTTGGGTAGCATCAAGAGTTGGTGCCTCGTGACCGGTCCCAACATGCCGCAGGCGGATTTCGATGCGATCTCAGCGCGGGCGGCGGGCAATGTGTCCGTCTTCCGTTTCCGCAAGGATTTCGCAAGTTTGCTCGCCGGCGCACGGCTTTCGATTTCACAGGCCGGTTACAACACCGTCTGCGATATTCTTCAGGCAAAATGCCGCTCGCTTCTGATCCCCTTCGCAGCCGGAGGCGAAACCGAACAGAGCGCCCGCGCCGAACGGCTGGCGCGGCTGGGGCTGGCGCATGTGCTGGAGGAGAAGGATATTTCGGCGCAAGCGATGGCCGATGCCATCAAGGCCGCATTGTCCCTGCCGGCGCCCGGCACGATCACACTCGATCTCGATGGCGCGACCGGAACGGCTAGAGCGCTACGCCGTCTCTACGATGAGCGGTGAGGATCGTCTTCAACTCGCGAACCGCCGCCTCATCGGTAACCTTGCGCCCTGCGCCGGTGAAACCGAGCTTCGCCACCCTGCTTTCCGGATTATAGGATGGAACCGCGGAACAGGATGCGTGGATTTCCGTGATCGGAAAGCGATCCAGCAAGGTCTGGACGCTCTGAGGACGTACCCCGGCGCCAGGCATGATGACGATCCGGCCTGCGGCCATCTCGGACAGGTTGGCCAGAGCCTCAATCCCTTCAAGCGCCGAACGCGCCCCGCCTGAGGTGAGAATTCTTGGGAACCCCAATGCGATGGCGGCTTCCAGCGCCTCTTCCATGTCAGGCACGACATCGAAAGCCCGGTGCAGCGTGACATCCAGCCCGTCGGCATGACTGCGCAGTTCTTCAAGCAAGCCGATATCGAGCGAACCGTCGCCACGCGATGCGCCGAGCACCACGCCGGAAAGGCCGGCGGCACGCGCCGCGTCGATATCGCGTTTCATCACGTCCGCTTCGTCGCGTGTGAAGACGAAATCACCGGCGCGCGGCCTGATCATGACGCTCACTGGTAACCCACAGGACGCAGCACGCTGCATGAAACCCGCCGATGGCGTTACACCGCCGCCCGACAGCGCCGCGCAGAGCTCGATCCGATCGGCCCCGCCGCTGACCGCCGCTTCCAGACCGGCGACATCGTCCACGCAAATTTCGAGAATCATCGTAACCTCTTTCATTTGAGTGGCCGTTACCTGCGGCGGCCCTTTCCATCAAGCGCGTAAAGCATATAAACGCCGCCGAGCCCTACGATCGCCCCCAATATGGAGGTTCCCGAATAGCTGGAGACCAGGGTTCCAACGGCAAAAATCAACGCACCCAGACCAGCGCCGAGGAAGATATTGACCGCAATCAGCGAGCTTCCGAGTCCCGGCCGGTCCGCGATCAGTTCCTGCAAGTAGGTAATTGGAATGCTGATGATCGCGGCGGCGCCCAGCGCACTGATGACCGTTTGGGCGTAGATATGCCACGGCGCTGAAGCAAGCCCCTGCAAAATGAGATAGATGGCGTAAAGCCCCGCTCCCGCCGCAAGTGTCAGCGTCTGCGGAACCTTCTTCTCGATCCAGCCCCACAGGAGAATGAAGACGATTTCCAGCGCAGCGACGATACCCGCGACAATGCCGATATCCGCCACCGTGCCCCTCGCCTGTCCGGTTATGATGAGCGAGCGCACGGAATCGTTGAGATGCAGCATTGAGCAGATGAGCGCGATGGCGATGATCCGGAGCAGCACCCGCCGCGATCCGATTTCCGCAAGCGAGGCGCGCAGGCCGAACCGCGCTTCGGTATTTGCCGATGCCGGCGTGGCGGCCCGCGGCAGGCAGAAGGCGACGAGCAGAAAGCAGACAAGCGCGCAGATGCCCGAAAACAGGAATGCCATCAGCATATTGCCGGAATTCACCAGAAAAACACCGACAATGCCCGGCACCAGCACCCAGGAAAGCGAGATGGTTGCCCGCATGATCGAATTCACCGCGATCATCTCACCCGTCGAAAGGTTGCGCGCGTCGGCGCGCACATGGGCGAAGATCAATGAATTCATCGCTCCGAAAATCGGCAGAAGCACAAGCTTCGCGGCAACGAAGGCGGTAGCGTTGCCGGCCAGATAGACCAGCAGATAACCGCTGACGCCAAAGAGCGCGATATAGAGCATTGGCTTGCGATATTCGCCCAGCCTGTCTGCGACAATGCCCATCAACACGCTGGCGCTCACATTGATGACGGCGGCAAATAGCATCAACAGCGAATAGACGCTGTTGCTCAGCCCGATTTCGCGAATGCCGATGACCGCCTGATAGGGGGCGGTCGCCGCATTCGAAAACCCGAAGAACAGGATGGCGAGCGCCCCGATGCGGATCGACGGATTGTTGATGACGATGGAAAGAGCCGACGGCATGGATATTCGCCTGAGATGATCCGGCACCGCCGGATCGCTGGGTAAAAGCTACCGAACCGCTGTCATCGCCAGCGGGCCGAAAGGATGGGCTGAGGGGTATAATCGAAATGCGGCTTCCATGGGTAAAAATCGCCGTCCCGGCGGCGATTGGGAAGATTTTCGATATCCTGATTGATGACCCCTTCCGTCAGCGCCATGAGGTTGGGATTGGCGATAGGCGCAAGCTCCGGTGAAAGATAACCGGACTTGACGACCAGCAGCCGCACCTCCTTTGGATTAAAGCCGAGACGGGTGAAATCGGAAATCATGTGATAGGGCCTGCGCCGCGCCGCCAGAATGACCGTGATGCCGCCGATGGCGACCACCGCCTGCCGCTGGTCAGCAGCACCTGGATCGTCCAGTTTCACAACACGGGCTTCGACGGTGACGGACGGGCTCTGCGGATCGAGGCTGCCGCCGATCTTCAGGGAAAGCGCGGCACCTTCGCCGACCGCAAAACAGGCTTCGACCGCCGGCCTGTCGGTGATGCCGCCCAGCAGCGTACCCTGCCAGTTACGGGCAATCAGCGCAGCCAGAACATCGGCACGATCGCCAACCCCGCCGCCGGTCGGGTTATCGCCGGAGTCGGCCAAGATGATCGGCCGCGTTGCCGTGTTTTCGGCGATATCCAGAATGACCTCGAGCGGCTCGGTCACGGGCCCGAAACGAAAATCCTGCCGGGCATTCCAGTAGGATTGCGCGATCTCGGTCGCGACCGCCTGTGCGGCCGCTTTGTCCGTTCCCGTCACCACGGCGCAGGCCGTCGCCCGGGGTTCGTCCGCCCAGACGTAGCCGATCATGAAATTCGCATCCCAAATGCCGGGCCGCGCATCGTGATCCGGCAGAACGGCATAAAGGCTTTTGGTGGGTTCGTCTTCCGTGGAGGTCTTCTCACCCGGCAGCAGAACCGGAATTTTCACCCAAGCGACGCCGGGCTTTTCGCCCGTCTTCAGGGCCTTCAGTAGCATCGTCCACGCCCGCACCATCGTCTCGCGCACATCGATATGCGGTGCAGTTCGATAGCCGGCAAATATGTCGAGCTGATCGATGATCGTCTGGCTGACATTGCCATGCAGATCATAGCTCGCAGAGACCACGACATCCGGCCCGACGACGGCGCGGGCGCTTGAAATCCAGTCACCTTCCGCGTCGTCCATACCTTCGACATTCATCGCGCCGTGCATGGCGAGATAAAGCCCGTCCAGCGGCAGGCAGGCCTTAAGGCGTTCGAGAAACTCCGCCTTGAACGCCTCATAGGCCACGCGCGACACCGGGCCGCCCGGCACCGCCCGCGCATGCAGAAGCGGCAACACGTCCGCCCCGCCCTCGCCGAGGAAATTGAAATACTCGGCCTCCAGCAGTTCCGCGCCGCGAAAGACGCGGAAGTCCTGCTCGCCCATCAGCACCGGCGAATAGGTGCTGCATTCGGTATGAATTCCACCCACGGCAATACGCATGTCGGTTTCCCCTCAATAAACCGGGTTCAAGGGGACGATGGCCGCAAAACGCAGCCAGTCCTTTTGCGCCTTTGGCGTCCACGCCGCCTCGGCAATCGCCGGCAGACGGGGGAAAACCAGATGGTTGAAATAGGCGCGATTGAGGAAATGTTCGGACCAGATGCAGGCCTGAACGCCCTTCATCCGCTCCTTCAACTCATCGGGAAATTCGCCGACAGCCTCATAGGCATAAGTATGCGAAGGCGGAACGGTGCCGGCCCAGCTTGCGCCCGGCTCCTGCCATGCTTCATCCTGCACCATGTCGAGATAATAGGCCTGACCCGGCGTCATCACCACGTCATAGCCCTGCTTTGCAAGCTCAAGCCCGACTTCCGGCTTCTGCCACGCCATCAGCAACGTTCCAGCGGGATCGACGCCGCCGCCATGGGAAACCTCGTCCCAGCCGGCAAGCTGGCGGCCGCGCTCATGCAGCATCCCCTGAATGCGCTTCATGAAATAGGACTGGATGCCAAAGGTGCCGTCGAGCCCTTCCTTTTCCATCAGCGCCTTGGCAAGCGGCGAGGCCAGCCACGACCCATCCGCAACCTCATCGCCGCCAATATGGATCAGCCGCGACGGGAAAAGCTCCACCATCTCGTCGAATATCTTGCCGAGGAATTCATAGGTCGGCTCGATGGCCGGGTTGAGCGCATTGTTCGGATATCCCTGCACAGAGCGGTAGCTGTCCGGCGCCTCCTGCCCGTCCGTCAGCTCCGGATAGGCCACGAGAGCCGCCGTGCTATGGCCGGGAATATCGACTTCCGGCACGATTTCGACGTTCAATGCCGCCGCATGCGCGACGACCATGCGCACCTCATCCTGCGTGTAGTAGCCCGACACCGGCTCAGCCCCGTTACCGAGCTGCGGCAGAAGCGGCGCATCCGGGCCGCGCGTGGCGCCAACAGTGGTCAGCAACGGATAGGCCTTGATTTCGAGCCGCCATGCCTCGTCATCCGTCAGGTGCCAATGGAAGCGGTTCATGCGCAGCCATGCGAGAATATCGATAAGCCGCAGGACGTCGCCTGTCGGATAGAATTGCCGGGAGACATCGAGATGGCAGCCGCGCCAGCTATACCGCGGCGCATCGCTGATGGTGCCGGAGGCCGGGAAGCGGAATTGAGGATCGATGCGCGCGCCATGCAGCAGCTGCGCCAGAACCGTCAGGCCATATTGCAGACCGGCAGCGGCCGAATATTCCACGACCACCGCTTCTTTTGAAAAAGTAAGGCGATAACCTTCTGCTTCCAGCCCGCTATGCCGCTTGAAACGAAGCGGTTTTCCCTCATGGACCGGCGCAAGACTGAAGGGCACGTGTCCGACGGCAAAGAGCCGGCGGAACAGCGAAAGCACGGTTTCCACCGCAAGCACTTCTTCTGCGCCCGCATCTTCCGCCGGGAAGAGCGCGACGGGAAAACCCTCGCCCGGTTCGGCATCGATTTCAGCGGGCCAGGGCTGAATGGAAAAGGGCAGATCGAGCTTGCCTTCGGGAAGCAGCACCGGTGCCGGCTCGCTGTGACGCCCATCCAGCATCAGGTCACCGACATCGACAGCGCGATGCGTTCCGTCGGCAAGGCTGACATAGGCGGATTTCGCGCCATCCGTGCGATGTCGAGCCGGCCGCAGCAGGCCATCGACGGTGAAGCACCAGGATTTCCCCGGCTCGAGCACGAAGCCCGCCGGCGGTGCAAACTCATGGAAATTGGCGTTGCGGCGCAGGTAAACGGCATTGTCGCAAGCGGGCTTGTCTACCGTCCGCGTCAACGACGTGTAGACGATGCGAAAATCCTTCAGCGGCTCGCGGGAAAGATTGACCAGAGTAAAGGTAAAACCGCCCGCGGCGGAATCTTTGAGCGGATGCCAGGAATTTTCGAGACGATAATGTGCGAGCGCCATGATGCTCCCCTTTATTGCGCATTGAGCCCTCAGAAGGGCTTCGGTCAGTAATGTTCGGATTGCGAGAAGGTCCGGGCCAGCGGCGCCTGCCCCGCCGTCAGTCCGCAATCGACCGGCAGGCACACGCCGCTGATCGCCTCCGCCTGTGGGCCGGCCAGAAAGGCGACGGCGTTGGCCACATCTTCGGGCCTCACGATGCGTTGCAGCGGATACCAGTGCTTCGCCTCTTCGAAGACCTGAGGATTGGCGGCGGCCCGCGCCTCCCATGCCTGGGTGCGCACGGTGCCCGGCGCAACGGCATTGGAACGGATGCCGAATTTGCCGTATTCCACGGCGATCAGCTTGGTCAGATGGATCAACCCGGCCTTCGCCGCGCTATAGGCCGGATGGCCGAACACCGCCATGCCGTTCACGGACGTGATATTGACCACCGACCCCTGGGTCCGCTTCAACGCCTCTTCGAAAGCCCTGAAGCAGAGAAACGGCGCTTCCAGATTGAGGGCATTGTCCCTGCGCCATATATCGGCGGTCGTGTCGTGCAGGCTGACCGCTCTTGCCGCACCCGCATTGTTGACGAGGGTAACAACATCGCCCAGCTCCGCGACCTCGGCGGCCAGCCTTGCAAGGTCCTGCGGATCGGTGACATCGCAGGTTTTCGCAACGAAGCGGGGACTGGAAAGCAGGGATAGCGCGCTCGAAAGGGCGTCGGGATCGATATCGACCAACACGACCTTTGCATGGCTTTCAGCGAGCGCCGTGGCAATTGCCCGGCCAATATCACCTGCCGCGCCGGTAACGACGGCGAGCTGGTCTTTCCTGTCCTTCATCTCCTACAACTCCCTTGAAGCTTTCCGACCCGCCACAAAGCGGGTCTCAGGCAAAGCAGCCTGTGTTTTTCGTCAGCCCGCCTCAGTCACCGAGCAATTGCTTGTCATCCGGGTCACGATGTTCCACGAGTTGCTGCTTGATGTGACGCAACGTCACCATCGATCGTTGCCGTTGATGATAGGCAGCAAGCGTCGCCAGAACATCGACGGCGGCCAGATAGGCGTAGCGCGATGAAGTGGGGCGGAAGATATTGTTTCCTTCGGGCACATTGACCGCCACCACCATGTCGGCGGCCGCGGCAACAGGCGTGTCGCTCTGGGTAAGCGCAATGGTGGTGACCCCCATTTCCCGCGCCAGCCTGAAACATTTCACCAGTTCCATGTTGCGGCCGGAAAAGGACGAACCGATGATGACATCTTCCTTGCGCGCCGCAGCCGTCATCATCAGCTGCATGCTGTGATCGGCACTGGTCGAAACACGCAGGCCCAGGCGGAACAGCCGGTTCTGAATTTCCGAAGCGATCATCGAGGAATTGCCGCCTGCGCCGAAGGCATAGATCATGCCGCTATTGGCGATCCTGATCGCCGCTTCATCGGCAAGGGCGGGATCGAGCGTCCTGTGCAACAGGAAAAGCGCTTCCTGCGCCTTGGCGAGCACCTCTTCCGCCACATCCGAGGGACCCGTGCTGGAGGGTTCGGAGGTGAGGTATCGAATACCCACATAGGCCGTCTTGGCGAGGCTGACCTTGAAATCCGAAAAGCTCTGGCACCCCAGCCGACGGCAGAACCGCGTCACGGTCGGCGGCGACACTTCGGCGCGGGCCGCCAGCTCGATGATCGAGGCATTGACGGCGAATTCGAAGTCCGAAACCAGAATATCGGCAATCCGCCGCTCCGACTGCGAGAATTGCCCCCTGTCTTCCTGTATTTTTGCGAAAATATCCATGTTCACCGGTCTCCGTTCCGCCAAAACTTAAGGCTTGGCCCCGTTTCCGATGCACCCTAAGAAAGCGCGCCCGTCAACCGCATAGATCCATGAATCGAGGATGTTTCGTCTAGCTGACGACACCGCGCACACCTTTGATTTGAAAATTATTTTCTCTGTTGATTGGGAGATGAGCATATGCCAACAATCAACACCAGAGAAATCTCCAAATCTTGAAAATAATTTCAATAATGGACCCAAACCATGCGTGATCCCTTCAAAAACCCCTTTCCCAAAACAGACATCGCCCGCCATTCCATCTGGGAGATGCTGGTAACGCGGGACATCGACGCGTTCCTTGCCGCCGACTGGTCGAAGGTCGCGGATGATTTCGTTGAGGACGGCTTTCTCGGCATCAACGCCAACCGGGATGCGAACCCGGACAATTGGCGCCTGTCGTTTCCTTCGCTCAGCGCCTATCGCGACGAGTGGCTGCGGCAGGCGCAGGATTTTCAAACCCAGCAATTCGCAGAGGATCCGCGCGATGCGATCTTTGCGACCACCACGCTGGAAGAAATCGAAGTGGAAGGTGAGACCGCGCTGGTGCGCAAGAAGTTCGACGGTGGGCTTCGCAAGGCCGATGGCAGCTTTGACGTCATGAAATGGCAGACGCTCTATTATTGCCGACTGCATCAGGGACGCTGGAAGATCAGCGGTTTCACCGGCTACATGCCCAACCCCATGCCGTGATCCGGCGGACATCTGGAAAAGCTTTGCACGCCGGGCCGAAAGCCCGGCGTTGTTTTTTCGTCTGGAAGGGGCGGAAAAATGCTGCCGGAGACGGATCGCGTCAGGAACAGCCGGGCATGGAAAAACAGATAACATGGCCCGGCTCCTGCGCCTTATTGGATCAGCTTGAGGACTGAAAGATCGACGCGCCGCTCCAGCGCAATGCCGCTTTCGTCAAACAGATGGCAATCCGATGCCTTGATACCGGTGACGATGGGCTCATCCACAACCACAGGTGCGGAGCCGGAAAGCAGCGCGCAATAATTCTCACCCGTCGGCGCGACGCCATAGGCGATGGTATTGACCCCGAGCCGCTCGATCACGCTGGGCGCGACCGTGACATTGAGGTCGGCCGTTTCGAGGCCGGTATGTTCCGGGCGGATGCCGAGCGTCAGCTGCGTGCCTTCAAGACCGGCGCGGGGCTCCACCGGCACGGTGATCGTCTGGCCCTCATATTCCACCGTCACACCCTCGGCGCTGACGGATTTACAGGTGACCTTCAGGAAATTCATTTTCGGGTTGCCGATGAATCCTGCCACGAAGAGATTAGCCGGCTTGTGATAAAGCTCAAGCGGCGCGCCGACCTGGGCGATTTCGCCGGCATTCAGCACCACGATGCGGTCGGCCATGGTCATGGCTTCCACCTGATCGTGGGTGACATAGATCATCGTCGCCTTCAGCGTCCGGTGAAGATTGGTGAGTTCGATGCGCATATCGGCGCGAAGTGCTGCATCGAGGTTGGAAAGCGGCTCGTCGAACAGGAATATCTTCGGCTCGCGAACGATGGCGCGGCCGATCGCCACGCGCTGGCGCTGGCCGCCGGACAACATGCCGGGGCGCTGCTGCAGACGCTGATCGAGCTGGAGAATCTTGGCGACGCCCTCGACCTTCTGCTTGATCTTGTCCTCCTCCATCTTCTCGACGCGCAGCGGAAAAGCGATGTTTTCAAAAACCGTCATGTGCGGGTAGAGCGCATAGGACTGGAAAACCATGGCGATGCCGCGTTTGACCGGCGGCAAGTCGTTGACCTTCACGCCATTGATGACGACATCGCCACCGGAAATATCCTCAAGGCCGGCGATCATGCGCAGCAATGTGGATTTGCCGCATCCCGAGGGGCCGACAAAAACGACGAACTCGCCATCCCTGATGTCGAGCTGAACGCCCTTGATGACTTCGAAATGTCCATAGTTCTTGCGGACGTTGTTGAGATAAAGCTGACCCAAGACTTGCCTCTCCCGTCAGCGGCCGACATCTGGCCACGTTCAGAGATGTTCCGAAACAGGGGCAAAGCCACACCGTATCGGAACCGTTGAAAACAGGGGAAAGAGCATCCCGGAAGACGCAAGGCATTCCCACGGCGAAACTTGCCGGATGCGGACGGCCAGCGCCCGCATCCGTGCTCATGAAAGATTATTTATACTGCTCGAGAGCCGAAGCCGCTTTCTTCGCGGCATCTTCCGGTGTTGCCTTGCCAGTGACGACAGACTGCACCATTTCGATCATCGTGTCCTGGAAGCCCTTGTAGTCCGTGAAGAGCGGCTCGGGACCACCATAGGCGATACCGTCGATCAGCGGCTTCCAGAAGGGATCCTTGGCGATGAATTCATCGACCTTCGGCGACGGACGCAGCGGGGTGAGGCCCGCGCCGCCCTGCAGTTCGTATTCGCCCTGCGGGCCGGGGGAGGTGATGAATTTGGCGAATTCGGTCGCCTTTTCTTCCACGCCGGTTCCCTTAAAGATCGCAAGGCTGTCGGTGATGAGCAGCGTGCCGGGACCCTTTGCTTCAGGGCCGAGCGGCAGCGTGGCGATGCCCCAGTTGATCTTGGTTTCCTGCAGGCGCGTGGCGGCGCCCGAACCGGCCTGGATCATGCCGACCTTGCCATCGAGGAAGATGGCGCGGATTTCGTTCTGCTCATAAGCCGTCGGGCCTTCGACGGAATAGGGCGTGATGTCCTTATAGGCCTTCAACGCTGCAACAACCTGCGGGCTGTCGACGGTGATCTTGTCGCCGTCGATCACCTTGCCGTTGTTGGTGTAAACCCAGTGCATGAACTGGTGCATGGTATTGTCGAAGGTCTTGGCCGGCAGGCCGTAACCGGCGATGCCCGTCTTTTCCTTGATCTGCTTGGCAAACGCGATCTCTTCGGCCCAGGTCTTCGGCGGCGTTTCCGGATCGAGACCCGCCTGCTTGAAAAGGTCCTTGTTCCAGTAAAGCGCCTTGGTCGAGAAGGCGACCGGCACGCCCCACTGCGTGTCCTCGAAGGTCACGGTGTCAACGATGTTGGGGTAGTAGCTCTTCTTTTCGTCTTCAGTCATCGGCACCGGAACGATGAGATCGTTCTGCGCGAACTGCTTCAGCGTGCGCGAACCGACATAGGCCATGGCGACCGGGGTGCCGGCGGCAGCGAGCGTTGTAGCCTTGTCCTGGCACTGCTCCCAGCCGACGACCTCAGGCACGACCTTGAAGCCTGCGTTCTTGCCTTCCCATTCCTTGATGTATTTTTCATGGATGGGATCCATCTTGTCGCCGCAATAGATCCAGCTGATCTCCTTGTCGGCGGCATGCGCCGTCACCGTCGTAAGGGCGGTGGAACCGGCAAATGCGAAAGCGCATAGCGCCAATCCGTAATGTTTCAGTGCCATAGGTAGTCTCCCGTTTTGGTGGTCGTTCCGGTTATTGATTATTTCACCGCGCCTGCGGTTAGCCCGCCGACGAGATATCGTTGCATCAGGAAAATCGCGATCATCGCTGGCGCGATACCGACGAAGCTCGCTGCCATAAGTTCGTTCCAGACGACTTCTTGCCGGCCGAAATAGGCAAACAGGCCCACGGGCAGCGGCATATATTCGGTCTTGGAATTGAACGTCAGCGCGTAGATGAATTGCTGCGCATAGGCCTCGATAAACGATGAGATTGCGACGACCGCTATGCCGGGCGTTGCTATGGGCAGGACAACCCGACGCAGGGTGTAAAGCCTGCTTGCACCATCGACATAAGCCGCCTCCTCCAGCTCTCGGGGTATGCGGCGCATATAGGTCACGAGGAGCAGGATGCCAGTTGGAATTATAAAAGCGACTCCGGGAATGATCATCGCGAAATAGGTATTCAATACGCCAATGGATCGCATGAGGCGAAACAATGGAATAAGCAGCACGGCTCCCGAGAACATCTTAACAGCAAGAAATATTCCCAATAGCAAACCCGCGCCTTTGAAGTTAAAGCGGGCAAACGCGTATGAAGCGGGTATCACGAGTGCAAGAACGATGAGCGTAATGCTCCCCGCGATGAAAAAGGAGTTGAAAATATAAAGCGCAAAGCCAGGCACGCTGACCCACATCGTCCGGTAGGCCTCGAAGGAGCCGTTCTCGGGCCAAAACTTATAAGGGGACGAAAACAGCAGGCTGAGCGGTTTCAGCGAAACCAGAAAGCCTTCCACGAAGGGCGCCAGCACGAAGGTTAGGAACACGGCGACGCCGCAATAAATCCCGACAACCTCATACCACCTGTAGCGGTTGATCATCGCATTTTTGTCGGTCATCGGCTGGCCTCCTGCGAGATACGGCTGGTGATGCGGAAATAAAAGAAGGTGAAGATCGACAGGAAGATGCAGATCAGCACGGCGCGCGCGGCACCTTCACCATATTTGTAAGCTCCTATCGCCGTCTTGTAGGTATCGATGATCATTGTCGTGGTTTCGCCGTTTGGACCACCACGCGTAAGAATCCAGATGATATCGAAAGAATTGAAGGTCGAAATCAGTGACAGGACCGACATGGTGATCATGGCGGGCAGCATCAGAGGCAGGGTGATACGGCGAAAGCGGTAGGCGCGGCTGGCGCCATCGGTCCACGCCGCCTCGTAGAGGTCCTGCGGAATGGACTGGATGGCGGCCAGCAAATAGAGCGTCACCATCGGCACACCAATCCAGACATCGGTGACGACCGTCGCCCAGAAGGCCGTGTTGCCATAGGCAAGGAACGCAACCGGGCCATCCACCAGGCCGAGGTTCTGGAGCACCCCGGAAATCATGCCGAACTGGCCGTTATACATCCAGCCCCACATGAAGATGCCGATAGCCATCGGCACGATCCATGGCGGCATGGTCAGGATGCGGAACAGCGCCCGGCCGGGCACGGCCGAATTCAGCAAGACCGCACCGAATGTGCCGATGATCATCTTTATCGAGACGGAAAAGAACGTCCAGATAAAGGTCCGCGTGATGACATCGGCAAACGTCGCGTTGAAAATCTTCTCGTAGTTGATGAAGCCGACCCAATTCGTCACTTTTTTAAGCGATGCATCGGTGAACGACAGGATAAACGTATCCACGAGCGGGTAGGCAACGATTAGCGTGATATATAAAAGCGCCGGCAGAAGAAGAAACCAGGCGAAGACGACTGCGCTACGTTTTGCATCCATTGCCCACCCCCCTCAAGCCGATTTCACAGCGGGGGATTTCGGCTGCCCGTGCAGCGCCAGATCGTATTCCTCCCACACCGGCTTGAGATCGATCACTTTACGGCCATGGCGCGCTTCATCCATGGCAAGCGCCAGAATACCGGCCTCGATCGCATCGAGCGCGGAAACCGGAAGGGCCGCACCCTTGACGATATGGGCGATCACGTCCTCGGCCATCTGCTCGTCCGCACCGTAATGCTGCGAGAGCGCGGTCGCCGCCGAATAGGTCTTGGCCACGGTCTTTTCATTTGTCCGGGCATTATGCACGTTCAGAAAGCCGCGCACGAAATCGCCCTCAGCCATGCCCTTGGCGCCGATGACGCAGAAACGGCGGAAATCGTCGGGAACATTGAGATTGGTATGGAAGGCGAGCGATGCGCCGTTCTCATATTCGACGATCGCCGTCTGGTAATCGATGATGTCGCCGTCGCTGTCGAAGACCTTGTCGGAACCCATCCAGCCGCTCGGCTTGCGATGGTACACCTCCATGTCGTTGATGCCGTCATGCTGCGGCGCGTTTGCCGGCGTGAAGCTCTTGCGCCCGCCGAAGCTCGAGACGAAACGCGGCCGCGCACCGACCACGCCATTGTAGAGATCGAGGTCGTGGCAGCATTTTTCCAGCATGAAGGAGCCGGAATAATTCTCGTAACGCCGCCAGTCGCGCATGAAGAATGCGCCGTGATAGGGCGGGATATGCTCCGAGGCCTCGATGGAAACGACATCGCCCAGCTTGCCTTCCGCCTGTGCGGCGCGCAGATCGCGGTAGAGCGGGGAATAACGCAAAACCAGACCGACGAGCAGCCGCTCGTGACCGTGCTTGTTGAGCAGCCGGGCGAGTTCGAGGCTTTCCTCGATGCTGACGACGATGGGTTTTTCCGAGAAGATGGTGCAGCCGGCCTCAAGCCCGATACGGATATGTTCCAGATGCATGTGGTTCGGCGAGCCGATCATCAAGAGATCGAATTTTTCGTTTGCGATCAGCGCCTCGGGACTATCGTAAGCCTTACCGGCCGAAATGCCCTTTTCCAGCAGGCCCGGCAGGCCCGCCGGCGCGGGATCGACGTAACCGACGATCTCGAAATCCTTGTCGATCTCATGAAAAACGTAGCCCAGATAACCGAGACGGAATCCGAGTCCGATAATTCCCACCTTCATGAACTTTGTTCCCTGTTCATTCGTAATTCATTTTCGCAGAAGCGACCATTTCTGTGCTAGTCGTCCGGTTATCTGCGATAATTTCCTGCCACGATGAAATTAATTTTCACAACGGTCAAGCTAAATTCGATTTCGCAAACGCTGCCGCGAGTCGGAAACCGATTTTCCGGCGCGACGGATGCGAAACGGATCGCCGCCGACCACCGATGCAAAAAACAATACCAAAAAAATGCCAATCGTCCAGAGCAATTCCGTTATCGAGAAAATTTTTTTGGTTAATGCGAAAATATCAAGCATACAGCCTTATTATTCGGCAAAATATCGAAAAAACCACCGATTAATCGTACAAATCTAGCAATGGTTCTATTTTGGTATTGCCGATTGCGTGGCATATGATATAGCCAGAGCCGGCCATATCGCCGACCACATGGATCGTGACAGAGGTTATGGATGAACGGGGCAACGCTTAATCTGGACGACCTGCAATCAGGCGGCGGCCCGCTTTACCTGAAACTGCGCCAGACGATTGAAGACGCCATCAATGGCGGCCGCCTGAAACACGGCGACGCCCTGCCGCCGGAGCGGGATATCGCCGAAAGCGCCTGCGTCAGCCGCGTCACGGTACGCAAGGCGGTGGACGATCTCGTCCGCGACGGCCTTCTCGTTCGCCGGCACGGTTCGGGTACTTTCGTCGTCAAGCCCATCACCCGCATGCAGCAGCCCCTGACCAAACTCACCTCGTTTACCGAGGACATGCGCCGGCGCGGGATGACGGCGAGCACCCGCTGGCTGGACAGAGGCCTGTTCCACCCGACCGGCGACGAGATGATGGCGCTCGGCCTTTCCCAATCCGCCATGGTGGCGCGGCTCACGCGTCTGCGTCTTGCCAATGACCAGCCAATCGCACTCGAAGTCACCAGCCTGCCGGGCGATATCCTGCCTGACCCGCAACTGGTGGAAAACTCGCTTTATCTGGAGCTTGAGAAAAACGGCATTCGCCCGGTGCGCGCCATTCAGCGCATCTCCGCCCGTAACCTCACCGATGAGGAAACATTGCTGCTTGGGGTTCCGCCGGGTTCGGCAGCGCTTTCCGTTCAGCGAATGGCCTATCTGGAAAGCGGGCGCCTCATGGAAATATCCCGCGCGCTGTACCGCAGCGACGCCTATGACCTCGTCGCCGAACTGACGATGGGGCCCGAGTGACAAATCTCTTGATCAAGGACACGAAACGATGACAACCCTGATGCGCCAGGAAATCGATGAGATTCCCGATGCAGTCGCCCGCCTGCTGGACAATGCCAATGCCGACTTCCGGGAAGCCGGCGCTCACCTGAAGGCCCGTGACCCGGCCGTTATCGTCACCATTGCACGCGGCTCCTCCGACCACGCCGCGCATTTTCTGAAATATGCGATCGAATTGCAGACCGGGCTTCCCGTCGCTTCGCTCGGCCCCTCGCTCGCCTCGATCTACCAGACGAAACTGCGGCTGGACCGGGCGGCGGCCTTCGCCGTCTCGCAATCCGGCAAAAGCCCTGACATCGTCGCTCTGGCGGAAAGCGCCCGCAAGGGCGGCGCGCTTACCTTCTCGCTGGTCAACACCCTGCCCTCCCCGCTCGGTGAGGCGGCCAATCACGCCATCAATATCCAGGCGGGCCCTGAAAAAGCGGTGGCCGCAACCAAATCTTTCGTCAACTCCATCGTCGCCGGCCTCGCAATCCTTGCCGAATGGACGGAAGACAGCCTGCTCGCCAAAGCCGTCAGCGCCCTGCCGCAGAATTTCGCCAAGGCCATCGCACTCGACTGGAGCCAGATCGGCGAAGCGGTCAAGGGTGAGGAATCGCTCTATATGCTGGGCCGCGGTCCGGCGCTGGCCATTGCCGCGGAAGCCGCGCTGAAATGCAAGGAAACCTGCGAACTCCACGCGGAGGCCTATTCGTCGGCGGAAGTCATGCACGGCCCCGTTTCGCTGGTCGCACCGAAATTTCCCGTCATCGCTTTTGCCGCGCGTGATCGCGCCGAAACCTCCGTGACGGATATCGCGGCCGGTCTCGCCGGCAAGGGCGCAAGTGTTTTCGTTACCTCCGCAAAAGGCAGCCCGGCCAAGCCCCTGCCGTTTGTGGAAACCAATCACCCGCTGACCGACGCCCTGTTGCTGATCGCGCCGTTTTACGGCTTCATCGAGCAATTGTCGCGCGCCCGCGGCTTCAACCCGGATGCGCCCGTGGCATTGAAGAAGGTGACGGAAACCCAATGAGCAGCAGCAAGGCATTTGTCGGCGCCCGCATTTTCGATGGCGCCGCGTGGCACGATGGCAAAGCGCTCGTGACCGGTGATGGCCACGTTGCCGACATCGTCGACCGCGTATCCGTGCCCGCAGACGCCGAAATCATCGATGCGGAAGGACTGTTCATTGTGCCAGGCTTCATCGACCTTCAGGTCAATGGCGGCGGCGGCGTGATGTTCAACAACGAGCCGGACGTGGAAGGCATTGCCCGCATCTGCTCGGCCCATGCGCAATTCGGCACCACGGCGCTGATGGTCACACTCATCACAGACAGACCGGATATCACCGCCAAAGCCGCCGAAGCCGGCATCGCCGCGCACAAGGCAGGGGTGCCCGGCTTTCTCGGCCTGCATTTCGAAGGGCCGCATCTTTCCGTCGCACGCAAGGGCACCCATGATCCGGCGCTGATCCGACAGATGGAAACGGCAGATCTTGCGGTTCTGACGGGCTGCAAGGCGAAGCTTCCCTTCGTGCTGACAACCATCGCCCCGGAAAACGTAACCGAAGCGCAGGTCACAGCGCTGCACAAAGCCGGCATCGTCGTCAGCCTTGGCCATACCGATGTGGGCCTCAGCATCGCGACGGCCTATGCCGAGGCCGGCGCATCCATGGTGACACATCTCTTCAACGCCATGAGCCCGCTCGGCCATCGCGAACCGGGACTGGTGGGCGCGGCACTTTCGAACGGCAAGCTGGATTGCGGGCTGATCGCCGACGGCTTCCATGTCGATCCTGCAGCGATCGGCATTGCGCTTCGCGCCAAGAATAATCCCGGCCGCATTTTCCTCATCACCGACGCCATGTCCACCATCGGCACGGATGATGACGGTTTCGAACTGAACGGCAGGCGCGTCTATCGCAACGGCGGCAGGCTGACGCTGGCCGACGGCACGCTGGCGGGGGCGGATATCGATATGCTCTCCTGCATCCGCTTCATGCATGAAAAGCTGGACACACCGCTTGAAGAGGCCTTGAGAATGGCATCCGCCTATCCCGCCGAGGCGGTCGGCGCTTCCGGCAAGGGGAAGCTCCTGCCCGGCTTCGATGCGGATTTCGTCATGCTGACATCCGACCTTCAGATGCATTCGACATGGATCGGCGCAGAAAAAATCCACGATGCCACCCGTTCCGGAGCCTGAATCATGATCGTTTGTTTCGATATAGGCGGAACGACCATCAAGGGCGCGATTGCCTACGCTCCCGACGATATTCGACCCGTGCCGCGTATCCCGACGCCCAAGACCAGTTTCGAAGACTTCGCCGCCGGCCTGAAATCCGTCATCGACAATAGCGGCGGCATACCCGCCTGCGTGTCGCTGTCGATTGCCGGCGTCATTGATCCCGACACCGGCAAAGCCACTGTCGCCAATATTCAGAGCATCCATGGCAGGGTCTTGAAGGACGAGCTGGAAAAGGCGCTGAACCTTCCCGTCATCGTATCGAACGACGCGGATTGCTTCGTGATCGCCGAATCGGAAATCGGTTCCGGACGGGGTCATCGCGTGGTCTTCGGCGTCATCCTTGGTACGGGTGTCGGCGGCGGGCTGGTGATCGACGGCAAGCTCATCAACAGCGACGGCGGTTTCGCCGGCGAATGGGGACATGGGCCGGTGGCCGCGACATTGGCCGGAAATCCGCCGGTTTCGCTGCCGCGTTTCGAATGCGGTTGCGGGCTTACCGGCTGTGTCGATGCAATCGGCAGCGCCCGTGGCATGGAAAAACTGCATTCGCATCTTCACCAGCAGGCGATGACCAGCGAGGATATTATTGCAGCCTGGCAGGCGGGCGATCCGAAGGCCGCAAGAACCATCGATGTCCTTATCGATATTCTCGCCTCGCCTCTGGCAATGGTGATCAACGTGACCGGCGCAACCATCGTGCCGGTCGGTGGCGGACTTTCGAATTCGAAGGCGCTTCTCGCCGCTTTGGACGAGGTGGTAAGGAGCCGCATTCTCAGGCGCTTCGACCGCCCCCTGGTCGTGCCCGCCATCTGCCGCATCGAGCCGGGGCTGATCGGATCCGCCGTTATCGGGCTCAAATATGAGAAAGAAGCCGCCGGCACTGCCTGAGCGGCATCACATCGTCTCGATCTTTTCCCGGCGGAAACCCAGCCCCACCAGCCGGCCGGTCAAATGGGAAAGAAGCGGAAACCGCATGATGGCCAGCACAAAGGCTGGCGGTCCTTTCGGTTTTTCCGCATCGGCCCGGCCCTTCTTGCCGCCGATACGCATCATCCGCTGCAAAAATTGCGTGGCCTTGGTCGGGAAGGATCGCCGCTTTTCAATCGCGGCGAGATCGTCATCGGCAATGGCCCGGCCGGACACGAGCACCGGCACCAATATATTGGCAGCCGCAACCGCATCCTGAATCGCCAGATTAATGCCAACACCGCCGACGGGGGACATGGCGTGGGCCGCATCACCGATGCAGATCAGGCCGGGTTTCCACCAGCGCTTCAGCCGGTCGATACGGACGGTGAGGAGATGCACATCGTCCCAGCTCTTGAGCTCATCGAGCCTTTCGCGTGGGAAAGGGCAGATTTCCGCAACCCTGTCCCTGAAGGCTTCAATTCCTTGCAGCTTTATGTCGGCGAAAAATCCCTTTCGCACCACATAACCGCATTGCCAGTAATCGCCCCGGTTGATCATGACGAAACCCTGCCGCGAGCCGGCATGCCCCATGGTTTCCGTCGGATCGTCGGGCTGTCTCGAAAGGCGCATCCACAGCACCTCCGTCGGAATGCCGAAACGTTGCACTTCCAGCCCCGCCGCCTCGCGGACGGTGGAGTTGCGCCCATCCGCCCCCACCACCAGATCGGCCTCAATCTCGATGATGCCTTCCGGCGTGCTGACCGTGAGACCGCCGACATGCCCGCCGCGCTCGATCAGTCCGGCCACCGGCGCATTCATCAGCAATCGGAAATTTTCGTATTGCCCCGCCTTGCCGACGATGAAATTGAGAAAATCCCATTGCGGCATAAAGGCGATGAAGCGGTGGCGGACCGGCAGGCGGGAAAAATCCGCTATCGTGATACGCTCGCCGCCGATAACCGCATTCAGCCTTGGCGCACGCGTATGCGGTAGGCTCAGGAACTCATCGATGAAACCGAGTTGCTCCATCAATTCAAGCGTCGAAGGGTGGATGGTGTCGCCGCGAAAATCGCGGAGAAAATCCCCGTGTTTCTCGACGACGACGACATCGATACCGCTGCGCGCGAGCAACAGGCCAAGCATCATGCCAGCCGGCCCGCCGCCGGCCACGGCGACGGACGTGCGGATGTGCTGAACGGCCCTGCCGTCATTTTCCGGAGCGATTGTCGCTTCTTCCATCACCTTCCCCCTACATCCCGCTTTAGGTCCTTATCGTGTATCCGCCGCCGGGAGGTTTGCATTCTTCGGCTGCGGCCAGCCCTGTGCATCGAACCGGAACAGCATCTCGGACCGGGCAAAGATAAAGGCGAAGGCCATGGCCGTCCACATGCCGAGCAACAGCCCGGCGGCGACATCGCTTGGATAATGCGCGCCGACGATGACACGCGAAACGCCGATGACAAGGGCAAGCAGGAGAAACGCCCAGCGGAAGCGCGGCATCAACATGGCGAAAGCGCCGAAAAACGCCCCGGCGGCGGTCGAATGGCCTGAGGGGAAACTTTCATAGAGATTGTCGCCGGTAAATGGGGTGAGGCTATAGGCGCCCATTTCCAGCAGAAGCTCCGGCCGTGCCCGTCCTATCAGGAATTTCAGCGTATGGACGAGAATGCTCGCCGTTCCGATCGTCAGGAAGAAATAGGTAAGAAGCCGCCATGCCGTCCTCAGCCGTCCATTATAGGTCTGCGCCTTTAAAACCCGTGCGGCGACATAGGCCAATATCGCCAGAAGGCCGGTAGAATAGAGCATCCAGCGGAAGGTTCCGAAATCGGTAATGGCGCGATTGAAGGAGACCACGCCCCCTGGCAGCGCCTGCGCGCTTTCGGAAAGACGCGGATCAAAAGGAATGAAGACAAGGACCAGCACAAGGCTTGCCGCAAAAATCCACCCGCTGGAAACCAGAAAACGTCGCATCGATATCCTCTCATTGTTTTTCTTGCATATGGCTTTGCCTTCCGCAAAAACAATAGCCCCGGCTTTGTCCTTGTTATGGCTGGTTTTCGCGGGTAGAGGCTAAGGAATGTTGCCCGAAAGTGCATGGCGGTTTCGGGAAAAACGACGTGCACCGAGAGGTGCGAACCGGAAACGACCGACGGACTGAAAATGACGAATGCCAGTGAAATGCCACGCAAGTTGACAATATTGGGTTCGACCGGTTCGATCGGCACCAATACGCTGGATGTCGTCCGCCAACTGGGTGGCCGCGACGCATTCGAGATCAAGGCTTTGACCGGCGCGGGCAACATCGCTCTTCTGGCGGAACAGGCGCGGGAATTCGGCGCGCGGCTGGCGGTTACCGCCGAGGACGACAAATACGAAGCGCTGAAATCGGCCCTTGCCGGCACCGGCATCGAGGTTGCGGCAGGCAAATCCGGCCTCGAAGAGGCCGCGTTGACGGATGCCGGCTGGGTGATGGCGGCGATTGCCGGAACCCCCGGTCTTGCACCTACTCTTACAGCCGCGCGACGTGGCGCAGACATAGCGCTCGCCAACAAGGAATGCCTGGTTTCGGCTGGCGATGTTTTTCTGCGCACGGTCAAACAGGGCGGCGGCAGGCTGATCCCGGTCGACAGCGAACACAGCGCAATCTTCCAATGCCTGACGGGCGAACATAAGCAGGCCGTGGAACGCATCGTGCTGACCGCATCCGGCGGCCCATTCCGCACCTGGTCGCGCGAGGAGATGGCCAATGTCACGGCGGATATCGCCCGCGCCCATCCCAACTGGTCGATGGGGCTGAAGGTCTCCATCGGCAGCGCCTCCATGTTCAACAAGGGGCTTGAAATGATCGAGGCGAAATATCTCTTCGATCTCAGGCCCGATCAGGTGGAGGTGATCGTCCACCCGCAGTCGATCATCCATTCGATGGTGGGTTACACCGACGGCTCCTATATCGCCCAGCTCGGCTCTCCCGACATGCGCACCGCTATTTCTTATGCCCTCACCTATCCGCAACGCGGCAATCTGAGTGTCGAGCGGCTGGATTTCGCAAAACTGGCGCGGCTCGATTTCGAAGCGCCGGATGAAGCCCGTTTCCCGGCGATCCGTCTGGCCCGCACCGCGCTGGAGCGCGGCGGTTTGCAGGGCGCTGCCCTGAACGCCGCCGAAGAGAGCGCCTTTCACGCTTTCGTTGCGGGCAATATCGGTTTTCTCGATATGGCCGAGATCGTCGAAACGGTCATGGACCGCATGCATGACGGCCGCTCCGCCGCCACGATTGAAGATGTGTTCGCAGCGGATGAGGAGGCCCGTCGTCACGCCCGCGAATTGATCGCCACGAAAGAAAAGGCCGCGTAAACGCGGCCCGGTCTTCTCTTATCTAAATTGCGGCCTCACGCCACCGCCCGCGCCAGCGCACAATGCGACCAGAGCTGGTGCAGCGCGCCGACCAGATGCTCGATATCGGCATCGCTGTGCAGCGGTGTCGGCGTAATACGCAGGCGCTCGGTCTTGCGCGGCACGGTCGGATAGTTGATCGGCTGCACATAGACGCCGTGATTGTCGAGCAGGATATCCGAAATCCATTTGCACTTGGCGGCATCGCCCACCATGACAGGCACGATGTGGCTTGGGTTGTCCATGTGCGGAATACCGCGCGCATCGAGAAGGCCGCGCAGCTTGCGCACCCGGTCCTGATGGCGGGCGCGCTCGAAGGGGCTTGCCTTCAGATGCTGGATCGACGCAATCGCGCCGGCGGCAAGCGACGGCGGCAGGGCCGTCGTGAAGATGAAGCCGGAAGCGAAAGAACGGATGAAGTCGCAGACCGCCGTGGAGCCGGTAATATAGCCGCCCATGACGCCGAAGGCCTTGCCAAGCGTTCCCTCGATAATCGTCAGGCGATCCATCAGGCCTTCCCGCTCGGCAATGCCGCCGCCGCGCGGTCCGTACATGCCAACGGCATGAACTTCGTCGAGATAGGTCATGGCGCCATAACGATCGGCCAGATCGCAGATTTCCTTGATCGGCGCGATATCGCCATCCATCGAATAAACGGATTCGAAGGCGATCAGCTTCGGCGCATTCGGATCCGCCGCCTTGAGCTTGGCTTCGAGGTCTTCGAGATCGTTGTGCTTCCAGATCACCCGCTCGCAGCGGCCGTAACGGATGCCTTCGATCATCGAAGCATGGTTGAGCGCATCCGAGAAAATGATCAGGCCCGGAATTTTCTGACCGAGCGTGCCGAGGGTGGCCCAGTTGGAGACATAACCCGAGGTGAAAATGAGTGCCGATTCCTTGCCGTGGAGATCGGCAAGTTCGCGCTCGAGCAGGACGTGATAGTGGTTGGTGCCAGAAATATTCCGGGTGCCTCCCGCACCCGCGCCACAGTGATCGATCGCGGCCTTCATGGCTTCGATGACTTTCGGGTTCTGGCCCATGCCGAGATAGTCGTTGGAGCACCAGACGGTCACATCCTTGCGCTCGCCATTGGCGTTATACCGTGTCGCACGGGGGAAATTACCCTGCTGGCGCTCGATATCCGCAAAAACGCGATAACGTCCCTCAGAATGCAGGCTTTGCAGTTCCGTCGTGAAAAATGCCTCGAAGTCCATGCCATGCTCCAGAATTGACCAGATCGTTTTCTGCCTCGACACCGGGACCGTCAACCCTTGCGGGCCACATTAACCGCGTCTGCGTCAATTCGCCGTTGTTTTGAACCATTCCAATAAACCGTTTATAGAAGCTGATGGAAAGTACAAAATTGATTCACATCAAAAAACCCGGATTTTTGGAACCTTTTTTACGCCGCGCCGTTGTTTGGGACGCAATCGATTTACGCTCGGAGGAATGCCGAAAGAGGAGGCTTCCCTAAACGACATCGAATTGTTAGTTATCTGTGGCGGTCGGAGGTAGCAGTCGCCGCAGATAAATATGGGACGCCTACCGAGCCGAAGAGCTCATTGTAACGTTGGAGAGAGTTTCATGAAAAAGGCAATCATATTTGCGCTCGTCGGCCTGTCGCTTGCAAGCTGCACGCAGACTGAAAAGGGAGCTTCCATCGGCGCCGTTTCCGGTGCTGTTATTGGTGGAGCTATCACGGGCAACGTTCGTGGCGCGGCAGTGGGTGCGGCAATCGGCGGCGTCGGCGGTGCCCTCATCGGCAATGCTTCCGAGCCGGGCTATTGCTATTATCGCGACCAGTACGGTCAGCGTTACACGGCGCGTTGCCGCTAATCGCTTCGCGAAATACCGTTGCACAGAAGCCCCGGTCACCCGGGGCTTTTTGCGTTTTGGGCGGCAAAACACCAGTCGAAGGGTCCTCAAAGCCGTTTATTTATGATTAAATTGCAATGTTAACGGACAGGAAACGGGTTAGGGCGACAATAAAGGCTCAACCATAAAGCAGCTTATGCGAAGAACACGAACTAACCCGAAGACAGGTATTGCGTATCGGAAAGCTGGCACCGCACTTGCGGTTGCTGTGACGTTCGCCCTGTATCCGGCGTTTACCCGTGATGCCTTTGCCTTCAAATTGTTCGGCATGCGCCTCTGGGGTTCGGAAGAACCGGAGGTCGAGGTTATCAACCCCGTTAAATACGCCGTCACGCTCGATGCCGCGGACGCCGATAAGTCCCTGAAAGACAGCCTGGAAAACAGTTCGCTTCTTCTTGCCGACAAGGACAAGCCCGCCTCCGGCGATCTTGGCCTTCTGATAAAGGCAAGAGACGACCGGGACAGGCTGATCGCGGCGCTTTATGAAAACGCCCGTTATGGCGGCATCGTCAAGGTCACCGTTGCCGGCAAGGATGTGGATAGCCTCCCGCCCAATCCGGTGTTCGATCATTCCGCTCCGGTGCCCGTGGTCATCACGGTTACGCCCGGCCCGGTCTTCAAACTCGGAAATGTCAGGCTTGAAGGCGATGTCACCGGCCGCAATCTTGAGGAATATGGCCTGACGACCGGCGGCGACGCGGGTTCTCTCGCCATCATCCGCGCCGGCAACAAGCTGATCGATGATCTGAAGGCCGAAGGCCGTCCACTTGCGAAGCTGACGAAACGCGAGGCCGTCGCCAATCACGCGACGAATACGGTCGATATCACCATGGCGGCCGAAGGCGGTCCCGTGGCGCCCCTCGGCACGGTCACCGTCACGGGTGAAAAAACCGTCGACGGCGATTTCATCCGCCGTTATTCGCGCCTCAATGGCGGCGAGCCCTATTCGCCGGAAAAACTGCGCAAGGCCGCCGACCGGCTGCGGCAGCTCGGCGTCTTTTCCAGCCTGACCATCAAGGAAGCGGGAACGCTGGCGCGCGACGGCACAATTCCGCTTACCATCGAGGTTTCGGAAGGCAAGCACCGCTATTTCGGCGTCGGTGCGCAATATTCCACCACCGAAGGTATCGGCCTCCAGGGTTATTGGGGCCACCGGAACGTGTTCGGACAGGCCGAATCGCTGCGTATCGAAGGTTCGGTTTCGCGCATCGCAGAGGCATCGAGCGTCGAAGGCATGGATTATTCGGCGGGCATCACTTTCACCAAGCCCGGCATGTTCAATCCGCGCACCACCTTCAAGACCAGCCTGATTGCCAAGACCGAACACCCCGATACATACGACGCCAAGACCGTGACTGGCACCGCCGGTTTCGCCTACGAGCTGAACGATACCGATACAGCCGCAGCCGGCCTCGAGGTGCAATGGGCCGATACGGAAGACGCATTCGGCAAGAACGAATATCTTACCACCTCCATCCCGCTGGAATTCGTTCGTGATACACGCGACGACAAACTGAACCCGACAGAAGGCTTTCGCGCCTCTGTGGCCGCCAAGCCAAGCTATGAAGCACTGAACGGCACCTTCTTCTCCTCTTTCGAAGGCTCCATTTCGGGCTACAAGGGACTTGGCGCCGAGGACCGGCTGATCATGGCCGGAAAGCTTTCCGGTGGCGTGCTGGTCGGCGGCAGCGATCTGCAGGACATACCCACCACCAGACGCTTTTATGCCGGCGGCGGCGGATCGGTACGCGGCTACAGCTATCAGGAAATATCGCCCTATAATGCCGCCGGCGACGCGACGGGCGGCCGCTCCTATGTCGTCGGCTCCATTGAGGCCCGCATCAAGGTCACCGATACGATCGGCATCGTCCCCTTCATCGATGCGGGTGTGGTTTCGGAAGACGTGACACCCGATTTTTCCGATATCCGGGCTGGCGCCGGTATCGGCCTGCGTTACGCAACGCCCTTCGGGCCTCTGCGTCTCGATGTCGCCATGCCGCTCGACAAATACGATGGCGGCAACAGTTTCGGCATTTATGCTGGCATCGGTCAGTCTTTTTAAACGCCGCAGTCGAACACCCTTGCAACAGAGTGTAGATTACCCTTTATGAAAACGTTGATTCGATTGCTGAAATGGCTGGGCTACGCTGCTTTGTGCGGCGTGGTGCTGGTGTTGCTTGCGGTTCTGTTCGTCGGTTTTACCCCGATGGGCGCAAGAATTGCCGCAAAGCAGATTTCATCGCTCGTTTCCACGCCCGATCAGGTAATCGAGATTTCGCCCCCGAGCGGCCTTTTGACCGGCCGCCTGCGGCTCGACAATGTCACGCTTTCAGACCGGCAGGGACCCTATGCCCGCGTGAACCAGATCGCCGTCGACTGGTCGCCGCTCTCGCTGCTTGCCGGCACCTTCCATGCCGACCGGGTCTCGGCCGGATCGATCGATGTCGAGCGCAAGCCGCTTGCCCCGGAGCAGACATCGACCAAGAGCTCCGGCAATTCCTCGCTGCCGATCGAAATCGCCGTCGACAAGTTCAGCTTTCCCGATATCAGCCTTGGCCAATCGCTTCTCGGCCGTCCCTTCGATCTGAACGCGGAAGGCAACCTGACGGCTGCTCAGGACGATATGCGGCTATCGCTCACCGCCCATCGGCTCAATGCGCCGGATGCGGAGGTTAATGCCGACATCGCCTTCCTTCCGAATGAGAATGTCCTGAAGCTGAAAGCGGAGATGAAGGAGCCCGAAGGCGGTCTTCTCGCCACGCTGCTTTCTCTTCCGGGAACACCTGCGGTGGCGATAGACCTCAACGGCGAAGGCCCGCTTTCCAACTGGACGGGCACGCTGCGTGGCAATGTCGCCGGCAACCCTGTCGTCAATGTCACCGGCCGCCACCTTCTTGCAGATGATGGCACCCGCCGTATCGAAATTGCAGGCGGTGGCCAGCCCGATCTGCTTCTGCCTCCGGCCTTCCGTCAGCTTTTTGCTGGCGAGACAAGGCTCGACGCAAATGCAACCCTTTCGCCGCAGGGCCGCATCGAAATCGGCAGCAGCACGCTGGAGACCGGCACCCTGCTGTTGACGGCGTCAGGCACGGTCGATCCGAACGGTCAGAACGATCTCGCCGCCAATCTCATCGGCACCGCCGGCCCCGTGGATTTCCGCTGGCCGCTGGAGAATGGCGAGGTTCAGGCCCTCATCAACGGCCTCGATCTTTCCCTCAAGGGCGGTGCAGACGCCGCGCATCTCAACACGACGGTATCGTTGCGCAGCCTTTCCCTGCCGCAAAGCAGGCTCGATGACGTCAAGCTGACGGCCGAGAGCGCCGATCTCAACATCGCCAACCGCAGCGGCACGATCGCGACGGTCCTGTCCGTGGCGCAATCCTCCTTCGTCAGCCCCGATATCGACCGGCTGGTGCGGGCGCCCCTCACCATCAAGGCGCCGCTCAGCCTCACTTCGTCCGCCATCGGCTTCGACGGCGCGACGCTGGAAAGCGCCAGTGTCGGTGGGACATTGAACGGCAGTTTCGATCTCAGCGGCAATCGCCTGACCTCCAGCGTGCAGCTCTTCGCGCTGCCCGCCACCCTTCCACCGGCCCTCGCGGAAAAGTTCGACACCACCATTGCCCTCCAGGGCGATATCGACGTGACCATCGGCGGACGCACCAGCCTTGAAAACCTCGTCGTCAAATCGGGAACCATAGAAGCGACCGGCAATGTCGGCCTCGAAAACGCTGCATTGAGCGCCAGCCTGACGGGTAAATTTCCCGCTCTTGAAAAACTGACGCCACAGGCGAAGGGCGTCGCCGATTTTGCAATCGAGGCCAGCGGCGCGCTGGCAGCGCCGGATTTCAACGTCACCCTGAGTTCCGAAAGCGCGATACTTGCCGGACGAACACTCGAATCGCTGAAGGTCAATGCAACGGGCAAGGCCGATCCCGCCGCGCCTCAGGCAAAGCTCACCGCCAGCGGCAGCCTCGACCGACAGAAGATCGACGCCAATGCCGATGTGGTGCAGACCGAAAACGGCACGGCCATCCCCGAGCTACACGTGGCCGTAGGCCGGAATATCTTGAACGGGCAGCTTCAATTCTCGCAGCAATTCCTGCCATCGGGCAATCTCTCCTTCAATTTCCCCGACCTTGCACTGCTCGCCGCCCTCGCCGCGCAGCAGGCGGATGGCGATATTGCCGGCGACATCGCCCTGAGCAACACCAATGGCCGGATTGCCGCGACGATCAAGGCCAATGGCGGCAGCATCCGCCAGGGCACGACAACGATCTCCAAACTCGCCGCCGACATTTCCATCGACGATCTTCAGGCTCTCGCCATCAATGGCAAGGTCAGCGCCGATAGCGTCAATGCCGGCGCCGCCGCGATATCGGGCCTGAATGCCACCATCGGCCATTCCGGCACGACGACGCAGTTCGACGTCAATGGCCGTTACGACAATGCACCGCTGGTGGTAAAGGGCAGCGCTGAGACCGGCGGATCGCCGATGACGGTGCGCGTCGACGCTTTCTCCGCCGCCCCCAAGGGCATTGCGGTTCGCCTTGAAAAACCGAGCACTATCGCCATCCAGAACGGCACGGCCCGCATCTCCGATCTGACCATCATCACGGGTGAAGGACGCGTCGAGGTCAACGGCAGCGCCGGGTCGACGCTCGATATCAATGCCGATATCCGTTCGCTGCCCGCCAGTCTCGCAAATGCCTTCGCCACCGGACTGGATGCGGCAGGCAGCATCTCCGGCACGGTGAGCGCCAAGGGTGCTGCATCGAACCCCGCGGTCGATTACAATCTGAACTGGACCAATGCCGAGGTCGCGCAGACACGTGCGGCGGGCCTCGCCGCGCTCGGCATCAAGGCGAACGGCCGCTTTGCCGGCGGCACCTTGCAAATCGACACCAATGTATCCGGACAGGGCGGCATGTCGCTTTCCGGCGGCGGCTCGCTCGGCATCGCCGGCAATCGTCCGCTTTCGATGGCGTTTTCCGGCAGGCTGCCCTTCTCCGCCGTCGCGGCGCAAACCGCAGCGCAGGGCCTCGATGTGGACGGCACCGCCGCCATCGATGTGAAGATTTCCGGCAGCGCTTCCGCGCCTGTCGTTACCGGCAGCATCACCACCGATGGTACGCGCCTGACCGACGTACGCCGAAACCTGACCATCAACGATCTGGGCGCCACCATCACCTTCGACCGTGACCGTGCCGTCATTTCGCGACTGACGGGCAAGCTGGCGGGCGGCGGAACGATCTCGGGAACCGGCAGCGTCGGCATAGCCGGTGGTTCTGGTTTCCCCGCCGATATATCGATCACCCTTAATCGCGCCGGTTATAATGACGGCACGCTGGTGACGACGGTGGTAAGCGGCACGCTGACGTTGAAGGGCCCGCTGCTGAATTCCCCCGTGCTGGGCGGCAACCTGACGCTGGACAGAAGCGCCATCACCATTCCGGAAAAGCTTCCGGCCTCGCTGACGGAGATCGATGTCAAGCACAAGAACGCCCCGCCGAAGGTGCGCGCGCAGGCCAAGGCGCTCGGGTCTGATCAGGGCGGAAGCGGCAGCTCGTCCACCATCAATCTCGATCTGCAGGTGAATGCTCCGAGCGGCATCTTCGTGCGCGGGCGCGGCATCGATGCGGAACTCACGGGCAATCTGACGATCCGTGGCACGGCAGCCGTTCCCGTCATTTCCGGCGGCTTCGAAATGCGCCGTGGCCGGCTCGAAATCCTCACTCGCCGCCTCGATTTCACCACCGGCAATATCAGTTTCGGCGGCGGCCTCGTTCCGGTCCTCGATATGAAGGCCGACTCGACGGTCGGTTCGACGACCATCACCGTGGCCGTTTCCGGCAACGCCAACGATCCGACCTTTGCCTTCTCCTCGGCACCCGCCCTGCCGCAGGATGAAGTTATGGCGCAGCTGATCTTCGGTCAGTCCATGTCGAAACTCTCGGCTCTGCAAATCGCGAGGCTGGCCGATGCCGCCGCCCAGTTGGCCGGCGGGCGTTCCACCTCGCTGTTCGACAAGCTCAGAAGCAATCTCGGCGTCGACGATCTCGATATTTCGACCGATTCCGAAGGGCAGGCCCGTGTTTCCGCCGGTAAATATCTGAACGAAAGAACCTATCTCGAGCTGCAGCAAAGCGGCGAATCCGGCGCAAAAGCCATCATCAACCTCGATGTCGGACGGGGTGTGAAGCTACGCGGGGAAGCGGGCGGCGATGGCGAAGGCGCAGCCGGCATATTTTACGAGAAAGAATATTAGCATTTCCAGTAAAAGTGCGTGGCGGTTTTTACGTCCGGACAATGCGTAAAATCAAAGAGAGTATTTTCGCGTTTCGAAGAAAAGCGAAAATACTCCAGCGCCGTTTCGCATTTAGGTTTGCGAAACCATCTGATGATACAAATCATCCATTGAAGACGGAAATATTGTTTCCGGCTGTTCAGGCACCAGGCAGAACGCCAAATCCGCATATGCAAGTGTCGGTGCACTTGCGCCGGCCTCCACAGCGAGCATTGGGAAGAATTCTGATGGCAATGATTAACTCTACCAATTTTGGCGGTGAGACGCTCGAAATCATCGCGTTCCGCCTGCATGATCAGGAATTCTGCGTGAAGACGACGACCATCCGCGAAATTCGCGGCTGGGCGCCTTCTACGCCCATTCCCCACGCGCCGAAAGACGTCATCGGCGTCATGAACCTGCGCGGCTCCGTCATTCCGATCATCGATCTGGCTCACAAGCTCGGCATGAAGAGCACCGTCGCCAATGAGAGAAGCGCGATTGTGGTAGCGGAAGTGCACAACATGGTCATCGGCATGCTCGTCGACCGCGTTTCCGACATTCTGACGATCCCGGCAAATCAGGTTCAGCCGGTTCCGGAAATCTCGGCATCTTTCGACAAGTCCTATTCGGAAGGCATCATCGCCAACGAACACGGCATGATCTGCTTCCTGAACCTTGCGAAAATGTTCAAGGGAACCGAAGCGGAAGATCTCGCGGCCTAATCAGGCCTTTTCGGCTGGCCACGCCACAAGAAGAGTATCGATCAATCCAGACCGCCGGCGCACCTTGCCCGGCGGTTTTGTTTTTCCTCTTTACCTCGTCTTGTTAAATAAGAACATTTTAATATTATGGATATCTAATATTAAAGGCCGTGGAACAGTATCGCGCCGGCACGAATATCAGACTGGCCCGATACCTGACCGAGGCGGAGAGACAGAAGTGCCTGCATTGCTGCCTTCGGCGGCAAACCTGTTCGTTGTTCAACATGATACGACGCGGACCGCATATCCTGTGCGGCTCGCCGCGCCGTGGGCCGTTTTTGGGGGACGTATAATGCTGGGGTTAGGGAAAAGCGCAGATAACAGAAATATGCTCGATGCGATATCGAGATCGCAGGCGGTCATAGAATTCGATCTCAAGGGTAATATCCTCATCGCGAATAAAAATTTCTGCACGGCGCTGGGTTATGATCTCACCGAGATCGTCGGCAAGCACCATCGCATCTTCTGCGACAGCGAGCTTGCCGGGTCGCGGGCCTATCAGGAATTCTGGGAGTCTCTCGCCCGTGGCGAGTTCCAGGCCAGGGAATATCGCCGTATCCGCAAGGACGGCTCAGTCATCTGGATCGAGGCCTCTTACAACCCGGTTTTCCGTTCCGGCAAACCCTATAAGGTCGTGAAGATCGCCACCGACATCACCGCCAAGAAAATCAGGGCCGTGGACGATGCGGGCAAGCTGGAGGCGCTCTCCCGATCGCAGGCCACAATCGAATTTTTCCCGGATGGCACCATCATCACCGCCAACCCGAATTTTTGCGCCACGGTGAATTACGACCTCAAGGAAATCGAGGGCAGGCATCACCGCATGTTCTGCGATCCGGCCTATGCCGCCTCGCCCGCCTATGGCAATTTCTGGCCGCGACTGGCGGCAGGGGAATTCATCTCGGATGAATTTGTCCGATACGGAAAGAACGGCAAGGAAATATGGATCCAGGCCGCCTATAATCCGGTGCTGGACGAGGCGGGCAAGGTGGTCAAAGTGGTGAAATTCGCCACCGATGTCACGCCGCGCATGAGCGCCATCAGTGTGCTTGCCGATGCCCTGCGGGCGCTCGCCGAAGGTGATCTTGTGCAGCGCCTCGACAACAGCTTCGTGCCCAGCATGGAAAAGCTGCGCGCGGATTTCAACGAAGTCGTCGCCAAGCTACAGGCCACCATGCAGACCATCGCCCACAATGCCTCGACAATCGCCTCGGGCTCCGGCGAAATCCGCATCGCCGCCGATCAGCTTTCGCAGCGCACCGAACAGCAGGCCGCCTCGCTGGAAGAGACCGCAGCCGCGCTGGAGGAAATCACCACCACCGTTACCGATGCCAGCCAGCGCGCCGGCGAGGCCGGAAAGCTGGTGTTGCGAACGAGAGAACATGCCGAACATTCCGGCGATATCGTCCAGCAGGCAATTTCCGCCATGGATGCGATTTCCCGGTCCTCGGGTGAAATCACCAACATCATCGGCGTCATTGACGACATCGCCTTCCAGACCAATCTTCTGGCCCTGAATGCGGGTGTCGAAGCCGCCCGGGCCGGCGAAGCGGGCAAGGGTTTCGCCGTTGTGGCGCAGGAGGTCCGCGAACTCGCACAACGGTCCGCCGTTGCGGCCAAGGAAATCAAATCCCTCATCAACACCTCCCGCGAGCAGGTCGCCAACGGTGTTGATCTGGTGGGCAGAACCGGCGGCGCGCTCCGGGATATCCAGTCGCAGATGAGCGAGATCGACACCAATGTCTCGGCGATCGTCGAAGCCTCGCGCGAACAGGCGAATGGCCTCAGCGAAATCAATCAGGCCGTCAACGTCATGGATCAGGCCACCCAGAAAAACGCCGCCATGGTGGAGGAAACCACCGCCGCCAGCCACGGCCTCGCCACGGAGGCGGAAAATCTGCACGAATTGCTGCGGCAGTTCAGAATATCGCATGAGGCATCGGCATCGCCCACCCGCCCGGCCGACAAAAAGCCAGCCGTCGTCACCAGGCTCCCGACACCGCAACCGCGATATGCCGCCGCGCCAAGATCTCACGGAAACGCAGCCGCCGAATGGGCCGAATTCTAGGCCCGCTCTGAAGCCAAGGGCCGCCGGGAAACGGCGGCCTCAATGTTATAGAAGGATACGATCCGCCCGGGTGAAGATTTCAAAATCTTCACCCCGCACCAGCGCCACAAGTGTGACACCCGAACTCTCGGCCGTTTCGATGGCGAGCGCAGTGGGCGCGGAGATCGCCGCCAGAATGGGACTGCCAAGAATGGCCGTCTTCTGGACCATTTCCACCGACAGTCGGCTGGTGACCACCACAATACCCGTATCGGGCGATAGGTCCGCATTGACGACCGCACCTGCGAGCTTGTCGAGCGCATTGTGGCGGCCGACATCTTCGCGGACAGCAAGCAGCCCTTTTTGAGGATTGTAGAAACCCGCGCCGTGAACTGCCCGCGTTTCGCGATTGAGGCTTTGCGCTTCATTCAGCGCTTTCACCGCAGCAACGATGTCATCTCCGTCAACGGAGACTTCCACGCCGCTCAACTCCGGTACCACACGAACGGCCTGTTCTATGGATTCGATGCCACAAAGACCGCAGCCGACGGGGCCTGCCATATGCCGCCGTCTTGCCCTCAGCGCATCCGCGTTGGCATCCTGCAAATCCACCTGAACATCGAAGCCCTGCCCGGCCTCGATCACTTCGATGGAACGGATTTCCGCCCTTGTGGATATGATGCCTTCCGTAAGACTGAAACCGACCGCGAAATCGACAAGATCAGCGGGGCTGGCCATCATTACGGCATGGGTGCTGCCGCCATAGGAAAAGGCAACCGGCACCTCCTCGGGCACCGCCCTCTCGCCCTTCACTATGGCCCCTTCGCGCAAAGCGGTTCTTGCGACCCTTCGGTAACTTGCCTCTGCCGACACGCCGATCACTCCTCCATGACGAAAATCCGCTTCGTCTCTCTCACGATCTGAAAGCAGCATTTCTTCCCGGTTATCACATCTAACCGAAAGCCCTGAAAATCGGAATCGGTTTCCCGGGTGCGCCCGTTGAAGGCGCTGCTTGCCTCACCCATTTTCCGCACGTCCATCACTGATGTAATCCCGCCAACGCCATTGGGAAGCTCAGATCAGGCCAGGTGACGGGTTTCTGTGCGAAAGCAGCCATGCTTCGCCTGATATGGGGAGGTAACAGCCCAAAAACAAAAAAGCGACCGAAGCGGCCGCTTTCTGCTTTAGGTTTTTTGTGGGCAGTCATTCTTTCGAACCCGCCCGGTGCTTTCAAGCAGCGACGAGAACCTCATGCAGGTTCGTCAGTTCGTAAAGGTGCTTTTCAAGCTTGGTCAGATGTTCGTGGTGATGATTGCCCTCTTCGATTTCGGCCTTGGCCGCATCGATACGCTTCTGCAGCGTGTCGGGGGACATGTCATCGGCCGAAACGGCGGATTCGGCAAGAAGCGTGCAGCCGGTCGGCAGAATATCGGCGAAACCACCGAAGACGACATATTTATGCGTCTCGCCGGAAGCGAACTTCACCGTTACCAGACCCGGCTTGATCGTGGTCATCGTCGGCGCATGATTGGCCAGAACGGTCATCTCACCCAGCGTAGCCGGGATGACGACTTCCGTAACCGTTTCGGAAACGAGCAGACGCTCCGGGGAAACGAGATCGAATTTGAAACTGTCAGCCATGGCTATTCACTTCTTTTCAATTACGCGGGCGTCACGGACTTGTCTTTTACAACGCAGGCGAAAGCCGCTCCGGTCTCGCCACCATTGTCGGCAGGGCGCGCGGCTATAGCCACGCGCCCGCCAATTCATGATCAGGCAGCCTCGGCAGCCAGCTTCTTTGCCTTTTCGATCGCTTCTTCCATCGAACCGACCATGTAGAAAGCAGCTTCCGGCAGGTTGTCATACTCGCCGTTGACCAGGCCCTTGAAGCCCTTGATCGTGTCTTCGAGAGCGACGAGCTTGCCCGGCGAACCGGTGAAGACTTCAGCAACGAAGAACGGCTGCGACAGGAAACGCTCGATCTTGCGGGCGCGGGCAACCGTCAGCTTGTCTTCTTCCGACAGTTCGTCCATGCCGAGGATGGCGATGATGTCCTGGAGAGCCTTGTAGCGCTGCAGGGTCGACTGAACCTTACGGGCCACTTCATAGTGCTCTTCGCCGACGATCATCGGGTCAAGCATACGCGAGGTGGAGTCGAGCGGGTCAACAGCCGGGTAGATACCCTTTTCAGCGATCGAACGCGACAGAACCGTCGTTGCGTCAAGATGCGCGAACGAGGTGGCAGGTGCCGGGTCGGTCAAGTCGTCGGCGGGAACGTAAATGGCCTGAACCGAGGTGATCGAACCCTTGGTCGTGGTGGTGATGCGTTCCTGCATCTGGCCCATGTCCGTTGCGAGCGTCGGCTGGTAGCCCACGGCCGAAGGAATACGGCCGAGCAGAGCCGACACTTCCGAACCAGCCTGCGTGAAGCGGAAGATGTTGTCCACGAAGAACAGAACGTCCTGGCCTTCGTCACGGAAGTTTTCAGCGATCGTCAGACCGGTCAGAGCGACGCGAGCGCGGGCGCCCGGCGGTTCGTTCATCTGGCCGTAAACGAGTGCTGCCTTGGAGCCTTCGCCGCCGCCAAGCTTGTTGACGTTCGACTCGATCATTTCGTGATAGAGGTCGTTACCTTCGCGGGTACGCTCACCAACACCTGCGAATACCGAGTAACCGCCATGCGCCTTGGCGACGTTGTTGATGAGTTCCATGATGAGAACCGTCTTGCCAACGCCGGCGCCGCCGAACAGGCCGATCTTACCGCCCTTGGCGTAAGGAGCCAGAAGGTCGACGACCTTGATGCCGGTGACGAGAATCTGTGCTTCCGTAGACTGCTCGACGTAAGAGGGCGCGTCCTGGTGGATGGCGCGCTTCTTGGCCGTGGTGATCGGACCGGCTTCGTCAACCGGCTCACCGATGACGTTCATGATGCGGCCGAGCGTTTCGGGACCGACCGGAACTTCGATCGGCGCACCCGTGTTGACGACGCCCTGACCGCGAACCAGACCTTCGGTCGAGTCCATGGCGATCGTGCGAACGACGTTTTCGCCGAGATGCTGCGCGACTTCCAGAACGAGGCGGTTGCCATTGTTCTCGGTTTCGAGCGCGTTCAGGATCGGAGGCAGTTCGCCTTCGAACGCCACGTCGACAACAGCGCCGATAACCTGGGTAACCTTGCCCGCGCCGTTCACCGCTGCGGTTTTCTTGGGGGTAGCTGCCTTAGCCATTATCCTTACCCTCTTTCCTTACCTCAGAGCGCTTCCGCGCCCGAAATGATTTCAATGAGTTCCTTGGTGATCTGAGCCTGACGCTGACGGTTGTAGGATAGCGTCAGCTTGTTGATCATCTCACCGGCATTGCGCGTTGCATTGTCCATCGCGCTCATCTTGGCGCCCATTTCACCGGCAACGTTTTCGAGCAGAGCCCGGAAAACCTGAACCGAAATGTTGCGCGGAATAAGGTCTTCCAGAATAGAAGCCGCATCCGGCTCATATTCGTAGACGGCGTTCTGCGTCGCGGCATCCTCTTCCACAACAGGCGTTGCGGCCGGAATGAGCTGCAGGCCGGTCGGGATCTGGCTGATGACGGACTTGAATTCCGAATAGATCAGCGTGCAGACATCAAACTCACCCGCGTTGAAGAGCGAGATCACCTTCTTGGCGATCTGGTCGGCGTTTTCAAAACCGACCTTTTTCACTTCACGCAGTTCGATGCGTTCGATGATGTTGGCTGCAAATTCGCGGCGAAGGCTGTCATAACCCTTCTTGCCGACCGTGATGATCTTGACCGTCTTGCCTTCCGAAATCAGCTTGCGGGCGTGATCGCGGGCAAAACGGGCGATTTGCGAGTTGAAACCGCCGCAAAGACCACGTTCAGCCGTGCAGACGACGAGCAGGTGCACGTCGTCCTTGCCGGTGCCGGTCATCAGCGCCGGAGCAACGTCCGCCTCGACCGCCTTGGCGATGTTGGCAAGAACGGCGCTCATGCGCTGAGAATAAGGCCGGGCGGCCTCCGCAGCTTCCTGGGCGCGCCGAAGCTTCGCCGCGGCGACCATTTTCATCGCCTTGGTAATCTTCTGCGTCGCCTTTACGGAGGCAATGCGGTTTTTCAGATCCTTTAGTGAAGGCATCCGTTATCCGTCCGAGTAAAAGAGCCCTGATTACGAGAAAGACTTGGCGAAGTTATCAAGAGCGCCCTTGAGCTTGCCCTTGGTATCGTCGCTGATAGCCTTTTCCGTGCGGATGGTGTCGAGGATCGCCTTGCCTTCCGAGCGGAGGTAGGAAAGCAGACCCTGCTCGAACTTGCCGACCTGTGCGACCGGAACCTTGTCGAGGTAACCGTTGACACCGGCGAAGATCACCGCGACCTGCTCTTCCGTCTTGAGCGGAGAGAACTGCGGCTGCTTCAGAAGCTCGGTCAGGCGGGCGCCGCGGTTGAGCAGGCGCTGCGTGGAAGCGTCGAGGTCCGAACCGAACTGGGCGAAGGCAGCCATTTCGCGATACTGGGCGAGTTCACCCTTGATCGAGCCGGCAACCTGCTTCATCGCCTTGATCTGGGCGGCGGAGCCAACGCGCGAAACCGACAGACCGACGTTAACGGCCGGACGAATGCCCTGGTAGAACAGATCGGTTTCAAGGAAGATCTGGCCGTCGGTGATCGAGATCACGTTGGTCGGAATGAAGGCCGAAACGTCGTTACCCTGGGTTTCGATAACCGGCAGAGCCGTCAGCGAACCAGCGCCCATTTCGTCGGAGAGCTTTGCAGCGCGCTCGAGAAGACGGGAGTGGAGGTAGAAAACGTCGCCCGGATAAGCTTCGCGGCCCGGCGGGCGGCGCAGCAAAAGCGACATCTGACGATAGGCAACGGCCTGCTTGGAAAGGTCGTCGTAACCGATGAGAGCGTGCTTGCCGTTGTCACGGAAGTACTCACCCATGGCGCAACCGGCAAACGGAGCGAGGTACTGCATCGGAGCCGGGTCGGAAGCGGTAGCAGCAACGATGATCGAATACTGCAGCGCGCCGCGCTCTTCCAGAACCTTCACGAACTGGGCGACGGTCGAACGCTTCTGACCGATAGCAACGTAAACGCAATAAAGCTTGTCGCCATCCGGGCCATTGTCGTGAATGGCCTTTTGGTTCAGGATCGTATCGAGGATGATGGCGGTCTTGCCGGTCTGGCGGTCGCCGATGACGAGCTCGCGCTGGCCGCGGCCAACCGGGATGAGCGCGTCGATGGCCTTGAGGCCGGTCGACATGGGCTCATGAACCGACTTGCGCGGAATGATGCCGGGAGCCTTGACGTCGACGCGCGAACGCTTGGCGGCATTGATCGGGCCCTTGCCGTCGATCGGGTTGCCGAGCGCGTCAACGACGCGGCCGAGCAGTTCCGGACCGACCGGAACGTCAACGATAGCGCCAGTCCGCTTTACGGTGTCGCCTTCCTTAATGTCACGGTCCGAACCGAAGATAACCACACCGACGTTGTCGGCTTCGAGGTTGAGCGCCATGCCGCGAATGCCGCCGGGAAACTCGACCATTTCGCCGGCCTGAACATTGTCGAGGCCATAGACGCGGGCGATACCGTCACCGACGGAAAGCACCTGACCGACTTCCGAGACTTCCGCCTCGTTGCCGAAATTTTTGATTTGATCTTTCAGAATTGCGGAAATTTCCGCGGCGCGGATATCCATCAGCCAACCTCTTTCAGTGCAAGCTTAAGGGTGGAAAGTTTGGTGCGAAGAGACGTATCGATCTGGCGAGAGCCGACCTTGACGATCAGGCCGCCGAGGATCGACGGATCGACGGTAACGGAAACCGCCACATCCTTGCCGGTAACGCTCTTCAGCGCCGCCTTCAGTTCAGTTTCCTGCGCCTCGTCGAGCGCATGTGCCGAGGTGACCTCGGCGGTGATTTCGCCGCGGTGGGCGGCGGCAATGGTGCGGTAGGCGCGGATCATGCCGGGAACGGCAAAGAGACGGCGATTATTCGCAACGACCTTGAGGAAATTGAGAGCGAGACCGGCAATGCCGGCCTTTTCGCAGATCGCGGTGATTGCCTTGAACTGATCCTCGGCGGAAAACACCGGGCTCGCAACCAGACGCTTCAAATCGTCGCTTTCGTCGAGAAGTGCGCCGAACTTATCCAGATCGGCCTGAACCGCTTCGACCGCACCCGCTTCCAAAGCAAGCTCGAAAAGCGACGACGCATACCTTTCCGCTACACCGGATGTTCCATGGGAGGTGTCTGCCACGGGCACTTTTTCCCTGCTAATCGTCCAAGACCATCAGCGATGGGGCTCCACCGCATCAAATTCTTGAAATCGTTTCAATTTCCCCGAAAAAGACCGGAATTCCCCCCTGCCTTTTCCCAATTTCGCGGTCCGTCTAGCATAGGACGCCGGGACTCGCAACACGCGTAATAGCGGAAAGCGCCGTTTGGGCAAGGGGGAATGCGTTTAAATTTTCCGATTTCGCCCAGGATGCGGCATCTGTGCGTCACAAAAGGCAAAAAGCCCGCTTCAGACCAACCCGAACACGTAGCTCAACGACAGTGCAGCGAGCAGAAAGTGTACAACCAGAAGTAAGAAATTCCGCATGGTTGCGCCACCATCGGAGAGTATGGAGAGAATGCCGCCAAAGACACTGAGTCCGAAAGCCGCACCAAAAGCGAGATAGACCATGGGCTGCGCGAGAAGCAGGGCGGCAGCGCCGAGACCGAGATAAAACCCGGCAAGGGACGAGCGCACAAGCGCATAACCATCCCTGCGCTCACCCGCCGGCTGCAGACCAAAGGCACGCAGCGTCACACCTGGCGCAAACATAAAAAAGAGACCCATCACGGCCGAAACCACCGCCGCTCCGAAGGCCAGCTGCTCGCCGAACTCGGCGGGAAAATAAAACTCCATCTCGTTCCCCAAATCATTTTGACTGTCTGCTGCGTTATGACACGGTCATGACAGCGGGAAAACGCCCCGGCGGCAAAGTTCAAAGGAAACTTTGCGGGTCGATATCGAGCTGCACATGCACGCTGCCGCGCTCTTTCGGCCCATTGGCCAGAAGCGTGCGGAGAAAAGACTGCATGTCGGAATTGCGCCGCCCGTGAACCAGGAGGCGGAAACGGTGGCGGCCACGGATGAGCGCGAGCGGCGCTTCCGCCGGGCCGAGCAGCATGATGCCGGCAGCCTGCGGGGCTGCGGCCCTCAAGCCCCGTGCATGGGTTTCCGCTTCCCCGCGCGTATCGGCGGAAACGATGATCGAGGCAAGGCGGCCGAAAGGCGGCAGAACGGCTTTTTCCCGCTCCACAATTTCCCTTTCGTAGAAGGCCGATGCATCGCCCGAAACGATGGCCTGCATGACGGGATGCTGCGGCTGATAGGTCTGCAACAGGCCATGGCTCTTCAACCCCGTGCGCCCGGCACGTCCCGTCACCTGCGACAGCAACTGAAACGTTCGCTCCGCCGCACGCGGATCGCCATTGGCAAGGCCGAGATCGGCATCGACGATGCCCACAAGTGTCATCAGCGGAAAATTATGTCCCTTGGCGACGAGCTGCGTACCGATAACGATATCGGCCTCGCCCTTGACGATCGCCTCAAGCTCCAGACGCAGGCGTTTGACGCCCATGAGATCGGAGGAGAGCACGATGGTGCGGGCTTCCGGGAAATGTTTCTCCACCTCCTCGGCGATGCGCTCCACACCCGGCCCGCACGCCACCAGATGATCGAAGGTGCCGCATTCCGGGCAATGATCGGGCGTCGGCTCGTTGTGGCCGCACTGGTGGCACTGCAATTGATTGCGGAACCGGTGCTCCACCAGCCAGCTGGAACATTGCGGGCATTGGAAACGGTGGCCGCAGACCCGGCAGAGCGTCAGCGGCGCATAACCGCGACGATTGAGGAAGAGCAGCGCCTGCTCGCCCTTCTCGATGGTCTTGCCGATGCCTCGCAGCAGGACGGGCGACAGAAACCCTCCCCTCTCTGGCGGATGACGGCGCATATCGACAAGGTGCAGATCGGGCATCGCCGCATCGCCGAACCGCGTATGTAGGTGGATGGTGTTGTAACGCCCCGAACTGCCATTGACCTGGCTTTCCACCGATGGCGTGGCCGACACCAGAACGACAGGGAATTCCGCGATCCGCGCTCTCACGACCGCCATGTCGCGGGCGTTATAATAGACGCGGTCCTCCTGCTTATAGGCCGGGTCGTGCTCCTCATCGACGATGATCAGACCGAGATTGTCGAAGGGCAGGAAAAGTGCGGAGCGCGCACCGGCCACCACCTTCACTTCGCCCGTCACCGCCTGCCGCCAGACCTTTTCTCGCATGCGCGGCGACAGGTCCGAATGCCATTCCCCCGGTTTCGCACCGAAACGATCCTGAAAACGTTCAAGGAAGGCCGCGGTCAGTGCAATTTCGGGCAGCAGGATGAGAACCTGCTTGCCCTGACGGAGCGTCTCCGCCACCGCCTCGAAATAGACCTCGGTTTTGCCAGAACCTGTAACGCCGTCGATCAGCGAAACATGAAACCCGCCCTTGCGCACATCCTCGAGTATCTCCGAAGCGGCCTGTTTCTGCGGGCCTTCCAGACGCGGCTCGACATAATCAGGATCGGGTTCGGCCACGACAGGCGGCGCCGGTAGAAACACTGTCTCGAACACGCCCTGCTTGACGAGACCATCGATCACGCTGGTCGAAACGCCGGCGGCATGGGCAAGTCCGCTCTTCGTCCAGCCATGCCCTTCAGCCGCCAGTTCCATCACCCGCTCGCGGGCGGGGGTAAGGCGCTCCGGCCGGCCTTCGGTCAGCCGCAGCCCCTCGATCATCGGCTCGGGATCGAAGGCGGCAGGTGCTCTGAGGGCCATGCGGGCCACGAGGCCGGGCGGAGAAAGCGTATAGGCGGCGACCCAGTCGACGAAGCGGCGCATTTCCGCCTTCAGCGGCGGGCACTCGAAACTTTTGGTAATGGGCCGCAGCTTCTTCGGATCGACGCCCTTCTCGCCCGCATCGTCCCACACCACGCCGAAGACCTGCCGGGGGCCGAGCGGCACCTGCACAACCGAACCGGTCTCCACCACCATATCCTCGGGCACCGAGTAGCTGTAGGGCCCGGGCGCCGGCATGGGCACGAGAACGGGCACCGTGCGCGTGGGCGACGGCGGGTCGAACAGAGCCCCAAACAGATCGGACGAATCTTTTGCCATGATGTGGCGACCATGCCCCGACGACAGGAAAAAGGAAACCGCCCGGATGTAGTGGGCGCGCCTTGCAAAGTCCACCTCTTAACCAAATGCTGACCATAAGCGCATAGCTTCAACGCATGGAATGGAGCGCCCCGTGACCGAAATCCTGACATTTGCCCAAGCCGATCTTCTTGACGAGCGCCAGTCCTGGCTCGCCGCCCTCGCAGGCGAACGCCGGCTTTCGGACAATACCGTCGAGGCTTATGAGCGCGATACCAGGCAATTTCTGACATTCCTGACCGGCTATATCGGCAAACCGGCCTCCATCACCGATATTGCCGATCTGCGCCCGGTGGATCTTCGCGCGTTTCTGGCCAACCGGCGCAAGGAAGGTGCCGGCGCACGTTCGCTGGGCAGGCATCTGGCAGGCCTGCGCTCCCTGCTCCATCACCTGCAGAAAAAAGGTCTGGTGAATGCCGCAGGCGCCACCGCCATGCGCGCGCCAAAACAGCCGAAATCGCTACCGAAACCGTTGACCGACCGGCAGGCGCTGAAAATCACCACGACTGAAGCGCAATTGAACGACGAACCATGGATCGCCGCCCGCAATGCCGCAGTCCTTTCACTGCTTTATGGCTGTGGCCTTCGCATTTCCGAGGCGCTCGGCCTGATCCCGGCCGACTTCCCGCCCGGCGCCCGCAGCCTGCGCATTACCGGCAAAGGCAACAAGACGCGGATTGTGCCCCTGCTGGCGGTGGTGACGGAAGCCGTCGATACCTACAGGAAGCTTTGCCCCTATGCCCTGTCGGCGGATGAGCCCATGTTCCTCGGCGCACGCGGCGGCAAGCTGCAGCCCGCCATCATCCAGAGGGAAATGCAGAAACTGCGCGGCGCTTTCGGCCTGCCGGAAAACGCCACACCGCATGCGCTGCGCCACTCCTTCGCCACGCATCTTCTTGCCGGCGGCGGCGACCTGCGCACGATTCAGGAACTGCTCGGCCATGCGAGCCTCTCCACCACACAGGTCTATACCGGCGTCGACACCGCGAGACTGCTGGAAATCTACGACAACGCCCATCCGCGCGCATGAAGCAGGAGATGGTTAACCATAATCATTAACCAGACATCCAAGCCGCCGTTCTATAAGCGAACGACAACCGGATTGGACCGATGCACAGCCTGATAAAACCGCAAAACCTCACCGCCACCCTGATGGGCAAGACCGGCGACGCCCTGCTGTGGCTGCTTGCCGCCCTGCATGTCACCGCCGTCGCAATCCTGCTCATGACCTTGCTTTCGCTGGGGCAAGCGGAAGCCGCGCAACAGCAGATCACCTGCACTGGCAGCGACATTCTCGTGGAGATGCGCAAGACCGATCCGCAAGCCTTCGCAAAGATCGAGCAGGAAGCGGCCGCGATCCCGAACGGCAAGGGCAATTTCTGGCGCATCGAAAAGGCGGGAACGCCCACGTCCTATCTTCTCGGCACCATGCATGTCACCGATCCGCGTGTTCTGGAAATGCCTGCCGCCGCCAGCCCCGCCTTTGAAAAAGCCGCGACGGTGATCGTTGAATCGGACGAAATCGTCGATGACAAGAAGGTCGCGGCGTCGCTGCTGAGCAAGCCCGAACTCACCATGTTTCTGGATGGCAAATCGATCACCGACATCCTGTCGCCGGAAAATGTCGCGCGTCTGGAAAAGGGCCTCAAGGAGCGCGGCATTCCGCTGAACGCCGTATCGCGCATGAAGCCATGGATGCTTTCGAGCTTCGTCGCCCTTCCCGCCTGTGAGTTCGCCCGCAAGGCAACAGGCCTCTCCTTTCTGGACAAGAAGCTGGCCGAAGATGCCATTGCTGACGGAAAACACCTTGTCGGGCTGGAGACTATGGTGGAACAGCTGACGGCCATGTCGGAGCTGCCGATGGAATTTCATCTTCAGGCGCTGATCGAAACGCTCGAACTGGGCGACCGCATGGATGACATCATGACAACCATGACCGATCTCTACGTCGCTGGCGATATCGGCATGACCATGCCCATGCTGAAAAGCATGGACCCCAAGAAAGCCGCAGCGGAAAGCGAACAGGGCTACGCCGCCTTCGAGCAGCGTATCATCACCGACCGCAACCACGTCATGGCGGAACGGGCGGCCCCCGAGCTTGCCAGGGGCAATGTCTTCATGGCCGTCGGTGCACTGCATTTGCCGGGCGAGGAAGGCCTTGTCGAATTGCTGCGCGCGGAAGGCTTCACCCTCACGCGGGTCGATTGACCGGCTCACTCCCGATGCTGACAGGCCGGACATTGGCGCAGAACGGCCGCATCGTCGCCGGCACGATGCGGCGGTGAAACGGTCCGACGACAAGAAGATAAAGCCGCCCAAACAGGTTCTTGCGCCTGACAATGGTGGTGACACTCACCAGCTGGCTGTTTTCCCTCTCTTCGAGATCGACAACGATCCGGAAATCAAGATGGCGGTCGTCGAAGCCGAGCACAGTCCGCTGTGGCATGGAGGACAGGACTGGAAAACCACCCGCCGACGTCCCAGCCACCATTTCGACCGTTCTTAAACCGAAAAGCGCCACCACGCGGTTTCGGAGCGCCATAAGGCTGCGGATCCATGCAGGAGGATGATGGAGAAGGAGCCTGCTCACATCGAGTGAGGACGGCTCCGGCGTCACCATCTCTCCCTGATAGCGATCCTGCCAGTCTGCGCCCGGTAATATGTCTTCGATATCCTGCATTCCTGAACCCCGGCCGCGCCATGCGGCAGGGGCCACCTTCCTCTTTTTCCGAGGAACCGGAAACGCGACAAACCGCCGCTTAGCCGTGCGTCATGCGCTTCAGGACATTGGTGCGCCAGTAGAACTGGTGAACCAGAACGGCGACGACGTGACCGGCGATCAACACCCACATCAGCGCCTTGAAGGGTCCGGAATGCAACTGCCCGGCCGGCTGAGCGCCGAAGTAATAAGCGGCAATACCGGACAGGGGCAGGAGGAGGAACAGGGCATAAAAGGTGAAATGCGCCACCTTCGCCGCAATCTGAAACGGTCTCGGTTCTTCGGCCGGATGCGGCGGCACGCCCTGGAAGAAGCGTAGACAGAGGCGCAGCGCCGCAAGCAACAGAATGGTGAAGCCGACATAGGCGTGAATATTGGCCGAAGATACCTGTTCCTGCGTCAGTGTTTCGCCCCGCCGCATCAGCCGGTAGGCATGTTCCATCCCATCGGGAAACAACAGGTTGAAGAAGATCAGAAGCGCCATCGCCCAATGAATGATGCGCTGCGGAACGGTGAAGGAAACTTGATTTGGAAACGCCATTTTATTGCCTTTTATCAAAAGGTTAGACAGGCTGTGGCGCGAGTATGGAAAACCCCGGCCTGCATGGCAAGCCGGGGTTTGGCAGATGACTGAAATTTAATGTTGGAGCGTCTGGCTCCAACACCGATCACATGTGGATCGGCTTGAAGAAGGTCGCCAGCGCCGCTTCCTTCACGGCTTCCGACATGGTCGGGTGCGCATGGCAGGTGCGGCCCAGATCTTCCGAAGAACCGCCGAATTCCATCAGCACGGTGATTTCGTGGATCATTTCGCCAGCGCCGAAGCCGACGATGTGGCCGCCAAGAACCCGGTCGGTTTCCTTGTCGGCGAGGATTTTGACGAAACCATCCGTCACCTGCATGGCGCGGGCGCGGCCATTGGCGGTGAAGGGGAACTTGCCGACCTTGTAGGCGACGCCAGCGGCCTTCAGTTCTTCTTCGGTCTTGCCGACGGAAGCGATTTCAGGCTGCGTATAGACCACAGCCGGAATGACGTCGTAGTTTACGTGGCCGCGCTGGCCGGCGAGGATTTCCGCAAGAGCAACACCCTCATCTTCCGCCTTGTGCGCCAGCATCGGACCCTTCACCACGTCGCCGATCGCATAGACACCGTCGACATTGGTCTTGTAGTGGCCGTCGATTTCGACGCGGCCGCGGCTGTCCAACGCAACGCCGGCTTCCGCAAGGCCGAGACCTTCGGTGTAGGGCTTGCGACCGGTGGAGATCAGCACGACATTCGCTTCCAGCGTTTCGGCAGCGCCGCCCTTAACCGGCTCGAACACGACCTTTGCACCGGCAGCGGTCTTTTCAACAGCCGTCACCTTCGCGCCGAGCTTGAAATCGAGACCCTGCTTGGCGAGCAGACGCTGGGCCTGCTTGGAAACTTCACCATCCATGCCGCCGAGAATATTGTCGAGATATTCAACGACAGTAACCTTGGCGCCGAGACGCGACCAGACCGAACCTAGCTCGAGGCCGATGACGCCGCCGCCGACAACGATGAGCTTTTCCGGAACCTTGGAAAGAGCGATCGCACCGGTGGAGGACACGATGACGCTTTCATCGATATCGACCTGAACGCCCGGAATGCCGGCAACATCCGAACCGGTGGCGATGACGATGTTCTTCGCTTCGATTTCTTGGCTCTCACCCTTGTCGTTGGTGACGGAAACCTTGCCGGCGGAAACCACCTTGCCGGTGCCCTGGAAGGCATCGATCTTGTTCTTCTTGAACAGGAAGGAGACGCCGTCGACATTGGCCTTCACCACGCCGTCCTTATGGCCCATCATCTTTTCAAGATTAAGCTTGGGCGCGGCGACTTCGATACCGAGCGAATCGACACCATGGGCGACATGGGCGAAGGTTTCGGACGCGTGCAGCAGCGCCTTGGACGGGATGCAGCCGACATTGAGGCAGGTGCCGCCATAGGTCGCGCGCTTTTCGATGACAGCGACCTTCAGGCCGAGCTGTGCCGCCTTGACCGCGCAAACATAACCGCCGGGGCCGGTGCCGATTACAACTACATCATATGCCATATTCTGGTTCCTGCTTTATAGGGGCAAGATATCGGATCAATGCCCAGCTTCCGTTTGACCTGAAACTCAGGCCGCTTTTTCCGTTGCGAGTTTTATACCGAGAGCGATGAAGACCACACCGCTGGTGCGGTCGATCCATTGGCTGGCGCGCTGAAATGCGGCGCGCATGCGCGGCGTCGTCATGAACAGGCTGACACCGAAGAACCACAGGATAAGGCAGCTCGCCATGACGAGCCCGTATCCGAACTTGATGGCGACTGGCGTGTGAGCGTGAACCACCGTCGAAAAGATCGACAGGAAGAAAAACACCGGCTTGGGATTGAGTGCATTGGCGGCAAAACCGAGCGTAAAGGCCTTAAGCGCGGTCTGGCTGCTTTTCGCCTGAACGCCTTCACCTTCAGCGGCGGGCAATTCGGTCTTGCCGGCGCGCAGCGCCTTGATGCCGATATAGATCAGATAGGCGACACCCAGCCATTTGACGATGTTGAAGATATAGATCGACTGAGAAATGATGAGGCCAAGTCCGAGGATCGTATAGGTGACGTGGAACATCAGAGACGTCCCAACCCCGAAGCTGGTGATGATGGCCTGCTTGCGACCATGCACCATTGCCTGGCGCATCACCATAGCGAGATCAGCGCCGGGCGAGACGATCGCAAAGGAAAAGATCGCCATCAGGGATGCAAGTTCGATGAGATATTGATGCATCACGAGCCGCCTTCAAAACATCAGCACGATAAACATGAGTGCCAGACCAAGCATTGAGCCCAGCCAGACGAACGAGCGGATATAAGGAACGCCCGTAAGATAAAGCGGGATATAGACAACACGGCAGATCAGCCAGAGCCAGGCACCAATAAGCGCTAGCCCGGATGGGTCACCCGCCATGATAACGCCGAAGGCGAGTGCCACAAAAGCCGGATAGGTCTCCCGGAAATTCGCCGATGCGCGCGAAGCGCGACCGGAGAGCTTGCCCTGTGGCTTCTGCTCACCGTCCCTAGGACCCGCATTCCATTCACGACCCAACTCTCTGGTCGCCATCATCCCCTGTAACAGGACATGCACGACGAGAAGAAGAACGCTTAGACCGATAAGCGGTAAAAAAGGTGAAGCGGCAAGAAATGTCGGCTGCACGTCTGCTCTCCCGGGTGGTCTTTCAGCGGGGCTTCACTTGAAACCCCGCTGAAACGAAAAGCAAAACCGATTAAAGATCGAGAACCAGACGTTCCGGATCTTCCAGGCTTTCCTTGACGCGAACGAGGAAAGTCACGGCTTCCTTGCCGTCAACGATACGGTGATCGTAGGAGAGCGCAAGATACATCATCGGACGGATGACGACCTGACCGCCGATGGCGACCGGACGCTCCTGGATCTTGTGCATGCCGAGAATGCCCGACTGCGGTGCATTGAGGATCGGCGAGGACATCAGCGAACCGTAGACGCCGCCATTGGTGATGGTGAAGGTGCCGCCCTGCATGTCGGCCATGCCGAGCGAACCGTCACGCGCCGCCTTGGCGAGGCGGCCGAGTTCCTTTTCGACACCGGCGATGGAGAGCTGGTCGGCATCGCGGATAACCGGAACGACGAGGCCCTTGTCGGTGCCGACAGCCATGCCGACGTGACAATAGTTCTTGTAGATGATGTCCGTTCCGTCGATTTCCGCGTTGACGGCGGGCAGTTCCTTCAGCGCGTGGGTAACAGCCTTGGTGAAGAAGCCCATGAAGCCGAGCTTGACGCCATGCTTCTTCTCGAACACATCCTTGTAACGGTTGCGCAGGTCCATGACCGCGCTCATGTCCACCTCGTTATAGGTGGTCAGCATGGCGGCGGTGTTTTGCGCGTCCTTCAGACGACGGGCGATCGTCTGACGAAGGCGGGTCATCTTCACGCGCTCTTCGCGAACGGCATCCTGCTCGGCGGAAACCGGACGGGGTGCAGCGGCCGGAGCGGGAGCGGCAACCTGTGCCGAAACGCCCTTGGCGACAGCGGCAAGAACATCACCCTTCAGAACCTGACCGCGCTTGCCCGAACCGTCGACCTGATCGGCGGACAGGTTGTTTTCAGCAAGCAGCTTGCCGGCGGCAGGTGCAGGCGGCATGGAGCCGGTTGCCGGTGCGGCAACGGCGGCAGGTGCCGGTGCGGCAGCCGCAGCAGGCTTTGCCGGTTCTGCGGCAGGTGCGGAGGTCGCAGCGCCGGCAGCACCTTCGGCGATCTGGCCGAGAAGCGCGTCGAGACCGACGGTTTCGCCGTTCTGCGCAACGATTTCGGTGAGAACGCCGGACGCAGGCGCCGGGACTTCGACGGTAACCTTGTCGGTTTCCAGTTCAACGAGAGGTTCGTCGGCCTTGACGGTGTCGCCGACCTTCTTGAACCAGGTGCCGACGGTCGCTTCGCTGACGGATTCGCCGAGGGTTGGTACGCGGATTTCAGTGGCCATGATCTAGTTCCGTTATTCAGGTGTCTTTTTTGCGGGGCGGTGCGGGAGAGTTTTCACTCTCCCAGCGCGTCTTCCAGGAACGCAGCAAGCTGCGCCAGGTGCTTGGACATCAGGCCGGTCGCCGGAGAGGCGGCAGCCGGACGGCCCGTGTAACGGACCTTCTGGTACTTGGCGTCGATATGCGCCAGAACCCATTCCAGGTAAGGATCGATGAACGACCACGCACCCATGTTCTTCGGCTCTTCCTGGCACCAGACCATTTCCGCATTGCGGAAGCGCGACAGCTCGTTGATGAGCGCCTTGGCCGGGAACGGGTAAAGCTGTTCGATACGCAGCAGGTAGATATCGTCGATACCGCGCTTTTCACGCTCTTCGAGCAGATCGTAATAGACCTTGCCCGTGCACATGACGACGCGGCGGATCTTCGAATCCTTCTGCAGCTTGATCGGACCGTCCTTGATGACTTCGGCGTCGTCCCACAGGAGACGGTGGAAGGAAGACTCGCCTGCAAGCTCGGCCAGCGAAGAGGTGGCGCGCTTGTGACGCAGCAGCGACTTCGGCGTCATCAGGATCAGCGGCTTGCGGAAGTCGCGCTTCACCTGGCGGCGCAGGATGTGGAAGTAGTTGGCCGGCGTCGTGCAGTTGGCAACCTGCATGTTGTCTTCGGCGCACATCTGCAGCCAGCGCTCCAGACGGGCGGACGAGTGTTCCGGGCCCTGACCTTCGTAACCATGCGGCAGAAGGCAGACGAGACCGGACATGCGCAGCCACTTGCGTTCACCCGAAGAGATGAACTGGTCGAACACCACCTGCGCGCCGTTGGCGAAGTCGCCGAACTGGGCTTCCCAAAGGGTCAGCGCATTCGGACGGGCCAGCGAGTAACCGTATTCGAAGCCGAGAACAGCTTCTTCCGAAAGCATCGAGTTGATGACTTCGTAACGGGCCTGCGTCGGCGAAAGGTTGGCGAGCGGGATGTAACGTTCTTCGGTTTCCTGATCGTAGAGAACCGAGTGACGCTGCGAGAAGGTGCCGCGTTCGCAATCCTGACCGGAAAGACGAATCTTATGGCCGTCGGCAACGAGCGAACCGAACGCAAGCGCTTCCGCCATTGCCCAGTCGATGCCTTCGCCCGTCTCGACCATCTGCGAGCGATTTTCCATGAAGCGCTGGATCGTGCGGTGCGCGCTGAAGCCTTCAGGAATGGTCGACAGCTTCTTGCCGATCTCCTTCAGCTGCTTCATCGGCACGCCGGTCTTGCCGCGACGCTGCTCATCGGCATTGTCGGCAGCGCGCAGACCCGACCACTGGCCGTCCAGCCAGTCGGCCTTGTTCGGCTTGTAGGACTGGCCTGCCTCGAACTCCTGCTCGAGATGAGCGCGCCAGTCGGCCTTCATCTTCTCAAATTCGCCTTCGTTGATCAGGCCTTCGGCGATCAAACGGTCAGCGTAGATGCGCGCCACGGTCTTGTGGCCGCGGATGACCTTGTACATCTTCGGCTGCGTGAACGCCGGCTCATCGCCTTCGTTGTGGCCGAAGCGACGGTAGCAGAACATGTCCACGACGACGGGCTTGTGGAACTTCATACGGTATTCGGTCGCAACCTTCGCCGCATAGGTCACAGCTTCCGGATCGTCACCGTTGACGTGGAAGATCGGCGCTTCGATCATCTTGGCAACGTCGGACGGATAGGGCGACGAACGCGAGAAGGCCGGGTTCGTCGTGAAGCCGATCTGGTTGTTGATGATGAAGTGCATGGTGCCCGCAACGCGGTGACCGCGCAGACCGGAAAGACCGAGAATTTCAGCAACCACGCCCTGACCGGCAAAAGCGGCATCGCCATGCAGAAGCAGCGGCAGAACCTTGGCGCGCTCGGAAAGCGGAATGATATCGCCGTCCCACTGCTTGGCCAGCTGGTCCTGCTTGGCGCGGGCCTTGCCCATGACGACAGGGTTGACGATTTCAAGGTGCGACGGGTTGGCCGTCAGCGACAGGTGAACCTTGTTGCCGTCGAATTCGCGGTCGGAGGAGGCACCGAGGTGGTACTTCACGTCGCCCGAACCCTCGACATCGTCAGGCTTGAACGAACCGCCCTTGAACTCGTGGAACACGGCGCGGTGCGGTTTGCCCATCACGTTGGTCAGAACGTTCAGACGACCGCGGTGAGCCATGCCGAGAACGACTTCTTCCAGACCTTCCTGGCCGCCACGCTTGATGATCTGCTCCAGCGCCGGGATCAGCGATTCACCGCCATCGAGGCCGAAACGCTTGGTGCCCTTGAAGCGCACGTCGAGGAACTGCTCGTAGCCTTCGGCCTCGACCAGCTTGGACAGAATGGCCTTCTTGCCTTCAGCCGTGAAGGCAACGCCCTTGTCCGGACCTTCGATGCGTTCCTGAATCCAGCCTTTTTCTTCCGGGCTGGACATGTGCATGAATTCGACGCCGATGGTGGAGCAGTAGGTGCGCTCCAGAATATCGATCATCTCGCGCACCGTCGCGTATTCGAGGCCGAGCACGTTATCGATGAAAATCTTGCGGTCGTAGTCGCTTTCCTCGAAGCCGTAGGACTTCGGCGACAGCTCGTTGTAATCCTCAACCGCGACCGCGATGCCGAGCGGATCGAGCTTGGCATGCAGGTGGCCGCGCATGCGGTAGGCGCGGATCATCATGATGGCGCGAACGCTGTCACGCGTCGCCTGCAGAACTTCCGCCTGGCTGACCGGCTTGCCGGTGTCGGCGCTCTTGGCCTCAGCTTTCGCCTGAACCTTCTTCTCGATGGCCTTTTCGACCGTGGCCCAGTTGCCGTCGAGTGCGGATACCAGTTCGCCATTTGCCGGGATCGGCCAGTTGGCGCGCTTCCAGGAGGCGCCCTTGGCCGCCTTCTTCACGTCTTCCGGATTATCGGACAACGCCTTGAAGAAGCTCTGCCACTCCGGCGACACGGAAGAGGGGTCCTCTTCGTACCGGGCATAGAGCTGCTCGATATAGGCTGCATTCGCGCCGTCCAGAAACGACGTGATCTGAAACTGCTCGTTCGCTTCTTGCCTTGCCATTGTGTTCTTGCGGACTTATCCGTCCGCCTCCTCGATGCCGTTAGGGCCGTTCGCCGGCCTGCCGCTTTGATTATTGCTGTCTGCCGCCGGGGCGGTATGCCGTTCTGTCTGTCGTTCCTTGCGGCATCGGGCAGCGTGGCATTGAAGCCGCGCCGCCCGTTACCGATGTCATGTGGTCTCAGCCCTTGAGGACTTCAACCAGCGTCTTGCCGAGGCGCGCCGGAGAGGGCGATACCTTGATACCGGCTGCTTCCATTGCCGCAATCTTGGACTCTGCGTCACCCTTGCCGCCGGAAACGACAGCGCCGGCGTGGCCCATGGTGCGGCCCTTCGGAGCGGTGCGGCCCGCGATGAAGCCGGCCATCGGCTTCTTGCGGCCCTTCTTGGCTTCGTCGATCAGGAACTGCGCCGCATCTTCTTCAGCCGAGCCGCCGATTTCGCCGATCATGATGATCGACTGCGTGGCGTCGTCAGCGAGGAACATTTCCAGCACGTCGATGAACTCGGTGCCCTTGACCGGGTCGCCGCCGATGCCGACAGCCGTGGTCTGGCCGAGGCCTTCGTTGGAGGTCTGGAACACGGCTTCATAGGTGAGCGTGCCCGAACGCGAAACGATACCGACCGAACCCTTGCGGAAGATGGAGCCCGGCATGATGCCGATCTTGCATTCTTCCGGCGTCAGGATACCCGGGCAGTTCGGGCCGAGCAGGCGAGACTTGGAGCGGTCGAGGCGAGCCTTGACGCGAACCATGTCCATGACCGGGATACCTTCGGTGATGCAGGTGATGAACGGAATTTCCGCATCGATGGCTTCGATGATGGCGTCTGCTGCACCTGCCGGCGGAACGTAGATCACGGATGCGTCAGCACCGGTCTTCTCCTTGGCTTCGGCAACCGTTGCAAAGATCGGCAGGCTTTCGCCCTTGGAACCGGTCCAGGTTTCGCCACCCTTCTTCGGGTGAATACCGCCAACCATCTGCGTGCCGTAATAGGCAAGCGCCTGTTCGGTGTGGAAGGTGCCGGTCTTGCCGGTCAGACCCTGAACGAGGATCTTCGTGTCTTTATTAACAAGAATAGACATTATTTCCGGTCCCTCAATTAGCCGTTGATCGCCGCGACGATCTTCTTGGCTGCGTCGTCCAGATCGTCAGCAGCCGTAATCGCAAGGCCAGATTCGTTCAGGAGCTTCTTGCCAAGTTCGACGTTGGTGCCTTCAAGGCGAACGACGAGCGGAACCTGCAAACCGACTTCCTTCACCGCGGCGATTACGCCCTCGGCGATGACGTCGCACTTCATGATGCCGCCGAAGATGTTGACGAGGATGCCCTCGACCTTCGGGTCGGCCGTGATGATCTTGAAGGCTGCCGCAACCTTCTCCTTGCCGGCGCCGCCGCCGACGTCGCAGAAGTTAGCCGGCTCTTTGCCGTAAAGCTTGATGATGTCCATCGTCGCCATGGCGAGACCGGCACCATTGACCATGCAGCCGATGTTGCCGTCGAGCGCCACGTAAGCGAGGTCCCACTTGGAGGCTTCGATTTCCTTGGCGTCTTCTTCGGTCTCGTCGCGCAGCGCCTTGACGTCGTCGTGGCGGAACAGCGCGTTGCCGTCGAAGGACATCTTGGCGTCGAGAACGCGCAGATGGCCATTTTCCATGACGATCAGCGGGTTGACCTCGAGGAGAGCCATGTCCTTCTCGTTGAAGGCCTTGTAGAGGATCGGGAAGAGCGCCTTGGCGTCTTCGGCTGCAACACCGTCAAGCGCGAGAGCCTTGGAGATCGCAGCAACGTCAGCGTCGCTTACACCCTTTTCCGGGTTGATGGCGATGGTGTGGATCTTTTCCGGCGTGTCGTGGGCAACAGCCTCGATGTCCATGCCGCCTTCCGTGGAAACCACGAAAGCAACCTGACCAACGGAACGGTCAACCAGCAGCGAGCAGTAGAGTTCGCGGGCAATGTCGGCACCGTCTTCGATGTAGAGGCGGTTGACCTGCTTGCCGGCTTCACCGGTCTGCGCCGTTACCAGCGTGTTGCCGAGCATGTCCTTGGCGTGGGAAACGACTTCGTCGATGGACTTCGCCAGACGAACGCCGCCCTTGGCGTCCGGGCCGAGTTCCTTGAACTTGCCCTTGCCGCGGCCGCCAGCGTGGATCTGGCTCTTGACGACGTAGAGCGGGCCGGGAAGCTGCTTGGCGGCAGCTTCGGCTTCTTCGACCTTGAGAATGGCGACGCCTTCAGCAACCGGCGCGCCGTAGCCCTTCAGAAGAGCCTTGGCCTGATATTCGTGAATATTCATGGAATAATCCCTGTTTGGAGCCGCTAGGCTATTACTTCAGCGACGGAGCGATGTTGACGCAGGCTTCGCAAAGACCAGCGACAGCGCCGACGGATTTCTGGAAGGCGGCTTCTTCTTCCTTGTTGAGTTCGATCTCAATGATGCGCTCGATACCGCCGGCACCGATGATGGTCGGCACGCCGACATACATGTCGTCGACGCCATACTGGCCCGAGAGGTGGGCAGCGGCGGGCAGAACGCGCTTCTTGTCCTTGAGGTAGGATTCAGCCATTTCGATTGCCGAAGCAGCCGGCGCATAATAGGCCGAACCGGTCTTCAGCAGGCCGACGATTTCCGCGCCGCCGTCACGGGTGCGCTGGATGATCTGCTCGAGGCGCTCGGCGGTCAGCCAGCCCATCTTGACGAGATCGGTCAGCGGAACGCCGGCAACCGTGGAGTAGCGGGCGAGCGGCACCATGGTGTCGCCGTGGCCGCCGAGAACGAAGGCAGTGACGTCTTCAACCGAAACGTTGAACTCTTCGGCGAGGAACAGGCGGAAACGCGCGCTGTCGAGAACGCCGGCCATGCCGACGACCTTGTTCTTCGGCAGGCCGGAGAACTTCTGCAGCGCCCAGACCATGGCGTCGAGCGGGTTGGTGATGCAGATGACGAAAGCGTTCGGGGCATATTTCTTGATGCCGGCGCCGACCTGCTCCATGACCTTGAGGTTGATGCCGAGAAGATCGTCGCGGCTCATGCCCGGCTTGCGGGCAACGCCAGCGGTGACGATGCAGACGTCAGCACCTTCGATGGCGGCGTAATCGGAAGCGCCGGTGAGCTTTGCATTGAAGCCTTCAACCGGACCGGACTGGGCAATATCCAGACCCTTGCCCTGCGGGATGCCGTCGGCAATATCGAAGAGGACGATATCGCCCAGTTCCTTCAGGCTGGCGAGATGCGCCAGCGTGCCGCCGATCATGCCAGAACCAATAAGTGCAATTTTTTTGCGAGCCATCGAATGCTTCCTCTTGAGCTTCAATTCAATTTCACCGCGCCAAACCGGCAGCCAAATTGTCGGACTTCGATTAGCCCCATTGGCCAAAATTGGCAACAGATTCTTTTGTGATGAATATTTTCAATCGTTTAGATCATTATTTTCTTACGTAAACGTAAGAAAATACGTCACGAAAGTGTCAAACTTTCTGGCGTTTTTCGTGGTGCAGCGCCAGATAATCCGCACTGCGCATTTCAAACAGGCGCGAGGCGGTGCGATCGAACTCGAAACCTTCGGTCCCCTTGCGCCTACCGAGCAGGTCTTCCGGCATGGCGGCAGCGGAGGCAAAAAGCCGGACGCTGTGATCGTAAAGCGCATCGATGAGGATGATAAAACGCTTGGTCTCGTTGCGCTTGTCCGCATTCAAGAACGGAATGTGATCAATGAAGACCGTATCGAAACGATTGGCAATGGCAAGGAAGTCAGAAGCCCCAAGCGGCTTTTCGCAAAGATCGGAAAAGGAAAAACGGGCAACCCGGCCGCTGGCGCGCGGCACCAGAATGGAACGGCCCTTCATCGGTATCTCGGTCGGCGCAACGAGGTGACCGGCAATCATGTGCCGCCAGGCCATGTCCATCGCCTGATCCGCCGAACCGTCGAGCGGCGTGACATAGACGGGCAGGCTTTCCAGCTTCTCCATCCGGTAATCGGTGGGGCTGTCCAGCGTCACCACCTCCACATGCTTTTTCAAGAGATCGACGAACGGCAGGAACAGGCCGCGATTGAGACCGTCCTTGTAGAGATTGTCCGGCACGACGTTGGAGGTCGTCACCAATGTACAGCCATTGGCGAACAGCTCGCTGAACAGCCGCGCAAGGATCATCGCATCGGCAATATCCGTGACCGTAAATTCGTCGAAGCACAAAAGCTCCGCTTCCGCCAGGAGCTGGGCCGCAACGGGCGGAATCGGATCGGCCTGTTTGGTTTCGCCATTCTTCAGCTTCTGCCGATGCGCATGCACACGATTATGCACATCCGCCATGAACTCGTGAAAATGGCAGCGCCGTTTGGAAGAAACGGGCGCCATCTCGTAGAACATGTCCATCAGCATCGTCTTGCCGCGGCCGACGCTGCCATAGACATACAGTCCCTTGACGGCTGCCGCAGGCCCGGACTTGCGCGCAAACATCCAGCCGAGCGCACTCTTCTTCTTGGCGGGCTTGCGTGCCTTCAGATCGGCAAGGATACGGTCCAGATGCGCCGCCACACCAAGCTGGGCGGCATCGGCCTGCAAGGTGCCAGCTGCCGTCAATGCGTTGAGCTGTTCAACGACACTATGATTGTAGTCAGGCAAGGGCTTCATGGATAAACGCCTCGGACGCGGGCGCACAAAGGCACCCGCGACGAATGGACAGGCCTAGAGCGAAAAGAGCGTTCCGGCTGCACCGGATAGACTCATCGGCTGAGGCTGAGCGGCTGGCCGCTATTGGTGGTGCCATCAAAGCGCGCATCGGCACTCTTGTAGACGCGGCCAATCGTATCGCCCGAACGGTTCTTGAAGAGAACCATCTTGCCGGACACTTCCCAGGACCCCATCGCCGTCAGCTCGCCGGAGCATCCACGCGTGCCGCCACGAGAACCGCTGCCGAGATTGGTGAGCGTCAGGAACATGTCGCAATTGGCGCCGCCATTGGAAACGCGCCAGTTGCCGACCATGGATTCCTTGGTAACGTCAAGTGCGGCGGCCGGCGGAGCGGCAGAAGCGACATTGGTTCCGCCAGGGGCGGCCGAGGCAGGTGCCGACGGGAACTGGCTGCCCGTGGCGCCACCGGGCGGCGGCAGGGCGCCGGACTGGACCGAGGGCACCGGCTGCGCCTGTAAAGGCGGCGTATAACCGGGATTGTTGCTGGCGTTGTTGTTGTAATCGTAGGAGGTACGTTGGCAACCGGCGAGAGTCATCACAACCGCAAGGCCCGTCACCACATATCTGAATTGCATATCAAGCTCCCGATTCTCTCGCTTCCGGAAAGATCATGATCAAACAAGAAGGCTGAATTATTACCAAAGCCTTATCTTGCGCAAGCGATGGCCGGGATAATTACCATTTCGGTCGATTTTTACCGAATTTTCCCACGCCGGGTTGTAAAAAGGGCCACGGTCGAGACCGCGGCCCGCTAGATTTTCTGTCGTCAGCGAATCGCCTTTAAACGCGGCGCTCGACCATCATCTTCTTGATTTCCGCGATGGCCTTGGCCGGGTTCAATCCCTTCGGGCAGGCCTGCGCGCAGTTCATGATGGTGTGGCAGCGGTAAAGGCGGAACGGGTCCTCAAGATTGTCGAGACGCTCGCCGGTTGCCTCATCGCGGCTGTCGATCAGCCAGCGATAGGCCTGCAGCAGAACGGCCGGACCGAGATAACGGTCGCCATTCCACCAGTAGCTGGGACAGGAGGTGGAGCAGCAGGCGCAGAGAATGCACTCGTAGAGACCGTCCAGCTTCAGGCGGTCCTCGTGGCTCTGTTTCCATTCCTTGGCGGGCGTCGGCGAAACCGTCTTCAGCCAGGGCTCGATGGAGCGATGCTGGGCGTAGAAGTTCGACAGATCGGGAACGAGGTCCTTCACGACGGGCATATGCGGCAGCGGATAAACCTTCACCGTGCCGTTGATCTCTTCCATGCCCTTGGTGCAGGCGAGCGTGTTGGTGCCGTCGATGTTCATGGCGCAGGAGCCGCAGATGCCTTCGCGGCAGGAGCGGCGCAGCGTCAGCGTCGGGTCGATATTGTTCTTGATGTAGAGAAGCGCATCGAGAACCATCGGCCCGCAATCGTCGACATCGATATAATAGGTGTCGATGCGCGGGTTCTGGCCGTCATCCGGGTTCCAGCGATAGATGCGGTATTCGCGCACATTCTTGGCGCCGTCCGGCTTCGGCCAGACCTTGCCTTCGCTGATCTGGGAATTCTTGGGGAGAGCGAGTTCAACCATATCCAGTTCCTCAAATCAGTAGACGCGCGCCTTCGGCTCGATCTTTTTCGGATCGATGCCGTCGGCGATGAGGTCGGTGTGGACCGGGCGGTAATCGAGTTTCACGTCGCCTTCCGGACTGACCCAGGCAAGCGTGTGCTTGCGCCAGTTCACGTCGTCGCGACCGGCGAACGGACCGTCGACGAAATCCTCGCGAGCGTGCGAACCGCGGCTTTCCTTGCGCGCTTCCGCGCCATAGACCGTGGTGATCGCATTGGCCATGAGGTTGTGCAACTCGAGCGTCTCGACCAGATCGGAGTTCCAGACCATCGAACGGTCGGTGACCTTGACGTCAGGCAGTTCCTTCCAGATGGCGGAAAGACGCTGGCAACCGCTTTCCAGCGATTCCTGCGTGCGGAACACGGCCGCATCGTCCTGCATGGCGCGCTGCATCTTGTCGCGCAGCACCGCCGTCGGCGTCGAGCCGTTGGCGTAACGCAGGCCGTTGAAGCGCTCCATGATCTTGTCGCAGGCAGCCGTATCGAGAGCGGGAACAGCCTCGTCACGATTGATGACCTGAGCGGCGCGGATTGCCGCAGCACGGCCGAAGACCACGAGGTCGATCAGCGAGTTGGAACCGAGACGGTTGGCGCCGTGAACCGAGGCGCAGCCGGCTTCGCCAACAGCCATCAGGCCGGGCGCGATACGTTCCGGGTTGTTGGCATCGGCATTCAGCACTTCACCCCAATAGTTGGTCGGAATACCGCCCATATTGTAGTGAACCGTCGGCAGGACCGGGATCGGCTCGCGGGTCACGTCGACACCGGCGAAAATCTTCGCGCTTTCGGAAATGCCTGGAAGACGCTCATGCAGGATCGCCGGATCGAGGTGATCGAGATGCAGGAAGATGTGGTCCTTGTTCTTGCCGACGCCGCGGCCTTCACGGATTTCCATCGTCATGCAGCGCGAGACAACGTCGCGCGAGGCAAGGTCCTTGGCGGAAGGCGCATAACGCTCCATGAAGCGCTCGCCTTCGGAGTTGACGAGATAACCGCCTTCGCCGCGTGCACCTTCGGTGATCAGGCAGCCTGCGCCATAAATACCGGTCGGGTGGAACTGAACGAATTCCATGTCCTGAAGCGGCAGGCCTGCGCGGGCGATCATGCCGCCGCCGTCGCCGGTGCAGGTATGGGCCGAGGTCGCCGAGAAATAGGCGCGGCCGTAACCGCCGGTCGCCAGAACCACCATCTTGGCGGCAAAGCGATGGATCGTGCCGTCATCAAGGTTCCAGGCGACGACGCCGGTGCAGCGGCCATCCGGAGACATGATGAGGTCGAGCGCGAAATATTCGATGAAGAATTCCGCATTGTTGCGCAGCGACTGGCCATAAAGCGTGTGCAGAATGGCGTGGCCGGTACGGTCGGCGGCGGCGCAGGTGCGCTGCACAGGCGGGCCTTCGCCGTAATTCTGCATGTGACCGCCAAACGGGCGCTGATAAATCTTGCCTTCTTCGTTGCGCGAGAAAGGCACACCGTAATGTTCCAGCTCATAGACCGCCTTCGGCGCTTCCATGGCGAGATATTGCATGGCGTCAACATCGCCCAACCAGTCGGAGCCCTTTACGGTGTCGTAAAGGTGCCACTGCCAACAGTCGGGCGTCATGTTGGTGAGCGATGCGGCGATGCCGCCCTGCGCCGCAACCGTGTGGGAGCGCGTCGGGAAAACCTTGGTGATGCAGGCCGTGCGGAAACCCTGTTCCGCCATGCCGAGCGTTGCGCGCAGACCCGCGCCACCGGCGCCCACCACGATCACGTCATAGGAGTGATCGACATAGGTGTAAGCCTTGCCATTCTGGGAAGGTGAACTGATCGATGCCATGGCGGGATTATCCTGCGAATGCGATTTTCAGAATGGCGAAGATGCAAAGACCGCCAATGAGAACCGCGAAAAACATATTGAGCATCAGAAGAACGAGCTTCGAAACCTCGGCGTGAATATAGTCTTCAATGATGACCTGCATGCCGAGCTTCATGTGGATGAGGCCGGAAACCAAAACCAGAGCCATGATGACCGCAACGAGCGGGTTCGACAACGCCGCAACGACTTCAGGATAGGGCGCGCCGGCATATCTGATGAGGAAGACGACAAAGAAGATGAGCAACGGAACGTTGGCGACCGCAGTCACGCGCTGACGCCAGAAATGGTCGGTGCCTTCCTTGGCGGAGCCGAGGCCGCGAACCTTTCCGAGAGGTGTACGCATATCCATGAAAAATCTCCTCAGCGCACGATCAGGGCAATGACCCAGATCAGCGCGGTCAGACAGATCGACACCACCCACGAGGCCTTCGCCAGCTTGGTGGTAAAGTGCTTTTCGAAGCCGTAGCCCAGATCCCACATGAAATGGCGAAGGCCGCCAAGCATGTGATGGACCAGAGCCCAGGTGTATCCGATCAGGATGAGCCTGCCGATGATCGTACCCATCGCCCAGTTGACCCAGTCGTAATAGGCAGGACCCGAGGCGATTGCGATCAGCCACCAGGCAACCAGAAGCGTTCCGAAATAAAGCGCGCCGCCCGTGATGCGGTGCACGATGGATGCAACCATCGTCGGAATCAGCTTGTAAACTTGAAGATGCGGCGACAGAGGCCGGTTATTAGTCGCATTCGCCATCAGAACCTCGCGGCGTTTTCCCGTGCGCCCATCAGACAGGACGCCCCCAAGCAACAGCACATGACGAAAGAATGTGCATTGCACCAACCGCGACGTTTAATCACATGGGAGCATCACGACAAGCACATTTCATGGCCGATTCCAATTTAATCGATTGGTTCACGAATTTTTTTTGGAATTTTTTTGCGTCAAAATAAAAAATCGAGCGTTTCCAAGATTTACGCCCCTAAAATATTTACCTTTACGTAATTCATGAATCGTGTAATTTACCTTTGGTTAACCAAAAAAATCTGGAGAATGAGGCTCATGTTACAGCGCCGAATCGCCACTTTGACCATGATGGTCGCAGGCGTCATTTTCACCGTGGTGCCTTCAGCGGCGGCAGAGAATTCTTATGGCCGCCGTGATTATCAGCACAACTATCAACATCGTCAATCGCAGGTGAGTTTCTCGACGGACGGGCTGCCATCCACCCTCTCCGGCGGTACTTACGTCGGTGCGATATCGGCGCTGCGCGTTCGCGGCAACGGCAATTATTTCGCAATTGGCGGCGGGCTTTCACGGAAAGGCGCAGCGGTTGCGGCGGGCACGCAGCTTGCGCCAAAGGCGAAAATCATCGATGTCCGTGCTGAAACCGCTGGCGACGCCTGCGCCTATGAACATGGCGTCTGCATTATCCGGCCCTGAAGCATTTTCGGCAAAAGCATAAAACGGTTTTACTGCAAATGCGTGATGCGCTGATCAGATAAAACGCCACACCGTGGTCTTCTTCACTTCACTGTCTTCCAGCGCCCGCGTCACCGGCACCTGATAGGTCGCCTCCGCGCGGAGCCGCTCTTTGGGCAAATAAGCGCGTCCGGGATCGCCGACGAGGATGGTCACGCCTTTTTCCGTCAGTTCCAGAAACCACGGTACGAGAAGCTCGGCAAAGGCACGGTCGTAAAACACATCGCCGGCCAGCAGAATATCCGCTTCGACCGGTTTCCCAACCAGATCAAGCCCGGTGAAAGCAATGTCCACGCCATTGAGAGCCGCATTCAGCCGAATGGCCGCCTCTGTCCACGGATCGATATCGGCCGCCAGAACCGCACCGGCGCCCGCCTTTGCCGCAGCGATGGCGACCAGACCGGAGCCGCTGGCGAAATCCAGCACGCGCCTGCCGGACACGCTGTCGGGATGATCGAGAACGTAGCGGGCAAGCCCCTGCCCGCCGGCCCAGGCGAAGGCCCAGAAGGGCGGCGGCAGGCCGATCGCTTCCAGCTCCTCCTCCGTCTTCAACCACAGCTCATGGGCTTCGGTGGCGAGATGAAGACGCAACTCCGGCACATGCGGCGGATGCATGATGGCGGTATTGTCGAGAATGAAGCGTTCGGGATCGGTCCTCACCGAAGCATCAGTCCGGTGACTTCGGTGGGTTGGCGAGACCGCCCATGCGGCAGACCTCAAGATATTCCTCTTCCGTCACCGGCTGCACGGAAAGCCGCATGGAAGTGACAAGCGACATCTTCGCCAGCTTCGGATTGGCTTTCACATCCTTCAGCGAAACGGGCTGCGGCATGTCGCAGACGGCGCGGATATCCACGCAATCCCATTTCAGATCGCCTTCGGCGGTCGAGTCCGGATGCGACAATGCGCAGACTTCGACGATGCCGACGACATCCAGCCCCTCATTGGAGTGGTAGAAGAAACCCTTGTCGCCGATCTTCATGGCCCGCATGTTGTTGCGCGCCTGATAATTGCGCACGCCGGTCCATTCTTCGCCCGCCTCGCCCTTGGCCTTCTGCATTTCCCAGGACCATTTGAACGGCTCGGACTTGTAAAGCCAGTAATTCGCCATATCCGGTCATGCTCCCGGATTGTTGAAGACCCAATTATAGGGCCTCACGTCAACGCTTTCGAACAGGCCGGCCTTGGCGTAGGGATCGGCATCGGCAAGCGCCTTCGCGGCATCGATATCGGCGGCGTCAACGATCACGAGGCTGCCATTCGGCTTGCCTTCGGCATCCAGAAACGGACCGGCGATCTTCAGCGTGCCCTCGGCATTCAGCTTGTTCAGGTGCTCCAGATGCGCCGGGCGTGTTTCCATACGCACATTCAGATGACCGGGCTTGTCCTTGCAGATAAAGGCAAACAGCATTTTCGTCTCCTCGTTAAAACATGTCTTCCAAACGCGTCAGCGGTTTGGCGCGAAGACCCGCCCTCATTCGGTGGTGATGGGCCGTGTCATCAATTGTTGCATGGCGCTCGCCACATCCAGATTGCCGTCAATGATAGCGGCCACCGCTTCGGTAACCGGCATGTCGACAGCGTGACTTTCCCCGAGCCGGGCGGCGACGGCTGCCGCGAAAGCGCCCTCCACCAGCCCGCCGGACATGTCCTTGCCCTCACCCCGACCGAGCGCGATACCGAAACGCAGGTTTCGCGACTGGTGGCTGGTGGCGGTCAGCACCAGATCGCCAAGGCCCGAGAGGCCGCGCACCGTGTCCGCCTTCCCGCCCATCGCAACGATGAGACGCGACATTTCGGCAAGCCCGCGCGAAATCAACGCCGCCCGGGCGGAATCGCCAAGGCCCGCGCCTTCGACGATGCCGGCGGCAATGGCGAGAACATTCTTCAGCGCCCCGCCAAGCTGCACACCGATGCGGTCGGTCGAGGCATAAAGCCGGAAGGTCTTGCCGGAAATCGTGGTCGCAAGCCGCTCGGCTATCACCGCATCTTCCGCCGCAATCGCCATGGCCGTTGGCAGGCCCCGTGCTATGTCGGCCGCAAAGCCCGGACCGGACAGAACCGCAATCGGATGATGCGGCAGTTCCGCTTCCAGAAGTTCCGTCAGCAGCCGGCCGGAGCTGCGGTCGATACCCTTGGCGCAGGTAACAATGATTGAGTCATTAGCCAGATAAGGACCGTACTGACGGGCCGCATCGGCATGAGCCTGCGAGGGCATGGCGAAGAGGACGATGCCGGCGCCCGCCAGCACATCTGGCTCGGCGGAAAATTCAAGCGCATCTGGCAGATCGACGCCCGGCAGGGCCGCCTCGTGCACGCGGTCGCTCCTGAGGTCGGCCATCAGCGATGGGTCGCGGCCGAGCAGGGTCACGTCATGCCGGTTTTCCAGCGCGATGACCACAGCAAGCGCTGTTCCGAAGGCGCCGGCGCCGATGACGACGATTTTCTCCCGCTGCATCAGGCCTTGGCTCCCCTTTTACCGAAACCTATCAATGTCTCCGCGCTGCCATCCAGCGGCCAGCGCGAGCGCGGCGGGATTTCGAGCGGATCGGGGTCCCGGCCGTCCGCCATGCGCTCCAGCCCCGCCCAGGCGATCATCGCGGCATTATCGGTGCAGAGCCGGTGCGGCGGCGCGACGAAGCGGAAGCCATGGGTATCGCAAAGCGATTGCAGCGTCTGGCGGATTTCCTGATTGGCGGCAACGCCGCCGGCGACGACCAGAGCAGGCTGGTTTTCTGTATGCGGAAATTCCTGGCTGAAACGGGCAAGGCCGCGGCCGATCCGATCCTTGAGCGTGCGCGACACCGCTTTCTGGAACGAGGCGCAGATATCGGCAATATCCTGCTCGGAAAGCGGCGCGATGGCGGTAGCCGCCTGCCGCACCGCCGTCTTCAGGCCGGAAAAGGAAAAATCGAGCCGTGCTTCGCCGACCATGGGACGCGGAAGCGGAAAGCGGTTCGGATCACCCTTCGCCGCCGCCTTCTCGACCGCAGGCCCGCCGGGATAGGGCAGGCCCAGAAGTTTCGCGGTCTTGTCGAAGGCCTCCCCCAGCGCGTCATCGATGGTGGTGCCCCAACGCTCATAATCGCCCACGCCACGCACCAGCACCAGCTGGGTATGGCCGCCGGAGACGAGCAGCATCAGATAGGGAAAAGACAGGCCGTCGGTAAGGCGCGCCGTCAGCGCGTGGCCTTCCAGATGGTTGATGGCGTAAAGCGGCTTGCCGGCCGCCTTGGCGATGGCCTTGCCCGTCATCAAACCCACCAGCAGGCCGCCGATGAGGCCGGGGCCGGAGGTGGCGGCGATGGCGTCGACATCGGCAAGGGTTACGCCCGCCTGCTCCAGTGCTTCTTCCACCAGCGTGTCCAGCGCCTCGACATGGGCGCGCGCGGCAATTTCCGGTACTACGCCGCCATAGGCGCTGTGTTCCTCAAGCTGCGACAAAACGACGTCGGAGACGATCTCGCCATGGCCGTCCGCATGCCGAACCACAATGGATGCGGCGGTTTCGTCACAGCTTGTCTCTATGCCGAGGATACGAAGAAAGGGGGTCATCAAATCTGTTCGTTCATTGCGATCATGCGCTGAGTTGGTCTAAGACAACTCCGGTAACAATGGATAGACGCGGATGCAAACAAAACCTTTCCGAATCGGCACGCGCGGCAGCCCGCTGGCGCTCGCGCAGGCTTACGAGACGCGCAACCGGCTGATGGCGGCGCATGGCCTGCCGGAAGAAATGTTCGAAATCGTCGTGCTGTCCACCAAGGGCGACCGGATAACCGACCGCGCTTTGTCGGAAATCGGCGGCAAGGGCCTCTTCACAGAGGAGCTGGAAAGCCAGCTTCTGTCCGGCGAACTCGATATGGCCGTGCACTCCTCCAAGGACATGCCGACGGTTCTGCCCGAAGGCCTTTATCTGTCCGCTTTCCTGCCGCGTGAGGATATACGCGACGCCTTCATCGGCCGCACCGCACCGAAGCTGCTGGAGCTGCCGCAAGGCGCCGTGGTCGGTTCCGCATCCCTGCGCCGCCAGGCGCTGATCCGCCGCCTGCGGCCGGATCTGAGCGTCATCATTTTTCGCGGTCAGGTCGAGACTCGCCTGCGCAAGCTGGAAGAAGGTCAGGCGGATGCGACGCTTCTCGCCTTTGCCGGCCTGAAGAGACTTGGTAAGGACAATGTGCCGACGGAAATTCTCGACCCGAAGGAATTCCCTCCTGCTCCGGCCCAGGGCGCAATCGGCGTGGAAAGCCGCATCGGCGATACGCGCATGGACGAACTGCTCGCTCCCATAAACGACGGGCCCACTCATGATGCCGTGACCTGCGAGCGCGCCTTTCTGGCAGCACTCGATGGTTCCTGTCGCACGCCGATTGCCGGCTACGCCACCTGCGATGGCGAGGAATTGCATTTTTCCGGCCTGATCCTCACCCCCGATGGCCAGACGAGCCACGGCATCGAAGCCTCCGGCAACCGCCGCGATGCGGCAAAGCTCGGCCGGCAGGCCGGCGAAGACGTGCGCACCAAGGCGGGCAGCAATTTCTTCGAAGGCTGGAGCTGAGCCGATGCGGATCGTCGTCACCCGGCCGCAACGTTCGGGCGAAAGGACGGCCGCAAAGCTTGAAGCGCTTGGCCATGCGCCGGTGCTTCTTCCGCTGTTTTATCCCGCCCATCATGGGGAACGCGCCGTCTCGGCGCTATCCGCCCCGCTGGCGGCCATCGCGGTGACCAGCGCCGAGGCGCTACGAGCACTGGAAACATCACCGGACGGGCTGGCTCCCTATCTGTCAAAACCGCTTTTCGCCGTCGGCGGAGCAACGGCGGAAGCGGCGGAAAAAACCGGCTTCGAACAGATTTTCACCGCCTCCGGCGACGCCGTGAGTCTGACCGCGCTGGTGGCTGAGCACCAGACTCTATTTTCCGAAGAAGAACCCCTGCTCTATCTCGCCGGCAGGCCCCGTGGCGCCGTCTTCGAGGAAGGCCTTGCCGCCGCCGGCATTCCCTTCAGAACGGTGGATTGTTACGAGATGCTGCCCTCCGACATTTCTGAGACGATGCTAGAGACGGCGCTTGTCGAAAGCGTTGCCGATGTGGTCCTGCTCTATTCATCGGAAGCGGCGCGGGCCTTTTTCCATCATGTATCGACGGAAAAATACGTGGCAGCGCTGGCAACGACACAATTCATCTGCATCAGCCGCAACGTATTTTCTCTCGTTCCGGAAATCTTCCGCGCAAACGCCAAGGCCGCCGAAGAACCGAGCGAGGCGGCGATGTTTGAACTTCTACGCCATAACTCTGGAACCTAATTCGAGCTCGCCTCTTTCCTTTGCCGCCGTCACTGACTAGGTTTAGATTACTGCAGGCAGAAATGAGGTTGTCATGGTATCGGGAAAGCCGCCACGCCACTCCAAGTCCAAAGCCGAACCGGTCACCATCGACCTGGACGCCAAAGACGTGAAAGCAATTTCCGCCGACGTGGACGCTGCCAAGACGGACGAAAAGCCCGGTGACAAAACACCTGAGGCCACCGCAGAGCCCGGAGTTTCGGACACAAAGCCCGAAGCAGCCGCAACGGGCAACCCCGCGCCCATCTGGGACCAGCCCAAGAAAACCCCTATCGAGCCCGAACCCAATGTCGGCAAAGCGGAATCCGTAGCCACGGCACCGAAGGCTGAGAGCGCCGCAGACAAACAGCCCGCAGACAGGCAGAAAGATCCCGTCTCGCCGACCCCTGTTCCGCCCAGAACCGAGACAAAACCGTCGACGGGCACCACTGACACGAGCGCGGCTGCAGCAGCTGCTACGAAGCCGGCCTTCGGCTCCACAGCGTCCTCCAGCGCATCCAGCGGCGCCACCGCTGCAAAACCAGCGACGGCAACCTCCTCCTCAGGACCGGCAAAGCCCTCCACACCACAGCAGGCGGAACGCAAGCAGGCGGCAACCTCCGGCCTGATCGCGGCAGGTATCGTCGGCGGCCTTGTGGCGCTCGCCGCCGCAGGCAGCATGCAATATGCCGGGATCCTGCCCTCCTTCAATGCAGGCAGGGCGGGAAGCGAGGAAATCGCCGCACTGAAAACCGATCTGGGCAGCTTGCGGCAGCAGCTTGCCAATGCGCCAGCCGCCGACACCTCAGCGCTGGAACAGCGCATCGCAACCCTCGAAGGCGCAAAGGGTGAGACCCCGCAGGTGGATGGGCTGTCGGAAAAAATCGCCGCGCTGGAATCCACCCTCCAGTCGGAGCGATCCGCGCAGGCATCGGCGACGGCGGAACTGACACGCCGTCTTGCGGATGCGGAAGCCAAGATCAACGAGCCGCGCGACGATATCGAAGTCGCCCGCGCCATCGCTTCCGCCGCGCTGAAGGCCGCGATTGATCGCGGTGGGCCGTTCCTGACGGAACTCGACACGCTGTCCAAGGTAACGCCCGACGATCCGGCCATCGCATCGCTGCAATCCTTCGCCGCAACCGGTGTGCCGTCACGCTCAGAGCTGATGCAGAAATTCCCTGACGTCGCCAATGCGATGCTTTCCGCCATCAACCAGCCTGACCCCAATCAGGGCATTATGGAACGCCTGACCGAAAGCGCCTTTTCACTGGTGAAGGTGCGCCCTGTCGGAAATATCGAGGGCGAGACCCCAGAAGCCCAGATCGCGCGCATGGAAAACAAGCTGCGCAACGGCGATCTGCAGGGCGCGGCGCTTGAATGGAACGGGCTTCCCGATGCCGCCAAGACGGCATCCGCCGATTACAAGAAATCGCTGGATGCGCGCATCGAGGTCGAGAATCTGGTTGGCGGCACGTTGAACCGCGCCATCACCAGCACCGGCAGGCAGGGGTAAGGGCATGACCAGAATTCTGACTTTCGCCGTTATCGTTCTGGCTCTCGGCTTCGGTTTCTCCTGGCTGGCCGACAGGCCGGGTGTGCTCTCCATCGTCTGGCAGGGCCAGCTGATCGAAATGAGCTTGATGGTCGCCGCCTCCATCATCGCGGCGCTGGTCGCCGCCGTCATGCTGGTCTGGTGGATCGTCAATGCCATCTGGACCTCGCCCAATGCCGCCCGTCGTTATTTCCGCGCCCGCAAGCGCGACCGGGGTTATCAGGCGCTCTCCACCGGCCTCATCGCTGCCGGGGCCGGCAATGCGATCCTCGCCCGCAAGATGACGGCCCGCACTCAAGGGTTGCTCAGCGCCGATCAGGAGCCGCTGATTCATCTGCTCGATGCGCAGGCTGACCTGATTGAAGGCAAATATGACGAGGCGCGGCGCAAATTCGAAGCCATGGCCCGCGATCCCGAAACCCGCGAGCTTGGCCTTCGCGGCCTTTATATCGAGGCCCGCCGTCAGGGCGCCTATGAAGCCGCCCAGCAATATGCCGAGGATGCAGCGGAAAAAGCCCCCTATCTGCCCTGGGCCGCGCAGGCGACGCTGGAAAACCGCTGCCGCAACGGACAGTGGGACGATGCCATCCGCCTGCTCGACCAGCAGAAGGCCGCCGGCGTTATCGAACGCGGTGAGGCGGAACGTCTGAAAGCCGTGCTTCTTACTGCCAAGGCCGGCGAAAAGCTGGAAAGCGATCCGGTTGGCGCGCGCGAGGATGCCAAGCACGCTCTCAAGCTTGCCAAGAGCCTGGTTCCGGCAGCGCTGATCGCGGCCAAATCCTATCTCCGGGAAGACAATCTGCGCAAGGCAGCCACGGTTTTGGAGCCCGTCTGGAAGAACGATCCGCACCCGCAGATCGCCGAACTTTATGTCCGCGCACGCAGCGGCGATACCGCCATCGACCGGCTGAAACGGGCTGAGCGGCTTGAGAGCCTGAAGCCCAACAACATCGAATCCCTGTTCGCCGTGGCGCAGGCAGCGCTCGACGCCAAGGAATTCGCCAAGGCGCGGGCCAAGGCCGAAGCCGCCGCCCGGATCGAACCGCGCGAGAGCATCTTCCTGCTGATGGCCGATATCGAGGAGGCCGAAACCGGCGATCAGGGCCGTGTGCGCTACTGGATGGCGCAGGCGCTGCGCGCACCGCGCGACCCCGCCTGGGTGGCCGACGGCGTCGTTTCGGAAAAATGGCTGCCGGTTTCGCCGGTCACCGGCCGTCTCGATGCTTTCGAATGGAAAGCGCCTTTCGGCCAGCTCGAAGCGCCCGTCGAAGATCTGACAATCGAAAACGCGATTGCCGCAGCGCCCGCACGGGCCGAACCGGCCGCGAAAACGATCATTGTCGAAGCCGCACCGGAGACACGCGCCGAACCGAAACCCGCCCCGGCCGCACCGATCGAGGTCAAGCCGGCCGTATCGGTCCCGCAGGAGAAAAAGCCGGTCACAATCGAAGCGCCAGTGGAAACCGATGCCACGGATGAAAAGGCGGAAGCCGTGCCGTTTTTCGGCGGCGCGCCGGATGATCCGGGCGTCAAGAAACCCGGCGTGGAAGCCGAACCCAAGACCCGGCTCAAACTCTTCTGACGAACAGGATATCGATGTTCCAGCAAATACAGTCGTTTATTCAGAACCTCGTCGGCCCGCATGGGGATGATTTCAGTCCGGACGATCTGAGGGTGGCGGTGGCCGCCCTCTGTTTCCAGGTCATGGAAGCGGATGGCACCGTCTCGAAAAGCGAGCGCGACCGCCTGCGCGAAATACTGCAGGACTATTACCATCTCGATGCCGGAAAGCTGGACGCGCTTCTCGCCGCCGGCCAGGAGGCCGGTAAGGAAGCCGTCGATTATTACCGCTTCACCACCGATATACGCCGCCATCTCGATGAAGATCAGCGCGTGGAGCTTATTGGCATATTATGGGATATTGTTTACGCTGACGGCGAACGAAGCGAAATGGAAGACCATGTAATCTGGCGAGTCGCCGACCTGCTTGGTGTATCCGTGCGCGACAGGGTTCTGCAACGTCAGCAGGCCGCCACGAGGTCCGGGCCCGCTGAAGAAAGCGAAAACGAAGACGATGCTGTTTGACCCTTCCAGGCAACAGAGAAAACAACCATCGCTGCTCATCGTCCTGCATCAGGAACGTTCCACGCCCGGCCGCGTCGGCCAGATGCTGGTGGAAAAAGGGTATCGTCTGGATATAAGGCGCCCTGCACTCGGCGATGACCTGCCGCAAACGCTGGAGAAACACGCGGGCGCAATCATTTTCGGCGGGCCGATGAGCGCCAACGATTCTCATGACTACGTCAAAGCCGAAATCGACTGGCTGAAGGTGCCGCTGAAGGAAAACAAACCCTTTCTCGGCATCTGTCTCGGCGCGCAGATGCTGTCCAAACATCTCGGCGGCAAGGTGGAGGCCGACAGGGAGGGCAAGGTGGAGATCGGCTGGTATCCGCTTCATGCCACCGAACATGGGCGGCTTCTGATGCCGCATTGGCCGAAGATGGTCTATCATTTCCACAAGGAAGGGTTCGAGCTGCCCCGCGGAGCCGAACTTCTGGCCTCGGGCGAGACCTATCCCAATCAGGCCTACCGCTATGGAAAAAACGCCTGGGGCCTGCAGTTTCACGCCGAACTGACCCGCGCCATGATGCATAGCTGGGTGGTGCGCGGCGCGCAGCGCTTCGGCATGCCCAATGCGCAGGTGGGCAGCCAGCATCTGGAAGGCCGCATGCTGTTCGACACGCCGCTCAGGGCATGGCTCGGCAATTTCCTCGATCTAGTTTTTGAGGGCAAGGCGCAGCGCTAGAGCATTTCCAGTAAAAGTGCGCAGCGGTTTTACGTCCGGAAAGTGCTTAAAAACAAAAGGTTAGATCGTTTTTGCGATTCGAAGAAAAGCCAAAACGATCTAAGACCCATCGCCATCAGTGCGGCGCATCCAGATTGTCGATTCTGCGCAGCTTGGAGAAACCGAGCGCCCAGATAACCGCCACAGCAAGCGTGCCCGCCCCGCCGATGACAACGGCCGGTACGGCCCCGACGACATGCGCCATGGTGCCGGCGCGGAATTCCCCCAGCTCGTTCGATGCGCCGACGAACACCATGTTCACGGCATTCACGCGCCCGCGCACCTCATCCGGCGTCCATAGCGCAATCAAGGTCTCGCGCACATAAACCGACACCATGTCGGATGCGCCCATGACCACCAGCGCGGCGATGGACACCCATGCGGTTTGCGAAAGCCCGAAGACCACGGTGGAGATGCTGAAGAGGCCGACGCCGGTAAACATCAGCAGGCCGGCGTGGTGACGAATGGGCTTGAACGCCAGAATGACCGCAACGGTGATGGCCCCGATGCCGGGTGCTGCCCGCAGAAGCCCGAGACCCCATGGCCCGAGCGTCAGCACTTCCTTGGCAAAAATCGGCATCAGCGCAACGGCGCCGCCCAGCAACACCGCGAAAAGATCGAGCGAGATCGCACCGAGAACGATTTTTTCCTGCGCGATGAATTTGAACCCGGCGAGCATGGTTTCGAGGCTGATGGCTTTTGCCGGGCCGCGTTGTTCCGGCTTGCGGATCGTCACCGCAAGCGTGGCCGATACGATGAAGAGCACGAATGCCACACTATAGGCGACGGAAGCACCGAGGCCATAAAGCAGGCCGCCGGCGACGGGACCGAGAATGGACGCCATCTGCCAGGAAGAGGAATTCCAGGCGATGGCGTTCGGCAAATCCTCTACCGGCACGAGATTGGGCGCCAGCGACTGGACCGCCGGTCCCATGAAGGCGCGCTCTATGCCGAAGACGACAAGAATGGCGAAGACCGGCCAGGGGGAAAAGCTGTGCGTCAGCGTAAGACCCAGAAGAGCGGCAGCGCACAGCGCCGCAATCAGCAGGCATATGGCCATGATGCGCCGACGATTGTGCCGGTCGGCGACCGTTCCGGTGACGAGGATCAGAAGCAGAGACGGCAGAAACTGGAAAAGACCGATCAGGCCGAGATAAAAGGCGTTGCCGGTCACCTCATACATCTGCCAGCCGACCGAGACGCTGACGATCTGGATGGCGAAGGCCGAAAAAAAACGGGCGCTGAAAAAGCGGCGATAGGAACTATGCCGGAATGCACCGAAACGGTTTTCGGCGGAAGGGAGGGACATCGGCTGGGTGCTCGCGAGACAATATGAGAGCTTTGCAATAGAGCGATATCACAGGAATCGCCAGCCCTCACTGACGGGATGACGAAAAGTGTGAGCGGTTTTCGTCTGAAATCCCACTGCAAAGCCACGAGCCAGATTGTGATGATCGCCGGTCGATCAGATCAAAGATCACTACGATCTGGCGCAACACTTGCCGGTTCACGGTTCAATGTCTAAATGTCTTGCAACCAAGATACGGAGATATTGATGCTTGCCCTGTTTCAGACCATCGATCTGGCCTTGAACCTCTATACGTGGGTGCTGATCGCCAGCGCTATTTTTTCCTGGCTTTACGCCTTCAACGTCATCAATTCCCGCAACCAGTTCGTGAACGCCATCGGCAGCTTTCTGTTCAATGTCACGGAACCGGTTCTGCGCCCCATCCGCCGCATTCTGCCCAATCTCGGCGGCATCGACATTTCGCCGATCATCGTGCTCCTGCTCATCTTCTTCATCCGCTCCTTCATGTGGAACACGCTTTACCCGATGGTCGCTTGAGCGCCTGCTGGCAGAAGCATAGCGACCATGTCCGCCTGACCGTCCGCCTCACACCGAATGGCGGGCGGGACGCCATCGAGGGCGTGGAAAAGGATGCGGAGGGAAACGCGCATCTGAAGGCCCGCGTCAGCGCCGTGCCGGAAGGCGGCAAGGCCAACAGAGCCCTGATTGTTTTGCTGGCGAAAAAACTCGGCCTGCCGAAATCCTCCATCAGCTTCGTTTCAGGCGAAACGGCGCGTAAAAAAATCCTCCGGATCGACACCGACCCGGAGGATTTCGAAGAGCTATTCAAAAAGCTCGAAAACTAAAGCGCATCGCGTCTAATCTGATTCCCGCGACGCGCTTTAAATCTTTGTTTTTAAGCATGTCTTGGTCCGAAAACCGCTGCACACTTTTGGGAGACATGCTTTAGATCAGCCCTGCGCCTTGTAGCGCTCGATGGCTTCGACGATCAGCTTCTTGGCGACGTCGACATCCTGCCAGCCGCCCATCTTCACCCACTTGCCGGGCTCCAGATCCTTGTAGTGCTCGAAGAAGTGCTCGATCTGCTTCAGCGTGATTTCCGGCAGGTCGGTGTAATTGTGGACCTTGTCGTAACGGCGCGTCAGCTTCGGAACCGGCACGGCGAGGATCTTCTCGTCCTTGCCGCCGTCATCTTCCATGATCATCACGCCGATGGGGCGGACATTGATGACGCAGCCCGGAACCAGCGGACGGGTGTTGCAGATGAGAACGTCGATCGGGTCGCCATCGTCAGACAGGGTGTGCGGTACGAAACCATAGTTACCCGGATAGGTCATCGGCGTGTAGAGGAAGCGATCGACGATCAGCGCACCGGCATCCTTGTCCATCTCGTACTTGATCGGGTGTCCACCGACCGGCACTTCAACGATGACATTCACGTCATCCGGCGGATTCTTGCCTACGGAAATTGCATCGATACGCATTCGCTTCCCTCATTCGACGGGTTGGATTTGGTTTTCGATACTGGGAAAGTCGCCGCATTGCAACATGGCTTTGGGCGGATAAGGCAGAATGCGGGATTTGAGGCTATCGCAATTGCGCATGGCCGGCCGCGAGAATGAACCCGGGGCCAAATCACCCGGCATTGTTTGTCAGTTCCAGACGAAACCGACCTTGCGAAGCGACTTGCCGTCGAAATCTTCCATGCCTTCGGCGATATCGCGACCACCATGAGAGCGGAAAAAGCGGTTGGCCACATCGCTGTCTTCAAGGCACCAGACAACGATGCCGTTGCAGCCAAGCGAGGTCAGCAGTCTGCGCGCTTCCGTAAACAGCAGCGAGCCTAGCCCGATGCCCTGATATTCCGGCCGGAGATAAAGTTCGTATATCTCGCCGTCCTGCGGCAGCCCGCGTGCCCGGCTGAGGCCCAGTGTCGCATATCCGGCGACCACACCGGCCACCTCCACCACCAGCATGGTTGCGGAGCCTTTGGTTGCCTTTTTCCACCAGACTTCTCCACGACGCTCGAGCATCTGCGTCAACGGCCGATGCGGGATAAGCCCGGCATAGGCCTGTTGCCACGACAGACGGTGCGCCTCGGAAATGGCGCGCGCATCATGCGGTTCAGCACGGCGAACATCGATGGATAACGTTTTCATAACGCGATTCTGGCCCCGGCCACGGAAACTTACCAGTCATAAAGGTTAACGCCGGCAAGCTTACCCACAGCCTATTCATGTGGACGACCCATAAAAATTAACGCATCCTTAACCTTTGGCACAAGCACCTTTCGACTCATGCACACATAAAAACGAACGCATAAAAAAACCCGGCTCAAGGCCGGGTTCTTTCAAATTCATAACGACAAGCCGCATTCAGACAGCGAGCTTGGCCTTTTCAAAACGCTTGCGATCGTTGGCGTCCAGGAACATCTTGCGCAGACGGATGGACTTCGGCGTCACTTCCATCAGCTCATCGTCCTGAATCCAGGAAAGCGCGCGATCGAGCGTCATGCGGATCGGCGGCGTCAGCTTCACGGCTTCATCCTTGCCGGCAGCGCGGATGTTGGTCAGCTGCTTGCCCTTCAGCACGTTCACTTCGAGATCGTTATCGCGAGAGTGAATACCGATGATCATGCCGGCATAGACCTTCTCACCCGGCTCGATGATCATCGGGCCGCGATCTTCCAGGTTGAACATGGCATAAGCAACAGCTTCGCCCGAACCGTTCGACAAGAGAACGCCGTTCACGCGACCGGCAATCTGCCCCTTGAAGGGCTGATAGTCGTGGAACAGACGGTTCATGATCGCCGTACCGCGGGTGTCGGTCAAAAGCTCCGACTGGTAACCGATCAGGCCACGGGTCGGCGCATAGAACTTCAGACGAACGCGATTGCCGCCGGAAGGACGAAGCTCGGCCATTTCAGCCTTGCGCTCGGACATCTTCTGGACGACGACGCCGGAATGTTCTTCATCAACGTCGATCACGACTTCTTCGATCGGCTCCAGCAGGGTGCCGTTCTCATCCTTATGCATGACGACGCGCGGACGCGAAACGGCAAGCTCGAAGCCTTCGCGACGCATGGTTTCGATCAGAACCGCCAGCTGCAATTCGCCACGGCCGGAAACGAAGAACGAATCCTTGCCTTCGGCTTCTTCGATCTTCAGCGCAACGTTGCCTTCGGCTTCCTTGAACAGACGGTCACGGATAACGCGGCTCGTGACCTTGTCGCCTTCGGTGCCAGCCAGCGGGCTGTCGTTGACGATGAACGACATGGTAACGGTCGGCGGGTCGATCGGCTGGGCGGTCATCGCCTCGGTGACAGAGGGGTCACAGAAGGTGTCCGCAACAGTTCCCTTGGAGAGGCCTGCAATGGCGACGATGTCGCCCGCATGGGCTTCTTCGATCGACGTGCGCTCGATGCCGCGGAATGCGAGGATCTTGGAGATACGGCCGTTTTCAATAACCTTGCCGTCCTGGCCGAGAACCTTCACCGCCTGGTTCGGCTTGATGGAGCCAGAAGCGATGCGGCCGGTGATGATGCGGCCGAGGAAGTTGTTGGCTTCAAGGATGGTGCCGATCAGGCGGAACGGACCTTCTTCAACCTTGGGCTCCGGAACATGTTCGAGAACCAGATCGAGCAGCGGCGCAAGACCCTGATCCTTCGGGCCTTCCGGGTTGACGTTCATCCAGCCGTCACGGCCGGAACCGTAGAGGATCGGGAAGTCGAGCTGCTCATCGGTGGCGTCGAGGTTTGCGAAAAGGTCGAAGACTTCGTTGATGACTTCTTCGTGGCGGCCATCCGGACGGTCGATCTTGTTGATCGCGACGATCGGGCGAAGACCGACCTTCAGCGCCTTGCTGACCACGAACTTGGTCTGCGGCATCGGGCCTTCCGAGCTATCGACCAGAACGATAGCACCGTCCACCATCGACAGGATACGCTCGACTTCACCGCCGAAGTCGGCGTGGCCGGGGGTGTCGACGATGTTGATGCGGACACCCTTCCACTCCACCGAGGTCGCCTTGGCGAGAATGGTGATGCCACGTTCCTTTTCGAGATCGTTGCTATCCATCACGCGCTCGGCGACACGCTGGTTGTCGCGGAACGAGCCGGACTGCTTCAGAAGCTCGTCCACGAGCGTCGTTTTTCCATGGTCAACGTGCGCGATGATCGCGATGTTGCGAAGTGCCATTGTTCAAAATCTCTGAGGTTGGGCGCTATATTGATGAGAAACGCCAATTTAGTTTGGCGCGCTCATAACCTTTTTTTTGCAAATGCGAAAGGGGGGGCCTTGTCATAAGCCCCCTGCACTCAGGTTCTAGCTCAGAAATATGACAGTCTTTTATACCGGAGCCTTATACCAGACCACGCTTCAAAAGCATGGCGTCCGGGCTTGGCATCTTGCCGCGAAAAGCAAGATAGGCCTCTTCCGGATCGATGGAACCGCCGACGGAATAGATATTGTCTTTCAACTTGCGCGCCATCTCGCCATCGAAGGGGTTGCCCGTTTCCTCGAAGGCCGAAAAGGCATCGGCGTCCAGCACTTCCGACCACATGTAGGAATAATAGCCGGCCGAATATCCATCGCCGGAGAAAACGTGCTGGAAATGCGGGGTCGCATGCCGCATGACGATAGACTTCGGCATGTTCAGGGTGGAGAGCACCTCACCCTGCACAACCATCGGATCGCTCACGTTTTCCCGCGTGTGGAACGCCATGTCGACAATCGCCGACGAGGTGAATTCCACCGTGCTGAAACCGGCATTGAAGGTCTGCGCGGCCAGAACCTTATCCAGCAGCGCCTTCGGCATCGGCGCACCTGTGTCATAATGCAGGGCGTATTTTTCCAGGATTTCCGGCACCGTCAGCCAATGTTCGTAAAGCTGCGACGGCAATTCGACGAAATCGCGCGAGACGCCCGTTCCGGAAACGGAGGGGTAAGTGACATTTGACAACATGCCATGCAGCGCGTGGCCGAATTCGTGAAACAGCGTGCGCGCATCGTCGAGCGAAAGCAGCGCCGGTTTGCCTTCGGCCGGTTTGGCGAAATTGCAGACATTGTAGATGATCGGAATTTCTCCGACCGTGCCGTTCTTCAAGGGCAGCTTGTGCTGCGACTGGAAGGAGCTCATCCACGCGCCGGAGCGCTTGGAGGGGCGGGCGAAATAATCGCCGAGGAACATGGCCTTCAGACCGCCCTTTTCGTCGCGGATTTCGAAAACCCGCACATCCGGGTGATAGGCGGCGACGCCTTTGACTTCGACCGCCCGAATCCCAAACAGCCGCCCGGCCACATCGAAGCAGGCCTCAATGATCTTTTCGAGCTGCAGATAGGGCTTCAATTCGGCCTCGGAGAAGCTGAATTTCCGTGCCCGCAGCTTTTCGGCATAATGCCGCCAGTCCCAGGGCAGCACTTCGTGATTCCTGCCCTCCTCGGCGATGATGGCGACCAGCTCGGCCTCTTCCTCGCCCGCACGGCGCACGGCCTTTTCCCAGACCTGCCCCAGAAGTCCGTTCACGGCATCGGGCGTCTTCGCCATCGTGTCATCAAGCTTGTAGGCGGCGAAATTCGTGTAACCGAGAAGCTTTGACTTTTCCTCGCGCAGTTCGAGCGTGCGGTGGACGATCTCGCGATTGTCTGTCTCGCCGCCATTCTCGCCGCGCGCCACCCAGGCCCTGAAGGCCTGCTCGCGCAGATCGCGGCGTTCGGAAAAGGTCAGAAAAGGCTCGATGATTGAACGGGAAAGGGTGACGGCAAATTTGCCGTCCTCGCCATGCTCACGGGCCGCACCCGCCATCGCGTCGCGAAGAAAACCGGGAACGCCGGCAAGTTCCTCTTCCGTGGAAAGCAGAAGCTTCCAGTTCTTTTCATCCGCCAGCACATTCTGCCCGAATCTCGCGCCGAGACCGGCAAGCTCCTCATTGATCGCCGCCAGCCGTTCCTGCCGGTCCTTCGGCAGCTTGGCGCCGGAGCGCACGAAACCCTTCCAGTGCCGCTCGAGAACGCGGCTCTCCTCACCCGTCAGCCCAAGCGTTCCGCGCTTTTCCCACAATGTATCGATGCGCTTGAACAGCGCTTCGTTCATGCCGATCTTCGAATAGTGCCGCGACAGTTTCGGCGCGATCTCCCGCTCCAGCGCCTGGATTACACTATTGGTATTAGCGCCTGCCCTGTTCCAGAACAGCGCCGAAATGCGCGAAAGATCGTCTCCGGCGATTTCGAGCGCGGTCACGGTGTTTTCGAAGCTCGGGGCCTCAGCATTGCCGGCAATCGCATCGATTTCCTGTTCGTGAGACAGAAGGGCGGCATCGAAGGCCGGAGCGAAATCCTCATCCCTGACCGCATCGAATTTCGGCAGACCATTGTGGCCGTTCCAGTCAACGAGTGCGGGATAAAGCGCGGTCTTGGATGGCATTTCATCTTCCTTGTACAATTCCGGTTTAAGCCCATATGGGCACGCCTCCACCGGCAATTCAATGCCGGACTTTGGTGTAAGGAAGATTGGTTGCGACCTGATTTTTGCTTTTGCCCCGACTGCCGGCGCAGACGCCGGATACCGATGGCAGGTGACCTGTGTAAGGGACTTGACCGACGATATGGACCGGCATGGCAGATGAAATAAAACGCGGGATGTCCGATCTTCTTTGCTTTGGCGTAACAATCTTCGATTATGTTGCCGACCGTAACGCAATCGAACTGACACATACTTTACTCGATTTTCAACAATATGATTTATGCGCCATTGATTATCGCCGGGATTTTAGTAAGGCTGACTTACGAAAAGGCGAAGCATGGGCACTAAACGCGAAAAAGACTCATTGGCATTTTTACTGAACAGCGGCGCACGCCTGCTGAACAGTGCGTTTGAGCGCCGAATTTCTGAAGCCGGACTGGGCCTGACGCCCGGCGAAGCGCGCGCATTGCTGACGGTTGCCGTCGTTGATGGCAGCAAACAGTCGGATATCGCCGCCCGGCTCGGCATCGAGCCGATGACGATCTGCGCCTATCTCGACAAGCTGCAATCTCTCGATCTCATCGAACGCCAGCAGGACCCGCAGGACAGGCGCTCCAAGCGCATCGTGCTGACAAAAAACTCCACCGACATGCTGGAAGCCGTGCGCCAGGAAATCGATGAACTCGTCCGTCACGCCACGCAGGGCCTGAACGAAGAAGAAGTCGCGCTTTTCCGCAGCTTCCTGCAGACCCTTCGCAACAATCTCCAGCCGGAACAGCCGGGGCAGAGCTGCTGATCGCAATGTCGCCAGAAACGATCATGTCCAGAAAGCGCACGGCCATACTCGGTGCGTTGCTGACGGCGCTGGCGCCGATTTCCATGGCGATCTACACACCGGCCATGCCGGAACTGACGCGGGTTTTCTCCACCACGGAATCCGCCGTCAAACTCAGCCTCTCGCTTTATTTCGCCGGTTTCGCCATCGCCCAACTGCTCGCCGGCCCGGCATCCGACGCCTTCGGTCGGCGAAAGGCGAGCCTCGTTTTCCTCTCCATCTTTCTGGGCGGTGGACTGCTGGCGATCTTTGCCCCAACAATTGAAGTGCTGCTCTTCGCCCGGCTTGTTCAGGGCATTGGCGCCTCCGTCGGCATGACGGTGGCGCGCGCCATCGTGCGCGATCAATTCACGGGCGCCGAAGCCTCCAGCATCATGAACCTCATTGGCATCATACTGGCCGTTGGCCCCGCCATGGGCCCGACCATCGGCGGGCTTTCGCTTGCGGCTTTCGGGTGGCAATCGGTATTTTTCCTCATGGCCGGCCTCGGGGCCATCGCCATCTTCTCCGTCGTGGTCTTCCTGCGCGAGACGACGAGCCCGGACAAGAACCTGATCCGCCCGCACCGCCTCCTGTCGGCCTATGGGACATTGCTCACCGAGCCGCGTTTTCTTCTGGCCGCACTGGTGCTCGGCGGTTCCATCGGCGCGCTTTATGCTCAGGCGACCATGCTGACCTTCATCCTCATCAATAAGGTCGGCATGACACCCACCGCCTTCGGCATCGGCATGCTGATGCAGACGGGCGCTTATTTCTTCGGCTCCATCGCCCTGCGTTATATCGCGCCGCGGCTGGGTGACCGCCGTTCGGTCGTCCTCGGCCTCTGTTTTTCGGGAACAGGCGGTCTCCTTATCCTGCTGTCGGTGTTCCTGATACCGCCATCCTTTCTTTCGATCATGGGACCCGTGGCGGTCGCAACAGTCGGCATCGCCTTATTGACGCCATCCATGGTGACGGCGGCCCTCGCCCCATTCCCACATATTGCCGGCTCGGCATCGGCGATGATGGGGTTCATTCAGATGGGGTCTGGTTTTGCGGGCGGCGCCGCAGCCTCGCTTATCGGTTCGCCGTTGACCGGCTTCGGCATCATCATCCCCGTGATGGAATTCACCGCAATCGCCAGCTATATCGGCTTCCGCATCGTCTCCAGACGAGAGACATGAAAAAACCCGCCGGCGTCGCCGCCAGCGGGTTCCATCATTTCCATTCCAGCAGAATTACTTGCTGATATTGCGCTTTGCGAGCGTGCGAAGACGCAGCGCGTTGAGCTTGATGAAGCCTGCCGCATCCTTCTGGTCATAAGCGCCGTGGTCGTCCTCGAAGGTCACCAGCGCGTCGGAATAGAGCGACTTGGCGCTCTCGCGGCCGGTTACCATGACATTGCCCTTGTAGAGCTTCAGCGTCACTTCGCCTTCCACATGTTCCTGGCTCTTGTCGATCAGGGCCTGCAGCATTTCGCGCTCTGGCGAGAACCAGAAGCCGTAATAGATAAGCTCGGCGTAGCGCGGCATCAGCTCGTCCTTGAGGTGGGCTGCACCCCGGTCAAGCGTGATGGATTCGATGGCGCGGTGCGCGGCAAGCAGGATGGTGCCGCCGGGCGTCTCGTAAACGCCGCGCGACTTCATGCCGACGAAGCGGTTCTCGACCAGATCGAGACGGCCGATGCCGTTTTCGCGGCCATAGTTGTTCAGCGTCGCAAGAAGCGTCGCAGGCGACATTTCAACGCCGTTGATGGAGCAGGCATCGCCCTTGCGGAAACCGACCTTGATAACGGTTGCCTTATCGGGCGCGGCTTCCGGGGAAATGGTGCGCATATGCACATATTCCGGTGCTTCCTGTGCCGGGTCTTCCAGAACCTTGCCCTCGGACGAGGAATGCAGCAGGTTGGCGTCGACCGAGAAAGGCGCCTCGCCCTTCTTGTCCTTGGCAACCGGAATCTGGTGCTGTTCGGCGAAGTTCAAGAGGTCGGTACGGCTCTTGAACGTCCAGTCGCGCCAGGGAGCGATGATCTTGATATCCGGGTTCAGCGCATAGGCCGAAAGCTCGAAACGGACCTGGTCGTTGCCCTTGCCGGTGGCGCCATGGGCGATGGCGTCGGCGCCGGTCTTCTTGGCGATTTCGATCAGGTGCTTGGAAATCAGCGGACGGGCAATGGAGGTACCGAGCAGATAGACGCCTTCATAAACGGCGTTGGCACGGAACATCGGGAACACGAAATCACGCACGAACTCTTCGCGGACGTCCTCGATGAAGATTTCCTTGATGCCCAGCATCTCGGCCTTCTTGCGCGCCGGCTCAAGTTCTTCGCCCTGGCCGAGATCGGCGGTGAAGGTCACGACCTCCGCGCCGAGTTCCGTCTGAAGCCATTTCAGGATGATCGAGGTGTCGAGGCCGCCGGAATAGGCGAGAACGACTTTCTTAACGTCTTTCGGAAGTGCCATAGTGATGTCCATCTGCATGATGACGGCATTGGGACACCGCCATTTCCTTGGGATTTCGGCACTTTTACAGTGCAACCCGAAATGTGTGAAGCGCTTTTCCGTGAGATAAGCGACAAAACAATTGATGGGCGGGTACGACAGCGGGCGATGACCGGTCGCATCGATGGGAACGAAGCAATTGTCACATGCATTATGAAAATTCGCGCTTTATCATAAGCGGCGCGATCGACTTGAAGACCGTGAATGAAGCCACTCAGGTTCAGGCAACGTTGCAAACCGCTGGAAACAGCCGAAACGACGCGAAGGAGAAACCTATGACGACCATCCACCCTGCATTCAAGGAAGATAATGTCGCTGTCATCACCGGTGCGGCATCCGGCATCGGACTTGCCGCCGCCCGCAAATTCGCCGGTTTCGGCATGAGTGTCGTGCTCGTCGATCTCGACGGCGACAGGCTTGCCGCAGCCCATGCGGATATTCTGGCCGTCGCCAAGGACGGCGAAGCGCAGATCGTCGCCATCCCGACCGACATATCCAAACTCGATGAACTGGAGGCGCTGGAGCGCGCCGTGATCCAGCGTTTCGGACGCGTTCACGTTCTGATGAACAATGCCGGCATCCAGCCCGGCAGCGCCATTTTCGGCCCGCAGGCCAATTGGGAAAAAATCATCAACGTCAATCTGATGGGCGTCGTGAACGGCAGCCGTGTTTTCGGCCAGAGCATGATCGCCCATGGCGAGCCGGCGCTCATCATCAATACCGGCTCGAAACAGGGCATCACCACGCCTCCCGGCGATCCCGCCTACAATGTCTCGAAATCGGGCGTCAAAACCTTCACGGAAGCGCTTCAACACGAGTTGCGCAATGTTCCAAATGGTAGAGTTTCCGCCCATCTCCTCATCCCCGGCTTCGTCTTCACAGGCCTTACAGCCCATGGCAGAACGGAAAAGCCAGAAGGCGCATGGACCGGCGAACAGACCGTCGACTTCATGGTCGAAAGCATCGGCCGGGGCGATTTCTACATTCTCTGCCCGGATGGCGAGGTGGACCGCCCGACGGATGAAAAGCGCATTCTCTGGGCGGCCTATGACATCGTCCAGAACCGCCCTCCGCTGTCGCGCTGGCACACGGAATATTCCGCCGCCTTCACCAGCTTCCTGAAAAACTGAATGTTCCGGGCCGCCGCGATGTAACCGTTGCGGCGGCTTTTCGCGCCGATGCATTGGCGCTCAAAAACATTGGCAGAAGCGCGAAATCGCGTTAAGCACGGCAACCTCCAGATTTTACGGGTGCCGCGATGGATTTCGTTCCAGGCCTGCCAACATTGATCGCCTTCACCATCGCCATTCTGCTTCTGGCGGTGACGCCGGGGCCTGACATGACGCTGTGGATCAGCCGCTCGCTGCGCGAGGGCCGGACGGCGGGTTTCATGACGCTTCTGGGAACCAATATCGGCATTACCGTGCACACGATGCTCGTCGCCTTCGGCGTCGCCGCCCTTATCGTCGCCTCGCCGACCGCCTTCATGATCCTGAAGACCGGCGGAGCCGCCTATCTGGTCTGGCTCGCCATTCAGGCGATCCGCAAGGGCTCGGATTTCGTGATGGTGAAAAGCACCGGCGAAAAAGCGCAATCCTCCCTGAAATCGGCGCTGTTGAACGGCATCTGGGTGAACCTGCTGAACCCGAAGATCATCATCTTTTTCATGACCTTCCTGCCGCAATTCGTCAGCGCATCCGACCCGCACGTGACCGGCAAGCTGATCTTTCTCGGCATCTGGTCGATCATCGTCGCGCTGCCGATCGGCATCGGCATCGTGGTCGCCGCAGATGTTCTCTCAGCCTGGCTGCAACGCAACCGGAAAATTCTACGCGGACTGGATTATACGATCGCCGGCGTCTTTTCGCTTTTTGCCGTCAAGATTTTCTTCACGCAGGCGCGCTGACGGCAAACAAAAAAGGCGCCTTACGGCGCCTTTTTACAATCAACCGATCAGCAACTCATCATCGTCGAGCTTCTGGCCGCGTATCTTGCGGAACATGTCGATCAGGTCCTCGACCTCGAGATCCTTGCGGCTATCGCCGGAGACGTCGAGCACGATCTCACCGGCATGCAGCATGATCGTGCGGGTGCCATAATCCAATGCCTGACGCATGGAATGGGTGACCATCAGCGTCGTCAGCTTGCGCTCCGACACGACCTTGCGGGTCAGCTCCATCACGAATTCGGCCATGCCGGGATCGAGTGCTGCCGTATGTTCATCGAGCAGCAGCACATCCGAGCCGGACAGCGTCGCCATGACAAGCGAGACCGCCTGCCTCTGCCCACCGGACAGAAGATCCATACGGTCCTTCAGACGATTTTCCAGCCCGAGATTGAGCGAAGCGATACGCTCCTTGAAAAAATCCCGACGGCCGCGCCCAAGCGCCGGCAGAAGGCCGCGACGCTCGCCGCGCGACGCCGCCAGCGCCAGATTTTCCTCGATGGTGAGCGCGCCGCAGCTACCCGCCAGCGGGTCCTGAAACACGCGCGCCACCCGTCCCGCCCGGCTGGCGGTCGGTTTGCGGGTAACATCGGCGCCGCCGATCATCACCTTGCCCGCCGTCGGCAGGACATCGCCCGCCAGAACGCCGAGCAGCGTCGATTTGCCGGCGCCATTGGAGCCGATGACGGTGACGAAGGAGCCATCGTCGATGGTGAGATCGATCTTGGAGAGCGCCTGCTTCTGCAGCGGCGTGCCGCGCCCGAAGATGACCTGGATATCGGAAAGGGAAATCACGATGTTGCTCCCCCGCGGCGCAGTCGGGGCAGGATCAATGCGATGGCCACCAGTACCGCCGTTACAAAATTGAGATCGGACGCCTTGAGACCCAACACATCACTCGACAGAGCAAGCTGGATGGCGAGACGATAGGCGATGGAGCCGAAGACACAGCCGATCAGCGCGATCAGGATGCCGCGCGCGCCAAACAGGGTTTCACCGATGATGACGGCCGCAAGCCCGACAACGATGGTGCCGACACCGGAAGTCACATCCGCAAAACCATTGGTCTGGGCAAACAGCGCACCACCAAGAGCCACAAGCGCATTTGAAAGCGCCATGCCAAGATAGATCTGGCTACCGGTCTTGACGCCCTGCGCCCGCGCCATCCGCGCATTGGCACCCGTCGCGCGCATGGCAAGACCCGCATCGCTTTCAAGGAAACGCCAGACGAGAATGACCGCAATCAGCACCAAAACGCCGACGAAGAGCGGCCGCACCAGATATTCAGAAAGACCGAGGCCGTAAAACGGCGATATCATCGTGTCCTGATTGAGCAGCGCGACATTCGGCTTTCCCATCACGCGCAGGTTGACCGAAAACAGTGCGATCATCGTCAGGATCGAGGCAAGCAGGTTCAGAATCTTGAAACGCACATTGAGTGTGGCGGTCACGATGCCGGCAGCCGCACCGGCCACCATCGCAATCGCCGTCGCGACCCAGGCATTCAGACCGGCGATGATCAGCACGGCAGCCACGGCAGCGCCAAGCGGAAACGAACCGTCCACGGTCAGGTCAGGAAAATCAAGCACCCGGAAAGCGAGGTAAACGCCGATCGCCACGAAAGCGAAGACCAGTCCCAGCTCCACGGCACCCCAGAAGGCGATTTGGCTCACGGTAATGTCCTTGTTATTGCCGCCATCGGGCGGATACGGGCACCGTCTCGTGCCACGTAAAACGGGCGGCGAGTTTGCCGCCGCCCGTTATTCAGTCAGGTTTCGGTTCAGTCGATGACCTTGGTGGCGCGCTTCGTAACGCTTTCGGGGAAGGTGACGCCTGCTTTTTCAGCGGCCTTCTTGTTGATCACGAGATCGGTGCCAACAGCAACGGTTGCCGGAATATCGCCCGGCTTTTCACCCTTGAGGATGCGGACAACGACGGCACCGGTCTGCTTGCCAACGTCGAAATAGTTGAAGCCGAGGGCAGCAACCGCACCGCGAGCAACGGAATCCGTATCGGCGGCATAAAGCGGGATCTTGGCTTCAGACGCAACGCCGGCAGCCGCCTCGAACGCCGAAACGATGGTGTTGTCAGTCGGAACGTAGATCACGTCGGCCTTGCCGACCAGCGCACGGGTCGCACCCTGCACCTCAGCCGACTTGGTGGCGACGGATTCAACGACCTTGAGACCCGCCTTCTCGGCCTCGGTCTTCAAGAGAGCGAGTGTCGAAACGGAGTTTGCCTCGGCCGAATTGTAGATGAAGCCGATGGACTTGGCGTTCGGCGAGATTTCCTTGATGAGCGCCAGATGTTCGCCGACCGGCAACATGTCGGAAAGGCCGGTGACGTTACGGCCCGGCTTCTGCATATCCTTGACGAGCTGTGCGCCGACCGGATCGGAAACCGCCGTGAAGACAACCGGAATGTCGCGCGTGGCGGCAACGACGGCCTGGGCGGACGGCGTGGAGATCGGCACGATGACAGCAGGTGCCTCGCCAACGAACTGGCGCGCGATCTGTGCTGCGGTGCCGGGATTGCCCTGCGCGGATTCGTAAAGGAACTTGAGGTTCTCACCTTCCTTGTACCCCGCTTCGGCAAGGGCAGCCTTCACGCCATCGCGGGCGGCATCGAGTGCCGGATGTTCGACGATGGCGGTCACGGCAACGGTGACGGTTTCAGCCTTCGCCGGCAGAACAATGGCGCTCGCAGCGGCGAGAGCCAGAATGAATGCGCGCATGGATATCCTCCTGTTGGTTCCCTGTTTTCGTCTTCTTAGGAACAAGACAGGCCGAAATCAATCGGAGAACCGCCGGAAACCCAGCTTTATGAGGCAAAACCGGCTTATTCAGTCGTCTGCGCCGTGGTTGGCGATCATCATCGCCTCGAAAGCCAGCCTTTCGGTCTTGCGCATGCGCTCGGATTCCGACTTCAGCTGGCCACAGGCCGCCAGGATATCGCGGCCGCGCGGCGTGCGGATCGGCGAGGCATAACCTGCCTGATTGATGAAATCGGCGAACTTCTCGATCTGCGCCCAGTCCGAGCACTGGTAATTCGTGCCCGGCCACGGGTTGAACGGAATGAGGTTGATCTTGGCCGGAACCCCCTTCAGAAGCTGCACCAGCATCTTGGCGTCTTCCAGACTGTCATTGACGTCCTTGAGCATCACATATTCGAAGGTGATGCGCCGGGCGTTGGAGAGGCCCGGATATCTGCGGCAGGCTTCGATCAGTTCCTTCAACGGATATTTCTTGTTGATGGGCACCAGCATGTCGCGCAACTCGTCACGCACCGCATGCAGCGAAATCGCCAGCATGACGCCGATCTCATCGCCGGTGCGGAAGATTTCCGGCACCACACCCGAGGTGGAGAGCGTGACGCGTCGCTTGGAGAGCGACAGGCCATCGCCATCGGTGGCAATCAGAAGCGCGGTCTTCACATGCTCGAAATTATAGAGCGGCTCGCCCATGCCCATCATCACGATGTTGGAGACCTTGCGGCCTTCACTCGGCACATAAGCGCCAACCGGCGTCGAACCATCGGGAAAATCACCGAGCCGATCACGGGCCAGCAGAAGCTGAGAGAGAATTTCCTCAGCCGTCAGGTTACGCACAAGGCGCTGGGTGCCGGTGTGACAGAAGGAACAGGTCAGCGAACAGCCCACCTGGCTCGAAATGCACAGCGTGCCGCGACCCTCTTCGGGAATATAAACCGTCTCGATTTCGACCGGACGTCCCGCACCGCGCGGCGGGAACCGCATCAGCCATTTGCGGGTACCGTCATTGGATATCTGCTCCTCGACGATTTCCGGGCGGGCGATGGTGAAGGCCGCCTTCAGCTTCTCGCGAAGCTCCTTGGCGACGTTGGTCATATTGTCGAAATCGGAGACGCCGCGCACATAAAGCCAGTTCCACAACTGGCTGACGCGCATCTTCACCTGCTTCTGCGGCACGCCGATTTCGGCCAGCGCCTCACCCATGTCCTCACGGGTCAGGCCGATCAGCGACGGCTTGCCGGACATCAGATCGCTATTGGCGATCAGCGGGGTTTTGACTGCCAGGCCGGCAGGGGCTTGCATTACGGACATCACGCTATCCCACCATTCCATGCATCGCACGACCAGCCTGTCGGATAGGCGGAAAATCGTCTGCATGTCGAGAAAATCAAAGGCGGAGCACTTTTCGCGCATCCGCCTGTCAATGTTGCCGCGCCTTTAGCATCAAACAAGCAAAAACGCAAATGGCCGGTCAATGACCGGCCATCGTTGAATGCGAAAAAGCGTCAGGGTTACTTGCAGCTCTCGATCTGCTTGAGAGCCGCCGAAATACCCGACAGCGAATAGGAATAGGAGGTCGCGGTGCCACGGCCGGAAACTGCCTTGACGGTCATCGACTTGCCGCCCTTCATGGCGGCGACGAGTGCCGGTTCTTCAGCGGCGTTTTCAACCCAGGCGGCCTTGTCCTTGGTGAACATGACGAAGTTCTTGTTGTCGATCGTCACATTGACCTTGGAGCCCTGCTTCAGCGGATAACCCACCATGGCCTGCGGCTCATAGGAAATGTTCTGGCCCGGACGCTGCGAGACGATGAAGAAGATATCACCGTGATCGACGCTTGCCGGTTCCTTGGCGGTCGGAATGGAAAGAACGTAGCAGACGGTGCTGTTGCCCGATTTGTACGAATAGGCACCCCATGCATTGAACTGCTGGATGCGCGTGGGCGACTGTGCAGATGCTACGCCGACGCTGGTCAGCAAAATGGCCGCTGCGGTTGCTACACTTCTTACAAACATAGAATTTCCTGCCGGGTTATTGTCTTCCATTGGCCCGAAGCATCGGCGAGCCCAGTTTCTGGATCGGCCACGTTCAGGTGCGGATCGTCTTTTCTCATTGTGGTCGGGAAGCGGTTACCAAACCGTCAACAACACGCATAAAATGCCGGAAGCGTCTTGCGGTGTTACAGATTGGCGACTCCCGACGCCCTGAGGAGAAGGGCGCGGAACACCCTTCCTCCGTGTGTATGACACATAAATTCAGGCAAGAATTTGTCGCCCGTCTGGCTCACCCGAACAGGCAGATCACAGAGGCGTTACCCGGCTTCCTGCTGCCGTTTCAGCATGGCGTCAGCCGCCTCGTAGTGCTCCATCTTGATATGGGCGCGGATCATGGCGAGCGCCGCCGTGATGACGGCAATATCGTCGGTGAATCCGATAACGGCCAGCACATCCGGCACGGCATCCATCGGCATGATGAAATAGGCGAGCGCCGCCAGAATGATACCCTTGGCGCGCAGCGGCGTATCGCGGTCGATCGCGCAATAATAGGCAGCAGCCGCATCGCGTGCGAAAGGCACCTTCGACATCACACGCTTCAGCTTGGGCCAGAATTTCGCCCTCACCACAGTCTCGCGCTCCTGCTGCCTGTCGGTTTCACCCGGCAGAAGAATTTCACCGATTTTCACATCATCCATGATCGACGGTCCTCCGGTCACGGCTATTATATGGGATTTAAGGTCCGCCGTTCAATTGCTTCGGCCCGCAGCCGCCTTCTGCATGGCCTCGGCCAGAAGAAAATCCCGCTCCGTCACACCCTGCGAATCATGGGTGGTAAGGCAGACCTTGACCCGCGAATAGACATTGGACCATTCGGGATGGTGATTGAGCCTTTCCGCGACAAGTGCGGATTCGGCCATGAAACCGAAGGCTTCCGCAAAACTTGAAAACTTGAAGGAACGGACGATAGCCGCTCCGTCCTCACGCAGGGACCAGCCCTCGAGTTTCGACAGGGCCTGCCGGATGGCGTCCGGCTCGAGTCTGGGATATTTCATGAACTTGCCTCCGCTTGAGACCCATTAACGCTTCAACGACCGGATCGACGCATATTCCATGAAACATACAGCTATTCTTTTTGTCTGCATGGGCAATATCTGCCGTTCACCGCTGGCCGAAGGGGTTTTGAGACACCTTGCCGACGGCGCGGCCATGTCTGATCGGCTTACCATCGATTCCGCCGGCACTGGCGGCTGGCACGCGGGTGACGCACCCGATCCGCGATCCATCGCCATGGCGCAACGGCATGGCGTCGATATTTCCCGGCAGCGGGCGAGACAGGTCACCCCTGCGGATTTCGAGACCTTCGACCTGATACTCGCCATGGACGAAAACAATCTGGCGAACCTGCTGCAATCGAGCCGGGAAAGGCAGCGGCACAAGATCCATCTCTTCATGGACTATGTCACTGGCCGCCGCGAGAACGTCCCCGATCCCTATTACGGGGCCGAAGACGGGTTCCTCAATGTCTACAACATGCTCTTGGCAGGATGCAGATCGTTGCTCGAAAAGATGGAGCTGGACCGCGCCTCGTGAAGCGGAAACGCCTCTTCAACGATATAGGGTCCGCCGCCCACCGATTCCTTCGACGACATCAGCACGAAACGGCCGACCGTGAAGGGCGAGGTGCGGAAGTTGCCGCGTCCGGAAAGATACTGCACCACATCGTCCACGCGGGAGGAGCGCAACCGCGCCAGCGTGACATGCGGCATGAACTTGCGCGGATCGGGTGGGAGACCGATCCTCTGGCAGATCCGCTCGATTTCCGCCTGAAGCGCATGCATTTCCGGAGAGGGAGAAACCCCGGCCCAGATGGAATGCGGTTTCTTGGAACCGAAGGACCCCATACCGGTGAGACTGAGCTGGAATTCCGGCCTTTCGATCCGGTCCAGCCTGTCCACGACCTCATCGGCGGTCCGCCCGTCGATGTCACCGATAAAACGCAGGGTTATGTGATAATTCTCCACATCGATCCACCGGGCTCCCGGCAGACCACCGCGCAACAATGAGAGGCTCATAGCCGCATTGCGCGGAATTTCGAGGGCGGTAAACAGTCTCGGCATGGCGAGCTCCCCGAATCTCTTGGCAGAACAAGCATAGCGAATCACGCAATGCAGGCGGGCGCAAGTGCTTATTTTTTTTGCGCACCGATTGTCGTGATGAAGCTTTCAACAGCCGGCAAAGATTTTTCGACCATCATCGCCACACCCTTGGTATTGGGATGCATCTTGTCGTCCAGCTTCAGCGCATCATCCGTCACCACGCCATCCAGAAAGAAGGGATAAAGCGGCAGGTTGTATTTTTCGGCGAGCTTCGGAAAGATCGGATTGAAGCGGCTGGCATAATCATCGCCCATATTCGGCGGCGCCATAATGCCGACCAGCAACACGGATATGTTGCGTTTCTGAAAACCGGAAATGATGGTATCGAGGTTCTTTTCGGTCTGTTCGGGGGGAATTCCGCGCAGAGCGTCATTGGCGCCGAGTTCCAGGATGACCCCGTCCGTGCCATCGGGAACCGACCATTCCGCCCGCGCCAGACCGCCGGAAGAGGTATCGCCGGACACACCGGCATTGGCGATGGCGACATTGACGCCCTTGCCCTTTAATGCAGCCTCAAGCTGTGCGGTGTAGCTGTCGTTGGGGGGAAGCTGATAGCCGGCCATCAGGCTGTCGCCGAGTCCGACCAACTGCAATGTCCGCTCCTGAGCCATGACAACAGTTGCGGAAAAGGCGGCGGCAAAAATGACGATGAAGTGAAACAGGGCAGCTTTAAATCTCATCACGGCTTTCCTAACTTGGTTCCCATTGTCTGAAATACCGACCGCATCGACCGCCAGACCGTTTTCATCACCCTATATAGGAACGAGAATTGTGACGAAAAGCATCATAGAGCTGAAGAAAGCCGACCTCACGCTCGGCAATGCCGCCGCCTCCGTTCACGTTCTCAAGAACATCGATCTTTCAATCGGAGAGAGCGAGGCGGTTGGTATCGTCGGCCCCTCCGGATCGGGAAAATCGACGCTTCTGATGGTGCTTGCCGGTCTCGAGAGGCTCGATAGCGGCGAAATCATCATTGCCGACACGGAACTGCACAAGCTCGGCGAGGACGCACTGGCGGATTTCCGCGGCCGGAATATCGGCATTGTTTTTCAGTCCTTCCATCTCATCGCCAATATGACGGCGCTGGAAAACGTTGCGGTTCCGCTCGAACTGGCAAACGCCCCGAACCCCTTCGAGATCGCCAGACGCGAGCTCGTCGCCGTCGGTCTCGGCGAACGCCTCAACCACTATCCCGGCCAGCTCTCCGGCGGCGAACAGCAGCGTGTCGCCATCGCCCGCGCGCTTGCCCCCTCACCGGCCGTGCTGATTGCTGACGAACCGACCGGCAATCTCGATACCGATACCGGCAGGCAGATCGCCGATCTTCTCTTTGCCAAACAGGCCGAACGCGGCATGACGATGATCCTCGTCACCCACGATCCGTCGCTTGCCGCCCGGTGCTCACGCCAGATCAAGGTGCGCTCCGGCGAGATAGAGGGCGACAGCGCCACCTCCCATATGGCGCGGGCGGTGTCGGCATGACCGGATCCATTATCCCGTCTCTTGCCAATATCAGAAACGCCGCAAGGCTCGCGCGGCGCGAAATTCGCGGCGGGTTACGCGGCTTTTACATTTTCCTCGCCTGCATCGCGCTTGGAACCGGCGCCATCGCCGCCGTCAACTCCGTCTCGCGCGCGGTCACCAGCGCCATCGCCACGGAAGGTCAGTCCATATTGGCAGGCGATGTGCGTTTCGAACTGCGCAACAGGGAAGCGACACAGGAAGAGAGGGCCTATCTAGACAGCCTCGGCACCGTCGCGGTTTCCACCGGGCTGCGCTCCATGGCGCGCCTCGCCGACGGGTCCGAACAGACCCTGACGGAAGTGAAGGCTATCGATGGCGCTTACCCGCTCTATGGCACCTTCGTTGCCGAGCCGAACCGACCGCTGAGCGAGCTTCTGGCCGGAAACGGCGACACCTATGGCGCCATTGCCGCGCCGCTTCTGCTGGAACGGCTCGGCGTCAAGGTCGGCGATGAAATCCTGCTCGGCAATGTGAAGCTGAAACTGACCGGCACCGTGGTCGACGAGCCGGATGCTCTCTCCGACGGTTTCGGTTTTGCTCCACGACTGATGGTCAGCCGCGACGCCCTTTTCGCCTCGGGCCTCGTTCAGAACGGCAGTCTGGTCGAGCATGCCTACAAGATCAGGCTGAACGATCCTTCGGCACGGTCAACGATGACCGATGTGGCCAACAAGGCCTTTCCCGATGCCGGCTGGTCCATCCGCACCAGTGACCGGGCGGCCCCATCACTCACCGAAAACGTCAATCGCTTCTCGCAATTCCTGACGCTGGTAGGCCTCACCGCCCTCATCGTCGGCGGTGTCGGCGTTGCCAATGCCGTTCGCGCGTTTCTGGATTCCAAGCGCACCACCATCGCCTCGCTGAAATGCCTGGGGGCGCCGGCCTCGGTGGTCACCATGACCTATCTCTTCCAGATCGCCTTCATTGCCGCCGTCGGCATTGTCATCGGCCTCGTGGTCGGCGCCGTCGCGCCCCTCATCGCCATGCGGTTTCTGGAGGGCGTGTTGCCCGTGCCGGAAGAGCTTGCCTTCTATCCCGGCGCTCTCGGCCTCGCCGCCCTGTTCGGCCTCCTGACGACGCTCGCCTTCGCCATCGTGCCGCTCGGCCAGGCGCGCGAAGTGCCGGCAACGGCGCTTTTCCGCGAACAGGGTTTCGAGGAGGGCAGCTGGCCGTCCTGGCCCTATCTGGCCGCAACCGGCCTGCTTCTGGCGGCGCTCGCCGCCCTTGCCATCCTCTCGGCGGAAGACCGCTTCATCGCCTCGGTCTTCCTCGCGGCCATCGCTTTTGCCTTTGTGGTGCTGCGGCTCGTTGCCTCCGGCGTGAAAGCCATCGCCAAGCGCAGTCCGCGCGTTCATTCGGCTGCGCTCAGGCTGGCGATCGGCAATATTCACCGGCCGGGTGCGCTCACCCCCTCGGTCGTCCTCTCCCTCGGCCTTGGCCTGACCCTGCTCGTGACGCTCACGCTGATCGACGGCAATCTGCGCCGCGAACTGACGGACAGCCTGCCGGACCGCGCACCGAATTTCTTCTTCGTGGATATTCAGGGCAGCGAACTTCAGGGCTTCCGCGACCTTCTAAAACGGGAAGCGCCTGAAGGCGCGCTGACCGAAGTGCCGATGCTGCGCGGCCGCATCCTGGCACTCAACGGCGAGGATGTCACGAAAATGGAGGTGCCTCCGGCCGGGCGCTGGGTGCTGCGCGGCGACCGGGGTATCACCTATTCGCAAGATATTCCCGAAAACGCGACTCTCACAGAAGGAAGCTGGTGGGGACCGGACTATAGCGGCGAGCCGCTGGTCTCCTTCGCGGCCGAGGAAGCCGGGGAACTTGGTCTCAAGATTGGCGACACGGTCACCGTCAACGTGCTCGGCCGCAGCATAACGGCAAGGATCGCCAATCTGCGCAATGTCGAATGGGAATCCCTGTCGATCAATTTCGTCATGGTGTTTTCGCCGAATACCTTCCGCGGCGCGCCGCATGCATGGCTGGCGACACTCGCCGACCCTTCCGCAACCGCCGCCGACGAAGGCCGTATCCTGCGCGCCGTCACCAACGCCTACCCGACGATCACCAGCGTGCGCGTGAAGGATGCGCTCGACGTCGTCAACCGGCTCGTCGGCCAGCTCGCCACCGCCATTCGCGCCGCCGCAGCCGTCGCCCTGATAGCCTCCGTCCTGGTTCTCGCCGGCGCTCTTGCCGCCGGAAACCGCGCCCGTACCCACGACGCGGTTATCCTGAAAACGCTGGGCGGCACACGAAACCTGCTCATCCGCGCCTTCTCCTACGAATATATGATGCTCGGCCTCGCCACCGCCGTCTTCGCACTTTTCGCCGGCGGCGTCTCCGCATGGTTCGTGATCGCCCGCATCATGAAGCTGCCCTCCAGCTTCCTGCCGGATGTGGCGATCGGAACGCTCGTCGTCGCCCTCGTCATGACGGTGGGCATCGGTCTCATCGGCACATGGCGGATTCTCGGGCAGAAAGCGGCCCCGGTTCTCCGGCAGGCAGGTGAATGATCGTCGGTTGTGCGCCGCTTAACTTTAACGATTAATTCTTTGTAATGATCGCCAAAACGTGAGCGCTTTTCGCGCATATGGTGTCTTTTCGATGGGAAAAGGCCTTGTATAGAACACGTTCTGCCATCATATTCTTCAGCAGGCTTGCTGAAGCTCCGCAGCGGCGCCCGGGAGGTATCCCGACACCGTAGCAATCACGGAGCTCAAAAGAGGAAACAATGGCTGACTTCAATAACTACCAGAACCGCATGGCGCAGAACCGTGCTCAGACTGGTGCGATGATCGATGAAGGTCTTCGCGCCTATATGCTCAAGGTTTATAACCTGATGGCGCTGGCTCTGGTCATCACCGGCGTTGCAGCGTTTGGCTTTGCCATGCTCGCGACGACAAGTGATCCCGCAGCGGCGGTTGCCACGCTGCCGAACGGCAAGATGCTGACCTCCCTCGGCGCCCTGGTTTATGCGTCACCGCTGCGCTGGGTCGTTATGCTGGCTCCGCTCGGACTGGTTTTCTTCCTTAGCTTCCGTATCCAGAACATGAGCGTTTCCGCCGCTCAAACCACCTTCTGGGTTTACGCTGCTCTGATGGGCGTTTCGCTGTCGTCGATCTTCCTGCGATATACTGAAGGAAGCATCGTGCAGACGTTCTTCGTGACCGCTGCCTCGTTCGGCGCGCTCTCGCTTTACGGTTATACGACGAAGAAGGATCTTTCCGGTTTCGGTTCGTTCCTGATCATGGGTCTGTTCGGCCTGATCATTGCCTCCATCGTCAATATCTTCCTTGGCTCCGGCGCCCTGCAGTTCGCGATTTCCGCGATCGGCGTGCTGATCTTCGCAGGCCTGACCGCCTACGACACCCAGAAGATCAAGGAAATGTATTTCGATGCTGACGATGTTGCCGTCGCTGGCCGCAAGGCCATCATGGGCGCACTTACGCTGTATCTCGACTTCATCAACCTCTTCACCTTCCTCCTGCAGTTCCTCGGAAACCGCGACGACTAAGGTTAAGAGTTCGATTGCCAGACATACGAAAGGCGGCCCTTCGGCCGCCTTTTTATTTGGGAAGATTCTTCACCCTTATCCGCCAGAGGCAGGCAGTCCGCTTTTGCGAAAGCTCACTCGATGAGCTTCAAAACCTTGTCGAAGACCTTCAGAACCTGCGGCAACTCATGCCCACGTTTGAGAATGCGGCCATCCGTATTCACCACGCAGTAGGCGCCCTGTTTCGCAGCCAGCTTGGGGTTTTTTTCAATCCTGAAAAGCGGCATTTCACCTGAACGCTTGAAGACGGAAAACACCGCCTTTTCCTTCAGATGATCGATGGCGTAGTCACGCCATTCGCCCTCTCCCACCATGCGGCCATAGATGCGCAGGATCGCATCCAGCTCGCGGCGGTGAAAGGTGACCGGCAAAGGGTCCTTGTTCTTTTTATATTCGCGGAGATCGATAACGGTGGAATTGTCACGTGAAGCGGTCTGCACCTGCTGCACATCCGGTTGATCGGTCATCCAATACCTCCGATTCCACCCAAATCATCCATACAGTGTGAGCCTGAGAGGGCGAAATTGCAAGTCTTTGCACCGGCATGGCGCACGGGACAGGGAATTCCGGGAAAGGTTTGACAAGCCTTCGATGCGCAGCGGAACCGGAAGACGGCAGCGCGGAATTACGCCCGCCGATTCTCTGACGAGCGCTGCCAACGGCAAAAGCAGGGGTTAAAAATGGTAACCATTTAGGCAGCCATTTTCACATGGGCTGCCGTATTTCGGTCAAACCATGGCCCGAATTGGGTGGAATAGTCCTATTGTCAATTGATGCCTAGGCACCAAGATGACCCGGTCCGGTGCATTGACCCTTTACCCCCAGCCCCCAATGCCCGGACCGGATCTTCCATCGCCCGACAGGCGATCAGGGGTTTTCGTTTCCAAGCAGGATACTTGCGCCGACGATTGCCGCGGGATCGCCGCCGGCATTGGCCGTCTGCAACAGCACGGCGCAGCCGCCCTTTTTCACCTTGGCCACCACGCTCGCCGGAAGCTTCACCGTCATCGGCGAACCATCCCACATGCCGACTGTCTGCACATCATAGACGCTGTGCCAGTAGGACATTTTTTTCCCCTGGTTTTCGCCCTTCTGCACATCCACGGTCTGTTCGCGCGTGAAATAGGCAACGATGACATCGGCCTTGCCGCTGCCGGCGCCAATATCGATCTCCACCTCGTCACCGGCAAATTTCGATGAGACCGGCACGTTCAGTCCCTTGCCCTCGCGCTTGAACGCATCAAGCCTGTCATAGATGCCGCGAACATCGGCACCCTTGACGTGGTCGCGGCCGTTCAGAATGGCCTGCGGCGTATAGACCCCGTTGCGGCCGAGCGCGCGCATATAACCATATTGCCGGTCGGTATTTTCCTTCGAGGCGAGCGAATCCGTCCAGCCGAGATAGTTCCAGTAATCGACATGGTAGGAAAGACCGACGACATCGCCCTTCTGGATCATCTTGCGCAGGGCTTCATCGGCCGGCGGGCAGGATGAGCATCCCTGCGATGTGAACAATTCGACGACGCCCTTCACGGCCTCCTGCGCCTGCGCGGAGGTGACGAGGAACGTGCCGAGAAGACATATCGACAGGGGGAATTTCAGCGGCATTACAAAAACCTTTGTCCGGAAGATATCCAGACGAATTGATGCGATCAATCCTGCCGGGATGCAAACCGGAAAATAACGTCTATTGCCCTTCAATAGAAAGTCACGAAGGGGTGAGCGACAATCACAAAAAAAGAGACGATGAAATGGAAAGACGCCGGGATTTCTCCCAGCGTCTTCGATTGTTGAAGCTTTATGCGGCCAGATCGCGAAGAACGGTCTGCAAAATGCCGCCGTTGTTCATGTAGATCACTTCATCCAGCGTATCGATGCGGCAAAGAAGTGGAACTTCCTTCACTGAACCGTCGCTATAGGTGATCTTGGCGATCTTCTTTTCACGCGGCTTGATTTCGCCTTCGAGACCGTCGATCTCGACGATTTCATCACCTTTGAGATCGAGGCTCGCCCAGGTCGTGCCTTCCTCGAAGACAAAGGGAACGACGCCCATGCCGACGAGGTTCGAACGGTGGATACGTTCGAAAGACTGCGCGATGACAGCCTTGACGCCGAGCAGGTTGGTGCCCTTCGCCGCCCAGTCGCGGGACGAACCGTTACCATATTCGACACCGGCGAAGATGACGAGCGGGACGCCTTCCGCCTTGTATTTCATGGCCGCGTCATAGATCGACATCTCTTCCTTGGACGGATAATGGATGGTGTAGCCACCTTCCTTGCCGTTCGGGCCGAGCATGTGGTTGCGGATGCGGATATTGGCGAAGGTGCCGCGCATCATCACTTCATGGTTGCCGCGACGCGTGCCGTACTGGTTGAAGTCGGCAACGGCGACGCCATGCTCCGTCAGATAGGCACCGGCAGGCGAAGCAGCCTTGATCGAACCGGCCGGAGAAATATGGTCGGTGGTGATCTTGTCGCCGAAGAGACCGAGGACACGCGCGCCCTTGATGTTCTTGAGGCCCGAGCCCTTTTTGCCCATGCCGACGAAATAGGGCGGGTTCTGAACATAGGTCGACTGGTCGTCCCAGGCATAGGTCTGGCCCGGCGGAACCTGAACGGCCTGCCAGTTCGCATCGCCCTTGAACACGTCGGCATACTTTGTTTCGTAAAGCTCACGGGTGACGTATTTCAGGATGAATTCCTGGATTTCCTTGGAGGTCGGCCAGATATCCTTGAGGTAGACCGGATTGCCGTTCTGGTCGTCGCCGATCGGCTCTTTCGTCAGATCCTTCTGGACCGTGCCGGCAAGGGCATAGGCCACGACGAGCGGCGGCGAGGCCAGATAGTTCGCCTGGACATCCGGCGAAATACGACCCTCGAAGTTGCGGTTGCCCGAGAGAACGCCGGCGGTGATCAGGCCCTTGTCGTTGATCGTCTTGGAGATCGCCGGCGGCAGCGGGCCGGAGTTACCGATGCAGGTCGTGCAGCCGAAGCCGACGAGGTTGAAGCCGATCGCGTCGAGATCCTTCTGCAGACCGGACTTGTCGAGATATTCGGCAACCACCTGCGATCCCGGTGCCAGCGAGGTCTTTACCCACGGCTTGGACTTCAGACCCTTGGCGACGGCGTTGCGGGCGAGAAGGCCGGCAGCGATGAGAACCGAAGGGTTGGAAGTATTGGTGCAGGAGGTGATGGCGGCAATCGCCACATCGCCATGACCGAGATCGAAAGCCTCACCTTCGACCGCATAACGGCTCGAAAGCTGGCCGGGCTTCTTATAGTCGTTTTCAAGAGCCGTCGCGAAATTCGGCGCGATGGTTTCGAGCGGCAGGCGGCCTTCAGGACGCTTGGGGCCCGCCATGGAGGGCACGACGTCGCCGAGATCGAGTTCCAGCGTGTCGGTGAAGACGAGGTCGGAACCGTCACCGGTGCGCCACATGTCCTGCGCCTTCGAATAGGCTTCGACGAGCGCGATGCGGTCCTTGGCACGGCCGGACATGGTCAGGTAATTGATGGTCTCGCTATCGACCGGGAAGAAGCCGCAGGTCGCGCCATATTCCGGACCCATATTGCCGATGGTGGCGCGGTCGGCCAGAGACATCGAATCGAGGCCGGGGCCGAAGAATTCAACGAATTTGGAGACAACGCCCTTCTTGCGCAGCATTTGCACCACGGTCAGCACGAGGTCGGTCGCGGTCACACCTTCCTTCACCTTGCCGGTCAGCTTGAAGCCGATAACCTCGGGCAGAAGCATGGAGACCGGCTGGCCAAGCATGGCCGCTTCAGCCTCGATACCGCCAACGCCCCAGCCGAGAACGCCGAGACCATTGATCATGGTCGTGTGCGAATCGGTGCCGACGCAGGTATCCGGATAAGCAATCGTCTCGCCATCCTCTTCCTTGGTCCAGACGGTCTGGCCGAGATATTCTAGGTTGACCTGGTGACAGATGCCGGTGCCGGGCGGAACCACGCGGAAATTCTCGAACGCCTGCTGGCCCCACTTCAGGAAGCGGTAACGTTCGCCGTTGCGCTCATATTCCAGCTCGACGTTGCGGGCAAAGGCGCTCGGCGTGCCGAATTCGTCGACGATGACCGAGTGGTCGATGACGAGATCGACGGGAACCAGCGGGTTGATCTTTTCCGGATCGCCGCCAAGGGCCTTGATGCCGTCACGCATGGCGGCAAGGTCGACAACGGCGGGAACGCCGGTAAAGTCCTGCATCAGAACGCGGGCGGGGCGATAGGCGATTTCGGTTTCGGTCAGGCCCTTGTTGTTCAGCCATTCGGAAACCGCCAGAATGTGTTCCTTGGTGACGGACTGGCCGTCCTCGAAACGCAGCAGGTTTTCCAAGAGAACCTTCATGGAATAGGGCAGCTTGGAAACGCCCTTCAGGCCATTGGCTTCAGCCTTGGGAAGGCTGAAATAGACGTATTCCTTACCGTCAACGGTAAGGACGGAACGACATTGGAAACTGTCGAGTGATTTGGGCATGGATAAAAACCCCGCTTACTCTGATAGCCAACACGTGCGTGCGGACACCTATGCACTCATGCACATCAGGATGCGGGTACGACCATTTCCGCTGTCCGCACGTGAAAATTGCTCCTCGCAATCGTCAAGTCCGGCGCAAGATGATGTTCACGCCGGCCGCTGGCGTGTTGACACCCATATAGATAATTTCTCTAAAACGTGCCAGACCATTCAACGAACCTAATCGATTTTTTTATGATCGAGACGACGAAATCGTAATCGGAACCGCAGCATGGATTTGACGGCGGAAAATCTTGGCGTGCGACGCGGCGAAGATTTCATATTCATGAATATTTCCTTCAAGTTAAGCGACGGTGAGGCCCTTGTGCTGACCGGCCGCAACGGTTCAGGAAAATCCACTCTGCTGCGCACGGTGGCCGGCCTGCTGCGGCCCGAACAGGGACGAATAAAGATAGCCGGCAAAGAAATCGAAGCTGATATGCGTCCCTCGGAGGCCTGCCATTATCTCGGCCATCGCAATGCGATGAAAACAGAACTGACCGTTTCGGAGAATCTTCGGTTCTGGAAGGACTTCCTCGGAGATTTTTCCGGCGGTGCGGGCGTGGCGATCGATGAGGCGGCGGAGATCGTCGGCCTCGCCGGCATTACCCACCTGCCCTTCGGTTATCTCTCCGCCGGCCAGCAGCGGCGTTTTGCCATGGCGAAACTTTTGATTGCATGGCGGCCGGTGTGGATTCTCGATGAGCCGACGGCGGCGCTTGATAAGGCTGCGGACGGGATGTTTACCGATCTCGTGAAAAACCACCTTGGGAAAGGCGGCATCGTTCTGGCCGCGACCCATCAGCCTTTGGGGCTGGAGAATGCGCGGGAATTGCGGATGACGGGGTTTGCGGGTGTGGAGGCTTGGGCATGAGGGCGATGTGCGCGGGGCATACCCCCCTCTGCCCTGCCGGGCATCTCCCCCACAAGGAGGGAGATCGATCTGCGGCAAGGTCTCGCCCATCTCTACGCCTGAGAATAAAGCGGCGGAAGAGCCTCTTGCCGATCTCCCCCCCTGAGGGGGAGATGCCCGGCAGGGCAGAGGGGGGTAACGCCGCGAACACGAGGGTGTCCCAATGACCGCCCTCCTCCTCCGCGACATCAAACTCTCCATCCGCGCCGGCGGCGGCGCGCTGATCGGCGTGCTGTTTTTCATGACAGTGGTTGCCGTCATTCCCTTCGGCGTCGGCCCCGATCTCAACCTGCTCGCCCGCATCGGCCCGGCCATCGTCTGGATCGGCGCGCTGCTCTCCGCCCTTCTCGGCCTCGACCGGCTGTTTCAGGCCGAGCGGGATGACGGCTCCCTCGATCTGATCCTGATGCAGGAAACCCCGCTGGTCCTGACCGTGTTCGTGAAATGCCTGGCACACTGGGTCACGACCGGTCTGCCGCTGGTGCTTGCCTCCCCTCTGCTTGGCCTCTTCATGAACATGGACGAAGTGGCGATCGGCGCCGTGATGCTTACCCTTCTCGTCGGCTCGCCCGCCATCACCTTCATCGGCGCGGTGGGGGCGGCGGTTGCCGTGGCTTTGCCGCGCGGAGGGCTTCTGGTTTCCATCCTCGTCCTGCCGCTCGCCATTCCCGTGCTGATCTTCGGCGTCAGCGCCTCCTATGCGGCGGTACAGGACCCGGCGCCCTTCATGCCGCCATTTCTCATTCTGTGTGCGATCACGTTATTTTCAGCCGTGACCGGACCTTTCTTCGCCGCTTTGGCGCTGCGCAATGTTATGGATTGATGAAACTACGCCAGACGATCCCGATTGACAGGGATCAATTGCGGGGCGGCCATTCTCGGGTTACACAAACGGCATGAACGAGCAGACCTTCACCATCACCAAATTCAGTGATCTCGCCAATCCCACCCGGTTTCTGGCACTAGCGGCGCGCATTCTGCCATGGCTCGCTGCGCTGACGGCGCTGGTGCTGGCCGCCGGTCTTTATCTGTCCTTCACCACCGAAGGCGATTATCAGCAGGGTTACACGGTGCGCATCATGTATGTGCATGTGCCCTCAGCCTGGCTCGCCATGATGTGTTATTCGGTCATGGCGGTCTCCGCTATCGGCACCCTCGTCTGGCGTCACCCGCTGGCGGATGTCAGCCATAAAGCCGCCGCCCCCATCGGCGCGGCCTTCACGCTGATTGCGCTCGTCACCGGCTCGCTCTGGGGTAAACCCATGTGGGGAACCTGGTGGGTGTGGGATGCACGGCTGACCTCCGTTTTCGTGCTTTTCCTGATGTATCTGGGCCTGATCGCGCTCAACCGCGCCATGGACGATCCGTCCCGAGCCGCCCGCGTCAGCGCCGTGCTGATCCTCGTCGGTTTCGTGAATATCCCCATCATCAAATTTTCGGTCGAGTGGTGGAACACGCTGCACCAGCCGGCAAGCGTCATCCGCATGGGCGGTTCCGCCATCGATATGGAATTCCTCTGGCCGCTGCTGACCATGGCCGTCGGTTTTACGCTGCTGTTCTTCACCCTGCACATCGCCGCGATGCGCAACGAAATCTGGCGTCGGCGCGTGGCCGCGCAGCGGCGTCTCGCCGCGCGCATGGCGAACCGGGAGGGCTGAAGTGATGACACACGCCTTTTATATCGGCATGTCCTATGCGGCGACCGGCCTTGTCGTTCTCTGTCTCATCGCCTGGGTCGTCATGGACGGTCAGGCACGCAAACGGGAATTGAAGGAACTAGAGGCATCCGGCGTACGCCGCAGAGCGAGAGCCGGTTCCACAGGTGACGCGCAATGACGCAGGCTGACCGGGACACCAAGGCCAAAACGACAAGCCGTGCACGCTATGCGCTGGCGCTGCTGCCGCTTCTGTTGTTCGGCGGTTTCGCCCTCGTCGCCGGCAAGATGCTTTACGATCAGGATGTGAACGGGCTGGATATCAGCGCCATTCCCTCGGCGCTGATCGGCACCAGGGCGCCCACCCTGTCGCTGCCGCCGCTGGAAGGCTCAAATCTTCCGGCTCTGACCGATGCTATCATCAAGGGCAAGCTGACTTTGGTGAACGTCTTCGCCTCCTGGTGCATTCCCTGCCGGCAGGAGCATCCGCTGCTTCAGGAATTGGCGAAAGACAGCCGCATCACGGTCGTCGGCATCAACTACAAGGACAAGCCGGATAATGCGCTGCGCTTTCTCGGCGAGCTCGGCAATCCCTTTGCTGCGATAGGCGTCGATCCGAACGGCAAGGCCGCGATAGACTGGGGCGTCTACGGTATTCCCGAAAGTTATCTGGTCGGCACGGATGGCACGATCCTTTATAAAAAGGTCGGCCCTTTCGATGCCCGCAGCGTGGAACGCGATCTGCTGCCAGCCATTGCGGCCGCAGCCGGGAAATAACCCGCTCGGTAAGGCGTCACCCCTTGGTAACGACCCTCAGCGAAGGGCCTTCAGCCGGCAGACGTATGCCTTCCAGCACCACCTGATCGCGACCGCCGCGTTTTGCGGCATAGAGACTGTCATCGGCCCGCTTGATGGCGTCATGAATGGAATGATCTCCCCTCGCGACGGCCGAAACACCGAAGCTCGCGGTGATCTGGCTGGTTACACCCCGGTTGCGCCAATCGAGCGACGAAAGACCTGTCCGCATGGCATTGGCAAGCTGGCCGGCTGCGGCGGCTGTCTGGCCGGGCAGGAAGACCACGAATTCCTCACCGCCAAAGCGCGCCACCAGCGCATCCTCGGGCGCATTTCGCCTGAGCAGATCGGAAAGGCCGATAAGAACAATATCTCCGGCCGCATGACCGTAAACATCGTTGATACGTTTGAAGTGGTCTATGTCGCAGGCGATGACCGCACCCTCAGGGGTATCGTTGCGAAAATCGGGAACTCGGCGGTCGAAGCCGCGCCGGTTCAGTACGTCCGTCAGCGGATCATGCTCTGCCGCATGCAGATGCCGGTCGACGGTGACGGAAATCTGGCTCGCGAGCACGGAGAGCGCCAGCAGGAATCCGAAGATGCTCGCCGCAAGCTGCATGTAGAAAGCATAGTCGGATTCGAAGAATTCGCTGAGTTCGATCATCGAGCCGCTCGGCGTCATCACCAGCAGCATGCCGACGCGCACCAGCGTCTCCAGCACCACAAGACAGGCAATTCCCACCATCAGCCTGTCGGCAAGCGCCACCGGCCGCTTCCGCACGATCCAGACCGGGATCGCGAGCAAAAGGGCGCAGACGAGATCGCCGATGACGAGATCGCGTTTCAGATCCGGCGTGACGAAAACATGGAAAGAGACCAGCAAAACCGCAGCAACCACGATCGACAGCCTGCCCGTGATATAAAGCGGCCGCCCGAAATGGACGAGCAGAGCGTGGCCATAGAGGAAGAAGGCGGAGAAGAACAACAGGTTCGAAACAATCGCCTGGATTTCGAAGGGCAGGCCGCCGAGCACCAGAGGTGTCGCAAAACCGAAGGCCGCCGAAAGATATCCTATACCCCAATAGCGGGCAGAAGCGTGGCCGATCCTTTGCAGGAACAGGAACACCACGCCGAATGTCAGCATGATGAAGGGGAGAAGATAGGCGAAGTTGTCTTGCAATGGGTTCTGCCGGAGGGAGAGACGAGCCTTTGCCTGACACTACCGCAATGCCATTAAGAAAACCTGCATATTGCTCGGCTTCCGTGCCTTTCGGACTGCGGCCCAGGAAAACCCGTTCACATTTGCGGGAGCGCGTTCTGCCATTCCTTGATCGCGTCCACGGGCCAGAGCAGCATCACCACGTTCAGCGTCAGGTTGTCACGGATCAGCCAGCCGGTGAAGATTTCGAAGAAGATGGCGATCACCACCGTCAACCACACCGGCACACGGGCGGCGAAGAGGAAACCCAGCACCATAAAAACCGTATCCATCGCCGAGTTCAATATGCTGTCGCCGGTGTAACCCAGCGCCATCGTCGCGGTCCGATAACGATCGATGACAAGAGGCGAGTTTTCAAGAATTTCCCATGCCGCTTCCACCAGAACAGCAAGCGAAAGCCGCATGGAAAGCGGTCTGTTGCGGAACAGCAGCCAGGCGAACCAGTAGAACAGGAAGCCATGAATGATATGCGAGGGCGTATACCAGTCGGCCAGATGCTGGGAATTGCCCGGCGTGTTCACGCCCGGCTCGAACAGCTTCACATAACCGCATTCGCAGATCGGAATGCGGCCCATGAAATAAAGGATGACGATCTGCAGGAGAAGCAGCCCGGCGGCCACGCCGAACCATTTGAGCGAGCGCGAACGGGAAGCCGACATCTCTGCAACGGTCATTTTTCGTCCTTGTTAAGCGGTTCCAGCGAATGGCGCATGACGAGCGGCATCTGCGCCATGGTGAAGATGATGGTGATCGGCATCGTGCCCCACACCTTGAAGGCAACCCAGGTGTCGGTGGTGAACATGCGCCATACCACCTCGTTCAGCACCGCAAGAAAGAGGAAGAATACGCCCCAGCGCAGCGTCAGCTTACGCCAGCCCTCATCCGTCAGCCTGAAGGCCGAATTGAAGACATAACCGAGCAGCGATTGCCCGAAGAACAGGCCGCCGAGCAGAATAACACCGAACAGCGTGTTGACGATGGTGGGCTTCATCTTGATGAAGGTGTCGTTCTGCAGCCAAAGCGTCAGCGCACCGAACACGAACACCACGATGCCCGATATGAGCGGCATGATCGGCAGTTTCCGCGTCAGTACCCATGAGACGGAAAGCGCCAGAGCCGTTGCGATCATGAACAGACCGGTGGCGATGAAGATCGGTCCGCCGAATTCCGTCAGCACGGGGAAGGTGGAGGCCAGCCATTCGCCGCGGGAATTGGCGAAGAAGAACACCATGAGCGGGCCAAGCTCGAGCACGAATTTCAGGAGCGGGCTGATTTCCGCCACCATCTTTTCGCTTTCCTTGGAATTGCTTTCAATATCCATACTCAAACTCCCGCAATGGCCTTGGCGAAATCTTCCGCCTCGAAGGGCTCCAGATCATCAACACCTTCACCCACACCGATAAAATAGACCGGCAGCTTGTGTTTAGCGGCAATGGCAACGAGGATACCGCCCCGCGCCGTGCCATCCAATTTTGTCATAATCAGGCCCGAAACGCCCGCGACATTGCGGAATATTTCCACCTGGTTCATAGCGTTCTGGCCGGTCGTCGCATCCAGCGTCTGCAGCACGGTGTGCGGCGCGTCCGGATCGAGCTTGCCAAGCACGCGCACGATCTTTTCCAGCTCCGCCATCAGCTCCGTCTTGTTCTGCAGACGGCCAGCCGTATCGATGATGAGAACGTCGCTTTTCTGCGCCCGCGCCTGCTCATAGGCGTCATAGGCAAGCCCGGCCGCATCCGCGCCGAGCTTGGTGCCGATGAATTGCGAACCGGTACGATCCGCCCAGATATTGAGCTGCTCGATGGCCGCCGCGCGGAACGTATCGCCCGCCGCCAGCATCACCTTGAGGCCCGAACCGGAAAGCTTGGCGGCAAGCTTGCCGATGGTCGTCGTCTTGCCCGTACCGTTGACGCCGACAACGAGAATGACATGCGGCTTGTGTGAAAGATCAAGCTCCAGCGGCTTGGCCACAGGCTTCAGGACCTTGGTGATCTCGCCCGCCATGATGCGCGCCACATCCTCGCCGCTCACATCCTTGCCGTAACGCTCGGAAGACAGGGCGCCGGTGATGCGCATGGCGGTCTCGACGCCGAGATCGGACTGGATGAGAAGATCCTCCAGCTCATCGAGCGTATCCTCATCCAGCTTGCGCTTGGTGAAGAGCGCCGAAATCTGCGTGGTCAGCTGCGACGACGTACGGGCAAGCCCGGCCCGCAGGCGCTGAAACCATGTCAGTTTTATCTGCGGTGCGGCAGGGGCAGGCTCCTGCCGCTCACTGGCGGACGAAAAACCCTTTGGTAGAGCTGGCGGTGTAGCGGAGGGCTCAGCGGCAGTCGCGGCTTCGGCCTCGTCAAGCAGCGCATCCATCGCATCCGCATCCAGCACGACATCCGCTGCTTCGGGGGCAGATTCGACCTGCTCTTCGGCGGCGGCTTCCGCCTGTAGCAACGACAGCGGCACCACGCCCATATCGCCGGAAAGCTCGGCACCGGGCAGAAGCGGTGCGTCCTCTTCCTCGTCATCGTCGGAAAGGACCACGTCCGTCGCCTCGTCCGGGGCTGGTCCGCCGGCCGTCTCCATCTCCAGTTCGGAAACCGGGTCCGTGTCGACATGGCCATGGGCTTCGGCGTCGCTCAGCGCCGCTTCGAAGGAAGCGTTTTCATTGCCGCGCTCGGGCGCGGCGTCCTCTTGCGGCCGGTCATTCGTTTCGGCCTTGTCCTTGCCGAACGAAAAGACTTTTTTGATGAAGCCGAGGGCCATGGTCGTTCCCGTGTCTTTTCTCTTTGGTCGCCTCAGGCCGCGTCCGCCGCCAGAAGCTTCATGTTCAGATGTTTGCCGTTGTGGCCGGTAATCGCAACCTGCGCAAGAGTGCGCGGGGCAAGATGCGGCGCCTCCACCAGCGTGAAATTGTCGGTATGCGCAAAACCGTTGTTTTCAACGAGGATCGTCTGCACCGAACCGACCATATTCTGCAGATGCGCAAGCTTCAGCGCCTCGCCGCGCTCACGGAGCCTTGCCGCCCGCTCCTTCACCAAAGCCCGGTCAAGCTGCGGCATGCGCGCCGCCGGTGTGCCCGCGCGCGGGCTATAGGGAAACACATGCAGGCTGGAAATGCCGCATTCTTCCGCAAGCGTCGCGGCGTTTTCGAACATCTCTTCCGTCTCGGTCGGAAAACCGGCGATCATATCCGCACCGAAAGCGATATCCGGCCGCAGCGACCGCACCTCGTGACAGAAGCGAATGGCATCTGCCCGCAAATGGCGGCGTTTCATGCGTTTCAGGATCATGTCGTCGCCATGCTGGAGGGACAGGTGCAGATGCGGCATGAAACGCGGCTCATCGGCAATAAGATCCATCAGATGGTGGTCGGCCTCGATACTGTCGATGGAGGAAAGCCGCAGCCGCAGGATGTCCGGCACCTGCTTGAGCAACGTCTTCGCAAGGTAACCGAGGGAAGGCTCGCCCGGGAGGTCCGCGCCATAGCTCGTCGCGTCCACCCCCGTCAGAACGATCTCGCAATAGCCGCTTTCCGTCAGCCTGCGCGCCTGATCCACCACGGCACCCATCGGCACGGAGCGGGAATTGCCGCGCCCATAGGGAATGATGCAGAAGGTGCAGCGATGATCGCAGCCGTTCTGCACCTGAATGAAGGCGCGCACATGCCCGTCTATGTGCTTCACCATCTGCGGCGCGGTCGCCTTGATGCTCATGATGTCGTTGACGCGCAACTTTTCTTCCGCCGAAACGCCGAAATCCGGCAGCGCGCGATAGGAGGCGCTTTTCAGCTTCTCCTCATTGCCCAGCACGGCATCCACTTCCGGCATTTCGGCAAAGGTCTGTTTTTCCGTCTGCGCGGCACAGCCGGTGACGATGATACGGGCATGCGGATTGTCCCGCCGCGCCCGACGGATGGCCTGGCGCGCCTGACGTACGGCCTCGCCCGTCACCGCGCAGGTATTGACCAGCACGGCATTGTTGAGCCCGGCCTTCTCGGCCTCCGCCCGCATCACTTCCGATTCATAGGTGTTGAGACGGCAGCCGAAGGTTATGACCTCGACGCCGCTCATACGGCCCCCTGCTGCTCGGCCGCAACATCCCGCGACCATGCGCCGGTGACGGGATCGACGGAACCCGACCATTCCCATTCGGCAGGGCCGGTCATGATGACGTGGTTGTCCTCGCGCCAGTCGATGGTCAGCGGCACACGGATGGGGCTGGAGGCGACATCGATGGCAACCTTCCTGCCGGTGCGGCCCGTGCGCGCTGCAGAAACCGCTGAAGCGCAGGCGGCCGAACCGCAGGCGAGCGTCAGCCCCGCGCCGCGTTCCCAGGTGCGGGTGCGCAGCGCGCTGTCGGAAATCACCTGCGCCAGCGTGATATTGGCCTTTTCCGGGAACATGGGGTGATTTTCGAGCAGCGGCCCAAAACGTTCGAGATCGAACTCCATCGGATCGCGATCCACCCAGAAAATCGCATGCGGATTGCCCATGGACATGGCGGCCGGCGAATGCAGGATCGGTGCGTCGATCGGCCCGATCTGCAATTCGATGCGGCTCGTATCGTGGAACTCTTCCGAAAGCGGAATGTCGCTCCAGCGGAAATGCGGCAAACCCATATCGACCGATATCATGCCGTCTTCATGCTCGACGGCATTCAGGATGCCTGCCACCGTCTGGAAGGTGAAGCTGGTCTTGCCGGTTTCGGAAGACAGAGCCTGCACCACACAGCGCGTGCCGTTGCCGCAGGCCTGCGCCTTGGTGCCATCGCAATTGAGGATGTCGATAAATGCATCCGTGCCACTGACACGCGGATCGTGAATGGCCATGATCTGGTCGAACTGTGTCGCAGGATCGGCGTTCAGCGCAATCGCCGCCTCCGGCGTGACCATATCTTTACGGCCGCGCATGTCGATAACGAGGATCTTGTTGCCAAGCCCGTTCATCTTCGCAAATTCGACCGTATCCGCCATTGCCCTAAACCTGAAAACTGTCTGAAAATCGGATTGCATAGGGAATTTCCCCGCACTTTCGCCCTATATGGCGGAAAGGACAGCAAATTACCAGACTGTTGCGGCGCAAACGCGGCAGTGATCAGGCGGAAGGTACGTCGAAAACCTCACCGGGGCGCATCGGCCGAAAACGGCTCTCATCCACCCCCTGCTCCTTGAGTGCCGCCTTGAGCGCCACGAGCGGGGCGTCCACCGCCTCATCGGTTAGCTGTACGGTGCCCCAGTGGTGGCCGCAGACATGCGCCGCACCACAAAGCTTCATGCCCTCCACGGCTTCCGCCGGATTCTGGTGCTGACCTTTCATGAACCAGCGCGGCTCGTAAGCGCCGAAAGGCAGGTTGGCGAGGCGGAAATCGCCGTGCTTCTTGCGCGCGGCGTGGTAGTTGAGGCCTTCGTGGAAGCCGGTATCACCGATATGGTAGATTTTGCCGCCGGGCGTTTCGATGACGAAGGCTGCCCATAATGCCATGCGCCGGTCGTTCAGACCGCGGGCTGACCAATGGTGGCAAGGCTCGAAGTGGATTTTAACCGGCCCCGTCTCCACCACATCGCCCCAGTCGCCCACCTTGATGCGGGCTGCCTCGACCCCGGTACGGATGATGGCGTCATTGCCGAGCGGCGTGATGAAAAGCGGCTTGTGCGCCACATGCAGGCGCTTCAGCGTCTCCATATCCAGATGGTCGTAGTGATTATGCGTCACGAGTACCAGATCGATGGGCGGCAGATCCTCGAAACGGATGCCGGGCGGATTGACCCGCTTGGGACCGGCGAAGCTGAACGGGCTGGTGCGCTGCGACCACACCGGATCGATGAGAATATTCAGCCCCGCCGTCTGGATAAGGAAGGAGGCATGGCCGACGAGAGTGACGCGCATGTCCCTGCCTTCGATCCGGGCTTCCGGTTTTGCGAAGGGAAAGGGGCTCGGATAGCTTTCCGGCCATGTGGCGCGCTCGCCATTGAGGCGCCATTTCATAAGGCCCATGAAATTGCCGGGCGGCGAACCGCCGGGATTGAAGAAGCGCACCCCGTCGAAATGATCGGAGATCGGGCCGCTATAATAGGCGCTCGCGTTCGAACGGCGGGCATAGAGGCCCCCACCCGCCAGAGCGAGCAGACCAAGAGCGGAAAAACGAAAGAAGTTTCGACGTTTCATGACAAAGGTATAGGGAGCGAAAGGGGCCCGTTCAAGCGCCGCCAATGGCAGCCTGCGGCCAATCACGCAAAGATGAAATACGGGCCTTTTCGGCCACAAACCCGCGCCGCCTTGACTTTTCCCGCACTTTCCTGTTTATCCCGCCCATCAGCTGGCAGTTTCACGACTCCAAGCCGCCGACCGGGACCCGCAAAGGTATAAAGAGATCCCGGAGGTCAACACCCGACAGCGCGATGCGCCCTCGGGTGCTTTTTGGCTTTGCGTCTTGTTTTTGCCAGCGAAAGCACCGACGTTTCGGAGACCCCGGAACGAAGAAGGAAGAAACGATGTTTGAAAACCTCCAGGACCGCCTTGGTTCCATTCTGAATGGACTGACCGGCCGTGGCGCGCTGACGGAAGCCGATGTTGCTGCCGCGCTGCGCGAGGTTCGCCGTGCGCTTTTGGAAGCGGACGTTGCACTGGAAGTCGTGCGTTCCTTCACCGACAGGGTGCGTGAAAAGGCTGTCGGCGCAGCCGTCCTGAAGTCGATCAAGCCCGGCCAGATGGTCGTCAAGATCGTACATGACGAGCTTGTCGAGATGCTCGGCACCGAAGGCGTCTCCATCGATCTCAACGCCCCTGCCCCCGTCGTCATCATGATGGTGGGTCTGCAGGGTTCGGGCAAGACGACGACCACCGGCAAGATCGCCAAGCGCCTGACCGACCGCGATAAGAAGAAGGTGCTGATGGCATCTCTCGACACGCGCCGTCCCGCCGCGCAGGAACAGCTTCGCCAGCTCGGTGTCCAGACAAGCATCGACACGCTGCCGATCATCGCCGGCCAGTCGCCGACCGATATCGCCGCGCGTGCCGTACAGGCAGCAAAACTCGGCGGCCATGACGTCGTCATTCTCGATACCGCCGGCCGTACCCATATCGACGAACCCTTGATGCTGGAAATGGCCGACATCAAGAAGAAGTCCAACCCGCATGAAATCCTGCTGGTCGCGGATTCGCTGACCGGTCAGGACGCCGTTAATCTCGCGCGCAACTTCGATGAGCGCGTCGGCATCACCGGCCTCGTGCTGACCCGTATGGACGGCGACGGACGCGGTGGTGCGGCCCTCTCCATGCGCGCCGTCACCGGCAAGCCGATCAAGCTGATCGGTATCGGCGAGCGCATGAACGAACTCGACGAGTTCCATCCGCGCCGTATCGCCGACCGTATTCTAGGCATGGGCGACATCGTCTCGCTGGTCGAAAAGGCCGCAGAAAATATCGATGCGGAAAAAGCCCGCGCCATGGCCGAGAAGATGGCCAAGGGCAAGTTCGACCTCAACGATCTCTCCGACCAGCTTGCCCAGATGAAGAAGATGGGCGGCATGGGCGGCATCATGGGGCTGATGCCCGGCATGGCCGGCATGAAGGACAAGATGGCTTCGGCCGGTCTGAACGACAAGATGTTCGACCGCCAGATCGCCATTATCTCTTCCATGACCAAGGCCGAGCGCGCCAACCCGGACATTCTGAAGCACAGCCGCAAGAAGCGCATCGCCGCCGGTTCCGGCACGGATGCCGCTGAAATCAACAAGCTTCTGAAGATGCACCGCGGCATGGCCGACATGATGAAGGCCATGGGCGGCAAGGGCAAAGGCGGCATCATGAAGCAGATGATGGGCGGCCTTGCCGGCAAGATGGGCCTCGGTGGCCTTGGCGGCGGCATGCCTGATCTGTCGAACATCGATCCGAAGCAGCTCGAGGCGCTCCAGAAGCAGGCGGAAGCCGCCGGTCTCGGCAAGCCGGGCACCATGCCCGGTCTTGGCGGTCTGCCGGGCGGATTGCCGGGTCTGGGTGGCGCCAAGCTGCCCGGTCTTGGCGGCATGCCGGGCCTGCCCGGCTTTCCGAAAAAGAAGTGAGGGGGACACCAGTGAACAATGCAGAGGTGAAAGCCCAGCTTTCCGAATACCGCCAGTCGATCGACAATATCGATGCCGCACTGGTTCACATTCTTGCCGAACGTTTCCGCTGTACCAAGGCGGTGGGCGTGCTGAAGGCAAAGTACAATTTGCCGCCGGCCGACCCGGCGCGCGAGGAATACCAGATCGAACGCCTCCGCCGCCTGGCGAAGGACGCCAATCTGGACCCGGATTTCGCCGAGAAGTTCTTGAACTTCATCATCAAGGAAGTCATCCGGCATCATGAAGCAATCGCCGCCGAACATGGCGGCACCGAAAAGACCGCCTGAACGGCGGACAAGCCATCCTAAGGAGTAAATAACATGGCACTGAAAATTCGTCTCGCACGCGGTGGTTCCAAGAAGCGCCCGTACTACCAGATCGTCGTTGCTGACGCCCGTTCGCCCCGCGACGGCCGTTTCCTCGAGAAGGTCGGTTCCTGGAACCCGATGCTCGGCAAGGACAACCCGCAGCGCGTTGAGCTGAAGGCTGACCTCATCAAGGAATGGATCGCCAAGGGCGCACAGCCGACCGACCGCGTTCTGCGCTTCCTCGCAGAAGCCGGCCTTGCCGAGCGCGCCGCTCGCAGCAACCCGGAAAAGGCAAAGCCGGGCAAGCGCGCTCTCGAGCGTATCGCTGAAAAGAAGCAGAAGGCTGAAGATGCAGCCGCTGCTGCTGCGGAAGCCTCTGCTGCAGAATAATCTGCACGGAAACTTTTGAAGAACGGGTGGCGTGGTTTTCCATGCTGCCCGTTTTTTGTTTATTTTGGCGTCAACAAACCTTAAAGCTGACGCAACCAACACCAGAAGACGGACGGCCCGATGGCAAAGCTGGAAAACCCGGTACTCATGGCAAAGATCGGCGGCGCGCAGGGCCTGCGCGGCGAAGTCCGTGTCAGCACCTATACGGCCGATCCGATGGCGCTCGGCGACTATGGCAACCTTGTTACCGCCGATGGCCGTGTTTTCGAAATTCTGGAAGTGCGCGAGGGCAAGAACGTCGTCGTGGTTCGTTTCAGAGGCATCAACGACCGCAATGCGGCGGAAAGCCTGAATGGGCTGGAACTGTTCATCGAGCGCGACAATCTGCCTGACGACGAGCTTGACGATGACGAGTTTTATTATGCCGACCTCGAAGGGCTGGAAGCCGTCGATGCCGATGGCAAAAGTTATGGCGCCGTCAGCGCCGTCTATGATTTCGGCGCTGGTGATCTGCTGGAACTGAAAGGCGCAGGCCGTCGCCCTGCCCTCATTCCCTTTTCGGAAGCGGCCGTGCTGGAAATCGACCTCGAAGCCGGTCGCATTCTCATCGATCCGATGGCCGCCGGACTGATCGACAATCCCGACGACAAGGACGAAACCGGCGTATCGCCGTTCGGCAAGAAATAAAGTCATGACCTTCAAGGCTACCGTTCTGACGCTCTACCCGGAAATGTTTCCGGGGCATCTCGGATATTCGCTGGCGGGCAAGGCGCTGGAGCGGGGGCAATGGTCGCTGGACGCCGTACAGATTCGCGAATTCGCCACCGACAAACACAGAAGCGTCGATGACACACCGGCAGGTGGTGGCGCCGGTATGGTGCTGAAACCCGACGTTCTGGCGGCGGCCATCGACCATGTTTCGGATGGCGACACACGGCCGCGGCTGCTGATGAGCCCGCGCGGCAAGCCGCTGTCGCAAAACCGTGTGCGTGAACTGGCGGCCGGAGAAGGCGCGATTATCGTCTGCGGCCGTTTCGAAGGCGTCGACCAGCGTGTGATCGAGGCGCGCGGGCTGGAGGAAGTGTCGATCGGCGATTACATCCTCTCCGGCGGCGAGCCGGCGGCGCTGACGCTTCTTGATGCCGTCGTCCGTATCCTGCCGGGCGTCATGGGCAACGATCTTTCCGGTGTGCATGAGAGCTTCGAAGGCGGACTGCTGGAACATCCGCACTATACCCGCCCGCAGGTCTGGGAAGGCCGCGACATCCCAGCCGTTCTCACCTCCGGCAACCACGCCGTCATCGACAGGTGGCGTCATGAACAGGCGTTGAAGCTGACGCAGGAAAGACGTCCGGACCTTCTGGTAAAGGCTCAGGCCGAAACGAAATAATAGGCCGTCAGCACCAGCCCGACGGCGATCACCAGCCAGCGGATGATCCACTGCGGCACCCGCCGTGCCGTATGCACGCCCGCATAGCCGCCAAGTGCGGCCGCAGGGAACATGATGAGCGCCGCCCACCAGGAAACGACGCCACCGCTGACGAAGATCGTGATTGCAATGACGGCAATCACGACTGACAAGAGGTTCTTCAGCGCGTTCAGATGATGGTAGCTGCCGCCCGAGGTTATTCCGAGAATGGCCAGCATCATGATGCCCATGCCGGCACCGAAAAACCCGCCATAGACGGAAGCGAGCCCCTGAAAGACGAGGCTCGGCAAATTGCCGGGCGAACGTTCGGCGCTCGCCTTCGGCCGCAGCCACGGGCCGGCAGCGAAAACGGCGGTGGCAGCCAGAAGCAGCCATGGTACGAGCTGGCGGAAGGAGGGATTGTCGAGCGACAAAAGCAGAAGCGCTCCGGCCAGCCCGCCGACGACTGAAACGCCCGACAGAAGGATCGCCTCGCGCCAATGGGCGCGGATTTCCGGCCCATAGGCGATCACGGAGGTGATGTAGCCCGGAAACTGCACGATGGCTGACGTGGCGTTGGCGACGATGGGCGGCAGACCGGCCAACGTCATCGCCCCGAAGGTCAGGAAGGTGCCGCCACCGGCAATCGCATTGACGACACCCGACAGAAAGCCGGTGGCGAACAGCATGATAATAATGAATATGGACATGGCCCCTCCCAAGGTTCCCATGCCATATCCGCCAGCGCGCCGCTTCGCAACTGCCGGAACGCGACGCGTAATTGATAAAATATTGTCATGAAAGGGATGACAAACGGCGCATCCTCGTGTATGTGCCCGCGTGGAAATGGGAAATATCCCAACCGAAAGCAAAGAATGGCGAACCCGCTCCTGCCGCAAGGCATGGTCTGAAGGCATTGACCGACAGACGAACCGTTGAGCGCTCTGGCTGTTTCAGAAGAAATCAGAGGTTAACATGACCAACATCATTCAGCAGCTGGAAGCCGAACAGGCCGCCAAGATCGAAGCAAAGCGCACCCTGCCCGAGTTCTCTCCGGGCGACACCCTGCGCGTCAACGTGCGCGTTACCGAAGGTAACCGTACCCGCGTACAGGCTTACGAAGGCGTTTGCATCGCCCGTTCCGGCGGCGGTCTTTCCGAAAGCTTCACCGTTCGCAAGATTTCCTACGGCGAAGGCGTCGAGCGCGTATTCCCGATCTACTCCCCGCTGGTCGAAGGCGTTGAAGTCGTTCGCCGCGGTAAGGTTCGCCGCGCGAAGCTCTACTACCTGCGCGACCGTCGCGGCAAGGCTGCCCGTATCGTTGAGAACACCGGTACGCGCGCCCGCAAGCTGAACGAGTCCGAGCGTCAGGCGCTTGCCGACGAAAAGGCACGTCTGGAAGCCGAAAAGGTAGCAGCAGCACAGGCTCTCGCCGCCGAGAAGGCAGCAGCCGAAGCCGCAGAAGCCAAGGCAGCGGAAGAAGCAGCAAAGGCTGCGGAAGCCACAGCGGAATAAGATTTCCATTTCGATGGATTGATTAAAAGGCGGTCTTCGGGCCGCCTTTTTTGTTGCGCCGATATAACGTAGCAAGGCACGCATGCGGCTTGAAAACCGCGTTTGGCGAGCATTGGCTGGCCAGAGAATACCGAAACTCTTTCAGTCATTTCCTTTGCGGAAAGATGCGGCGGATTTCGACCGGCAACAAATGCCTGCCTGATTTCTTGCTCGAGTGTTTTAGCCCATCCTCGAACAGCATTGCCTAATTGCATTTATTGTGCGATTTTCTTGCCGTTTCAGGTGTTATTATGTTTTTATTTAATTCTTTTTTAACAAAAAATAAGTCCGCTTTTTTCGCCGTTGGTCTCGCCAGCGCGTTGATGAACATTCTTAATCTTTCCGGCTCGCTTTTCATGCTGGAAGTTTACGACCGCATTCTACCAAGCAAGAGCATTCCATCCCTTGTGGCGCTGGTCGTTCTCCTGATCGTTCTCTACGCGTTCCTTATGGGGTTCGACGCGCTGCGAGGCCGTATATTGGCGCGTATTTCGGACAATATGGACGACGCGCTCAATCAGAAGCTTTTCAGGGCGTCGATCAGTGCGCCGCTCCTTGCCTCGGGAAAGGTCGATGGGCTGCAGATCGTCGGCGATCTCGATCAGATCCGTCAGTTCCTCTCAGGACCGGGCCCGGCGGCCTTTTTCGACATTCCCTGGCTGCCCATCTATCTGTTGATCTGTTTTGCCCTGCATCCGTGGATCGGGTTCGCTGTGCTCGGCGGAGCCGTAGTTCTCATCGTGCTGACGCTCCTCACGAACTGGCTGACCGAAAGGGCGACAAAGCAGGCTTATACTGCGCGAGGGCAGAGAAACGTCCTCGTCGGCAGCAGCCAGCGCAACATCGAATCCATCAAGACAATGGGCATGATGGGGGCGGTGACATCCATGTGGGACGAATTGCACTCCAGATATCGCGCCGTCACCCTGTCGACCTCCGATACGGCCGGCATGCTCGGCGCCATGTCGCGAACCTTCCGCCTGTTGCTGCAATCCGGCGTCATGGCCATCGGCGCCGTGCTTGTCATCGACGGCAATGCATCGGCGGGCAGCATCATCGCGGGCTCGATCCTCTCCGCAAAGGCGCTCGGCCCTGTCGAGCATGCGATTGCAAACTGGCGCAGCTTCATGACCGCAAGACAGGGCTGGAAACGCGTCAACGAGTTCCTGGAACTGGTGCCCGAACCGTCGCCGCCGCTCTCCCTGCCCCGCCCGCAATATACCGTCGCCGTTGACCGGGTAACCGGTGGGCCACCCAATGGCGTGCGCGATACGGTCGCCGATATTTCCTTCACGCTGAACGCAGGCGATGGCCTCGGCATCATCGGTCCAAGCGCCTCGGGCAAATCCACGCTGGCACGCTTGATGACCGGCATCTGGCCCTATGAACGCGGTTCCGTCCGTTTCGATGGGGCCGCGCTCAACCAGTGGGATTTCGAGTTTCTCGGTAAATCCATCGGCTACATGCCCCAGCAGGTGGAGCTGATGCCGGGGACCGTGGCGCAGAATATCGCGCGCTTCGACCGCGATGCGACAGCGGAAGCGGTTGTCGCCGCAGCCAAGGCCGCGCAGGTGCATGAGCTGATCCTCAACCTGCCCAACGGTTACGATACCTATATTGGCGACCGTGGCGAGGCCTTGTCGGGCGGGCAGAAACAGCGCATCGGCCTTGCCCGCGCACTGTTTGGCGAACCCTTCTTCGTTCTTCTCGATGAGCCGAACTCCAATCTGGACAGCGAAGGCGAAGCGGCCCTGCGCAATGCCATTGGCGACATCAGGGCGCGTGGCGGCATTGTCGTCGTTATTGCCCATCGCCCCAGCGCTATCGAAAGCGTCAATCTGGTGATGGTGATGAGCAACGGCCGAATGCTGCGCTTTGGCACCAAGGAGGAGGTGCTCGCGCAAATCCTGCGGCAGAACATCCGCCAGGTGCCTGAGGAGGAAGAAACGCGCAAGATTGAAAACCGGGTGAGCGAAAATGGTTGAGGCGGAAAAACCCGGCATGACGAATGCCTCCATTCTCAGGCACTCGACCGCAGTGATCGTTCTCGCCCTTGGCCTACTGGTCGGATTGGGCGGCTGGGCGGCTTTTGCAAAGCTTGCCGGCGCGGTGGTGGCCACCGGCCGGGTTGTCGTTGAAGGCAACTCCAAGAAAATCCAGCATCTTTCCGGTGGCATCGTCAGCGAGATCAATGTTGCCGAAGGCGACAGGGTCGAGGCCGGTCAGGTCCTGTTGCGGCTGAGCGCTACCGTCGTGCAGGCCAACCTCTCCATCGTCGAAAATACGCTTGCGCAGCTTTATTCGCGTCGGGCTCGTCTGCGTGCGGAAATTGCCGAGGCGTCGTCTTTCACCGTGCAGGAAGATCTGGCGGCCCTGACGAGTTCGAAGGCGGCCAAGACCTTTATCGACAGCGAACAGAACCTTTTCAACAGCCGTCGCAACGCCTTGATCGGCATGAAAAAGCAGCTGGGAACACGCAAGGATCAGCTCGACGACGAGGCACGTGGCCTCGAGGTGCAGGTGGAGGCAACGGACAATGAGCTTGCCATTGTAAAGGAAGATGTTTCCAAGACGGACGAGCTCTTCAAAAAAGGGCTTGTCACGCTTCAGCGTCTCAATCTCCTCAAGCGCCAGCTTTCCAATCTCGAAGGTCAGCAGGGCCAATATATCGCCGCCCGGGCACAGACGGTGGGCAAGTTGAGCGAATTGGACCTGCAATTGCTTCAGCTCGATGAAGACCGCAAATCGGAAGTCACGAAAGATCTGACATCGATCGAAGCAACCGTCGCGGAATATGAAGAGCGGCTGGCGGCAACGCGCGACCAGCTGGATCGCCTCGACATCCGCTCGCCGATTGCCGGTCGCATCTACCAGCTCTCGGTGCACAATATAAACGGCGTCATTCAACCGGGTGAAGTTCTGATGCTGGTGGTGCCGGAGCAGGACGAGCTTGCCATCGAGGCCAATATAACCCCACGGGACATCGATCAGATTTACGTCGGCCAGCCGGTCACCATTCGTTTCACGGCATTCAATCAAAGCACGACGCCGGATTTGAGCGCGCAAGTTGCTGTCGTCGCCCCCGATCTGCAGACGGATTCCCGAACTGGCACACCTTATTACGCGCTACGCATCAAACCCGACAAGGCCGGAATGGGTCATCTGCCCGGCGGGAAATTATATCCCGGCATGCCGGCCGAAGTATTCATACAAACCAGCGAAAGGAGTGTTCTTTCTTATTTTGTGAAGCCGTTCCAGGACAGGCTCAAAAAGACCTTCGTGCAGGAATAAACAGTTTCCATTGCATAATTTTGCGAAAGGAATTTCCGCAACACGTTAAAGACGCACTTTATTCAAAAAAACAATTTCTTATATTGTATTATCATTTTTTACGTATTAAATATCACCCGCAATATTTATTATAAATTTAATTTCAATTCATCGATTTCTCAAAAATTTATGGGAGTGTAAAATGGCGTTAAAAGTAACTTTTGGTAATGGTGGCGCTGCTTCGGTCTCTTCGCTCACCAATCTGATCGATCAGGAAGCTTATAAGCTCCTCACCGAATCCACCGCACAGGTCAAAAACGGTTCTTCGCTCGACTCCGGCGTGGTCAATGTCGGCGCGGTGTCGGTTCCCGGCACCGGCGCGGGCGGCACGGTCGATGTTGGCTATGACCCCAGCTCGAACGGCTTCAAATTTGACGTGTCGTCGGCATGGAATTCGGTAAAGAACGCTCTCGCCCAGTCCGACACTTCTGAAAACCTTATCTTCAAGGATTTCGTTCAGGTCGACGTTCATCTCGGCGGCACCGGTTCGTCCACCGTGGAAGTTCTCAATGCCAAGCGTGGCAACATCTCGACCGGTGCAGGCAACGACACGGTCACTGTCTCTGTCGTTTCGAATGAAAAGACCTGGGTAAACAATTTCAACATCGACACCGGCGCGGGCAACGACACGATCATCGTCAAGGCCGGCGCTGCATTCAATGATGCGTCTGCGGCTGGCACGGGTGGCCTTGCCGCCAATACCGGCGCTGTGAACGGCGGCGCTGGCATCACCGACGGCAGCTTCACCTCTGTCAAGATCGACGCCGGTGCAGGTAACGACTCTATCGACCTGAGCCGTGTGAACCTCGCTTCATCGCTCGTCACCGGCGGCAAGGGCATCGACCACATCATCGCAAGCGGTGGCGCCGACACCTTTGTCTTCAATCTCGGCGACATGGCCAAGAGCTCCGCCACCGACAGCATCCAAGGCTTCAACGCCTCCATGGACAAGCTGAAACTGGTTGGTACGACCATCGACAACTGGGCGGTGAGGATCGACGATAGCGATACCATCCTCACCTACAACGTCACTGGCGAGCACAAGGGCGAAAAGATCGTTGTCGCCGGTGTTCACCTGACCGGTAGCGACTGGTTCACCGCGTAATTCTCTCGAAGAGAATTCATTATTTGCCGCTTAAAATGATCGTGGCCCGGAAACATCCGGGCCACGATTTTTTACATATGCGACCACTGGCACTCATGGCAGCCGTCGAAATCTTCCAAAGTCAGGCAGGCTTGACCTGATTGCCCATTCTACGCGTTGCGACGATGACCAGCACGCCAGCAAGCGCCAGGCAGAAAGCAAGGAAGAACATCGGCGCAATGGTGCTGCCGGTCTGATCCTTGATCCAGGGCACCACGTTCTGCGCCACGAAGCCACCCAGATTACCGACGGAATTGATTGCGGCGATGCCGGCGGCCGCCCCTGCTCCCTTGAGGAAGCGGCCGGGCAGGCTCCAGAACACCGGCTGGCCGGCAAAGATGCCTGCGGCGGCGATGCAAAGGAAGGCGAACTGCAAGACCGGATCGCTCAGCAATGCCGACATCAACAGGCAAAAGGCGCCGATGAAGGCAGGACCGACAATATAGGGCGTCTTGTTCTTTGCCTTGTCGGCGGCCAGGGGCACAACGAACAGGGCGATGGCCACGATCACCCAGGGGATGATGTTGATGAAGCCATTGGCGGTGTTGGAAACGCCGAAGCTCTTCACGATGGTCGGAAGCCAGTAGCTGAGACCATAGGCCGCCAGCGGAAAGCCGACATAGCAGAGCGCCATGAACAGAACGCGCGGATTGACCAGCGCCTTGAAGCCGTCCTCCGCATGCTCTTCCATGCCCTTGTTTTCTTCGGCCAGCCGGTTCTTCAACCAGTTTTTCTCATCCTGCGTCAGAAACTTCGCCTTTTCCGGGGTGTCGTCGAGATAAAAGAAGGTGACGATGCCGGCGATGACGGCCGGGATACCCGTGGCGAGGAATACCCATTCCCATCCGGCATAACCGAGGAAACCATCCAGATCGAGCAGCATGCCGCCGAGCGGCGCGCCGATGGCATTGGCAAGCGCGCTGAAAATCATGAACAGGCCGATCATGCGGCCGCGATAATCGCGCGGGAACCAGAGCGTCATCAGGAAGAGCACGCCGGGGAAGAAACCCGCTTCGCAAAGCCCGAGCAGGAAGCGCAGGATGTAAAACATCGTGGCGTTCTGCGTATAGGCAAGCGCGATGGTGACGGCACCCCAGGAAACCAGAATGCGGGCGAACCATTTGCTGGCGCCGAAACGGTTGAGGAAAAGGTTGCTCGGCACTTCGAAGATGAAGTAACCGATGAAGAACAGCGAAGCGCCAAGACCGTAGGCATATTCACTGAGGCTCAGCGCATCGACCATCTGCAGCTTGGCATAGCTGACATTCTGGCGGTCGATATAGGCGATGAGATAGAGAAGGCCAAGAAACGGCATCAGCCGCCAGGTGATCTTCGAGATAAGGGCTTTTTCGGATATCATATGCTTTTCCCTCCCTTCGATTTCTCGTCGAAACGCAAATGATAAGGGAACCCATCTATATGTGCATCGCAAAATACGCAAGTTGCATTGCATCATAACCATTGGAGAACGCCAGCAGGACAGGGCCGTTACGGGCCTTCAGCCGTGATGCAGTGCATATAGAAAATGCCAAGCCGTCGCGTTCCGGGCTATGCGCATTCATATTGCCGTAAAACCGGCGATCTGCTATGAAGGCTGCCATGGGATCTAAATTCGGATGTCTCGCGCAGAATGTTTATGTGCTGCAGGACCACAAGCGTCTGCCGGCACGGTTCTTTGCGCGCGTTTCCGGGGCGCTCACCAGCCGACTTAGGCTCGCCTGACAGCACCGCTGTCCACGCCTTTCTGAACCCTGATTACCCTTTTCCATGACAAGGCATAGAGCCATGAGCGCACCCCGCACCTTATATGACAAGATCTGGGACGACCACGTCGTCAATCGTGACCCGGACGGAACCTGTCTTCTCTACATCGACCGTCACCTCGTCCATGAGGTGACGAGCCCGCAGGCCTTCGAAGGCCTGCGCATGGCCGGTCGCCCTGTGCACTCACCTGCCCGCACGCTGGCCGTCGTCGACCATAACGTTCCGACCACGGCCGACCGGCTGGAAGGCATCAAGAACGAGGAAAGCCGCATTCAGGTGGAAGCGCTTGCGCAGAACGCCAAGGATTTCGGCGTCGAATATTATTCCGAGCGCGACAAGCGCCAGGGCATCGTTCACATCGTCGGCCCCGAACAGGGCTTCACCCTGCCGGGCATGACGATCGTGTGCGGTGACAGCCACACCTCGACCCACGGCGCCTTTGGCGCACTGGCGCATGGCATCGGCACCTCGGAAGTGGAGCACGTTCTGGCGACCCAGACGCTGATCCAGAAGAAAGCCAAGAACATGCTGGTGCGTGTCGACGGCAAAATTCCCGATGGCGTTACCGCCAAGGATATCATCCTCGCCATTATCGGCGAGATCGGCACGGCTGGCGGCACCGGCCACGTCATCGAATTTGCCGGCGAGGCGATCCGTTCGCTCTCCATGGAAGGCCGCATGACGGTCTGCAACATGACCATTGAGGGCGGCGCCCGTGCGGGTCTTATCGCACCTGACGAAACCACCTTCGATTACATCAAGGACAAGCCTCGCTCGCCGAAGGGCGAAACGCTGGAGCAGGCCATCGCCTATTGGAAAACGCTGAAATCCGACGAAGGCGCCCATTACGACAAGGTCGTGGTGCTGGATGCGGCCAACCTGCCGCCCATCGTCTCCTGGGGTTCGTCTCCGGAAGACGTGACCTCCGTTGAAGGTATCGTTCCCAATCCCGATGATATCGAGGAAGAAAACAAGCGCGCCTCCAAGTGGCGTGCGCTTGACTACATGGGCCTGAAGCCCGGCACGCGCATCACCGATATCGCCATCGACCGTGTCTTCATCGGCTCCTGCACCAACGGCCGCATCGAGGATTTGCGCGCGGCGGCGAAGATCGTTGACGGCCGTAAAGTCGCTCCCACCGTTTCGGCCATGATCGTGCCCGGCTCCGGTCTCGTGAAGGAACAGGCGGAAAAGGAAGGTCTGGACAAGATTTTCCTCGAAGCCGGTTTCGAATGGCGCGAGCCAGGCTGCTCCATGTGCCTTGCCATGAATGACGACCGCCTGAAACCCGGCGAACGCTGCGCCTCCACCTCGAACCGCAATTTCGAGGGCCGTCAGGGCTATAAGAGCCGCACCCACCTCGTCTCCCCCGCCATGGCGGCGGCGGCGGCGATCGCCGGTCATTTCGTCGACGTACGTGAGTGGCAATAAGCTCCTGAGGCCATCGTTTCAGAAAAGCCACCCGTCCCCCGCAGGGGGCGGGTGGTTTTTATTATAGCCCCTGCAAACGCCGCTGCGGCTGCGTGCCGTGCAGAAACACGGCAAAAGTATCCCAGGGCGGCGTGATGGAGAGCTGGCTCAGAATACGCGCGACCTCGCCTCTGTGAATGCCCGCATGCAGGACCATATGTGAGATCATCTCAGCGCGGGACATGTAACCCTTGTCCCCATCCGTGAAGGTGAAGGCGACGAATTCGCCAAGCGATGCCGGCGATGTTTTCTCGAGATAATCGAGATACCAGCCATCGAGAGCGGCGACATCCTTCGCAAGATCATCCAGCTGCGGCGTTGCCTCGGTATTATCCGAGAGAAAGCCATGTGCCGTTCCGGTGAGGTGACCCGAAAAAATCCTCGCGACGACGTAATAGTGATTGATCAGCCGGATTGCCGTGTGCCGTTCGGATGCATTTTGGACGGGATCGAGGTGTTTCAGCTTCTCGAACAAGTCCCTGTTCGCCCATTGGTGATAGCCGAGCAGGCTCCCGAGCAGATCCCTCATCACAATATCCTTTACATCTGAAAAATGTGAGCACTATGTTTATATTTTCGCCATGGAGGGTGTCTTGTCTACTCGCATTGCAAAGCGGAAGACCGAGATGCGCAAGGAGCCGCGTCAGGAGCGTTCCCGCGCCACGGTCGATGCCGTCATTCACGCGGCGGCTCGCATTTTGAGCGATCATGGCTGGGCGGGTTTTACCACGAACAGGGTTGCCGAAACGGCCGGCGTCAGCATTGGCTCGCTCTATCAATATTTCCCGGACAAGATTTCAATTGTGGAGGCGGTGCGCCATCGTCACCTCGAGGACTGTCTCTCCGTCATGAAGAGCGTCTCGCAAAAGCGGCAATCGCTTGCGAAATTCGTGGAAGAGCTCGTGACCGGCATGATCGGGGTCCACAGCATCCATCCCGGTCTTCACAAGGTCCTTCTGGACGATGCGCCCAGCCACGAAGGGACGAACGATCCCAACAGCGTTTTCGAACAGGAATATCTCGGTCTCTACGCTGCAGCGATCGCGGCACATATGACGGCCGGCACAAAGGGCGAAAGCAGAACCGCGGCGCTGATCGTGTCCGATGCCATTGACGGCATCATTCACAATGCCGCCCGCCGCGGAGAATTGCAGTCGCCCAAAATCAGACGGGAAATGATTGCACTCGTTCACGCCTACCTGTCTCAGGCAACCGGTGAATGACAGGCCGTCAGCTCATTCCGAAATGATCTTCACCCGCTGGCCCGGCTGGATGGTGGCCGTAGCGCTCATGGCATTGATCATGCGGAACATATCGAGCTTCCGGTCGGTTCCCATCATCCGCGCCGCCATCGTCGCCACGGTTTCACCGGGCTTCACCGTCACCACCCGCACCCTGAGCGGCTTCAGCGAGGCGATTTCCTGCGGCGTCATCTTGCGGAAGCTGGTGCGCAATGTATTGGCGATGGAATCGAGCTGCGTATTGCCCTTCGGCACGGCGGTCAGGAAACGGAATATCTGCTGGCCGACACGAATGACGGTCACGTCGAAGTCCCATTTATCAGCACTTGCCCGGGCTGTCGCGGCCTCCAGACCATTGATCTGGGTTTCCTTGACTGTTTCCGGCAACAGGCCGGCAACCCAGCCGCTGGTCAGGTAATTGGCAAGGCTCGTCTGTTTCGGATCGGCAACGCCGTCGAAACGGATGGCCATATCGCCCGGCCCCGTCGCCAGAACGGCCTCAACCTTGTTGTCGATGACGAAACCTTCCGGCACATCAAAACGGATGCCGAGCGTTCCGTGCAGGAACGTCTGGCCGCGGACATAACCTTCCTGCGGGCTATCGCCATAAAGCAGGCCGTCTATGCCATCCAGAAACCAGTCGCGACCACGATCCCCGACCTGACCGTCCTGACCGAAGGCGCGGGCATGACGGCGCGCAAGCTCGATGCGCTGCGGCGTGTTGGGGTGGCTGGAAAGGAAGTCGAGGCTCTGGTCGTTTTCGGGATCAGCCGAAGAGAACCGCGCATAGGCCGCCATGGAATCCAGAAAACGCGGTGAGGCAAAGGGATCGTAACCGGCCTCGCCCAGCATCCGCACACCGATCACATCCGCCTGCAATTCCTGCTGGCGCGAAAAGGCCGCGAGCCGCAGCTTGCCGCGCGCAAGCGCCTGCTTGCCGGCAAGATCGCTCGACAGCACTTCGGCAACCACGCGGCTGGCAATCACCTCCGCCTCTTCGCGGCGCTGGCGTTCGATGCCGTGATTGGCGGTGACATGGCCCATCTCATGCGAAAGCACGGCGGCCACTTCCGAAGCATCGTTGGCAAGCGCCAGAAGCCCGCGCGTTACGTAAAGATATCCGCCCGGCAGAGCAAAGGCGTTGATGGCCGGCGAGTTGAGGATAGTGATGCGATAGGATTGCTGCGGGTTTTCCGAAACGGCCGTCAGAGCGCCGGCGATACGCGCGACAAGCCGCTCCGTCTTGGCGTCACGATATTCACCGCCATAACTCGCCACGATGCGCGGATGCTCGCGCGCACCCATCTGGGCACGGGGATCATTCTTCTGCACCTCTTCCACGGTCTGCGGATTATCCGACGGGCGCAGGGTGGACTGGTAGGCCGGGCTGAAGAGAGACTGGCACGACGACAGGAACACCGCAGACGCGGTCAGCACGGAATAGGCGGCAGCCATCCTGCCCGAACGGCGAAGGCCTGAACGGGAGAAGAGCCTCCACTGTGCAGTCATGCTATTTCTCATTCTCTATGCCTGCCCCTAACGTTCCTGATCATCCGTTAATTGCAGACCAGAATAACAGATTCGCCCCAACGGGCGATGAATGCCGAAACGGTAAAAACGATCCATCAAGTCCGGATTATTCCTGAAGAACGCAATAATTCCCATCTTTTCTCGGGCAACAACTTGAAACTGGCAAGTGCAAATTAGCGCCATTGAAGTCATCTAAAGCGATTGCCAGCGGCACACGTCGAAAATAAGGCGATCACCCGTTCAGAAAACTGTCCACCGCCTTCACATTTTGTGTGGCGAAGAAATCTGCGGTCGAGCCGACATAGACAACCCGGCCGCGATCAAGAAAAACCACCTGCTGCGCCAGCTTCTTTATGTCTTCGGGATGGTGGGTGACAATAATCACCGTGTTTTTTGTTTCGCCGTGCAAGTCGAGAAGCAGGGATGCCATGCCCGCCCGCAACCCGGGATCGAGTGCCGCGAAAGGTTCGTCGAGCAGCATGACAGGTTTTTTCCTGACCAGTGCCCGCGCCAAAGCGGCTCTTTGCCTTTCCCCACCGGAAAGCGTGCCCGGCAGACGTTTGTCAAAACCCGCAAGACCCACGCGTGTAAGCGCCACGTCGATCCCCTGCCGGTCCTCCGTCCGCAGCTTCAGCCCGGGGCTGACACCGAGCGCAATATTGGTGAAAATATCGAGATGGGCAAAAAGATTATTGTCCTGGAAAATCGATGAGACCGGTCTTTCGGAAGGATCGCGCGCCTTCATATCCTCTCCGCCGATCAAGATGCGACCGGAATCGGGATCCTCAAAACCGGCGATGAGATTAAGCAGCGTTGACTTGCCCGAACCGGATGCGCCGACAACAGCGATCACCTGACCTTGCGGAAATACGCAATCGAGATCGAAATCCTGCGTTCCGAGCCGCAGCCTCACCTTGTCCAGCTCCACTGCAAAATCCGTCATATGCTCGCCCTTGCCGATTGCGATTGCCGGGAAACACCACCTGCGGCAAGCAGCAGGCAAACGATACCGAGGATAAACGCATATCCGGCAGCATCATTGGTGCGGTAACTGCCCATATTGCTGTAAACCAGCCATGGCAGGGTGACGAAGTTTTCCGATCCGAACAGGGCAACCGCCCCGAGATCGCCAAGCGACAGGGCCATGGCGAAGGAAAACGCCATGAGCAGTGGCCGCCACAAAACCGGCAGATCGGCAAACCGCAGCCGCGCCAGACCCTGAAGCCCGAGACTGGCGGAGAGCCGGCCTGTGCGCAAAAAGTGACTGTTGAAGGCAGGTTCCAGCACCCGCATGGCCAGCGGCAGGGCCATCAGCATGTTGATGAGCGCCACCAGAACGGGAGCATAAAGGCTGACATCTCCAAAGGGCCGCAACAGCAGGAACCACCCGCTTCCCAGAACAACGGGCGGCACCAGCAGCACAAGCGAAGACCCTGCCCCAAGCGTGGTGGACAGAAATCGTAGAAGTCGGGCCGCATGTCGTCCGGAACCCACGGCCTGGCGCGCGCTGATGATCGCGAAGCAGCAAAGCACGACAAGGGCTGCGGAAAGCATGGCGATCGCAAGGCTGGTCGCGGCCGCGCGCAGAAAGATCGGCGCGGACAGAAGGCGCAACAGATCGGCACTCAGACCCGAGACTGTTATGGCGACAAGCGGCAGACCAATCAGCAGAACAGCAAGAACGATTGCCATTCCATCCCAAAGACGGGCAACAATACTCTTGCCGTCAAAACGGCGAAGGGGGCGGCCAAGCGAGGCAATTTCCGCTTCGGGTGTCGGCAAAAAAGCCAGAAGGCCGAGCAGGATCGCTGTGAGGACGATCTGCAGAACCGAAAGCGCGATCGCCCGCTGCGGATCGAAATCGAACCGCAGCGCCTGATAGATCGCCACTTCCAGCGTCGTTGCCGCCGGCCCGCCACCCAGCAGAAGCACGAGCGTGAAGCTGGTGGCGCACAGCATGAAAACGAGCCCTGCAATGCCGGGAACAAGCCGCGAGACCGCCGGCCATTCAATGAAGCGGAACACCGAAACCGGCCCCATGCCGAGGCTCGCCGCCATCCGCCAATATTCGCCCGGAATACGCTCCAGCCCGGCCAGCATCAGCCGCACCGCCAGCGGCAGATTGAAAAACACATGGGCAATAAGAATGCCAGACAGGCCGTAAATGCTGAAAGGTTCATCCGCCCCGGCAAAAACGAGTGCCGAATTCAAAACGCCCTGCCTGCCCCAGATGGTGATGATACCGAAGGCGCCGACGATCACCGGCAGCCCCATCGGCACCGCCATCAGTCTGACGATCCAGATCCTTCCCGGAAACTCGCGCCGACGGCAAAGCGCCAGCGCCACCGGCAGGCCGAGACCAATGGAAAGAAGAGTGGAAAGCGTTGCCTGATAAAGCGTGAAACGCAGGATGCGCAGCGTATAGGCATCCATGATGCCAGCAGCGGACACGCCGGCATCAAAGGACAGGAGAGCCGCAACCGCGAGCGCCATGAACAGGAAAACGGCGGCAAAAGCCGCCGTTCCGAAAATGATCGACCGCCGGTAATCGCGACGCAGCATCATGCGTGGGTGTGCCTCCTCCTTAATTCATGCTCATGGCGGCAAGCCATTCATCGATCCATGCCTTGCGGTTCTTCGCCACCTCTTCCGGATCCATCAGGAAAGTCTTCTGCGGCACCACGAGTTTTGAAAACGCCTCCGGCAAGGGCTTGGAGGTCGCCGCGACCGGCATCATCCAGTTGTTTTCCGGAATGGCATCCTGAAAACCGGATGTCAGCGTGAAAGCGAGGAATTGCTTTGCCAGCTCCTTGTGCGGCGCGTTTTTAAGGAGACCGGAAACCTCGATCTGGATGTAATGCCCTTCGGAAAAGGCGGCGGCCTGATAACGATCCGTTTTTTCAGCGACCATGTGATAGGCGGGTGAGGTGGTGTAGGAGAGCACCATCGGCACCTCACCCTTGGTGAAGAGGCCATAGGATTCCGACCAGCCCGGCGTAACGGTGAGAATACGCTTCCTGAGCTTTTCCCAGGCCTCCGGGGCCTTGTCGCCGTAAACCGATTTCACCCATAGCAGCAGGCCAAGCCCCGGCGTGGAGGTGCGCGGATCCTGAATGACGATTTTCTGCGAGGGGTCGCCTTCCACGAGGTCTTTCAGGCTCGCCGGCGGGTTTTTCACCGTCTGCGTATCATAGATGACAGCGAAATGACCGTAATCATAGGGAACGAAAACATCGTCCGTGTAGCCGCCCGGCACCTTGGCCGCCGATGCATCGATGCCGCTGACATCGAACAGACCGGTCTGTTTTGCTTCCGCGACAAGATTGGTGTCGAGACCGACGACGACATCCGCCTTGGACCCCGCCCCTTCAAGCTTCAGACGATTGAGCAGCGCCACGCCATCGGCCACGCCGACGAAATTGACCGTGCAATTGCAAACCTTCTCGAAGGCCTCCTTTACCTTGGGGCCGGGACCCCATTCGGAAACGAAGCTTTCATAAGTGTAGACAGTCAGCTCCTGTCTATCCTGTGCGACGGCAAGACCGGGCAGAAACAGCGAGGCGGCAACGAGGGAATTCAGGAAAAGACGACGGCGCACGGGTATCTCCTCAAAAAACGATAGGGAAATAGCCGCCTGCGTTAAAGCCGTCTAATCCCTCCGCCGGTATGAACCGGATCAGGTTCTTCGGGTTGGCAAGCCTCTCAGCCTTTTGCACCCAAGCGCAAAAGACACCCCGTTAGATCAAGATGATGGTGTAGTCCCGCCGTCCCTGATTGGCAAGATGGCCGAGGTCAGCCCTGCTCCGTCATATGCACCAGTTCCCAGACGTGCCCGTCGGGATCCTGAAAGCTGCCGGCATACATGAAGCCATGGTCCTGAACGGGCTTCCAGCCGCTGCCGCCGGAGGCGAGCGCCGTGGCGATCATCCGGTCGATTTCCTCCCTGCTTCCGGCGGAAAGACAGGTCAGAACCTCGGTGGTTCGCGTCGCGTCGGCAATGTCGCCGTTGATGAAATCGCGGAAACGTCCCTCCTGGAGAAGCATCACGAAGATATTCTCTTCCACGATCATGCAGAGCGTGCGGTCATCCGAATATTCCGGGTTGAAGCTGAAACCGAGAGCAGTGAAGAAGTTTCTTGATGTCTCGATATTCTTGACCGGCAGATTGACGAAAATCATGCGCATTTTCACAACTCCTCCAAACGAACGCCGGCATAGAACGGCAATTCTGCTTTTCTGTCAAAGGCCGAAGGAGAGCCGGCCAAACGGGGAACTGATAGCCTTCAGCCCTCCAGTTCCTCGCGCAACATCTCCAGTTCCAGCCATTCTTCTTCCATGGCCTCCAGCTTGTCGCGCAGCTTCGACATTTCCTGCGCCAGCGTGTTGAAGGCCGCCGGGTCCTTTGTGAAAAGCTCCGGATCGGCCATGCGCTGCTCGCGTTTTGCGATTTCGCCTTGCGCCTTCTCCATCTCCTTCGGAAGATTTTCGAGCGCGAATTTCTGCTTGAAGGAAAGCTTGCCCTTGGCCTTTGAAGGATCCTGCGATGCGGAGGCGGAAGGTGCGGCCTTCGCCTTTTCCTGTTTCTCAGCCTTGCGTTTTTCTTCCGCCGCGCCCTTGCGCTGCGCCATCATGTCCGAATAGCCGCCGGCATATTCGATCCATCGTCCGTCCGGCTCATCCGGATTGACGGGCGCGATGGTGGAGGTGACGGTGCGGTCGAGGAAATCGCGGTCGTGGCTGACAAGGATAACCGTGCCGGAAAAGCCCGCAACGATTTCCTGCAGCAGATCGAGCGTTTCGATATCCAGATCGTTGGTCGGCTCGTCGAGGATCAGAAGATTGGTCGGCCGCGCCAGAATGCGCGCCAGAATAAGGCGCGCGCGCTCGCCCCCGGAAAGGTTGCGGATCGGCGTGCGGGCCTGTTCCGGCTGGAACAGAAAGTCTTTCATATAGCCCGTCACATGCTTCAATTCGCCGTTGACCAGCAGATTTTCACCGCGGCCATCAGTCAGATAATGCGCGAGCGTATCGTTGGGATTGAGATCCTCGCGTTTCTGGTCGAGCGTCGCAATCTCCAGATTGGTGCCGAGCTTCACTGTGCCGCTATCGGGCTCCAGCTGGCCGGTGAGCATCTTCAGAAGCGTGGTTTTACCGGCACCGTTCGGGCCGACGAAACCGATGCAATCGCCGCGATGGACGCGCAGCGAAAACGGCGCGACGATCACGCGCTCGCCGTAAGCCTTGGTGATGCTGTCTGCCTCGATAACCAGCTTGCCGGATTCCCGACCTTCGGTAACGGTCGCCTGCACCGTGCCCTGCGGCCCCTTGTGGCCGCGATATTCCGCACGCATGGCCTGAAGCTCGCCGACGCGGCGCATGTTGCGCTTGCGCCTTGCAGTCACGCCATAACGCATCCAGTGTTCTTCGCGCTCGATGGCCTTGCCGAGCTTGTGCTGTTCCAGTTCTTCCTCTTCCAGCACCTTGTCGCGCCATTCCTCGAAATGGGCAAAACCGCGATTGAGACGACGGGACTGGCCACGATCCAGCCAGACGGTCGAGGTCGAGACCTTTTCGAGAAAACGCCGGTCATGCGAAATCAGCACCAGCGCGCTGCGCGTCTGCTGCAGCTCGCTTTCAAGCCATTCGATGGTGGGCAAATCGAGATGGTTGGTCGGTTCGTCCAGCATCAGGATATCGGGCTCAGGCGCCATGACGCGGGCAAGAGCCGCACGTCGCGCTTCACCGCCGGAAAGGCTCGCCGGATGTTCCTGCCCGGTGAGACCGAGATGCTCAAGAAGATAGGTGACGCGATAGGGATCGTCACCGGGGCCGAGCCCCGCTTCGGCATAGGCCTGAACCGTGTCGTAACTGGCAAAATCCGGAGCCTGCTCCAGATAGCGGATGGTGGCGGCCGGATGCCGGAAAACCTCGCCCGACTGCGCCTCGACCAGACCCGCGGCGATCTTCATCAGGGTGGACTTGCCGGAACCGTTGCGCCCAACAAGGCAGATGCGGTCGCCCGGTTCCACCTGGAGATTGGCGCCATCGAGCAGCGGGGTCACGCCGAAGGTCAGCTTGATGTCATCGAGTTTCAAAATAGGAGGTGCCAAGGCGTCAGGCTCCGGTCAGATCATAAGGGCGGGCGAGCACGATGGCTTTTCCGCTTTTCAGCGAGAAATGCACGGGGCCGCCATTCGCGACATTGGAAATAGTGCGGGACGAACCGAAAGCAAGCGCAAAATCCTTCAACGGATAACGCACATTGCCGATATCGAGCCCCTCAAGGGCGGTAAATCCGGCAACGGAAAACAGCGAGGCGGGCGGCAGATCGATATCGAGCGAACCGGCAAGCAGCGGCCGCGCCTCTTCTTCACCGGAGGTCAGCGTAACGTCGATACCATGTTCGGCGAGCGCCACCGCGTAAAGGAGGTGTTGTAGCGCATGGTCGCTTCTCGCGCCGCCAAGCGCACCGACAAGCACAAGCGAATGCGCGCCACGGGAGAGAGCTTCCGATACCGCGATCTCGCCATCCGTCACCGCCTTTGCGGTCGGGTATGGCTGCCGCGCCACATCGGGCCAGGCCTCCAGCAACTCTTTGCTGGCGGAATCGAAATCCCCGACCCACAACTCCGGCGCAAGGCCAAGCGGCCGGGCATGGCGCATGCCGCCATCGGCCGCAATCACACGGCTATCCGCGACCGCCTTTTGCAGACGATCGGTTACCGTAACATCGCCGCCAAGCAGAATGGTGAAGCGCTCTTTATCCATGCCCTGCCTTATCGCACCTCGGCCAAAAATGGAAAGCGGAAACCCGATGAAATCGGCCTATATTGATTTTCGCCCGCTTCGGGATTATGAAACGCCTCAGTGGTGATTTGCCGACCGGCTTGCAGCCACTTTAAAGAAGTCGCTAAAGGGTCGAGGAAAAAGGCAATTTCCTGGAACCGGTCGCGATTTCGCTGCCGGTTTTTTTGTTTTCGCAACGTTCTTTACGTGATCCGGAAAAGAGAGTTCGACATGCCGATCAAGATTCCCGATACGCTTCCCGCTTTTGAGACCCTCGTTCATGAGGGCGTGCGGGTCATGACAGAAACGGCGGCCATCCGGCAGGATATCCGCCCGCTCCAGATCGGGCTTCTCAACCTCATGCCGAACAAGATCAAGACGGAAATCCAGATGGCGCGCCTCGTCGGCGCCTCACCGCTGCAGGTGGAGCTGTCGCTGGTGCGGATCGGCGGCCATCGCGCCAAGAACACGCCGGAAGAACATCTTCTATCCTTTTACGAGACGTGGGAGGAAGTGCGCCACCGCAAGTTTGACGGTTTCATCATCACCGGCGCGCCCGTGGAAACGCTGGCCTATGAAGACGTGACCTACTGGAACGAAATGCGACAAATTTTCGAATGGACGCAGACCAACGTTCATTCGACGCTGAATGTCTGCTGGGGCGCGATGGCCGCCATCTATCATTTCCACGGCGTGCCGAAGCACGAGTTGAAGGAAAAGGCTTTCGGGGTCTATCGTCACCGCAATCTCTGCCCCTCATCGATCTATCTGAACGGCTTTTCGGATGATTTCCAGGTTCCGGTCTCGCGCTGGACGGAAGTACGCCGTGCCGATATCGAAAAACATCCGAAACTCGAAATCCTGATGGAATCCGAGGAAATGGGCGTTTGTCTGGTGCATGAGAAAGAGGGCAACCGGCTCTATATGTTCAACCATGTCGAATATGATTCGACATCGCTTTCCGACGAATATTTCCGTGACGCGAATGCCGGCGTCCCCATCAAGCTTCCGCATGATTATTTTCCACACAACGACCCGGCGCTTGCCCCGCTCAACCGCTGGCGCAGCCATGCCCATCTGTTTTTCGGCAACTGGATCAACGAGATATACCAGACGACACCCTATGATCTCGAATCCATTGGCAAACTCGCCGCGTAAATTGCGGATTGCGAATTGCCGGGAAATGACGCAACGTCCGCCCGGCAATTCGCAACATCAGGGAGAATGACGATGAGCGACGCGGCGGCGCGGGAGAATTTCGGTTTCACGGCGACCGGCGAAAAAGTCGAACGCGTCACCATCTCGAAAGGCGGTTTGACGGCCAAGGTCATCACCTGGGGCGCGGTCATTCAGGATCTGCGCCTCGAGGGGCACCAGCCGCCGCTCGTTCTCGGCTTCGACAGGTTCGAGGACTACAAATATTCCTCCTATTTCGGCGCCACCCCCGGCCGCAACGCCAACCGTATCGGCGATGGCCGGTTCTCGATCGATGGGCACGACTACCAGTTGGAGCTCAATGAAAAGGGTGTAACCCACCTGCATGGCGGCAGCGACGGCATGGGCAAGCGCAACTGGATGCTGATGGAACATGGCGAAAGCCATGCGGTTCTGCAGATCATCGACCCCGATGGCCGCGCCGGTTATCCCGGCAATTGCACGGTCACGGCCACCTATACGATCCTCGACGGCGGCGTGCTTTCGGTGGTCTATGAAACGGTGACCGATAAGCCGACCATCGCCAATGTCTGCCAGCATTCCTATTTCAACCTCGATGGCGCAGACACCGCACTTGGGCATGAGATCAGCATCGCGGCTGATTTTTACCTGCCCACCAATGACAAGCAGATACCGACGGGCGAAATCCGCTCCGTCGAAGGCACCGTCTTCGACCTGCGCCACCCGACACCGATGCGGCGCAAGGAGAATGGCGAGCAGGTTCTCTACGACCATAATTTCTGCCTGTCGCCCGAGCGCCGCGCAAAACGCAAGGTTGCCCGCGCCTATTCGCCGGCCTCCGATATCGCCCTTGAGGTTCACACCACCGAGCCCGGTGTGCAGTTTTATTCGGCCTTCAAACTGGATGTGCCGGTTCCGGGCCTCGATGGCCGTCACTACGGTCCCTTTGCCGGTTTCTGCCTGGAAACGCAGATTTGGCCGGACGCCGTCAACCACCCGGATTTTCCGCACGCCATCCTGCGGCCGGGTGAAACGCTGCGTCAGGAAACCGACTATATTTTCAAGAAAGGCTGAAGCGGCGCGCCGGGGTCAATCCAGCACGCAGCCGACATAGCCGCCGGAAGCGCGGGCGCGCCGTTCGATAAGGCCGGCAAGCCGTTGCAGCCCGCGTCCCGGCTTGCTGGCGACGCGGTCGATTGGATTGGGTAATGACACAGCCAGCAGCGCCGCCTGACGGGAGCTGAGTTGTGCGGCCGGCACCTTGAAATGGTGCTGGGCGGCAGCCTCGATTCCATAAATGCCCGGTCCCCATTCGGCAACGTTGAGATAAATCTCCATCATCCGTTTTTTGGACCACACGAAATCGGCAGCAATCGCCAGCGGCAACTCCAGCCCTTTGCGCAGGAAGGAGCGGCCGTTCCATAAAAACAGGTTCTTGGCCGTCTGCATCGGAATGGTGCTCGCCCCACGCGTCGCGGCCCCGTCAAGCGCATTGCTGACCACGGACTGCATCTGGTTCCAGTCCACGCCGCCATGGAAACAGAATTGCCCGTCCTCGGACATCATCACGGATTGCACAAGGCGCGGCGAAATATCCTCAAGCGGCACCCAGCGCCGGTCATATCCCTGCAGGGTCACCAGATCGGCAAGCATCAGCGTCGAGACCGGCCGGATAAACGGCAGCGCATAAACCGGAATCAGCAGATAGGGCAGGATCAGCAAAGCCAGCAAGGTCATGACGATACGCTTTGCCAACGTGCGAAAATCCACCTTCGGACTGCTCCGGTCTTCCGCCAGCACGGCGTAATCTGCGTCGCTTTCAGGCGTACTGCTCAATATTCGTCAAAGCCCCGCACCAATTGAAGCCTTTCATAGTCCATTGCCGCCTTCAAGGCGAGTCCACTCAAATAGTTACACCTCTGGAATCACGAAAAGGTTTGCCTGCATTCGCGCGGCATGCCAAAGAGCGCGGCATGGACGCTGCGATGACAAATTTCGAAACGAAGCTACGCGAAAACGCGACAAAAACCGAAGCCCTGCTTGGCCGCCTGCTTTCCGGCGAAGCCAGCGCGGATGAGATCACGCGCCCGCAAAACCTGCTCGACGCCATGCGCCATGGCGTGCTGAACGGTGGTAAACGCCTGCGGCCCTTCCTCGTCATCGAAAGTGCCGCCCTTGCGGGCGGGAATGCCGAAGCCGCCCTGTATGTCGGCGCGGCATTGGAATGCCTCCATTGTTATTCGCTTGTTCATGACGATCTGCCGGCCATGGACGATGACGACCTGCGCCGCGGCCAGCCGACCGTGCATCGCAAATTCGATGAGGCGACCGCAATTCTCGCCGGCGACAGCCTGCTGACACTTGCCTTCGATATCATCGCATCGGATGAAAATCCGCTTGCGGCCGAGCGCAAGGCCGCGCTCGTACTATCGCTTGCCCGCGCAGCGGGCATCGGCGGCATGGCCGGCGGCCAGGCGCTCGATCTCGCTGCGGAAAAGAAAGCACCCGATGAAGCCGGCGTCATTACATTGCAGGCTATGAAAACCGGTGCACTGCTGCGTTTTGCCTGCGAGGCGGGCGCAATCATCGCTGGCAGCGATAATTCCGAAAGGCAAAGGCTGCGTCTCTTCGGCGAAAAAATCGGCCTCGCCTTCCAGCTTGCCGACGACCTTCTGGATTTGACGGCCGATGCCGCCACCATGGGCAAGGCAACCGGCAAGGACGCCGCGCGCGGCAAGGGAACGCTTGTGGCGCTGCGCGGCGAGGACTGGGCTCGTAGCCAGCTGCGGGAGCAAGTGGCGGAAGCCAGCGAACTGCTGGCCCCTTATGGCGAAAAGGCCGCGATTCTCATCGCGGCCGCAAGATTCATCGCTGAACGAAAAAGCTGAGCGGTTTCAACTCAGCTTTTCATTACCCGATCAGCCCTTGAGAGGCGAAATCAGCACTTCGACGCGACGGTTCTGGGCGCGGCCATCCGGCGTTGCATTCGAAGCGATCGGCTGCGACGGGCCGAAGCCGAGCGTCGAAATACGGCGCTGGTCGACGCCGCGCGCACCGAGATAATTGGCGACCGATGCGGCACGACGCTCCGAAAGACCCTGATTGTAACCGGCGCTGCCGGTCGAATCGGTATGGCCGTTGATGTCGATGAGCGTGCGGTTGAACTTGTTCAGCACGATGGCGACGGAATCGAGCGTCTGATAGAATGGCGGGATGACCTGATCCTGGTCCGTCGCGAAGGTGATGTTCGACGGCATGTTGAGAACGATGCTGTCGCCACGGCGGGTAACCGAAACGCCGGTTCCCTGAAGCTGGGCGCGAAGCTCGGCTTCCTGGCCATCCATGTAATTGCCGATGGCGCCGCCGGCGAGCGCGCCGATGCCCGCACCGATAAGCGCGGCATTACGGCGACCGGTCGGCGAACCGCCAACAGCCAGACCACCCAGAGCACCGACCACGGCGCCGATGCCGGCACCGCCCGCCGTGTTCGACATCTTCTGCTCACCCGTATAGGGATCGGTGGTGGTGCAGGCGGAAAGATAGGTCCCGCAAAGGGCGACGATCGCGATTTTTTTGATCATGTGTTTTGATGCTCCGAGAGGTTCAGGAGGTATGACAGTGGAATTCCGGCCTTTTCACGGTACTCTTTACTCCGCCGCATCTTTCCGGCCAAAACGCTTTTCGATGTAATCGATCACAAGCGCTTCAAAATCGGCGGCGATATTGGGACCACGCAGGGTCAGCGCCTTTTCGCCATCGATAAAAACGGGCGCTGCGGGGCTTTCGCCGGTTCCTGGCAGGGAAATGCCGATATCGGCATGTTTGCTTTCACCGGGGCCGTTGACGATACAGCCCATGACGGCAACGTTGAGCGCCTCGACACCCGGATATTTCTCACGCCAGATCGGCATGTTCTTGCGAATATCGTTCTGGATGTTCTGGGCAAGTTCCTGAAAGACGGTGGACGTGGTGCGCCCGCAGCCGGGACATGCCGCAACGACCGGAATGAACTGACGGAAACCCATAACCTGCAGCAGTTCCTGCGCCACCTGCACCTCGCGGGTGCGGTCGCCATTCGGCTCAGGCGTCAGCGAAACGCGGATCGTATCGCCGATGCCGTGCTGCAAGACGTAACCCATGGCGGCGGACGAGGCGACAATGCCTTTGGAGCCCATGCCCGCTTCGGTGAGGCCGAGATGCAGGGCGTGGTCGGAGCGTTCCGACAGCATGGAATAAACGGCGATCAGGTCCTGCACCTGGCTGACCTTGGCCGACAGGATGATGCGGTTGCGCGGCAGGCCGATCTCTTCGGCAAGCTCGGCGGAAATCAGCGCCGACTGAACAATGGCCTCACGCGTGACCTGACGGGCGGAGAGAGGGAAACCCTGCTCCTTGTTCTTGTCCATCAGCGTCGTCAGAAGCTCCTGATCAAGCGACCCCCAGTTAACGCCGATTCGCACCGGCTTGTCGTAGCGGATCGCCATTTCGACGATCTCGCCGAACTGCTTGTCCTTCTTGTCCTTGAAGCCGACATTGCCCGGATTGATGCGGTATTTCGCCAGCGCTTCGGCGCAGGCCGGATGATCGGCCAGAAGCTTGTGGCCGATATAATGGAAATCGCCGACAAGCGGCACATCAAGCCCAAGACGCAGCAGCCGCTCGCGGATTTTCGGCACGGCGGCCGCACTCTCGTCGCGGTCGACGGTGATGCGCACGATTTCCGAACCGGCCCGGAAGAGCGCCGCCACTTGGCTGACGGTGGCGTCGATATCCGCCGTATCGGTGTTGGTCATCGACTGCACGACGACGGGCGCGCCGCCACCGACGATGACACCGCCCACGTCTACGGCGACGGATGCGCGGCGGGGCTTGGGATCGTAATCGGCATGTGACGTCATGGCGGTCTCTGGAGCTTGCGGCAAGGTCTGGCAATTGAGGTGAAACAAGGGGGCCTGCTTGTCAACACCCAACGCATGAGAGCTTCTACTTTACCGCAATCATGGCAAAATTCGAGACGCCTATTCCTTGCCCGCGCCATCCGCATGGCGGGCGAGCCGCGAAAGCAGCAGAACCACCACATGCAAGAGCGGCAGGGCGATGAAGACGCTGGCAAGGCCGGTATGCTCGGCAATAAAGCCGATGGCCGATGGCGCCACCAGAATACCGGAATAACCCATGGTGGTGACGACCGAGAGACCAATGCCGGGCGCCAGTCCCGGCATGTTACCGGCGGCGGAAAAGGCAATCGGCACCATGTTGGAAATGCCGATGCCGGCAATCGCGAAACCGATGATCGCGATAGTGGAATTTCCCGCAAGACCGGCAATCATAAGACCGATAATCGACATGGCCGAGCAGAAGCGCAGGGTCGTCACGGCGCCGAAGCGGTCACGCACCAGATCGCCGGCAAACCGCATCGCCGCCATGGTCATGGAGAAGGCCGCGAAGGCGAAACCGGACTGCGATACCGAAGCACCGAGTTCATTGCGCAGATAAAGTGCGCCCCAGTCGAGGATAGCGCCTTCAGGAATCATCGAGAACAGCGCCATCAGGCCGATGATCCACGGCAGCGGCGTCAGCGGCAGGCCGCCTTTCGGGCGTTCCTCCTCCGGATGCGGACGATCCGCAAGAACGCGCGGCCACGCGATGACCAGCAGCACGAGCGCGATGACGGTTAGCGCAATGGCATGTCCCTGCACACCGATGGCCGTGATGAGATAACCGCCAAGACCGGCGCCGATCAGGCCGCCAAGGCTCCAGAAGGCGTGGCAAGACGACATGATGGCGCGGCGCATATCCCGTTCCACCGCCACCGCATTGGCGTTCATGGCGACATCCATCGCCCCCGTCAGCCCGCCGAACAGAAACACCGCAATCACCCCGGCCCACACCGTGCCCGCCCAGGAAATGAAAAGCAGGGTCGGCAAAAAGATCGCCGCAGTGACGAGACTGACCGTACGCGAGCCGAAACGGGCGATCTGCGAACCGGCAATCGGCATGAAAACCAGCGAACCGATGCCGAAAACCAGGATGATCAGGCCGAGCGCGCTCTCACTGAGGGACAGGCGTGCCGCAAATTCCGGAATCTTGGGCGCCCATGACCCCATCATGAAACCGTTCATCAAGAACAGCAGGGAAACACCCAGCCTGTGCCGCGTCAGATAGGACGAGCGTATGCCTGTCGGCGAAAATGTCGTGGGGCCATTCATCGGCAATATCCTTCAGACTTGACCATGAGAAAACTGAGCGACGTCATCATCGCCGCAATAAACCTGAACGCCCTTTGCCGACAGCGCCTCGACGAATGCGCGGTCGGCATCCTGTTCCAGCACGAGGGAAAGAGGTGGAGAAAAATCATGCACATGGAAAGCTGCCCTGTGGCCGAGCTTTTCCGTGGTGATGGCGGCGACAATCCGCTGGCTGGCGCTGCAGGCGAGCCGCTTGAACACCGCATCCTCGAAAACATCCGCCGACAGACCCGTCTCGGCCGCAACGCCGCAAACACCGAGAATGCAGAGATCGGGCCGCATCAGTTCGAGCTGCCGAAGCGCCATGGCGTCGATCGCAGCACCTACGGCCGGATCGACCTTGCCGCCGATCAGCACCAGATCGATATCGGCCCGCCCCGTCAGTTCAGCGGCAATGGCGGGCGTATTCGTCACCACCGTCAGGTTGAGCCCGGCGGGAAGCGCCCTTGCAATGGCGAGATTGGTGGAACCGGCATCGATGAAGACGACCATGCCCGGCTCGAGAAGCGGAACAACGGCGCGCGCCAGCAGGGCCTTGCGGTCGGCATCCTCGGCAATGCGCGTCTTCAGCGGCACCGTTTTGCTGTCGGAAAGCAACGCCCCGCCATAAACCCGCAGGCATTCTCCCCGGGCTGCCATCTCACGCAGGTCGCGGCGCACGGTGTCTTCGGAAACGCCGAAATTCTGCGCGAGATCCTGCGCCAGCACCCGGCCGCTTTGCCGTAACTGCGCAAGGATGAGCGCCTGCCGCTCGCTGACAAAATGATCGCTCATCGGAACTCATGCATAAACAGGAATAAACGTGCACGAACATGCATATTCGAGTTTTTACGGCTGCGCAACAAAAAACGCCCGCCGGAGAGGCGGGCGTCTGACACTGCATCAATGATCAGATACGGCTTTATTCCCCGTAAGCGATCAACAAATCCTTCGCATCGATCTGATCGCCGGGGCGCACCAGAACTTCGGCGATCTTGCCGTCGCGTTCGGCGTGAAGCGCGGTTTCCATCTTCATCGCCTCGATGGAGAGCAGCACGTCGCCGGCCTTGACCTCCTGGCCCTGGTTGACGAAGACGCGGCTGATCACGCCCGGCATCGGCGCGCCGATATGGACGGCATTGCCGGGTTCCGCCTTGCGGCGCACGGCGGAGCCGGAAGCACCATGGGCACGATCCGGCACCTTGATGCGGCGCGGCTGGCCGTTGATCTCGAAGAACACCGTCACCATGCCCTTGTCATCCGTGCCGGACGAGGCCTGATTGACGATGACAAGCGTCTTGCCGCGTTCGATATCGGCAAACAGTTCCTCGCCATCCTCCATGCCGTAGAAATAGGCATGGGTGGGCAGCACCGAAACCGGGCCATAGGTCTCGGCTGTCAGCGCGAAATCCGTGAACACCTTCGGATACATCAGATAGGACGCGAACTCGAAATCGTCGACCTTGCGCTCCAGCTTGGTCTCGATCACCTTCCGTTCCGCATCGAGATCGGCATCTTCCAGCAACGAACCCGGACGAACCGTATAGGGTGCTTCGCCCTTCAGCGCCTTTTTCTGCAGGGCTACCGGCCAGCCGCCAGGCGACTGTCCAAGATCGCCCTTCAGCATCGACACCACCGATTCCGGGAAAGACACTTCACGATCAGGGTTTTCAACGTCGGCCACCGTCAGATCCTGACTGACCATCATCAGCGCCATGTCGCCGACGACCTTGGAGGACGGCGTCACCTTGACGATATCGCCGAACATCCGGTTGGCGTCGGCATAGGCCTGCGCCACCTCATGCCAGCGGCTTTCGAGACCCAGCGAACGCGCCTGTTCCTTGAGGTTGGTGAACTGGCCGCCCGGCATTTCGTGCAGATAAACTTCCGAGGCCGGTCCCTTGAGATCGCTCTCGAAGGCGGCATACTGGTTGCGCACAGCCTCCCAATAGAAGGAAATGCGGCGGATCCATTCGGTATCGAGACCCGTATCGCGTTCCGACCCCGCCAGCGCCTCCACGATCGAGCCGAGGCATGGCTGCGACGTATTGCCGGAGAAGGCATCCATTGCGGCATCCACGGCGTCGACACCGGCATCCACGGCCGCAAGAACGGTCGCGGCGGAGATGCCCGAGGTATCGTGGGTGTGGAAGTGGATCGGCAGACCGGTCGCCTCACGCAGCGCCTTGAACAGAACCCTGGCGGCGGCCGGTTTCAACAGGCCCGCCATGTCCTTGACGGCGATGATATGAGCTCCGGCCTTTTCAAGCTCGGCGGCAAGGTTGGTATAATATTTGAGATCGTATTTCGGACGAGCCGAATTCAACAGATCGCCGGTATAGCAGATGGTCGCCTCGCAGAGCTTGTTCTCTTCGGCAATCGCATCCATCGAGACGCGCATATTCTCCACCCAGTTCAGGCAGTCGAAAACGCGGAAAAGATCGACCCCGCCTCTTGCAGCCTGACGGACGAAGTATTTGACGACATTGTCCGGATAGTTCTTGTATCCGACGCCATTCGCGCCGCGCAGAAGCATCTGCAGCAGCAGGTTCGGCGCGCCTTCGCGGATCAGCGCAAGACGCTCCCATGGGTCTTCCGTCAGGAAGCGCATGGAAACGTCGAACGTCGCCCCACCCCAGCATTCCAGCGAGAGAAGCTGCGGCAGCGCCTTGGCGTAAACGCTGGCGACGCGGGCAATATCATGGGTGCGAACGCGGGTGGCCAGCAGCGACTGGTGCCCGTCGCGCATGGTCGTGTCGGTGACCAGAACGCGTTTTTCATTGCGCATCCAGTCCGCAAAGCCCTTCGGGCCAAGCTTGTCCAGCAACTGCTTGGTACCATCGGGCGTCGGCGCGTCGATATAAGGCACGACGGGTTTTGCCGCCTTTTCGGACGGCCTGGCGCGACCCTTGGTTTCCGGGTGGCCGTTGACGGTCACGTCGGCAAGATAGGTCAGGAGCTTGGTGGCGCGGTCCTGACGCTTCACCTGCGCGAACAGCTCCGGCGTCGAATCGATGAAGCGAGTCGTATAGGTATTGTTGCGGAAACTGTCGTGACCGATGATGGCTTCGAGGAAGGTGAGGTTCGTTGCCACGCCGCGAATACGGAATTCGCGCAGCGCGCGGTCCATACGGTTGATCGCCTCATCCGGTTGCGGCGCCCAGGCCGTTACCTTGACGAGCAGCGGATCGTAATAGCGGGTGATGACAGCGCCGGTATAGGAAGTACCGCCATCCAGACGGATACCGAAGCCAGAGGCGGAACGGTAGGCGGTGATACGGCCGTAATCCGGAATGAAGTTATGTTCGGGGTCTTCCGTCGTGATACGGCACTGCAGCGCGTGGCCGTTGAGACGGATATCCTCCTGGCGAGGCACGCCGGATTCCGCGGTGCCGATGGCGGCGCCTTCGAGAATATGGATCTGCGCCTTGACGATATCGATACCGGTCACGACTTCGGTGACGGTATGCTCCACCTGGATGCGCGGATTGACCTCGATGAAGTAGAATTTGCCGGTATCGGCATCCATCAGATATTCGACCGTGCCGGCGCCGATATAGCTGGTCGCGGCGGCGATCTTCAGGGAGTAGGCAGCAAGTTCCTGACGCTGCGCTTCGGTGAGATAGGGCGCGGGCGCACGCTCGACCACCTTTTGATTGCGGCGCTGGATCGAACAATCACGCTCGAACAGATGCACGACATTGCCATGTGTGTCGCCGAGAATCTGGCTTTCGACGTGACGCGCACGCTCGACCAGCTTTTCCAGATAGACCTCGTCCTTGCCGAAAGCGGCTTTCGCCTCGCGCTTGGCTTCCGTCACCTCGCGGGCGAGATCCTCTCGTCTGCGGATGGCGCGCATGCCGCGTCCGCCGCCGCCCCAGGAGGCTTTCAGCATGACCGGATAGCCGATTTCCTCGGCCATGCGCTCCACTTCCGCCATATCGTCGGGCAGCGGATCGGTAGCAGGAACAACGGGGACGTTGACCGAGATCGCCAGATTGCGCGCAGCCACCTTGTTGCCGAGCTGGCGCATCGTATCCGCCGTCGGTCCGATGAAGGTGATGCCGGCCTTGTTGCAGGCCTCCACGAATTCGGGGCTTTCAGACAGAAGACCGTAACCGGGATGGATCGCGTCCGCTCCGGAGAGTTTGGCTACGCGAATAACTTCCTCGATCGAAAGATAGCTCTCGATCGGTCCCATATCCTTGGCGAGATGCGGACCCCTGCCGACCTGATAGGATTCGTCCGCCTTGAAGCGGTGCAAAGACAGCTTGTCCTCTTCCGCCCAAATCGCAACGGTTTTAATCCCAAGCTCGTTCGCTGCCCGGAAAACGCGGATCGCAATTTCGGATCGGTTGGCAACAAGTATTTTCGATATTTTCAAGACGGTCTCCCCACACGCCAAAACAAAATTTCTGCTGCACTGCGGAATTAAGCAGCAAAACCCGGTCTTGGAAAGGGCAATTCCGGCGAGAACTGTCCTGTTTGCGTTAGCTCAGCAAACCATGACGAAAAGCAAGCGCCACGGTATGCTGCCGGTTCTTGGCGCTGAAACGGCGCTGGATTCCGTTGATATACCAGTCGACCGTGTGGTTGGAGATCGATAGTTGGCGTCCAATTTCGGTGGATGTCATACCGTCCGCCATCAGCGTCAGCACCTCCATTTCGCGCCTTGTAAGTTCGAGAGCGGAAACGTCAGGGGCATTGCTGAAGCCATGCGCCTGCCCGGAAAGATCGAGCAGGCGCCAGAACACGGCACGCGTGGCCGCATCGAGCAGTTCCACCTGCAAAGAGGGCAATTGCCGATCCTGGCCGCCAATGAAGACCGCACCGATGAAGCCCGCACGGCCGTGCACTGGAAAGGCGTAACCACCCTGCAGACCGTACCGGCCGGCATCGTGGAAAAAGACGCTCGCCCTTTTGCGATGCATCGCACGTGGCAGGCCCTCCAGCGCTTCCTTCCACTGAAACGGCTTGTGCACCATGCCGATCACCTTGCGGACGGGATCGACGAGATTGTATTTCTTGGCTCTGTAGACCTCCAGCCAGCCTTCGGGCAGATGTTGCGCAAGAATGTGTCCGGTGGAGGCGAGCTCCCCGGTCATCCGCCTGCTGACAAGAAAATAGTCGAAACCGTATTCGCGAATGAGCGTTGCAAATTCGGAACGAACGCGGTCGGCGCTTCCCGCCTGGTAACACGCAGAGATGAAGTGAAGAATATCATGCATAAAGACACGGGGTCCGGAGCTTGGCTTGAAGGGAATGACACGAAGGACGTGGTCCCGCGATGACGTCATGTTACTCGGGCGCCGGTCGGTTGAGATTGAACATATCGTCGTTAGCAATCCCTGAAACGAAGATGCGAAATCTTGTGACGGCAGGCCCCGGGAAACATCGGGTTCGGTTTTTTTCGGTTCGCACGCGCGGTCAATCTGTTAAGCCGCCATTCAGACAGAAAGAGCGATAATTACACAAATTTCGCCGTCTCATGCAACCTTGCTAAAATAACTTGCCTTGAGGCCGAACAAACAACCGCTCGAAAAAGACGCTCGGACTGGATTGAAAATTTGACCTTGTTTCAGGTTTACACACGCGCTCTGCGCTATCTGACCGTACATAAATGGCGGGTGACGGTGGTCGTCATCGCCAACGTCATTCTTGCAGCGATCACCATCGCCGAACCGGTGCTGTTCGGCCGGATCATCGACGCCATCTCTTCCGGCACCAACGTCACGCCCATTCTCATTCTTTGGGCGGGTTTCGGTGTCTTCAACACCGTCGCTTATGTGGCTGTCGCCCGCGAGGCCGACCGGCTGGCCCATGGCCGGCGCGCTTCGCTGCTGACGGAAGCCTTCGGGCGCATCATCTCCATGCCGCTTTCCTGGCACCATCAGCGCGGCACATCCAATGCCCTCCACACGCTGCTGCGCGCCAGCGAAACGCTGTTCGGCCTCTGGCTCGAATTCATGCGCACGCATCTGGCCACCTTCGTCGCACTGGTGCTGCTCGTCCCGACCGCCATGTCCATGGACCTGCGCCTCAGCTTCGTGCTGATCGGCCTCGGTATCGTCTACTGGTTCATCGGCAAGTGGGTAATGGGCCGCACCAAGGACGGCCAGGCTTCGGTCGAAGAACACTATCATAGCGTTTTTGCCCATGTCAGCGATTCCATCAGCAACGTCTCGGTGCTGCACAGCTACAACCGCATCGAGGCCGAAACGAAGGCGCTGAAATCTTTCACCGAAAAGCTGCTGAGCGCGCAATATCCGGTGCTCGACTGGTGGGCCTTTGCCAGTGCTTTGAACCGCACGGCCTCCACCGTTTCGATGATGATCATCCTCGTCATCGGCACCGTGCTGGTGAAGAACGGCGAGTTGCGCGTCGGCGATGTCATCGCCTTCATCGGTTTCGCTAATCTCCTGATCGGCCGTCTGGACCAGATGCGCCAATTCGTGACGCAGATTTTCGAAGCCCGCGCCAAGCTCGAGGATTTCTTCGTGCTGGAAGATTCCGTCAAGGAACGGGAAGAGCCGGGCGATGCGCGCGAATTGTCGAATGTCTCCGGCACCGTGGAGTTCCGCAACATCAATTTCGGTTTCGCCAACACCAAGCAGGGCGTTCACGACGTTTCGTTCACGGCCAAGGCCGGCGAGACAGTCGCGATCGTCGGACCGACAGGTGCCGGCAAGACCACGCTCATCAATCTCCTGCAGCGGGTCTACGATCCCGATTCCGGCCAGATTCTGATCGATGGGACCGATATTTCGACGGTGACGAAAAATTCGCTCCGCAACTCCATCGCCACGGTGTTTCAGGATGCCGGCCTGCTGAACCGCTCCATTCGCGAAAACATCCGCCTCGGCCGTGAATCGGCCACCGATGCGGAAGTGGTGGAAGCAGCGGCAGCAGCGGCGGCGACGGATTTCATCGACAGCCGCATCAACGGCTATCTCACCCAGGTGGGTGAACGCGGCAACCGCCTGTCCGGCGGCGAACGCCAGCGCATCGCCATTGCCCGCGCCATACTGAAGAACGCTCCCATTCTGGTTCTGGATGAAGCGACCAGTGCGCTGGATGTGGAAACGGAAGCTCGGGTGAAGGCCGCTGTCGACGCGCTGAGAAAGAACCGCACGACCTTTATCATCGCCCACCGCCTTTCCACGGTCCGCGATGCCGATCTCGTCCTCTTCCTCGATCAGGGCCGGATCATCGAAAAGGGCACCTTCGATGAGCTGAGCCAGCGCGGCGGACGCTTTACCTCGCTGCTGCGCACCAGCGGCCTGCTGACGGAAGACGAAAACCAGCAGCCCCGGCCGAAGGCCATTGCCTCCTGAGGGTCTGGCTGACGGAATGAACGCAGGGCGGACAGCATGTTGTCCGCCCTTTTTCTTTGCCCGTTTCCCGACGGCCCTGCCAGATCACAGGTCGTCTATCGAAGAATTCCGGTCAGGGAACTTGCCAGCCAGAAATCGATCTGCCCGAAGGGGAGGACATTTCCCAGAAAGGACAATGCCTGCTGCGAGATTGGTCAGGAAAACTCCGAGCACCACGCCAAGCATTACTCCGACGCTCGTTTTCCGTGGGTAACGCGCCAGCCAACACGACAACGACAGGGAAAGAATGGCGAGCAACGCCAACAGTGCAAGTTCTGTGAAAGATGCGCTGAATTGCAAGATAACTCCCTCCCGATCGACCGACTATTCGCGACTGCTGCTTTTCTCGAAAAGAGTGACGAGACCATCGGCACCGGACGATCCGGCACCGCGCCATCAAAACCCTCGCCAATATGACCCTATCTCGGTGCTGCGGAAGCTTCCAGCCGACGCTGCGAAGGAGCCCCGGTCGTGCTATGATCCGACCCATAGACTGAGTCGGAGGCCAGGGTAGCCCCCATAAAAATTCAGGCCCCCGCGTTATCACGGGAGCCTGAGTTTAAAGGCGAACGAAGACCTGATCGTCTCAGTCGAAGGGGATCACCCGATCACCTGCCGACAGGGCCTTGCCATCGACGGAAACGGAGACTTCCGCCGTATCGGCCTTGCGGCTTACGACGATATCCCTGGCCTTGCCGTCGAGCGTGATCTTCACCGAGAAACCGCTCCAGTCCTCCGGCAGCGACGGCGAAATATGCAGCTTGCCGTCGGTGCGGGTGATGCCGAGAATACCCTCGACAGCGGCGCGGTAGAGCCAGCCGGCGGAACCCGTGTACCAGCTCCAGCCACCACGGCCTGCATAAGCGCCTTCACCGTAGACATCCGCAGTCACCACATAGGGTTCGACCCGATAGGTTTCCGATGCTGCCGTATCGAGCGCGTGATTGACGGGGTTAAGCAACTTGAAGCAGTTCCATGCCTCCTGCGCCCGACCCTGCTTCGCAAGGGCAAGAACCACCCAGGTCGCCGCATGGGTATATTGTCCGCCGTTTTCGCGCACACCCGGCGGATATCCCTTGATGTAACCCGGATCATGCGGCGCACGCGAGAAGGGCGGCGTGAACAGCCGGATAATGCCAGTCTGCTCATCGACCAGATGCTCCATGACGGCATCCATTGCCTGCCGCGACCGAGCCTCTTCGCCTTCGCCGGAGAGAACGCTCCAGCTCTGGCCGAGCGAATCGATCCGGCATTCCTCGCTTTCGGCGGAACCGAGCGGCGTGCCGTCATCGAAATAACCACGCCGGTAATAGCTGCCATCCCAACCCGCTGTTTCCAGCGCATTGCGCAGCTTTTCCCGGTGCGCCGCCCATTTGCCGACGCGGTCGGTATCGCCACGCTTTTCCGCAATCTCGATGAAATCGCGCAACGCTCCGGACAGGAACCAGCCGAGCCAGACGCTGGTGCCCTTGCCGCCCACGCCGACACGGTTCATGCCGTCGTTCCAGTCGCCGCCGAGGATGAGCGGCAGGCCATTTTCGCCGGTGCGATGAATGGCAAGATCGAGCGCCAGCGCCGCATGCTCGTAAAGCGTGGCGGATCTGTCGCTAGTTTCCGGCTGGAAGAAAGCGTCATGCTGGCCGGGCATCAATGCCGCCCCCTTCAGGAAGGGGATGCTTTCATCGAGGATGGCGGCATCACCCGTGGCCGAGACATATTGGTTGATCGCATAAGCGAGCCAGACCACATCGTCCGAAATGGTGGTACGAACACCGGCGCCCGTCAGCGGCAGCCACCAGTGCTGCACATCGCCTTCCGGGAACTGGCGGCCTGCCGCACGCAGGATCTGCTTGCGGGCGAGATCCGGCTGGTAAAGCAGGAAGGCCAGCGTATCCTGCAACTGGTCGCGGAAGCCGAAAGCACCGCTCGACTGGTAGAAGGCAGTACGCGCCAGAATGCGGCACGCCAGCGCCTGATAGGGCAGCCAGTTGTTGACCATGTGGTTGAAGCCGGAATCGGGCGTGGAAACCTGCAACTGGCCGGTAAAGCCCGTCCAGAACGCCTTGCTCTCATCCAGCACCGTCTGGAAGTCCGCCTTACGAACGTCCTTTACCAGCGCTTCGGCCTCTTCCGCATTGTCGGCATCGCCGAGAATGAAGGTCATGTGCCGTTCTTCGCCGGGCTTCAAGTGGATTTCCTGCATCAGCGCGGCACAGGGATCGCCATCGACCTCCGTGCTGCCGCTGAGTGCAGCCCCGGACACGATGCCCTGCGGCGCCTGCGCCGACCCAAAGCGGCCGATGAATTCCCGGCGGCTGGTGGTAAACCCGCTCGCCTCGCTGTCGAGCGTCAGGAACGCCGTGCGGGCGCTATAGTCGATGCTGTAGGGGTTCGACGCGAAGATCGTATTGTTGCCGGCATCGTGCCTGCTCAGAATGAACGGCGCGGATTTTTGGCCGTTATTGCCGAGCACCCATTCCACATAGGCATAGACCTTCAGGCGGCGGCTTTTCGAACCCTTGTTGCGAACGATGACCTGCGAGAGTTTGACCGGCTTTTCACGGTCCACGGTCTGCGTCAGCTCCACCTCCAGCGTATCGGCCACGCCCGTCAACACGGAGTAACCGAGACCGTGGCGGGTTTCGAACATGGCTTCGGGATCGCGCGACAGCGCGGCACAGGGCGTATAGAGCTTTCCTGTCTCCACATCGGCGACATAGAAGGCCTCACCCGGCCGGTTGATGACCGGATCGTTGCTCCAGGGTGTCAGCTGATAGTCGCGCGAATTGCGGCTCCAGCTGAAACCGGCGCCTTCGGCCGAAATATGGAAGCCGAAATTCTCGTTCGAGATGACGTTGATCCATGGATGCGGCGTGGACTGCCCGCCATTGAGGCGCACGACATATTCCTGACCGCTTCTGGTAAAACCGCCGAAACCGTTCCAGAAATCGAGATCGCCCGCATCTTCCACCGGCTCCGCCACAGGGAAGACCGGAACAGGCAGACGGGCCTGTGCCGCATCGCTCGTGCCGTCGGGGCCGCGATGGGCCGCAAACAGCGATACTGCGCGGTTGATCTGGTCGACGATCTTGCCGTTGCGCACGTGGAGAACGACGCGGGAAGCGGCGAGAAGCGCGCTCCACGTCTCTTCATCCATCAGGTCGCGGCGCACGGAGAAGACGTGCGGACGACCGCCATCGGCGGGATTGATGCGGCGCTGCGCCTCGGAAATATGATCCAGCGCATGCTGCATGTCCTGTGCGTAGGACGCGGCCCGTTCGTTGACGATGACGAGATCGAAGATCACGCCGCGCGAGCGCAGATATTCATGGGCGCTCAGCGCTTCACGGGCGATATCCATGTCCATATCGTCGTTGATACGCAGGCTGAAGATCGGGAAGTCGCCCGAAATCGCAAGCGGCCACAAAGCGCGCTGCGAGGCGAGGCCCGTTTTCAGGGTTTCCGAATCCGCCCGCAGATGCATGTCGGGATAGGTCAGATAACGGCCGAGATGCTGGAAGGCCGCCGCCTGCTGCGAGGTGACGCCCACATGGCGCATCTGTACCTGCGTACGCGTCCAGGCATGCACGAGTTCATGCGCGAAGGCATCCGGATGGCGGTAACGGTCGATCGCCTTGTCGACTTCTTCACGGCTTGGCGCAGCAATCGTCCAGAAGATCACGCTCACCTTCTTGCCCGCCGGCACGCGCACGGTGCGGCGCAGCGACAGGATCGGATCAAGCGTGAAGCCGTCGGTGCTGGAAAGCGTTGCACCGGCATCGAAAGCCGCCGCTTCGCGCAGCGAGCGGCCGCGACCGATGAACTTGGCGCGATCCGTTTCGAATTCCGTCGGGCGCGACGGGCCGGCATTGTCAGCGGCCAGATGCGCGATGACGGTGCCGGGCTCGTTCGGGCTGCGACGGTTGCGCCATGCGCGGATAACGTCGCCGCGCCGGCCGATCTCTGTCTGCACGAACATGCGTGAGAACAGCGGATGGGCGTTGTCGTCATCCTCCGACGCAATCACCGGCTCCATATAGGAGGTCACTTCGATATAGCGATCCTCGGAACCGACGTTGAGCAGGGTGACGCGGCGGCCCTCGGCATCGTGCTCGGTGGCGACGATGCATTCGACCACGCTCTGCAGATCGCCGGTGGTCTTGTGGAACTCGGCCTTGTCATCGGTGAAGATCGTCTTGGTCTTTTCACCTTCGATAACGCGCGGCTCCGCCGTCGCACTCCACCATTGTCCATTGGTGGTGTCGCGCAGGAAGATGAAGGTGCCCCAGCGATCTTCGGTCGGATCGGCCTTCCAGCGGGAAATGGCCTGCCCGTTCCACTTCGAATAACCGGCACCCGTGGAGGTGAGCATGGTCGAGTAGTGGCCATTCGACAGGAACACCACTTCGCGGTCGCGCACGGCCGGGTCGGCGATGGACCGGACTTCGGCACGCAGGAGGTCGGCCTGTTCCTTGCCGGGGGTTTCCGGCTCGTATTTGGCGCTCATGACCGGCACTTCGCGCGGCGCCTTTTCCTGCAGCAGCAGTTCGGCCGCCTCGATCACCGGATCGGAATGGAAGAGTTCGCGCAGCACGCCGTCAAAGGCGACGTTAGCGACGGCCGCAATCGACATGCCGTGATGGTGGGCATAATAGTTGTAGACCACCGCGCAGACCTTGCCATCCGGCACACGTGTCGGCGTGAAATCCACCGCGTCATGGAAGCCGTACTGGCCAAGCGCGCCAAGCTTGCGCAGCTTGTCGAGGTTCTCAAGCGCACCATCAGGATCATACTGGCTGGCGAGGATCGATGCGTAAGGCGCGATCACCGCATTCTGGCCAAGGCCACGCTTGAGGCCAAGCGTCGGCACACCGAAGTTGGTATACTGGTAGTTCATGTTGTGATCGCGGGCATTAAATGCCGCTTCGGAAATGCCCCATGGCGTGCCGAGACGACGGCCGTGGTTCATCTGTTCCTTGACGATCAGATTATTGGTCTGGTTGAGGATGCCACCCTGACGCTCCTGCATGACGAGCGGCGGCATCAGATATTCGAACATCGAGCCAGACCAAGAGACCAGCGCGCCCTGCGCACCGATCGGCACGACCTGGCGGCCGAGGCGGTACCAGTGCTCGGTCGGCAGATCGCCCTTGGCGATGGCGAAGAGGCTGGTCAGGCGGCATTCGGAAGCCAGAAGGTCGTAGCAGGCCTCGTCCAGCTCCTTGCTTTCGACGCGGTAGCCAATCGACAGAAGACGGCGATCCTTGCGGTAAAGGAACGTGAAATCCATCGAGAAGGCGAGGTTACGGCTGCGGTCGCGCAGCGATGCGAGGCGCTGGCGCAGCGGCTCCATATTAGTGAGGTCGATGGCGCTGTCGGAAATATGCGCCTCGCAGCAATCAACGAGCAATTGCGCCCAGCGAGTCACTTCCGCACTCTGCGCGGATTTCACCTCGTGATCGACGTTGGTCGCGAGTTTCTGGATATCGCGCGCGAGAACCGCGAGATTGATGACACGGATCGAGGCGAATTCATGCTCGCGCTTGACGGAGGCGAGAGCGTTCGAGAAGCCGATGATGCGCTCCTCGAGGCGGCGATGCAGCGGACGCAGGTTCTTGCGGTCGTCGGGCAGCGCCTTCAGCGTTTCACGCAGAATGCCGGCGACATCGCCGATACCGTCAAGATTGCCCTGAAGATGCGCGGACGGCGCTTCTGCCCAATCACGGCAGGCGGACGAAACCGCGATCAGGTGACCGGCGAGATTGCCGCTGTCCACCGCCGAAACATAGCGCGGCCCAAGCGTCTGCAACGTGTCGGTATGATACCAGTTGTAGAGATGGCCACGATGTTTCTCCATCTTTTCGACGGTCTGGATCGTGTTCTCGATCCGCTCCAGCGTATCGGTAAAGCTGATCCAGCCGAACTGGCGCGCCGAAATAATGGAAAGCAGATAGACGCCGATATTGGTGGGCGAAGTACGTGAAGCGACGATGGGCTCCGGCGTTTCCTGGAAGTTATCCGGCGGCAGGTGGTTTTCCTGCGGCGTCACGAAGGCCTCGTAATAACGCCAGGTGCGGCGTGCGATCTTGCGAAGCTCGAAAGAGACGTGTTCCGAAACGAACAGCCGGTCCTCGGTTTCAGCCGACTGGCTGACATACCAGGCAACGGCGGGGGACAGAACCCAGAGCAGCGTGAAAGGAATGCCAATCAGGAAGGCGTTGTCGCCCGGCAGCGCCGCAAACAGCAGGCCAAGCATCGCCACCACGGGCGCATGCCACATCTGGCGATAATAATCGATGATGCTGCCCTGCGCGCTCGACTGCATGCTGGCGGCGGTACGCCATTCCAGCATCAGCTTGTGGCTGACGAGCAGGCGGTAAAGCGAACGGGCAATCGCATCCGTCATCATGCAGGCGGCATCGGCGATGAAGACGATGCGCAGCGCAACCTGTGCATTGGTGGCGCGGATTTCCGACCAGATGGTATGGAAATGCGCCTGCGGCACGATATCGGTGGAGCGCGGCACGAGACCGGACAGCAGGGAAAGCGTGGGCGCGACGAACAGCGAGAAGATCAGCAGGATCTGCCAGATCAGCGCACCGAGCGGATCCATGAAATACCAGCCGAGGATCGAGGCGAAGAACCAAGCGATCGGCGTCAGCGAGCGACGCAGATTGTCAACCATCTTCCAGCGGCCGATGGCGGTAACGCCACGGGCACGATCGAGGATAAAGGGCAGAAGCTGCCAGTCGCCACGCGCCCAGCGATGCTGGCGCGACACTTCCACCTCATAGCGGGTCGGGAAGTCCTCCACCAGCTCAACATCGGTCACCAGCGCACAGCGCGCAAAGGAGCCTTCGAGCAGATCGTGGCTGAGGATGGAGTTTTCCTCGATGCGGCCCTTCAGCGCCGCCTCGAAGGCATCCACATCGTAAAGACCCTTGCCGGTGAAGGTGCCTTCGGAGGTCAGATCCTGATAGACGTCGGAAACGGTGAAGACATAAGGGTCAATACCGCGGTTGATCGAGAAGACGCGCTGGAAGACGGACGCGTCCTTGCCGGTGGTGAGCGAGGGCGTCACGCGCGGCTGCAGCAGACCGTAGCCTTCAACAACCCGTCCGGATACCGGATCGATCACCGGACGGTTGATCGGGTGGTGCATCTTGCCGACGAGTTTGGTCACCGCATCGCGCATCAGGCGCGTATCGGCATCCAGGGTCATGACGTATTTGACATCGGTCGGCACGATGTTCGCACCGCCGAGGAAGGTCGTGTCCTTGTCGCCGCGCAGCAGCATGTTCAGCTCATGCAGCTTGCCTCGCTTACGCTCCCAGCCCATCCAGCAGCCTTCGGCCGGATTGTAGAGGCGGCGGCGATGCAGCAGGTAAAAGCGCGTCTTGCCATCAAAGGCGTAGCGGCTGTTCAGCGCCGCAAGCTCGCGCTTGGCATAGTCGAGAATTTCAAGGTCATCGTCGGACTGTTCATACTGCGCATCGCGCCAGTCGCTCACCAGCGAGAAGTAAATCTCGCCATGCGGATTTGCGAGATAATGCACCTCGATATTGCGCATCATCTCATCGACGCTGTCGCGGCTGGTCAGCATGCAGGGCACGGCGACCAATGTGCGGGCATCCTGCGGAATGCCGTTCTTGAACTCGTATCCGACCAGCCGGAACGGTTTCACAAAGAAGGTGACGAGGGTGTTGAAGAGGCCGGTCGCGCCTTCGGATGCCGGCAATGCGAACATCAGCAGGAAGGCGGTCACAACATACCAGGGCATGCCGGCCTGCGCCAGGAACCAGCCGACAGCGAGCATGGCGAGCGCGGTGATGAGAAGCACCGGCGCGGCGATTGCCAGCCAGTTGAACTTGCGCATCGAGCGCACGATACGCTGCGACACCAGCGGCCGGTAACCCAAAGCCTTTTCAAGCTCAAAGCGACGCTGGCCGACAAGCACGGAGCCGACATTGACGCGATGAGTTTCATCCGCCCCGGCCGGCGTCTCCGAACGCGCCATTTCGACGGCGGCGCGCGCAACCTCGACTTCGGTCTTGGGAGAACGTCGCGCCAGAAGTTCGATCGTATTGCGGTAGGTATTGCGCGAACCGAAATCGAGAACCTCGTAGTCGGTCTCTTCGCGCAGAACCTTGTCGATATGGCTGACTTCCTCGAACCACACCGACCATTCGGTATCGTCGATTTCGCGCAGGCTCTTGACGATATTGCCCATCGTCACATTGCCGGATGCCAGGCGGTTATGTTCCGACATCATGACGTTTTCGGCATCGGTGCCGGCAGCGTGAAGACGCTCTTCGAGCCAGGCAACGGCAAAACCGGAGGTCTGCGAACCGTTCCTCAGACGATAAAGGAACTGCGTCGCGAAAGTCGGGTCGTCCACCAGCGAATCGACCTGCTTGAGAAGCGCCGCCGACGCTTCCGCATCGTTCAGACGGATGATTTCATCGACGACCTCATTCGCCTTCTGGCGCATGCGGCGCGAACGCTCTACACGGATGGAGATGCGGCGAAGATTTTCGATGAGAACGAAACGGATGATCGACGGCAAAGCCCACAATTCGCCGATCTGCAACGTCTTCGAGGTCTGGTAGCCATCCACCAGCGCCGTCATGTTCTCGCGCGAAACCGTGCTGTGGGTATGGGCGACATAAAGCCAGCCGAGCGCCATGACCCGCGGGATCGTCACGCCGCCCACCGTCATCGTCGGCAGCTGGCGATAGAACTTGCGCGGAAAATCGCGGCGGACTTCCTGGATCGCCTCTTCGATGACGTAGTGATTGTCGAGCAGCCATTCCGCCGCCGGCGTTATCGTCGCGCCATTTTCCGCATCGACGGCCGTCGTGCGATAGACCCTGAGGATTTCCTTCTCGTTCTCGCGATGACGCTCGAAGAAATCGAACTCCATGAAGCCGGGAAGACTGTCGGCGCCATCGCGCGAAAGCGCGGCGCCCGCATCATGCAGTTCCTCAACCGTCATATACGACGCGCGGATCGAATCATTGTGATCGATCTGCTTCGTCTCGGAATCACGGGCGGCGGCGGTCGGGGTAATATGAAATGACATCGGGCTCGTATTCTGAACTTTATGGAGACTTGTTCGACTTGACCGGCATTTCGTCCGTGGCGGGAACACGCACGAAAATCGGGCCACGCTATATTTATGACTTATCCTGAACCTTCGGTGAACCGGACCGGACGCCGTCCGGAACGGATCGTCATGAGCAGCACATCCGCAGGCGCATCATGTTGCGGTATAATTAATCCGGAATGTTCGCGAAGCTGGAGATCGGTACGGCCATCGTATTTTCGATAGGGGGAAGAAAATGCCGTCCTGCGGCCCGGCAACGCCGTTCCGACCGGATTTCGCACCCTCCCCGATGGCGAAAATTGTTCGCACAACGTCCGATAATCCCCCGTTGACAACCTGAAGGGCAACACGAACCGAGAGGCCCGCGCTACATCCGAAAGAAGCTAATGCCCCAGGACGTCAATAGTTCCATGCCACCTGTCGCGGCACGATGCAAGCGCTGAATTTCGGGGCATTTCCGGGCAGGCACGCCCCTTACGCATGGCTGCATATGCTGCTATGTCATTTACAAAAGACGCCGGAAAAAACGGCCGAACCCGGGACTTTAAAAATGACCAGACAGACCGCTAATCTCGCATCTTTTGCCAACCATATGCCGGATGTGGTGGCCATTCGCCGCCACCTGCACCGCAACCCCGAAATCGGCCTTTCGGAGTTCAAGACGTCGGATTTTATTGCCGAACAGTTGGCGGCAATGGGTTATGAAGCCACGCGGGGGCTCGCCGGAACCGGTGTCGTCGCCACGCTCAGCAATGGCGACAGCACCCGCACGGTCGGCATCCGCGCCGATATCGACGCCCTGCCGATCCATGAAGAAACCGGGGCGGATTATGCGAGCGCCAATCAAGGCGTGATGCATGCCTGCGGTCATGACGGCCATACCGCCATGCTGCTCGGTGCGGCGAAGATCATTGCGGAGCGCAAGAATTTCGACGGAACCCTGCATCTGATCTTCCAGCCGGCGGAAGAGAATTTCGGCGGCGCCCGCATCATGATCGAGGACGGGCTGTTTGACCGTTTTCCCTGCGATGCGGTTTTTGCCCTTCATAACGATCCCGGCGTGCCCTTCGGGCAATTCGTGCTGCGCGACGGGCCGATCCTTGCCGCCGTCGACGAGTGCAAGATCACGGTCAACGGATATGGCGGCCACGGCGCCGAACCGCAGGATGCGGCCGACCCCATCGTTGCCGGGGCAAGCATCATCATGGCGCTGCAAACCGTGGTCTCCCGCAACATCCATCCGCAATTGTCGGCGGTCGTCACCGTTGGCGCGTTCCATGCCGGTGCTGCCAGCAATGTCATTCCCGAAACGGCGGAAATGCTGCTGACCATCCGCTCCTTCGATGCGGGCGTGCGCGACGAGCTGGAAAAGCGCATCCGGGCGATAGCCGAAGGCCAGGCGGCCAGCTACGGCATGAGCGTCACCATCGATTACGAGCGCGGTTATAATGCAACCGTCAACCACAAGGCGGAAACGGATTATGTCGCCGATCTCGCCCGGCGTTTTGCCGGCCCTGAAAAGGTAGCCGAGATGCAGCGCCCATCGATGGGCGCGGAAGACTTCGCCTATATGCTGGAGAAACGGCCCGGCTGTTATTTCTTCCTCGGCACCGCGCGCACGGATAACGACCCGCCGCTGCACCATCCGAAATTCGATTTCAACGACGATATCCTGCCGATCGGAACCGCTTTCTGGGTCGATCTGGCGGAAGATTACCTGAAGGCGTGAGCGGTCATGAAAAAGGCCGGTCGGAGGAGCGACCGGCCTTTTATTCTCAAATTACCTGATGAGAAAATCGGGAGGATCAGGGAACGAGACCGAAGATGACGGCAGCGACAAAAGCCACGCAGACGCCGACAAGAGCCGCATGAACCGAATCTTTCCAGTTGCGCGGCGACTGGGGCTGCGAGACAAAGTCTTTTACTTTTCCTGCCTTGGAATAAGACATTGTACACTCCCTTCCTGCTCGGCCCTTCAAAGCGGGCATTGCTTATTTCACTTATAGAATAGCTTTATTCCCCACTGTTTCAGTAGAGATAAAATTCCATAAGATTGGCGCATCGGGAAAAATACCGATTGCAACTTGCCCACCGGCAAGCATCAATCTACCCATGGCCGGGATTAACGCGGTGGAGGGCATTTCCGTTCAAAAACCAGTGGCGGGCACGGAAAAGACCATGACGGATATCGACGCCATCATCATCGGAGCCGGGGTGATAGGGCTCGCGACAGCGCGTGCACTGGCGATGCGTGGCCTTTCCGTCATCATCCTCGAAAGCGGAAAGGAATTCGGCTCTGCCACCTCCTCCCGTAACAGCGAAGTCATCCACGCCGGGCTCTATTATCCGTCCGGAAGCCTCAAGGCCCGACTTTGCGTGGAGGGCAAGGAACGGCTCTATGCCTTCTGCCAAAGCCACGGCGTTTCACACCGCCGCTGCGGCAAGCTCATCGTCGCCACGAGCGATGAAGAGGTCGCCATGCTCGCCACCCTGCGCGAAAAAGGCAAAGCTAACGGCTGCAACGACCTTGAGCTGATCGATGCGCGGCAGGCGAGCCTGCTCGAACCCGCGCTCGCCTGCGTCGCAGCCCTGATATCGCCCTCGACGGGCATCATCGACAGCCACGCCTATATGCTGGCGCTGCTTGGAGACGCTCAGGATCATGGCGCAGCCCTTGCCCTGAATGCACCCTTCGAAAAGGCAGAGGCGGTAGGCAATGGTTTCCGCGTTCATGTCGGCGGAACGGAGCCCACCAGCCTGACATGCCGGCTGCTCGTCAATTCCGCCGGGCTTGTTGCACCCATGGTGGCGAGAAAGATCGAAGGAGTGCCGGAGGACGTGATTCCGCAGGCACGTTTCGCCAAGGGCAGCTATTTTTCGCTGGTCGGCAAGTCGCCCTTTTCACGGCTGATCTACCCCGCGCCGAACACCCATGGCCTCGGCGTGCATCTCACGCTCGATCTCGCCGGCCAGGCCCGCTTCGGGCCGGATGTGGAGTGGGTGGACACCATCGACTATGCCGTCGATCCCCGCCGCATGGAGGGCTTTGGCGATGCGATCCGTCGTTATTGGCCGGGCCTTCCCGATAACGCGCTGATCCCCGCCTATTCCGGAATCCGACCGAAGATTTCCGGCCCGGACGAACCGGCCATGGACTTCCGCATCGATGGGCCGGAAACGCATGGCCTTGCCGGCCTCGTCAATCTTTTCGGCATAGAAAGCCCCGGACTTACCGCCTCGCTGGCAATTGCCGGCGAGGTCGCGGCACGACTCGAGGCCTGACCTCAGCCGAAACGGGACAGGGCGCCGGCCATGATCTCCAGATCGACATTGCCGCCGGAAGCGACTGCGATCACCGTTTCGCTTTCCAGTTCATCGCCGTGGAAGAGGGCCGCCGCCAGCGCCACCGCACCACCGGGTTCGACAACGATCTTCAGCCGGTTGAAGGCGAGAACCATAGCCCGCAGCGCTTCCTCCTCGGTCACGGCAATGCCTTTTCCGCAGAGCCCGGCCATGATGGGGAAAGTAATGTTGCCGGGCTGCGGCGTGACGATCGCGTCGCAGATCGAGCCCGAGGTCGTGGCGTTACGTTCGATCTTGCCCGCAGCAAGGGAGCGCGCCACATCGTCGAACCGCTCCGGTTCCGACGTCCTGACCTTGTAGTTCGGCGCTTTCGCTGCGAGTGCCAGGGAGATGCCGGAGGTGAGGCCGCCGCCACCGCAGGGCACCAGAACCTCGGCCGCACCGATGCCCAGCTCCGCGCCCTGTTCGGCAATCTCCAGCCCCACTGTCCCCTGCCCGGCAATGACCAACGGTTCGTCATAGGGCCTGATCAGCGTCAGCCCACGCTCGCGAGAAATGCGATCTCCGATGGCGTCGCGATCTTCGTTAGCACGGTCATAGAGCACCACCTCCGCGCCAAAGGCCCGGGTATTGTCAATTTTGATCTTCGGCGCATCCGACGGCATGATGATGACGGCGGGAACATTGTGCAGCCGGGCGGCAAGCGCCACGCCCTGCGCATGGTTGCCGGAGGAAAAGGCGATCACGCCCTTGGCGCGCACCTCCGCCGGAAGACCGGAGACAGCCGACCAGCCGCCGCGAAACTTGAAGGAACCCGTTCTCTGCAGGCATTCGGCCTTTACGAACAGCTTCCGCCCGGCAATCTCATCCAGAAAAGGCGATGAGAGAAGCGGTGTGCGAACCGCATGGTTGCCGATGCGCCCACGCGCGGCCTCTATCATCGAAATATCTGTCATGTCCTGCCCCTGTGATGCGGATTTGCGGGTACATTAAGAGGTCGCAATCAATTGCGAAACCGCCCGGAAAAGAAAAATCCCCAGACGTGGCCGGGGATTTTTCCTAGTGATCAGTGATTATGCCGGGGCATCTTCTCGGCGATCCGGCGGAAATCCGCGGCCCCTTCCAGAACCGCGCCATCCGAAAGCTGGGTCACCGACTGGCGGTAGATGCGCTGCCATGGCGTCGCATCGGCGGGAACAGCTGGAATCCCATCGGCTTTGCGGGCGGCAAGCTCCTCATCCGGCACCAGCGCATTGCATTGACCCTCATTGAAATCGATGCGGATCACATCGCCCGTGCGGAGCCATGCCAGTCCGCCGCCTGCGGCACTTTCCGGCGAGGCGTTGAGGATGGAGGGGCTGTCCGCCGTTCCCGACTGCCGGCCGTCGCCGATCGTCGGCAAGCTGGTGATACCCTTTTTCAACAGCGCATCCGGCGGCTGCATGTTGACGACCTCAGCTGAACCCGGCCAGCCGAGCGGCCCCGCACCGCGAATAACGAGAATGGTACGCTCATCGATATCGAGGGACGGATCGTTGATACGGGCGTGATAGTCTTCCGAACCATCGAACACCACGCATTTGCCCTCGAAAATGCCCTCGCGGCCCGGCTCGCTCAGATAACGCTGGCGGAATTCCGCCGAAATCACGCTCGTCTTCATAATGGCGAAATCGAACAGATTGCCCTTGAGGACGAGGAAACCGGCCCGTTCCTTCAGCGGCTTGTCATAAGGCAGGATCACGTCGCGGTCGGTCGATTCCCGGCCTTCCAGATTTTCCGCCATGGTCCTGCCGGTCACGGTCGGACAGCTTCCGTCGAGCTTGCCCGCCTTGAGAAGCTCCCACATGATGGCGGGCGTGCCGCCGGCGCGGTGATATTTCTCACCCAGCCATTTGCCGGCAGGCTGGACATTGGCGATGAGCGGAATGTCGTAACCGTGGACCTGCCAGTCCTCCTCGCGAAGCTCGACACCCGCATGTTTCGCCATGGCTGCCAGATGCGGCTGGGCGTTGGTGGAACCGCCGATTGCCGAATTGACGCGGATCGCGTTCAAAAACGCCTCGCGCGTCATGATGTCCGAAGGCTTGATGTTCTCGACAACCAGCTCGACGGCACGGCGACCGGTGCGATAGGCCATCTGGCCACGTTCGCGGTAAGCGGCAGGGATCGCACCGCAGCCGGTGAGCGACATGCCAAGCGCCTCCGCCATGGCGTTCATGGTCGATGCTGTGCCCATGGTGTTGCAATGCCCAACGGAAGGCGCAGATTCCAGCGCCGCCTGCAAGAATTCCTCGCGGGTGATTTCGCCGGCGCCGTATTTACGGCGCATACGCCAGATGACGGTGCCGGAACCGACCAGATCACCATCATGATAACCGTCGAGCATCGGCCCGCCGGAAAGCACGATGGCCGGAATATCCACCGTGCTTGCCGCCATCAGCGCCGAAGGCGTGGTCTTGTCGCAGCCCGTGGTCAAAACGACGCCGTCGAGCGGATAACCGTAAAGCACTTCCACGAGGCTGAGATAGGCGAGATTACGGTCGAGCGCCGCCGTCGGGCGCTTGCAGTTTTCGAACATCGGATGGGTCGGAAACTCGATGGGAATACCGCCCGCATCGCGAATACCGTCCCGCACCCGCTTGACGAGTTCCACATGGACACGGTTACAGGGCGTCAGGTCGCTGCCGCTCTGGGCGATGCCGATGACCGGCTTGCCGGAACGCAGTTCTTCCGGCGTCACGCCGTAATTCATGAAGCGCTCCAGATAGAGCGCCGTCATGTCGAGATGGTCGGGATTGTCGAACCAGTCCTGCGACCGCAGGCGGCGCATCGGTGTCTTCTCGTCACTCATGAACCTGCCTCAGCCCTGTTCCCGGTTATTCAGTTTTTCGAGGTAAAGCAGGATGCCGCTATGGTCGATATCGGCACCACCGTCACCGACGAAGTCGTCAAATTCCCGCGTCACCTGCTGCGTAAGCGGCAGATTGAGAGACAGATCCTTCGCCGTCGCCAGCACGCCGTTCAGATCCTTGAGCTGGAACTTGGAGGGACCGCCAGGTACGAAATTGCGCTTCACCATGCGGTCGCCATGCAGTTCCAGGATCCGGCTTTCGGCAAAACCGCCGCGTATGGCGTTGCGGAACCCTTCACGCGATGCACCACCCGCCTCCACCAGCATCATCGCCTCGGCAACCGCGCCGATGGTGATGGCAACGATCTGCTGGTTGGCGAGCTTGCAGAGCTGGCCAGCACCCGAGGGACCGACATAGGTGAGCCGGCCCATCGGTGCGAAAACATCGGCAAGACCCGCGATCAGCGCCTCATCGCCACCCGCCATGATCGCAAGCGTACCGGCCGTCGCGCCCGGCACACCGCCGGAAACCGGCGCGTCGACATGATGAATGCCGAGCGCTTGAAGCCGGGAGGAATGTTCCCGCGCAATCGGCGGGGCAATCGAGCTGCTATCGATCACGACCGCACCCTTTTTCAGTGCTTCGGCCACTCCGGCCGCAAACAGCACCTCGCCCACAGCCTTGCCGTCGCTCAGCATGGTGATGACGATATCGGCGCCTTTGGCGGCCTCCGCCGGCGATGCCGCGACGACCGCGCCATCGGCAACAAGTGCCTCGGCCTTATCGACGCTGCGGTTCCAGACGGTCACCGAAAAGCCAGCCCCCAGCAGACGCCGGGCCATCGGTCCGCCCATCAGGCCCGTGCCGATAAAGGCGACAGACCGCTTCTTCTCCTCCCCGCCAACACTCATTTCAGTGAACCTCCCAGTTCGTCCTCGATATGAACCTGAATGATCTCTTCGAACGAGCTTTCAGCCGTAAAGCCCAGTTCGCGGGCGCGCTTGGCTTCGAAACCGGGGGCCCAGCCTTCGCACATGCGCATGATCATCTCGTTCGCCTCGCGGCGGATAAGGGCAACGGCCTTTTCACCAGCGACCTTGCGCAGCGCTTCGATCTGCTCGCCAACGGTGGCGCTGAGGCCTGGCATCGACAGGTTGCGGCGCGGGCCGACCTTTTCGACGTCAATCGTTGCGCCATGGATGAGGAAGCCGACAGCGGAACGTGGCGAGGTGTGCCAGTGGCGAATGCTTTCCGGCACCGGCAGAACCGCTTCCTGTCCGACCAGCGGCTCGCGCAGGATATTGGAGAAGAAGCCGGAGGCGGCCGCATTCGGCTTGCCGGGACGAATGCAGATGGTCGGCAGGCGAATACCGATGCCGTCAAAGAAACCTCGACGGCTGTAATCGGATAGCAGCAATTCGCAGATCGCCTTTTGCGTACCATAGCTGGTCAGCGGCGTGGTGTGGAATTCATCCGGGATCGGATAGGGAAGCGGCGCACCGAAAACGGCGATAGACGAGGTGAAGACCACGCGCGGCTTGTAACCATCCTTGCCATTGGCAATGCGGATGGCATCGAAAAGATAACGCGTACCGTCGAGATTGATGCGGTAGCCCTTGTCAAAATCGAGCTCGGCTTCACCGGAGACGATGGCAGCGAGGTGAAAAATGGCATCGGGACGGGCTTCGACCAGCTTTTCGGCCTCACCCGGCGCGGAGAGATCGGCGGCACGCGCATCGACCTTACCGGAAAACCCGGCGGGCGCTTCGGGCTGGAACACGTCGATAAGCGTGAACTTGTCGATTGGCTTGCCGCCAAGCGATCCGTCCTTGACGAGACGCTGCGTCAGCTTGCGGCCAACCATGCCTGCGGCGCCGATGATTGCGATATGCATGTCTTCCTCCTCTTTGTCCCGGCCATTCTCCCGGGACCGAAAAAACATCATCGGCCAGTCGACCGATAAATTAGCTTGTAAGGTTGTCTGATAACCTTATATGATCGGATTGAAAATAGTATTTTTTCACAAACCGGCAAAAGCAAGGGCGAGAGAGCCCTGTCCGGAAATTTAGGGCGGATTGGACGGAGAGGGTGGAATGACGATCGTGAGCGAAACCGATATCGAGGAATTGCGGTTCTCGTTGAAGAACAGGCTCGGCGAGGCTTTGCTGCTGACATCGCAGGAAGACATGGTGCGCTATTGCCGCGACTGGCACGGCGATGTCACCAGTTCGGCCGTGGCCGTTATCCGCCCCCGCTCGACCAAGGAAGTCTCCGACACCGTTCGCGCCTGCGCAGAACTCGGCCTCGCTATCATCCCCCAGGGCGGCAACACCGGACTGGTGCTCGGTGGCATTCCAGATGCCCCCAAGCATCAGGTCGTATTGAGCCTCGAGCGCATGAACGCCATCCGCACCATAGATAGCGACGATTTTTCCGCCGTGGTGGAAGCCGGCTGCATTCTCTCGGAATTCAAGGATGCGGTTCAGGACAAGGGCATGTTTTTCCCGCTGTCGCTCGGCGCACAGGGCAGCTGCCGCATCGGCGGCAACGTCTCCACCAATGCCGGCGGCATCAATGTCCTGCGCTACGGCATGACCCGTGAACTGGTGCTGGGTCTCGAAGTCGTATTGCCTGACGGCACCATCTGGAATGGCCTGTCGACACTGCGCAAGGATAATCGCGGCATCGATCTGAAGCAGCTCTTCATCGGTGCGGAAGGAACGCTCGGCATCATCACGGCCGTTGCCGTCAAGCTTTATCCCAATCCCGAACATGTCGAGACGGCGCTGCTCGGCCTCAATTCGCTTGATGACGCCATCAAGCTTTACCGACGCGCGCGCCGCGAATGCTGCGACCTGATGTCCGCCTTCGAATTCATGCCGCCTGTCGCCTTCACACTGGCGATCGAAGCGATCCCCGACCTCAAGATGCCGATCGCCGGCGATTACCCCGCTTATGTGCTGATGGAAATTTCCGGCTCGGGGTTGGTCGATACCGCTGACCTGATGGGACGCTTCCTTGAGGGCGTGATGGAAGACGGGCTGGTGCTGGACGGCGTCATCGCTTCTTCACGGGCACAAGCACAATCGCTCTGGCTGTTCCGCGAAGGCATGAACGAAGGCCAGGCGCTGCGCGGCGCGCATATGCGTACCGACATTTCCGTACCTTTGTCGAAACTCGCGGCCTTCGTGGCCGAAGCCGAGGCGGAACTTGCGGAAAAACTGCCGGAATGCCTGGCGGTTTCCTATGGCCATGTCGGGGACGGCAACGTCCACCTCAACGTGCTGCCACCGAACGGTTCGGCGCCGGAAGAGCGCGACGCCTTCATCTACAAGTCCAAGACACTCGTTAACGAGGTCCTCGACCGTTACGTCGGCAGCATCAGCGCCGAGCACGGCATCGGCCGCCTGAAACGCGCCGATTTCGAAAGCCGGCTATCCGACGTACAGCGCCGAATGATCACCGGCCTGAAAAACACCTTCGACCCTGATTTGCGGATGAATCCCGGTTGCCAGATAACCCTGCAACCGGATAGCTAATCGAGGAACGGCAAAGGCGGCTGAAAACGCCGCCTGTGAAAAACCCCGCTGACGGCGAAGGAGGAAGTCGCCTGTCGCGGGAAAACGAACCAAACGTTTCTGTGGAACGGGAGCAACCATGACGCTGGAGTTCAATCAGATACATCGCAACGACCATCTGCCCGGCCGTATCGCCGCGGAGATTGCGCGCGAAATCAATGATTCGAAGCTCGGACCGGGTGACAGGCTGCCGACCGAACATGTTCTGGCGAAAACCTTCGGGGTCAGCCGCTCGGTCATCCGCGAAGCGATCGCACAATTGCGCAACGAAGGCTTTGTCGAAACCCGGCAGGGTGTGGGCGCATTCGTCACCGATCCCCGGCAAAGACTGTCCATCCGCATCGAGCGGTCGCGGCTGAACGATCCGGAAAATTTCCGCGATCTTTTCCAGCTTCGCATGCCGCTGGAAATAGAAGCGGCGGGGCTGGCCGCACTGCACCGCAGCCCGCAGCAGCTGACGCGGCTGGCGGCAGCCTTGGAAAAGATGAAAACCGCCGATGACTGGTCGACGGAAGGCGTTGCCGCCGATCTCGACTTCCACCGCATTCTGGCGGAAGCGACTGAGAACGAATATTTCCTGATGTTCCTCGGCTTCATCGCGGAACGCATCAGCTCCGCCATCAATATTGCTTTTTCGCGTGCGGTCTTTGGTGAAATTCTCGAGGTGACGATCGCCGAACATGTGGCAATCTACGAGGCCGTCGAGAAGGCCGATGCCACTGCCGCCAAGAACGCCATGCGCAAGCATCTGATCGGCGCAGCCAGCCGGGTCAATCTCGAACTGGATATCTTCTGAGCAGCAAATGAGCACGCCGGCAAAGCTATAGGACAGGTTTACGGCTTTCCGGGAATTGAGACGCGAAACACGATAATTTTGTCGGCAAGGCCGCTAGACTCGTAACAAAAGTCATACTAAGAAGAATGGGATTAAGTTGTCAGACATCCAGACAATAAGACCGCAGGAGGCGGCCTGTCGGGTGCTGAAGGGGAGGACTACATGACCGGTACAAGGTCCATCGACGCTACCGCAATTTTGCCTGAAGATTTCGAAAACGCGCTGCTCGTCGGCCGTGTCTGGTCGAAAAGCGAAGGTGGCCCCTGCCCCGTCCTGCTGAAGGGCGGCGTGCTTTATGACCTCACTTCGATTTCCCCTACCATGTCCGAACTTCTGGAGAAGACCGATCTGCTGGAGCGGCTCGCCGACACCGGCACTTTCGTCGCACTCGGCGCACTGGAAGCTTTTCTGGACGGTTCCGCCGGCGAACTCCTTGCCCCCAACGACATTCAGGCCGTCAAGGCCGCCGGCGTCACCTTCGCCGACAGCATGCTCGAACGCGTGATCGAAGAGCAGGCCAAGGGCGATCCGCTGCGGGCGCAGGAAATTCGCGGACGGCTGGCGCCGGTTCTCGGCGACAATCTCAAGGGACTTGAGGCCGGTTCCGAAAAAGCGGCCGAAGTGAAGAAACTGCTCCAGGAAATGGGCCTCTGGTCGCAATATCTGGAAGTGGGCATCGGACCGGATGCGGAAATTTTCTCCAAGGCGCAGGCCATGGCTTCCGTCGGCTGCGGCGCGCTGATCGGCGTTCACCCGAAATCGCAATGGAACAACCCGGAACCGGAAGTGGTGCTGGCCATCGCTTCCGATGGCCGCATCGTTGGCGCAACGCTCGGCAACGACGTCAACCTGCGCGACTTTGAAGGCCGCTCTGCCCTGCTGCTCAGCAAGGCGAAGGACAATAACGCTTCCTGCGCCATCGGCCCTTTCATCCGCCTGTTCGACGGCGACTTCACCATTGAAGACGTGAAGAAGTCGCAGATATCGCTTCTGGTCGAGGGCGAAGACGGCTTCACCATGACGGGCGTCAGCCCCATGGAAGCGATCAGCCGCACGCCGGAAAACCTCGCTTCGCAGCTCTTGAACCGTAACCATCAATATCCTGACGGCGCCGTCTTTTTCCTTGGCACGATGTTCGCGCCGGTGAAGGATCGCCATGGCCCAGGCCTCGGTTTCACCCATTCAAAGGGTGACCGTGTTGAAATCTCCACGCCCAAGCTCGGTAAGCTGATCAACTGGGTCACCACGACCGACGAATGCCCGGAATGGACATTCGGCACCGCGGCCCTGATGCGCAACCTGGCGAAACGAGGGCTGCTCTAGATATTTCTTCGGGAGGGGAAAATGCAAAAGACCATCAATCTCTTTTACCGGATTCTCGAAATCATTCTCGTCCTGCTGCTCGCCGGCATGTCGATCATGGTCTTCGTCAACGTCGTCATGCGTTATACGATGAATTCCGGCATCAACGTCTCGGAAGAACTGTCGCGTTATTTCTTCGTGTGGCTGACCTTCATCGGCGCCGTGTTGACCTTCCGTGAGAACAGCCACATGGGCATCGAAACGCTCGTGATGTTCCTGTCCCGCCGCGCCCGCATCGTCTGCATGATCGTGTCGAACATCATCATTCTGGCCTGTTCCGCCATCTTCTTCTGGGGCACCTGGAAGCAGTCCGGTATCAATGCCAGCATGCATGCGCCTGTCACCAAGCTTTCGATGATCTGGGTCTATGGCGTCGGCATGTTCACCGGCGGCCTGATGTTCATCATCGCACTGGAGCGCCTGTACCGTTACTTGACGGGCGGCGTCACAGAAGACGAAATCGCCCAGTTCGCGGGCGAGAATCTGACGATCGAACAGCTTTCGGAGCGCTGATACCATGACACTTCTCGTTTTTGTCGGCTCTCTGCTGGGAGCCATGGCGATTGGCGTTCCCGTCGCGTTCTCGCTGATGTTCTGCGGCGTCGTGCTCATGTGGTACATGGGCATGTTCAACACCGCGATCATCGCCCAGAACATGATTTCGGGCGCGGACACCTTCACGCTGCTCGCCATCCCCTTCTTCATTCTGGCTGGCGAACTGATGAATTCCGGCGGTCTGTCCCGCCGCATCATCGACTTTGCAATCGCACTCGTCGGTCATATCCGTGGCGGTCTCGGCATCGTGGCCATCGTTGCAGCCATCATCATGGCCAGCATTTCCGGTTCGGCCGCAGCCGATACCGCAGCCCTTGCCGCAATCCTCATCCCGATGATGGCGAAGGCCGGCTACAATATTCCGCGCTCCGGCGGCCTCATCGCCGCAGGCGGCATCATCGCCCCGGTCATCCCGCCATCCATGGCCTTCATCGTTTTCGGTGTTGCCGCCAACGTCTCGATCACCCAGCTTTTCCTTGCGGGTATCGTTCCCGGCATTCTGATGGGTGCATCGCTCATCATCGCCTGGCTGATCGTGGTCCGTAAGGATAACGTCAAGCCGCTGCCGAAGACCTCCGCCAAGGAACGTCTGACCGCCACTGCTCGCGCCGGCTGGGCGCTCGGCATGCCTGTCATCATTCTCGGCGGCATCAAGGCAGGCATCATGACGCCGACGGAAGCTGCCGTCGTTGCGGCCGTCTACGCGCTTTTCGTCGGTATGGTGATCTACCGCGAACTGAAACCGGCGGATCTGTTCCACGTGCTTCTGCGCGCCGCCAAGAGCACGTCCATCATCATGTTCCTGGTTTGCGCGGCACTTGTCTCCGCATGGCTCATCACGGCAGCGAACATTCCGAACGAAGTCGCAGGCTATATCGAGCCGCTGATCGACCGCCCGATGCTTCTGATGGCCGCGATGATGGTGCTGGTCTTCATTGTCGGAACCGCACTCGACCTGACGCCGACCATCCTGATCCTGACGCCTGTTCTGATGCCCATCGTCAAACAGGCGGGCATCGACCCGGTCTATTTCGGCGTTCTCTTCATCATCAACAACGCCATCGGCCTGATTACCCCTCCGGTTGGCGTGGTGCTGAACGTCGTCAGCGGCGTCGGCCGCATCCCGCTCGGCAAGGTCACGGTCGGCGTCTGGCCGTTCCTCGTTGCTGAAACCATCGTACTGGCGCTGCTGGTGATTTTCCCGGACATCGTCCTCGTACCGCTGCAGTATCTTCGTTAATTCAACCTGCTTCTCGCAAACAATCCAAGGGAGGATATTATGAGAAAGCTTCTTCTGACCACCACGGCCATCGCTTTCGCCGTTGGCGCCGCCGCTCCGGCAATGGCCGAATTCAACAGCCGCAATATCCGCGTTTCGAACGGCATCAACCAGGATCATCCGGTCGGCAACGGCATCAAGGCCATGCAGGCCTGCCTTGACGACAAGTCCGGCGGCAAGCTGAAGCTGACGGCATTCTGGGGCGGCGCTCTCGGCGGTGACCTTCAGGCGACGCAGGCCCTGCGCTCCGGCGTTCAGGAAGCGGTCGTGACGTCCTCGTCGCCGCTCGTCGGTCTCATCCCGTCGCTCGGCGTCTTCGACCTGCCGTTCCTCTTCGCCAACGCCAAGGAAGCCGATGCCGTCATGGACGGCGCCTTCGGCGACATGATGAACAAGAAGCTGGAAGAACAGGGCCTCGTAAACCTGGCCTACTGGGAAAACGGCTTCCGCAACCTGTCGAACTCCAAGCATGCCGTGAACAAGTGGGAAGATTTCTCGGGCCTCAAGGTCCGCGTGATGCAGAACAACATCTTCCTCGACACCTTCCAGAACCTCGGCGCCAACGCGACACCGATGGCTTTCGGCGAAGTCTTCTCGGCGCTTGAAACCAACGCGATCGACGCGCAGGAAAACCCCTATGTGACGATCGACACCTCCAAGTTCTACGAGGTGCAGAAGTACATCACCGAGACGAACCACGCCTACACGCCGTTCCTCTTCCTCTTCTCCAAGCCGATCTTCGACAGCTACACGCCCGAAGAACAGGCCGCCCTGCGTGAATGCGCAGTCGTCGGCCGCGACGAAGAGCGCAAGGTCATCCGCGAACTGAACCAGAAGTCGCTGGAAAAGATCAAGGCTGCCGGCCTCGAAGTGAACACGCTGTCTGCCGAAGAGCAGACCCGTATCCGCGAAAAGTCGATGGTCGTCTACGAAAAGCACAAGGCTGAAATCGGCGCCGACGTCGTCGACGCCGTTCTGGCGGACCTGAAGAAGATCCGCGGCCAGTAATCCTTACCGGATACAATTAAAAACACCCGGAGGTTCCGCCTCCGGGTGTTTTTGTTTGTGAAAATAGCCGACAGAAAAAAGGCTGCCGAAGCAGCCTTTCCAAAAGATCACGCCGTGCGGTTCTGCCGGTTGGCGATGAGGTCTTCGACCACCGCCGGATCGGCGAGCGTCGACGTATCCCCCAGCGCACCAAAGTCGTCCTCGGCGATCTTGCGCAGGATGCGCCGCATGATCTTGCCGGAGCGGGTCTTGGGCAGGCCCGGCGCGAACTGGATCTTGTCAGGTGTCGCAACCGGTCCGATCTCGTTGCGCACGTGCTTCACCAGCTCCTCGCGCAGCGCATAGTCGCCATTCTGGCCCGCCATCAGCGTGACATAACAATAAATGCCCTGTCCCTTGATGGCATGCGGGTAACCCACCACGGCCGCTTCCGAAACGAGGTGATGCGACACCAGCGCCGATTCCACCTCGGCCGTGCCAAGGCGGTGACCGGAAACGTTCAGCACGTCATCGACGCGGCCGGTGATCCAGTAATAGCCGTCCTCGTCACGCCGGCAACCGTCTCCGGTGAAGTACTTGCCCTTGTAGGTCGAGAAATACGTATCGACAAAGCGCTGATGATCGCCATAGACGGAGCGCGACTGGCCCGGCCAGCTATCGATGATGCAGAGATTGCCGTCGGCTGGTCCTTCCAGCACATTGCCCTCCGCATCGACGAGCTGCGGCTGCACGCCGAAGAACGGCCTTGTGGCCGAACCGGGTTTCAGATCGGTCGCGCCCGGCAGCGGCGAAATGAGAATGCCGCCGGTTTCCGTCTGCCACCAGGTGTCGACGATCGGGCTCTTGTCCTCGCCGACCACATGGTAATACCACTCCCAGGCTTCCGGATTGATCGGCTCACCGACCGTCCCGAGAAGCCGCAGGCTCTCGCGCGAGGAGCGCTGGACGAACTGGTCGCCCGCCCCCATCAGCGATCTGAGCGCCGTCGGCGCGGTGTAGAAGATATTGACCTTGTGCTTGTCGATGACTTCCCAGAAGCGGCCCTGATCCGGGAAATTGGGAACACCTTCGAACATCAGCGTCGTCGCGCAGTTCGCAAGCGGCCCGTAGACGATATAGGAATGGCCGGTGACCCAGCCGACATCGGCCGTACACCAGAAAACCTCACCGTCCTTGTAGTCGAAGACATATTCATGCGTCATCGACGTATAAACGAGATAGCCGCCCGTTGTGTGCAGCACGCCCTTCGGCTTGCCGGTGGAGCCTGACGTGTAAAGAATGAAAAGCGGATCTTCCGCCCGCATCTTCACCGGCGGGCAATCCGGCTTCACGGTGGCGATTTCCTGATGGTACCAGATATCGCGGCCGGGCGCCCAGCCAGTCTTGCCGCCGGTGCGGCGCACCACCAGAACCTTGTTGACGATGACATATTGTTTGGCGGCGATATCGATCGCCTTGTCGGTATTTTCCTTGAGCGGGATCGGCTTGCCGCCGCGCACGCCCTCATCGCAGGTGATGACGAAGGTGGACTGGCAATCGACGATGCGGCCCGCCAGCGCTTCCGGCGAGAACCCGCCAAACACGACGGAATGGATGGCGCCGATGCGGGCGCAGGCGAGCATCGCGTAAGCCGCCTCGGGTATCATCGGCATATAGATGGTGACGCGGTCGCCCTTCTTGACACCGTGCTTCTTCAGCACATTCGCCAGACGGCAGACATAGTCATAGAGCTGGTTATAGGTGATCTTCTTGTCGATATAGGGATTGTCGCCTTCCCAGATGATCGCCGTGCGCTCGCCATGAGTCTTCAGGTGCCGGTCGATACAGTTATAGGAAACGTTCGTCAGGCCGTCCTCGAACCACTTGATCGGCACCCTGCCCTTGAAGGACGTGTTCTTGACCTTGGTATAGGGCTTGAACCAGTCGATCCGCCGGCCGTGCTTGTCCCAGAACTTTTCCGGATCCTCGACGCTCTCCTGATACCATTTCTGGTAACGCTCATTATCGATGAGCGTGCGGGCCTTCGCCGATTTGAGAACCGGGTAGATTTTGGCAGACATGAACTCCTCCTGGAACCGATATGGCTTTTAACGTGGCCCGAGACTCCCACCTCAGGCATGTGTTGAATTCATAGCAGTTCAAATCCGCACGGCAATTAGACAAAGGTCATTTGTTTCGCAAAGAATTGCAATTCTGATGCAATGCGGCTATAGAACCCCCATATCCCGGAAATTAGTGGTTGATACCCACGGCCCGCGACACCGGCGCGGACGGACAGAAGGACTGTATCTATGGCTCAACAATTGCTCATGCCAAAGGCTACGGCTGTATGGCTGGTTGACAACACCGCGCTGTCGTTCGATCAGATCGCCACGTTCTGCAAACTGCATCCGCTCGAAGTCAAGGCGATTGCCGACGGTGAAGCCGCACAGGGCATCAAGGGTCTCGATCCGATTGCAACCGGACAGCTCTCCCGCGACGAGATCGCTCGCGCCGAAGCCAATCCCAACCACAAGCTCAAGCTTTCCGAACCGAAGGTCCGCGTGCCGGAATCCAAGCGCCGCGGCCCCCGCTACACCCCGGTTTCCAAGCGCCAGGACCGTCCGAACGCCATTCTCTGGCTCGTTCGCAACCACCCGGAACTGAAGGATGCGCAGATCTCGCGTCTCGTCGGCACCACGAAGTCGACGATCGAGCAGATTCGCGACCGTACCCACTGGAACTCGGCCAACCTGACGCCGATGGACCCGGTGACGCTCGGCCTCTGCAGCCAGATCGATCTTGACCTCGAAGTCGAACGCGCCTCGCGCGGCCGTCCGCTTCCGACCGCGGAAGAACTCGACAATACGCTGCAGCCGGCAACGGCGACGGAAGGTCTGGACTACAGCTTCCAGCGCGAGGAAGACGAGCAGATCGACGCCGATGCGGTCTTCAGGAAGCTCAGCTCGCTGAAGTCTACGCAGAAGGACGAAGACGAGGACGATCACTACTGATCGAACGTCTTTTAGAGTTTGAAAACCCGGCCTCAGCGCCGGGTTTTTTATTTGCAGCCTTATCGCGTACCGAAGATCGCCGAGCCTACACGGACACTCGTCGCACCGAATTCCACGGCAGTTTCGAAATCGCCCGACATGCCCATGGAAAGCTTCTCAAGCCCACATTGTTTGGCAAGCTTCGCCAGAAGCGCAAAATGCGGACCCGGATTTTCATCCGCCGGCGGAATGCACATCAGTCCTTCGACCTGCAATTTCAGCTCATCCCGGCAAAAAGCGACGAATGCAACTGTCTCACGCGGATCGATGCCCGCCTTTTGCGGCTCAAGCCCTGTATTGACCTGCACATAAAAACGAAGGCTGCGGCCCTGTTTGCCGCATTCCTCGGCAAGCGCGCGGGCGATCTTTTCGCGGTCGACGCTCTGCACCACATCAAACAGTGCCACAGCATCCGCCGCCTTGTTGGACTGTAGCGGGCCAATCAGATGCAACTCGATATCAGGCGTCTTCTCTTTAAGGCCTGGCCACTTGCCCTGCGCCTCCTGCACGCGGTTCTCGCCGAACACGCGCTGGCCCGCATCTATGACCGGCTGGATCGCCTCCGCCTCGAAGGTCTTCGAGACCGCGACGAGGGGAACATCCGCCGCCTTGCGTCCGGATTTTTCCGCAACATCGGCAATGCGCTGCCTGACATCCTCAAGACGTGCTTCGATTTCCATCACAAGACCTTCATTTGAACCATTCGCAACGCTAACTAGACGCCGATTGCCTTGATGCCAAGCGGGTTTAGCACCATTTGAGGCACGCTGGCCAAGATTGAACGCCCGAATGCCCCGCCAAACTTGACGCCCCGGTCGTTTCATGGTGAAGGTCAGCGCAAATTTTTCCCCTCGATACCCGGAATTCTAAACAATGGCCATCGAACGTTACAATCCTCGCGACGCCGAGCCGCGCTGGCAGCAGAAATGGAACGAAGACAAGGTTTTCGTCACCGACAACAGCGATCCGCGCGAGAAATATTACGTTCTGGAGATGTTTCCCTATCCGTCGGGACGCATCCACATGGGCCATGTCCGCAACTATGCCATGGGTGACGTGGTCGCCCGCTACAAGCGCGCCCGCGGTTTCAACGTCCTGCACCCGATGGGCTGGGACGCCTTCGGCATGCCTGCCGAAAACGCCGCCATGCAGAACAAGGTTCACCCGAAGGACTGGACCTACCAGAACATCGCCACCATGCGCGGCCAGCTGAAGTCCATGGGCCTGTCGCTGGACTGGACCCGCGAATTCGCGACCTGCGACGTGGAATATTACCACCGCCAGCAGGCGCTGTTCGTCGATTTCATGGAAAAGGGTCTGGTCTACCGCAAGCAGTCCAAAGTGAACTGGGACCCGGTCGACCACACGGTTCTCGCCAATGAGCAGGTGATCGACGGCCGCGGCTGGCGCTCCGGCGCGCTGGTCGAACAGCGCGAGCTGACGCAATGGTTCTTCCGCATCACCGATTTCAGCCAGGACCTGCTGGACGAGCTGGATACGCTCGACCAATGGCCGGAAAAAGTGCGCCTGATGCAGAAGAACTGGATCGGTCGCTCCGAAGGCCTGTCGCTGCGCTGGCAGACCGTCGCCGACACGGCGCCGGAAGGTTTCTCCGACATCACCGTCTATACGACACGCCCGGACACCCTGTTCGGCGCCTCCTTCCTGGCAATCGCCGCCGACCACCCGCTGGCGAGAGAACTGTCCGCGAACAACCCGGCGATTGCCGAGTTCTGCGACGAATGCCGCCGCCATGGCACCTCGCTCGCAGCACTCGAAACGGCTGAAAAGAAGGGTATCGATACCGGCGTCAAGGTCGTGCACCCACTGGACCCCAGCTGGGAGTTGCCGGTCTATGTCGCCAATTTCGTGCTGATGGACTATGGCACCGGCGCGATCTTCGGCTGCCCGTCGGGTGACCAGCGCGATCTGGATTTCGCCCGCAAATACGGCCTGCCGGTTGTGGCCGTCGTCGCACCCGAAGGCCCGGATGCCGCAAACTTCACCATCGAAGATACCGCCTTCACCGATGACGGCGTGATGATCAATTCCGGCTTCCTGAACGGTATGAAGACGGCTGACGCCTTTGAGGCGATGGCGCAGAAGCTTTCTGCGCAGACGCTGGGCAACACGCCGCAGGCCGAGCGCAAGGTCAATTTCCGCCTGCGCGACTGGGGCATTTCCCGCCAGCGTTATTGGGGTTGCCCAATCCCGGTCATCCATTGCGAAGTCTGCGGCGTCGTACCGGTTCCGAAAAAGGACCTGCCGGTCAAGCTGCCCGACGACGTGACGTTCGATGTGCCCGGCAACCCGCTGGACCGGCACCCCACCTGGCGCCATGTCTCCTGCCCGCAATGCGGCCATGACGCGCGTCGCGAAACCGACACGATGGATACCTTCGTCGATTCCAGCTGGTACTACACGCGCTTCACCGCGCCGTGGGAAGACGCACCAACCGATCCGAAGGTCGCCAACCACTGGCTGCCGGTCGATCAGTATATCGGCGGCATCGAGCACGCGATCCTGCATCTGCTCTATTCGCGCTTCTTCACCCGCGCCATGCGCGAAACCGGCCATGTCGGCGTCAAGGAACCCTTCAAGGGCCTGTTCACGCAGGGCATGGTGGTGCACGAGACCTATAGCCGCGGCGAAGGCACCGCACGCGAATGGGTGCCGCCGGCCGAACTCAGGATCGAGGAAAACGACGGCACGCGCCGCGCATTCCTGCTCTCTTCCGGCGAAGAGGTGAAGATCGGCTCCATCGAGAAGATGTCGAAGTCGAAGAAGAACGTGGTTGACCCGGATGACATCATCGCATCCTACGGCGCCGATACCGCACGCTTCTTCGTGCTGTCGGACTCTCCGCCCGATCGTGACGTCATCTGGTCCGAAGCCGGGGTGGAAGGCGCAAACCGATTCGTCCAGCGCGTCTGGCGCATCATCGGCGAAGCGGCGGAAGAACTGAGAACCGTCCAGCCGAAGCCTGCGACCGAAGGCGAAGGGCTGGCGGCCTCCAAGGCGGCCCACAAGACGCTGAAGGCTGTTCAGGAAGACCTGGACAAGCTCGCCTTCAACAAGGCCATCGCCCGCATCTACGAACTGGTCAATGCGCTGGCCGGTCCGCTTGCCGATGTTGCTTCTGGCGGCAAGCCTGAGGACGTCAAGGCGGCCGCGCGCGACGCCGTCGAAATCCTCATCCGCATCATTGCCCCTATGACGCCACATCTGGCGGAAGAATGCTGGTCCGCACTGGGCAATGAGGGCCTTGTGGCCCAGACGCCATGGCCAAGCTTCGTCGCTTCGCTGGTCGAGGAAAACGATGTGGTCATGCCCGTGCAGGTCAACGGCAAGAAGCGTGGCGAATTGACAATCGCGCGCGATGCAGATCAAGATGCGGTCCGAACGGCCGCCCTTGCGCTGGATGCCGTCAAATCCATTCTTGCCGGTGGCGAGCCCAAGAAAGTCATCGTGGTTCCGCAGAGGATTGTGAACATTGTTGTCTGACGTTTTTTCAAGATGGGGCCGCGTCGCGGCAGCGATTTCCGTCGTGACGATGGCTGGTCTTCTGGCAGGCTGCCAGGTGCGCCCGCTCTATGGCGAGGCTTCCGGAACCAAGGAGAGGCTGGCGGCCGTCAGCGTCTCCGAGACCGGCGGCAGAGTCGGGCAGGAAGTCCGCAACCAGTTGATCTTTCTGATGTCCGGCGGCGCTGGCGAACCCGCTACGGCGCAATATAACGTCAAGGTTTCCGTAAGCTCGAGCGCCACGTCAACGGAAGTGCAGAATTACGACCTGACGACCCGCGCGAACAACAATTACGATGGCCCCTACCCCGGTCGTGTCGTGATGAGCGGTCAATACGTGCTGACACGCGTTTCCGACGGTCAAATCCTGCGCTCTGCACGGCGTAGTGTGACGGCGCAGGTGGACCTGCCGCAGCAGGAATTTGCCAAGATCAGGGCAACCCGCGACGCCGAGAACCGTGCGGCCCGGGAACTGGCTGAAATCATCCGCACCGATATCGCCGCCACGCTCGGCCGCTGAGAGCGGCGGCCGTGACGGAGATAAAATCCCATGAATTTGAGCGCTTCGCCGAAAATCCGGCGGAGCGCTTTCGCGTTTTCGTCCTTTACGGCCCGGATCGCGGTCTCGTGTCGGAACGCGCAGGCGTCATCGCCAAAAAGACCGGTATCGATCCCGATGACGCTTTCGCATCGCTGAAACTGACCGCATCCGATCTGCAGGGCGACCCCGGCCGTCTGCTCGACGAGGTGAATGCCATCGGCCTTTTCGGCGGCGAAAAACTCGTCTGGGTCAAAGGTGCTGCGGCCGAAAAGGCGCTGGTGGATGCGCTGCAGATTCTTGCCGAGACCCCGCCGGAAGCGAGCTTCCTCATCATCGAAGCAGGCGACATCAAGAAGGGTACGGGACTGCGCAAGATCGCAGAACCGGCGCGCTCCATCGCTGCGATTCCCTGTTATGCCGACGATGCGCGCTCATTGAACGCATTGATCGATCAGGAACTCTCCGCCGATAATCTGCGCATTGCGCCAGCCGCAAGACAGAGGCTAATCGAATCCCTGGGTGGTGACCGCATCGCCTCGCGCAACGAAATCCGCAAGCTGGCGCTCTATTGCCGCGGAGCCGACGTGGTCGAGGAAGACGATGTGCTGGCGATCATCGGTGATGCCAGCACGGTTTCCGCAGACGATGCCGTCGACGCCATTCTGAAAGGCGACAGAAACGCCTTTTTCCACGCGACGCAGAAGATCGTCTCTTCGAAGACCCCGATCTTCCTTGTGCTCCAGGGGTGCCTCAAGCAATTCCAGTTGCTCGACCAGATGCGGGCCGAAATGGATGAGAAAAAACTGCAGGCCGGTCAGGTCATGCAGACACTTGGACGCCACATCCATTTCCGCAGAAAACCCATCATCGAAAGAGCGCTGCGAACCTGGCAGCCAGCGGCGATCGCCCGCGAGATGAACCGTCTGCAGGCCGCTATCCTGCAAAGCCGTCAGCGGCAAAGCCTGGAGGAAAGCGTGGCCCTTCTGACATTGCTGTCGACCACGCTGCAATCCGGCCGCGGCGGATGAGGCCCAGCAAAAAGCCCTCGCGCTGCTGCTGCGAGGGCTTTTTAAATCATGGTTTCGCGGTCAGGCCGTAAAAACTCAGTCGCCCTGTCCGGGCTCGGCGGAGAAATAAAGCTCGAGCTTGCCTTCGACACCGTCCATTTCCTTGGCTTCCGGCATCGGGTCGCGCTTGATCGTGATATTAGGCCAGATTGCCGCATATTCGGCATTGAGCTTCAGCCATTTGTCGAGACCCGGCTCCGTATCGGGCTTGATGGCTTCGGCGGGACATTCCGGTTCGCAAACACCGCAATCGATACATTCATCGGGATTGATCGCGAGGAAATTTTCACCCTCGTAAAAGCAGTCGACGGGGCAGACCTCAACGCAATCGGTATATTTGCAGCGGATGCAATTGTCGGTCACGACATATGTCATGATGAACTCCAGAATATGCAGGCCGGGTCTGTGGGCTTCGGAACACAAGCCGTCGCCCGGAATTCAGACAGGGCAATTTCGCAAGTGACGTAATGCCTTTGCTTACAGATAGCAAGGATAAACAATTCTGAAAAAGGGGTGCGACCCGGAGGTTTATTCTAATCTTTGCTTCCGTCGCTGTCAGACAGAAATCTGTCGAGCGCCCTGCGCTCTTTTTTGGTGGGACGCCCGCTGCCCGGCTGGCGCAACGCCTGCTCGAGAGGTGTCAGCCTGTCGGAAGGTTCCCGTGGCGGCGTCTCGTCTTCATAGAGAAGTCTGGCTTCGTCATAGGGTCCACGCCGTGTTCCGCCGGACTTGACGACAAGCACCTTGTCCATCCGCTCGAAGTCGATCTCCAGCCTGTCGCCCGCCTTCACCACATGGCTGGACTGGCGAATGGCAATGCCGTTGACCTTGACGTGGCCCGACTGAATGTAGCTCTGGGCAAGCGAACGGGATTTGGCCATGCGGGCAAAGAACAGCCACTTGTCCAGACGCTGACGCGTGCTTTCCAGTGACTGTTCGCTGTTTCCCATAGGCTTACTTCTTCAGCTGCTCCTTGAGAGCAGCGAGCTTTGCGAAGGGCGAATCCGGATCGAGCGGCTTTTCCTTGCGCGGCGGCTTGGCTTCGAAGCGCTGCTGACCCTGCGGCTTTCCGCCACGGTCATTGCGTTCCGGCCGGTCCTTGCGCTCCCCGCGATCATGACGATCATTGTTGCGGTTGTTGCCACGGTCCGGACGGCCGCCATCGCGCTTGCGCTCGCCGTCGCCACTGCGATTGGCACTTGCACCGTCACGATTGTCGCGACGGCCTTCACCGCGACGCTCGCCCTGTTCTCGTGCTCCTTCACCACGGCCCTGACCGCGATTGCCGGGACGACGGTTTTCGCCACGCTGATTTTCGTTGCGACCACCCGGACGCCACAGAAGAACGGGCTTGGGCTCGGCGGCCTCAGCGCTTTCCGGCGCAGCCTCGGCTGCGACAGCCTCTTCGCTGGCAGCTTCCGCAACCGGCGCCTCGACAGCTTCGCCTTCTGCAACAGCTGCCGTCTCGGACACCTGTTCTTCGGAAGCCGGCTCGTGTTCCTCGGTCTCGACGTTTTCCTCTTCAGCCGTCGCCGCTTCCGCGGCAGCCGGAGCAGAGGCGCCGGCGTGGCTGGCGAGGAAGGCCTGCGCCTCTTCCTCCGTCACCTGATCGGCGCGGTAGCCGAGGCCCTTCAGAATTTCTTCCATGTCGTCAAGCGTCGCGCCGAGAATGGAAAGCATGGCGGTGGTCGTCGTAAAACGGCGACCATCATAGGCGCCTTCCGGGCGCGGCTGCTGACCGGGTTTCCACTGCAGCAGCGGGCGGATGAGATCGGCCAGACGCTCGAGAATGTCGATACGCACGGCGCGCTTTCCGAGGAAGCGGAAACCGGCGAGCTTGTAGAACATACGCTCGAAGCTGGCATCGGTGACGACCGAGGTACGGCCTGCGGCCAGCACCGGAATGAGATCGCCGTAACCCGGCTTGCCGAGACCGTCATTCTTCAAAGCCCAGAGCAGCGTCACAAGCTCCGCCGGGGCGGGCTTGAGAAGCGCAGGCAGGAAAACGTGATAGGCGCCGAAACGCACGCCGTAACGGCGCATGGAGGCGCGCGCATCCTGATCCAGAGACTTCACGTCTTCGGCAACGTCGCGGCGGAACAGCACGCCAAGATTTTCCACGAGCTGGAACGCCAGACCCTTCGCCAGACCCTGAAGGTCTTCGGCGCGGGAAATATCGTCCAGCGGCTTCAGCACGGTCGCAATCTGATGATTGACGAAACGCTCGACGCGCGCAAGCGCGTGATCACGGGCATTGCCGTTCAGCTGCTCGTCGGCAAGCAGGATCACCCGCGGCTTCATGATGTTGTCGCCGGCCGAAAGGCGGGCAACCGGTTCGCCCAACCAGCGAACCAGACCATCGGAGCTCAAAGCGAGATCGCCATTTCCACTGGCATGCAGACGCGCGGCACGCGCCTCGAATTCGAGCGCAAGCGCCTTCTGCGCCGCAGCCTGCACGGCCTTCTGATCCGGCCCTTCCATTCCCGGCACCGGCGTGAACCGGAACCCGGCCAACTGGCCGACGTGATGACCTTCTACGAAGACATCACCATTTACACTGATTTCAGCTTCAAGCATCGCATTCTCTCTCAGGCGCCTCATGAGCACAGATGTCCTGCGATCAACAAAGCGTTTCGTCAACCTTTCATGTAGCGCATCGGACAATCGATCCTCGATTTCCCGAGTCTTTTCTTGCCAGTGTGTCGGATCGGCAAGCCATCCTGGGCGGTTCGATACATAAGTCCATGTTCTGATCTGCGCAATCCTCGCAGACAAGGTATCGATCTCTCCATCCGTGCGATCGGCGCGACGCACCTGCTCGGCCATGAAATCCTCGTTCACCGCCCCGCGTTTGACGAGGTCGAAATAGAGCGTGGAGATCAGATCCGCATGCTGGGCAGGAGCAATACGGCGATAGTCTGGAAGCGCGCACGCCTCCCATAGTTTTTCCACCCGCGAATCGGTCGTCGTCACATCGATGATCTCGGGATAACGCGACAGATATTCCAGCGCCTGCTGGTCGATTGCCGGCAGGGCGCGCGAAAGTCCCTGGATCGCCGGCGCGGCATCGAGGCTCAGGCGCAGATTGGCGATGGAGGAAAAATCGAAATTTTTCGTCCGCCACTGCAGAACCTTCACCGCATCGAACTGATGGGTTTCGATCCGCTCCACCAGCTCGTCATCGAACGGATCGACACGCCCCGTCACGCCGAATGTGCCATCGCGAAGATGGCGGCCGGCGCGGCCGGCGATCTGGCCGATCTCGCCGGGATTGAGATTGCGGAACTGATAGCCGTCGAATTTGCGGTCCTGCGCGAAGGCAACATGGTCGACATCGAGGTTGAGACCCATGCCGATGGCGTCAGTCGCGACAAGATATTCGACATCGCCGGACTGGTAGAGCCCCACCTGCGCATTGCGTGTGCGCGGCGAAAGCGCGCCCAGCACCACGGCAGCACCACCGCGCTGACGGCGCACCAGCTCGGCGATGGCATAGACCTCATCGGCGGAAAAGGCGACGATCGCCGTGCGTTGCGGCAGGCGGGTTATCTTCTTTTGACCCGCATAAAAGAGCTGCGACAGGCGCGGGCGTTCCACAACGGTAATTCCCGGCAGCAGCTTTTCGAGGATAGGGCGCATCGTGCCGGCGCCAAGCAGCAGCGTTTCCTCCCGCCCGCGCAGATGCAGCACCCGGTCGGTGAAGATGTGCCCGCGTTCGAGATCGCCCGCCAGCTGCACCTCGTCGATCGCGACGAAGGCGGCCGTCGTCTCGCGCGGCATGGCTTCCACCGTGCAGACGGAATATTTGGCTTTGGGCGGTGCGATTTTTTCTTCGCCGGTAATCAGCGCCACATTCGGTGCACCCACCTTCTCAACGAGACGGGTATAGACCTCCCGCGCCAGAAGACGCAGCGGCAGGCCAATGACACCGTTGCCATGCGCGACCATCCGCTCAATCGCGTAATGGGTCTTGCCGGTATTGGTGGGGCCGAGAACGGCCGTGACACCGCGGCCGCTCAGGATCATGGGGCGAAAATTCAACGTACTATCCGCGAATCGACTTCATCTGCTTGCTGTGCCGCCCGGCATCACCGATACGGGCCGCACGCACCACACATGGCAACGCCCGCAGACAAAGGCAATAGGCCTCACCCGCAAAGTGGCGCAGGGCGACCCGTCGACGGAATTTTCCGTTCAGATTCAACCAGTTGAACAAACAAAAAGAATCCGGCGAAAATGAAATCGATTCGGCTGCGGAACAGTCTGCGAACGAATCGAATACGAATCGCTGACTCGATGGGATTCAGCTTTTGTTCTCCGCAATATCTGGTTGGCCAGGGCGCAGACCATACCAGATTATGAATCCGGATAAGTCCTTGGCCGGATTCGGCTTTACGGCAAAGCCTCCGGGCAGAAAATCCCGGAATCGGCTGTCAAGCGGCAATCCCGGAAAAGCCGATCCGAAACATGCACGAAGGGTCGGGTCAGAGCGCCTCGCCGGCAAGCAGACGCGGCGCATTCGCATCCGTCGTGCCGGCGGCCTGACCGATGAAATAGGATTTGAGACCCGGCAAACGATCCACCACGCCGAGACCGAAATCACGCATGATGCGGATGGGGCCAATATCGTTGGAGAAAAGCCGGTTCAGCACATCCGTCGTCACACCCATCCGCAACGTGTCGAAACGCCGCCAGGACTGGTAACGCTCCAGAACGTTGAGTGAGCCGATATCGAGGCCGAGACGGTCGGCCTCGACCACGGTTTCGGCGAGAGCCGCCACGTCCTTGAAGCCAAGATTAAGGCCCTGCCCGGAAATCGGGTGAATGCCGTGGGCCGCATCACCCGCAAGCGCGAAACGCGGTGCAACGAAAGAGCGCGCCAGCGTCAGACCCAATGGGAAGGCGCGGCGGGGACCGACCGGGCGAAGAGGACCGAGCTTGTGACCGAACCGGCGCTCCAGTTCTTCCTCGAACACCAGATCGTCGGAAGCTACCAGCCTGTCGGCATCGGCCGTGCGTTCGGTCCAGACGAGCGAAGAGCGATTTCCCTTCAGCGGCAGGATGGCGAAGGGCCCCGATGGCAGGAAATGCTCCTCGGCGCAGCCCTCATGCGGACGCTCATGCTCAACGGTCGTCACGATACCGGACTGATCGTAAGCCCAGTGCACGGTCTTGATACCGGCCATGTCCCTGAGCGCGGAGCGAACACCGTCACAGGCAATCAGCAATCGCGCTTCGAGCGTCGACCCGTCGGAAAGGCGAATGGCCGTCGACTGCGGACCCGCGGTAAAATCGGAAACACTGAGACCGTGACGGATTTTTATGCCAAGACGCTCGCACAGGCCTCGCAATGCGCCCACCAGAGCGACGTTCGGAACCATATGGGCAAACGGCCTGCCCTCTTCCACGGCGCCGTCGAACGTCAGGAACACGGGACGCACCGGATCGGCGGTCTTCGAATCGGTGACGATCATCTTGTGTATCGGCTGAGCTTCCGGCTCGATCTCGTTCCATATACCGAAAACATCGAGCATCCGGGTGGCTGCCGCAATAATGGCGGACGCGCGAACGTCCTTCGCCCAGACATCCTCGGGAGAGGCCTCAACCACCTGCACATCAAGATGCGGGGCCGCCTGCTTGATTGCGACAGCAACGGAAAGACCGACATATCCGCCGCCTGCCACCACTACGTCCAGCATCGCGCTTCTCCTCAAATCTTGTGCACACATCATCGGCGCACTATAGACCATGTGACGTCTTCCTACAGCCGGAGCAGGCCGAAAAAATGTCGCATCCCTCGCAAACGTCAGACCCGATGGCCAATCTCATCGCCACACTCGATCTTGAGAAGCTGGAAGAGAACCTGTTCCGGGGCGAAAGCCCGCAGATCGGCTGGCAGCGGGTTTTCGGCGGCCAGGTCATCGCGCAGGCCCTGATCGCCGCGCAGAGGACCGTGGATAACGACCGTTTCGTGCATTCGCTGCATGCCTATTTCATGCGCCCCGGCGATCCGCTGGTGCCTATCGTCTACCAGGTGGAACGCATCCGCGACGGCGCGAGCTTCTGCACACGCCGCGTGGTCGCCATCCAGCATGGCAAGGCCATTTTTTCCATGTCGGCCTCGTTTCAGATTTTCGAGGATGGTTTCGACCATCAGATCAAAATGCCTGACGTGACGCCGCCTGAAAAACTGATGAGCGAGGAGCAGATGCAGGCAGCCTTTCTTGCCAAGGCGCCCGCCTCTATCCGTAAATACTGGAGCAACAAGCGGCCGATAGAGATACGGCCGGTATCGCTGACCCACTATATCTCCAAGGAAAAACTCGAACCGCAGCAGGATATCTGGGTCCGCGCTGTCGGCGATGTGCCCGATGATCCGCGCCTGCAATCGGCGATTCTCGCCTATCTGTCGGATATGACCCTGCTCGACACCTCGCTCTACGCCCATGGCACGACCATCTTCGATCCGTCCATTCAGGTGGCGAGTCTCGACCACGCCATGTGGTTCCACCGCCCCTGCCGGCTGGACGACTGGCTGCTCTACACACAGGACAGCCCCAGCGCTTCCGGCGCACGCGGTTTGACCCGTGGCAATATTTTCACCAGACAGGGTGAACTGGTCGCCTCCGTGGCGCAGGAGGGTTTGATCCGCAAAAGGGCAAATGATTAAATAATGTGCTTTTTTTGAAAATCGCACATTTAATAGACGCAAATTTTGGCGACAAATGCCCCTTTTTCAGACGCCCTTCATATAAGTTTTATATTTCAATACGTTAGATACACACTCAAAACTGGCACGCCCTTTGAATGTATGTCCGCAGTCGCTGTTACTGATCTGCCAGCGGCAGGAGAGTCGGCTCCGTGCCGAGGACAAAACAAAGGATGGGAAACCAGATGAAAATTGTGATGGCCATTATCAAGCCGTTCAAGCTGGATGAAGTGCGCGAAGCGCTCACCGGCGTCGGCATCCAGGGCCTGACCGTGACCGAGGTAAAGGGTTACGGACGCCAGAAGGGGCATACCGAGATTTATCGCGGCACGGAATATGCGGTGAGCTTCCTTCCCAAGCTGAAGATCGAGATCGCAGTTCCATCCGACGTCGTCGACAAGGCTGTCGAAGCGATCGCGTCTGCGGCAAAGACCGGGCAGATCGGTGACGGCAAGATCTTCGTCTACTCTATCGAACAGGCCGTGCGCATCCGTACCGGCGAAACCAACACAGAAGCGCTTTGAAGCACGGCTGACAGGGGAGTTTTCTAGCTATGCAACTCAACAAGTTTTCAACGCTCGGCAAGCTGGGCGCCGCAGCGGCGGCCCTGATGGCTCCGGCCATCGCCTTTGCCCAGGATGCCGCGCCGGCAGCAGCCGCAGCGCCCGTTCCGGAAAAAGCCGACACCGCATTCATGTATGTCGCGACGATCCTCGTCCTTTTCATGATCATTCCGGGCCTGGCCCTGTTTTACGGCGGTCTCGTCCGCACCAAGAACATGCTCTCCGTTCTCATGCAGTGCACGGTCGTCGGCGCAGTCATGATGCTCGTCTGGGTAATCTACGGTTACTCCTTCGCCTTTGGCGGCGGCACCGGCCCTTATTTCGGCGGTTTCGGCAAGCTGTTTCTGTCGGGCGTTTCGCTTGACAGCACCTCGGCAACCTTCTCTGAGGGCGTCGTGATCTACGAATACACCTTCATCGCCTTCCAGATGACCTTCGCGGCCATTACGCCGGCGCTGATCATCGGCGCCTTCGCAGAACGCGTCAAATTCTCCGCCGTCATCCTCTTCACCATCCTTTGGGCGACCTTCGTCTATTTCCCGGTCGCTCACATGGTCTGGGATGCAAACGGCCTGATTTTCGGCATGGGCGCTCTCGACTTCGCCGGCGGCACCGTTGTTCACATCAATGCCGGTATCGCAGGCCTGATCGGCGCGATCATGGTCGGCAAGCGTACAGGCTTCGGCAAGGACATGATGGCCCCCCACTCGATGACGCTGACCCTCGTCGGTGCAGCCATGCTGTGGTTCGGCTGGTTCGGCTTCAACGCCGGCTCCAACCTCGAAGCATCGGGCGGTGCGGTTCTTGCAACCATGAACACCTTCCTCGCAACCGCAGCCGCCATCGTTTCCTGGTCGCTGGTTGAAAGCTTCACCCGCGGCAAGGCCTCCATGCTGGGCGCCGCTTCGGGCATGATCGCCGGTCTCGTCGCCGTCACCCCCGCCGCCGGCTCCGTCGGCCCTATGGGCGCCATCGTTCTCGGCCTCATCGTCTCGCCGATCTGCTACTTCTTCGTCTCCGTGGTGAAGAACAAGTTCGGTTATGACGACACTGCCGACGTCTTCGGCGTCCACGGCATTGGCGGCATCATCGGCGCTCTCGGCACCGGCATCTTCACCTCGCCGCTGCTTGGCGGCACGGGCAAGGAAGACTTCTCCATTGCCTCGCAGCTCTGGACGCAGTTCGTCGCCGTCGCCATCACCATCGTCTGGTGCGCCATCGTCTCCGCGATCCTCTACAAGATCGTCGACGTGATCATCGGTCTGCGGGTTCCGGTCGAAGCCGAACGCGAAGGTCTCGACCTCGCAACCCACGGCGAAGCCGCCTACCATTCCTGATATCCGGGAAAAGGGGTTCTCCATCCCCTCTCCCAAAAGAAGGCCCGCTCCGGCGGGCCTTTTTCTTTGCCGTAAATCCGAAGCGCTTCAAAAAACCGCATGGTTAACACGACATTAACCAGCAAGCGGTTAGTTTTCCCTGTCAATCCGGGATCAGGTCTCCTGCCGGATCTTGCCGAAACCATAAAACGACGGGTTCAGGGACATGGGCAGAATGCATTCTCCGACATTCGATGGTCGTCACACGCGCTTCGTGTTGACGGCGTTTTTCGTGCGTCAGATCATGGCTCTCGCCGGTTTCGCTCTGCTGGCCACGATTGCACTGGGCATCGCCGCGCTCGCGACATGGAATGTCGCGGATCCGAGCCTTTCCTACGCGACAGGAAACCAGCCCACCAATCTTCTGGGTTACGGCGGTGCGATTTTCGCAGATATCGTGATGCAGTTCCTCGGGCTTTCCGCAATCATCTCGCTCCTGCCCGTCATCGCGTGGGCGATCGCGCTGATCGCCGGCCGCAAATTCCACCGCATACCCGTTCGCCTCGTGGCCTGGGTCGCAGGCGCCATCGTCTGCGCCGCCTCGCTCGGCTGTTTTCCGGCCCCCGTGACATGGCCGCTGCCGAACGGCATTGGCGGCGTCATCGGTGACATGATCCTGCGTTTTCCCGCCCTTTTTATCGGCGCTTACCCCACCGGCACGATTGCCACGGTACTGGGTGTCATATTTGCGGCGCCTGCCGCGTGGCTGATGCTGTTTGCCGCCGGTGTCGTTGGCGGTCTGGATGATGAGCTGGAACGCGAAGAAGCCGCTCCCGTCGCCACCAGCAAGGCCCGCGCCGCCCGTGAGGCCGAAGAGGATGACGAAGACGACGGCGAGGGTTTCTTCGCCAATATGCTCGCCTTCGGCGCACTGGCGCATTACTGGTACATCACCCAGGCGCGCCTGCGCCGCCTGTTCGGCCTGAAGTCGAAATCCCTGCACGATGAATTCGAACACCCTTACGACTTCAACGAATATGAATTCGGCACGCTGAACGAACCGTCGCGCCTCAAGACCGCGATCAACCGCCTCGACCAGCGCGCAGAGCCGTCTTTCGAAGAACGCGCCGCATCGCGTCGCCAGATGTCACCTCCCTCCATCGCGCTCGATCATGACGAGGACATGGATGACGAACAACCCTTCGACGCGGATGGACGCCGGCTGCCGAACGGCATTCTCTCCGACGACGAGTCCGACCAGAAATTCACCGCCCGGCAGGCGCCGGGACGCGGGCAGCCCAGAATAACCGCCCCTTCCGCACGCCCGAAGCCCAGCGAACGCGTGGCAAGGGAAGCGCAGGCCTCTTTCATCGCCGCAGACGGTTTCCAGCTGCCCACGGTCCATCTTCTGGCGGAGCCGAAGAATGTCGTTCGCGACAATATGCTGAGCGAGGAAGTGCTGGAACAGAACGCCCGCCTTCTGGAAGGCGTTCTCGAGGATTTCGGCGTCAAGGGCGAAATCATTCATGTCCGCCCCGGCCCGGTCGTCACGCTCTACGAACTGGAGCCCGCGCCCGGCATCAAATCCTCGCGCGTCATCGGCCTTGCCGATGACATCGCCCGCTCCATGAGCGCGATCGCCGCCCGCGTCGCCGTCGTTCCCGGCCGCAATGCCATCGGCATCGAACTGCCGAATCAAACGCGCGAAACCGTGTTCCTGCGGGAATTGATCGGCAGCCGCGATTTCGAAAACAGCAAGGCCAAACTCGCCATGGCGCTCGGCAAGACCATCGGCGGCGAACCTGTCATCGCCGATCTTGCCAAGATGCCGCATCTTCTCGTTGCCGGCACCACGGGTTCGGGCAAGTCGGTTGCCATCAACACCATGATCCTGTCGCTGCTTTACCGCATGTCGCCGGAACAGTGCCGCCTGATCATGATCGACCCGAAAATGCTCGAACTGTCGATCTATGACGGCATTCCGCATCTGCTCTCTCCCGTCGTTACCGATCCGAAAAAGGCCGTCGTGGCGCTGAAATGGACGGTGCGCGAGATGGAAGAGCGCTACAAGAAGATGTCGAAGATCGGCGTGCGCAATATCGACGGTTTCAACAGTCGCGTGCAGCAGGCGCTGGACAAGGGCGAGATACTCACCCGCACGGTGCAGACCGGCTTCGACCGCCAGACCGGCGAGGCAATCTACGAGACGGAAGAATTCGATCTGAAGCCCCTGCCCTATATCGTCGTCATCATCGACGAGATGGCCGACCTGATGATGGTCGCCGGCAAGGACATCGAAGGCGCGGTGCAGCGCCTGGCGCAGATGGCGCGCGCCGCCGGCATCCATGTCATCATGGCGACCCAGCGCCCCTCCGTCGACGTCATCACCGGCACGATCAAGGCAAACTTCCCGACCCGCATCTCCTTCCAGGTGACGTCGAAGATCGACAGCCGCACCATCCTTGGAGAGCAGGGCGCCGAGCAGCTGCTCGGCATGGGCGACATGCTCTATATGGCAGGCGGCGGACGCATCCAGCGCGTGCACGGTCCTTTCGTCTCCGACAACGAGGTGGAAGAGATCGTCGCCTATCTGAAGACACAGGGCGCACCGGAATATCTGGAAGCGATTACCGAGGAAGACGACGAGGAAGGCAATGGCGGCGGCCCGGCCGGCGCCGGCAGTTTCTCCGATTCCGAGGACCCTTACGATCAGGCCGTGGCCGTCGTGCTTCGCGATGGCAAAGCCTCCACCTCCTATGTGCAGCGGCGTCTCGGCATCGGCTATAACCGTGCCGCCTCGCTGATCGAGCGCATGGAGCAGGAGGGCATTATCGGCCCCGCCAACCACGCCGGAAAACGCGAAATACTCGTACCGACGGAAGCAGACATCATCGAGCGGTAACGTCCGCAACCAAGCGGGGCGAAGAAGCGTTATTCCACGCTTTCAACGTCATGAAGCCGCCGCCTTTTATGCGGACAATCGCTGCGATGAAGGAGAATAGAATGAACGACCTCACCACCGGCGAAACGGCCAACGCAAACGCACCGCAAAACGGCGTGACGCGTCGTGGCGTGCTGATGGCATTTTCCATGACCGCAATCATGGCCGGCCTGTCGCCGCTTGACGCCTTTGCCCAGGCGGCCAGCAATACGGCGACCGCGCAGAAAATCGCCAATCACTTCTCGTCGGTCAAAACCATGATGGGGGAATTCGTTCAGTTCGGCCCGCGCGGGGAACAGACCGGCGGCAAATTCTACATCGAACGCCCCGGCAAACTCCGCTTCAATTATGAAGACCCCTCGCCCATGCGGGTCATCGCCGACGGCAAGAACGTCGTCATCGGCAATATGAAGCTCAAGACATGGGATCTTTATCCGCTCTCCAAGACGCCGCTCAGCCTGCTTCTGTCCGACAAGATCGATCTCGGCAACCAGAAGGTTCGCAACGTCAAGGAAGAATCGGACCTGACCACCATCGTGCTGGGCGACAAGAGCGTCTTCGGCGATTCCACCATTACCCTGATGTTCGATCCGAAGACCTTCGATCTGCGGCAATGGACCACGACCGACGCCCAGAACAAGGACACGACCGTCATGATCTTCAACGTCCAGACCGGCGTGAACCTCGATGAGCGCGTCTTCAACATCAATTACGAGGAAGTTCGCAAAGGCGGCTGAGGCTTTAAGCCCCAAAAGAGCTCTTCAAAAGGCGACCCTGCGGTCGCCTTTTTCATTTTACCGCTAAAATACATTCCCGTTTTCGTCGCGATGTTATAAGCCTGCGCCCCGGAAACATGTCACGGGCCAAGCGGTTCGCGGCAGTAAAAGCGGAGCACATGCATGTCGTTTTCGATAACCACCTGGAACATCAACTCGGTCAGGCTCAGAATGCCGATCGTTGAGCAGTTTCTGGTACGTTACAAACCCGACATTCTCTGCCTGCAGGAAACGAAATGCCCGAATGGCGAGTTTCCGATGAAGCCGCTGAAGGCGCTCGGTTATGAGCATGTCATCATCCATGGCCAGAAGGGCTATCACGGCGTCGCCATCGCCTCGAAGCTTCCACTGACCGAAGATCATCGACAGGACTATTGCGGTATCGGCGACGCACGCCACATTTCCGCGATTTTTGAGGTCGGATCGCGCCGCGTGCGGCTGCATAATTTTTATGTGCCGGCAGGCGGTGACGAGCCGGATCGCTCGATCAATCCGAAATTCGGCCACAAGCTGGATTTCATCGAGGAAATGAAGGCGCTGCGCGCCGATGGTGTGCCTGGCACCTCGTCCATTCTCGTCGGCGATCTCAACATCGCACCGCTCGAAAATGACGTCTGGTCGCACAAGCAGCTTCTGAAGATCGTCAGCCATACGCCTGTCGAAACCGAAGGCATGCTTGACATCATGAAGAAGGGCAACTGGCTCGATCTGATGCGCCTGAACGTGCCGGAGACGGAAAAGATCTATACCTGGTGGAGCTACCGCGCCAAGGACTGGGAAGCGGCTGATCGCGGCCGCCGCCTTGACCATATCTGGTCTTCGCAGGATCTCGGTTCCTCACTCGAAAAAATCGACATATTGCGCGAGGCCCGCGGCTGGAACCGGCCATCCGACCATGTTCCCGTCACCGCCCATTTCCGGTTCTGAACAGGCGGAATTCTGGCGTCAGACGAAGCGGTTCTGCAAACGGGCCGCCCCCGCCGCCAGCGACGCGATATTGTCGCGAATACGCGCCGACACGATATCGGCAACCTCCGGAAACTCCTCCACCAGCCGGTGGAAGAGGATGCGCGTTATGCGGATGACTTCGGAATCCTCCGCCGCGACGGCGGTAAACTTCCGTTCGCAGAGCGTGAAAAGCGCCAGCTCCGAAAGCAGCGCCCCCTTGCCCGGCGTCGCCTGCAGCACGGGCTTGCCATCCCGCCCTGCCGTGAAAAGCTCGAAATGGCCAGCCGTCACCGCAAAAGCGCATTCGGCCGGTGAGTGTTCCCGGAACAATGTCTGCCCGGCCGATACACGGCGGCGCTCCGCACCGAAGGCGATAAGCCGCAGCTGGTCATCGCTGAACCCAGCAAATAACGGCACTTGCCCCAGCAGCATGATATCGTCCGTCAAGGCCATGTCGATCGTTACTCCGGAAAAACGCCTGCATCACTATAGCGGTTTTCCAATATCGGCCCTCAAAATACAAGCTGTTAGAACGCCGCGCGCCTTTTCGGACGCGCAGCGTGAGCTTTGGACATGTGACAGGTGCAAAGAGCCCCCTGCTCAGGGAACGATCTTGTATCCGCCGTTCTCGGTCACCAGAATTTCAGCGTTGGACGGGTCGCGTTCGATCTTCTGGCGCAGACGATAGACATGCGTTTCCAGCGTGTGCGTTGTCACGCCGGAATTGTAACCCCAGACCTCTTCCAGCAGGACGTCGCGGGTAACGACGGTGCTGCCGGCGCGGTAGAGATAACGGATGATCGCCGCTTCCTTTTCCGTCAGGCGGATTTTCTTGCCGTCCTCCGTCGTCAACAGCTTCTGGCTGGGCTTGAACTGATAGGGACCGACGGTGAAAACCGCATCCTCACTCTGCTCGTATTGACGCAGCTGTGCCCGGATACGCGCCAGAAGCACGGCGAAACGGAAGGGTTTAGTCACATAGTCATTCGCCCCGGCTTCCAACCCAAGAATAGTATCGGAATCGGTATCATGCCCGGTCAGCATGATGATCGGCGCCTTGAAGCCACCCTTGCGCAACAGCTTTACCGCCTCACGGCCGTCCATGTCCGGAAGGCCGACATCCATGATCAGAAGATCGACCTGGGCGGTCTTGGCGGTCTGCATCGCCTGCGCGGCATTGGCGCCGCTGAGCAGCGAGAATTCCTCATAGGGAGACAATTGCTCGGTCAGCGTCTCCCGAAGATCGTCGTCATCGTCCACCAGAAGGATAGTGCGAGCCGTCATTCGGATTCTCAGCCTTTCTTACTTTAGCGCATCGGCCCAAAAATCAGGCTCGATTTTCGAGAGACACGATGCGTAGTTTAAAAGAGTTAGAGCGTCCCTTATGCATCCCCAAAGACGCCCGGCGCTCTAATTATCAGCCAATTCAGCGGTTTGCCGATAAAAGGTCAACCCATTGCCATGATATAACGAAGTGCTATGACTTCACGTTAAATAACCTGCAAAGCAAAATCTCGTGAAAAACATGAGCACCCAGCCCGTAAGACAACGTAAACGCGCATCGACGCTCATGGTTCGGCCGGCCCCCTCGAAAATCAGCCGCGCCATCGTCCAGCTCGGACATCTCACCTTTCCAGCCGCGATCGGACGCAATGGCCGCACTGCGCTGAAACGCGAAGGAGACGGAAAATCTCCCATCTCGACCATCGGCCTGCTGCACGGGTTTTATCGCGGCGACCGCCTTCCGGGCATCGCCACGGCACTGCCGATGCAGCGAACACGCAAGTCCATGCTGTGGTGCGACGAGCCCCGTAGTCCCAATTACAACAGGCTGGTCAAGGCGCCCTTCGCCCCGAGCCATGAAGAGATGATGCGGAAGGACAGCCTCTACGACGTCTGCCTGGTGCTCGACTGGAATATCACCTCGAGAAGCCGCAACCGCGGCTCGGCAATCTTCATGCATCTGATCAGACCGGGATATGAGCCGACCGCGGGCTGCGTCGCCCTCCATCCCCGTGACATGCGGCGCATCCTGCCACATCTGCGCAAAGGCACGAAAATCCACATCCTGTAAATTTCAGCCTGCAATCGGGCAACAAAAAACCCGCCATCAAGGCGGGTTTTTTTAGAGGGAAAAAGCCGGTTATTAAGCGGCTTCGTCCTGAGAATCGTCCTCTTCGACAGTCTTGCCGCGCTTGGGGCCCTTGGCAAGGTTCACTTCCACCAGGCGAACAGCCTCGGTTTCAGACATCTTGTTGACGGCGGCGATTTCGCGCGCCATGCGGTCGAGAGCAGCTTCATAAAGCTGACGCTCGGAATAGGACTGCTCCGGCTGATTTTCCGCACGGTAGAGATCGCGCACGACTTCCGCAATCGCGATGAGATCGCCGGAATTGATCTTCGCATCATATTCCTGCGCGCGGCGCGACCACATGGTACGCTTCACACGCGCCTTGCCCTGTACCACTTTCAGCGCCCGCTCGACAAAATCGCCTTCGGAAAGCTTGCGCATGCCGATGCTGACGGCTTTGGCGACGGGAACCTTAAGACGCATCTTGTCTTTTTCGAAATCAATGACAAAAAGCTCAAGCTTCATGCCGGCGACTTCTTGTTCCTCGATGGCAGAAATGGTACCGACACCATGAGCGGGATACACAATCGCTTCACCGGTCTTGAAACCGTGATGTGCTGGAGATTTCTTCTGCTGGGTCGTCATTCGTTCTAAAAACTCCCTGTTACATACCCGGGGATGCCGGGGTTGGGTCGGTCAGGCCCTGATGAGACGGGGGAACCGTCAGGTGACTCCGCACTGGTCCAGCCGTGCACGCAAAAACACACCTTCCCGTCTTGCGGGGTTCGATAACGTAAACGCTCGATATGTCACGGAAACCGCGTGCAAAAGAGGTGTTGCTTTCGTGGTGTTTTTGGGCACACAAATGCCACGCTGTGGATCAGTGTCGTTGGTGTACCACAAAAATAGGCGCAAATCAATAATTTGCTTCGACCGTGGCCGCGACATCACATGGCAGCCAAAGAACCGCCTAAAAATTAGCCGCAGAAATACTGTCAAAATGCTTCGTGACAGGCCCTCATGGCAAAAGGAGCAAAAAAATTTCGTTTCCAAACTGAAGAAACACGAAAGCCTCTTAAACTCTTCGTAATTCCACGCCAATATCCGATTCGACTGAAAAGGCAAAATCCGCAAATTGGCGATGCTTTTTTATATTAAAGTGTGATTTTTGGAGGAATCCACGTCAAATGGGCTACAGAAATAATCCAAAACGCGAAAAACAGATCGAAAAAGCGCGCCAGCAGGCAATTGCCGAAAATGTCCAATTTCTTGATCCGGGTATTCTTTATGGAAGGGCAAGCGCCGACGATATAGAATATTATTCCGCCGAGATGCTGGCTGCGAGCGCCGCTCACAGTTTCGAGGCGCTTTCGCACTGGACCGGAGACGCTCCGTACATCGGCATCTCCCAGGTGGAGGGCGTTTCGCCGCGGGATATTCCGGTAACGGTGCTGACCATTATCGGCCGCAATATGCCCTTCCTTTACGATTCCGTCATGGGCGAGGTCACCAGCAGCTATCGCGGTCTTTACCTCGCGGTGCACCCCATCCTGGTGCGCGACGAAAGCGCACAGGCGGGCTATCGTCTTGCGGAGCCCGAGGATGATCCCGCTGAAAATATCAGCCTCATCCAGCTGCATATCGCGCCGCTCACGCCGCAAGCCGCCGCAGCGCTGGAAGAAAGACTACGCTTCGTGCTGACGCAGGTTCAGTTCGCCTATCGCGACTGGCGGCCCATGCTGGCGAAACTCGACGAGGCGCTGGATGAATTGTCCAAGCGCGGCTCGTCACGGCGCAAGACCGAGCGTGCGGAAGCCGTCGAATTCCTCAACTGGCTTCGCAACGACAATTTCACCTTCCTCGGCATGCGTGACTACACCTATTCCGGCAAGGGAAAGAACGCGAAGATCGAGCGCGGTGACGGCGTCGGTCTCGGCAGCCTCAGCGATCCGGATGTGCGCGTGCTGCGCCTCGGCAAGAATGCCGTGACGACCACGCCGGAAATCCTTGCCTTCCTCGACGGCCCGGATTTCCTCATCGTCACCAAGGCCAATGTGAAATCCATCGTGCACCGCCGCGCCTATATGGATTATATCGGCATCAAGCGCTTCGACGAGGACGGCAATGTCATCGGCGAACTGCGCATCGTCGGCCTCTTCACCGCCACCGCCTACACACGCTCGGTCAAGCAGATACCGCTGCTGCGCGCCAAGGTGGCGGAAGTCGAGCGGCATTTCGGCTTCGATCCGAACAGCCACTCGGGGCGTATCCTGCAGAACACGCTGGAAGCCTATCCGCGTGACGATCTTTTCCAGATCGAAGCCGATCTTCTGATCCGCTTCGTCGAGCAGATCATGGAACTGAGCGACCGGCCGCGCGTGCGCGTGCTTGCACGTATCGACCGTTTCGACCGTTTCGTTTCGGCCATCATCTTCGTTCCGCGCGAGGAGTATAATTCCTATGTACGCGAGAAGATCGGCGACTATCTGAGCAGGGTCTATGACGGGCATATTTCCGCCTATTACCCCGCCTTCCCCGAAGGCGCCGTCGCCCGCGTCCACTTCATTGTCGGCCGAACGGAAGGCAAGACGCCGCGCATCGCCCAGGACAAGCTCGAAGACGCCGTCAGCGACATTGCGGCGCGCTGGATAGACCATTTCGTCGCCCTCTCCGAGCCGGGTGCACCGGTGCTGGAGGTCGATCAGGCCTATCAGGAAGCCTTCACGCCGGAAGAAGCGATCGGCGACATGCCGGATATTCTGGGCGCCGCGAAGGGCGAGCCGGTCCGCATCGAATTTTACCAGCAGGAAGGTCAGTCGGCGGAGACGCTATCGCTGAAGATTTTCCATCGCGATGGCCACCTGCCGCTTTCGCGCCGCGTGCCGCTGCTCGAAAATCTCGGTTTCAACGTCATCAGCGAACGCACCTTCGATATCGGCGTCGTTTCGGACGGCGAAAAGCGCGACATCGTGCTGCACGACATGGAACTGTCCGTCGCCAAGGGAACGACGCTCGATCTGCCGCACTATGGACAGAAACTCGAAGAAGCTTTCCTCGCCGCCTTCTCCGGCAAGGTCGACAATGACAACTTCAACCGCCTGATCCTCGCCTGCGGCCTAACCGTGCGCGAAGTCTCCGTACTGCGCGCCTATGCGCGTTATCTCCGCCAGACCGGCATCGTCTATTCGCAGGAGCATATTTCCGAAACGCTCTATAAGTATCCGGCGATTTCCCGCAATATTTTCGCGCTGTTCAAGGCCGGCTTCGATCCGTCCGTCGACGAAAAGAAGCGGCTGAAGAAACTCGCCGAAATACACAAGGCAATCGAAGCGGCATTGAGCGGCGTTCCCAATCTCGATGAGGACCGCACGCTCAGGCGTTACGTCAACGCCATCGACGCGACGCTTCGCACCAACTACTTCCAGAAAAATGCCGACGGTACGCCGCGTGACCTGTTGGCCTTCAAGTTCGATCCCAAGCATCTGGACGGCCTGCCCGACCCACGTCCCTTCCGCGAAATCTTCGTCTACGGAACAGAGGTCGAAGGCGTGCATCTGCGCTTCGGCAAGGTCGCGCGCGGCGGTCTGCGCTGGTCGGATCGCGGCCAGGATTACCGCACGGAAGTGCTCGGCCTCGTCAAGGCGCAACAGGTCAAGAACGCGGTGATCGTTCCGGTCGGCGCCAAGGGCGGCTTCTTTCCGAAGAACCTGCCCGTTGGCGGCTCCCGCGACGAGGTCTTCAATGCCGGCCGCGAGGCCTACAAGACCTATATCCGCACCCTGCTGTCCATCACCGACAATATCGTCGACGATGCGATCGTGCCGCCAGCCGACACACTGCGGCTCGACGGTGACGACCCCTATTTCGTCGTCGCCGCCGACAAGGGAACGGCAACCTTCTCCGATACGGCGAACGGTCTTGCCCATGAGGCCGGTTTCTGGCTGGACGACGCTTTCGCATCGGGCGGTTCGGCCGGTTACGACCACAAGAAGATGGGTATTACCGCCCGCGGCGCCTGGGAAACGGTGAAACGCCATTTCCGTGAAATGGACACCGACATCCAGACCACCCCCTTCACGGTGGCGGGCGTGGGCGATATGTCCGGCGACGTTTTCGGCAACGGCATGCTGCTGTCGGAAAAGATCAGGCTGATTGCCGCCTTCGATCACCGCGACATCTTCATCGATCCGGATCCCGACACCGACAGGTCCTTTGCCGAACGCAGGCGGCTTTTCGAACTGCCGCGTTCCAGCTGGCAGGATTACGATCGTTCGGCTCTCTCCGCCAGCGCCATGATCATCTCGCGCTCCGAAAAATCGGTGACGCTGACACCGGAAGCCGTGGCCGCCATCGGCATCGACAAATCCGTCGCCACGCCCTTCGAGATCATGACGGCCATCCTGAAGGCGCCAACCGATCTTCTGTGGTTCGGCGGCATCGGCACCTACATCAAGGCGGCGGTGGAAACCAATGCCGAGGTGGGTGACAGGGCGAACGATCCGATTCGCGTCAACGCAACCGAGCTGCGCGCCAAGGTCATCGGCGAAGGCGCCAATCTCGGCATCACCCAGAAGGGGCGCATCGCCTATGCGCTTTCGGGCGGGCGATGCAATTCCGACGCCATCGACAACTCGGCCGGCGTGAACTCCTCGGACGTCGAGGTCAACATCAAGATCGCGCTTGCCTCCGCCGTTAACAGCGGTCGCCTGACGATGCCGAAACGCAACCAGCTTCTTGCTTCCATGACGCCGGAAGTGGCGCAGCTGGTATTGCGCAACAACTACCTGCAATCGCTGGCGATCTCGCTGACGGAGCGGCTGGGCCTTTCGAACCGGGAAGAACTCGGCCGCCTGATGAGCGCGCTGGAGGCGACCGGACAACTGAACCGCAAGGTGGAGACCCTGCCGAACAATGCCGAATTCAGCGAAAGATACGCCACCGGCAAACCACTGACCCGGCCGGAAATCGGCGTGCTCCTTTCCTATGCCAAGCTCACCTTGTTCGATGCACTGGTGGCAAGCACGCTTCCCGACGAACCCTATCTCCAGCATCTTCTGGTCGATTATTTCCCGGCCAAGATGCAGAAGAACTATGCAGACGATATCAAGTCGCATCGTCTGCATCGCGAAATCGTCGCCACCGCGCTCGCCAATGCCGTCGTCAATCGCGGCGGCCCGGGCTTTGTGCAAAAACTTGCTGATGCGAGCGGCCTTCTGGCGGCCGACGTCGTGAAGGCTGCGGTGATCGTCGAGGATGGTTTCGGTCTCAAACGCCTGTGGAGCGAAGTCGACGCGCTTGACGGAAAGGTCGGCGGTGAAGTCCAGAACGGGCTTTATGCCACGATCACGCGCATCTTCTCGGATGCGAGCAGGCTTTACCTGCAAACCGGGAGCGCCGGTGCGGCCGCAGGTGACATGGCGACCGAAATCGAGCGCCTGAAAACCGCCATCAAGACGCTATCGCCGGCAGCGGCGAAGTATCGTCGCGAACTCGGCGTCACGGAAATCGACGGCGTTCCTTCCGGTCTTCTGGAGGAACTCGATACGCTTTCCCTGCTCGTCTATGTGCCGGAGATCATGCGCATCGCCGAAAGCGCCGGTACGACGCTTGCCCGCGCCGCCGAAAGCTATGCCACCGTCTCATCGACCTTCCGCGTCGCGCGTCTGCTGGATGCAAGCCAGCGCATCACACCGGCGGATCATTACGAGAGCCTGGCTCTCCTGCGCAGCCAGGATCAGATCTCCTCGTCGAGACGACGGATCGTCATCTCCGCGCTGACCGAATACGCCAAAGAAAAGGACCCGGTTCAGGCCTGGTATGCGGCGGACCGCGTGCGGGTCAACCGCATCGTCTCCGAACTCGGCGCGCTCAGCGACAGCGGCGATACCAACCTTGCCCGTTTGACGGTCGCGGCCGGGCTGCTTGGCGATATCGTCCAGGCACGCTGATCGGCAGCCTTAAAAACGCCATCCGGGTCCCCCCGGATGGCGCCAGACAAGACGGATGCACCCGCATCGCGCATTTTATTTCCCGATTTTCCGATAGGACGATGAATGACTGTCCCTTCCCCAAATGCGGAAACAGTGGTTGCCAAACGCGGCATCTGGGGCTGGGTGATGTTCGACTGGGCGGCGCAGCCGTTTTTCACGGTCGTCACGACCTTCGTTTTCGGGCCCTATTTCGTCGCACGGCTCACCGATGATCCGATTTCGGCGCAGACGACATGGAGCAACATGGCGACGGTGTCTTCGATCATCATCGCCCTCTTCTCCCCCATTCTCGGCTCCATCGCCGACCAGTCCGGCGCGCGCAAACCGTGGATCGCCTTTTTTGCCGTCATCAAGATCGTCAGTCTCTTTTTCCTCTGGTTTGCCGCACCCGGTTCGCCGCTCATACTTCCAATCGTCTGCATGATCCTCGCCTCCATCGCGGCGGAATTTTCCATCGTCTTCAACGATTCCATGATGCCGCGCCTGACCAGCCCGCAAAATGTCGGGCGCATTTCCAATCTCGCCTGGGGGCTCGGTTATCTCGGCGGCATGGTGGTACTGATTGCCGTGGTGACGCTTCTGGCCGCCAATCCACAAACCGGGGTGACCATCGCCGGTATCAGGCCTCTTTTCGGCCTCGATCCCGCAACCGGCGAGGATGCCAGAATAACCGGCCCGCTCGCCGCGGTCTGGTATCTCATCTTCATTCTGCCGATGTTTCTTCTCACTCCCGATGCTGAAAAGGGCTTGCCCTTCGCAGCCGCGATTCGCTCTGGATTGGGGGAACTGAAGATCACGCTGCGCGAGCTGCGCTACCGCCCCGTGCTGTTGCGGTTTCTGATTGCGCGCATGCTTTATCAGGACGGCGTCAATGGCGTGCTCATTCTGGGCGGGGCCTTCGCTGCCGGCATGTTCGGCTGGGCGACGATGGAAATCGGGCTCTTCGGCATCCTGCTCAATATCGTTGCCATCGCCGGCTGCTTTGCCGCCGGGCGCGTCGACCAGAAACTAGGTTCGCGCATCACCATCCTCATCAGTCTGGTACTTCTGCTGCTGGCCACGCTCGGAATCGTCTCGACGGAAAAAGGCTCCACCCTGTTCGGCTGGGTACAATTATCGACCGCAGATAATGGCGGCATCTTCGCCACCGGCGCGGAAAAGGCCTATCTGCTTTATGGTGTGTTGATCGGCCTTGCCTTCGGCCCGGTTCAGGCCTCGTCACGATCTTATCTTGCCCGCAACATCACTGTCGCCGAGGCGGGTCGTTATTTCGGTATTTATGCGCTCTCCGGACGCGCCACCAGCTTCATGGCGACGCTGTCGTTTTCCATAGCAACCACGATAAGCGGCTCCGCCCATATCGGCATGGCGACGCTCATCGTATTTCTGGGATCCGGGTTCCTGCTGTTGCTGCGCGTGCCGGAAAGAACGACAGGCTGAAAGTCTGAAGCAAAAGCCGATGCGGTTTGCTGAAACCGGGCATCGGCCCGACAGGATCAGAGCTGATCGAGCTTTTGCTGCAATGCGCGCAACTGCGCCTTCAGCTCATCGATTTCGGATGCATTCGGCTTGCGGGTTTCCTTGGGCGCCTGCGGCATTGCGAAAGGTGTGAAACCCTGCATCGCCTGCCGGAACAGTTCCGTATTGCGGCGGATCTGCTCTTCCATCATTTGCAGCGGCGCCTGAAAATTGCGGGCAAGCGAACCATCGCCGAAAGCCTTGGCCATATGCTCCTGCATCTGGCTCTGCTGGTCGGAGAAGGTCTTCATCGAATGTTCGAGAAATGTCGGCACGACCATCTGCATCTGGTCGCCGTAATAGGAGATCAATTGCCGCAGAAACGCCGTCGGCAGCAACGTATTGCCGGTTTTGGCCTCCTGTTCGACGATGATCTGCGTCAGCACCGCGTGCGTGATGTCTTCGGAGGACTTGGCATCCTGAACCTTGAAGTCCTCGCCGCGCTTGACCATCTGCGCCAGATCATCGAGCGTTACATAGGTGCTGGTGCCGGTATTGTAGAGCCGCCGGTTGGCATATTTTTTAATGATTGTTTCGCCGTCGTGTTTCGCCATGCCCGCCTCCTCGCGATGATGGTATTTTCTTGTTTTTTGGTGTTATTGCTCTTCCCGGTGCAAAGTGTATGCGCAAAACGAGCCCTCTGACAAATGTTTTGTGCATCGCAACAGTTTGTTTTTTGCGCAGCAATTTTCCGCAAGATTCCAGCGTGATTTAGCAACATCTTTTAAAGCAACTTTCGCCATTTGACTTGTATTGAAAGCTTTGCCAGTCTCCGCCCGCAAGTGAGGAGAAAACTGATGACCCTGCCTTCAATCGTGATTGCCAGCGCCGCGCGCACAGCCGTCGGCTCTTTCAATGGCCACTTCGCCAATACGCCAGCCCATGAGCTCGGGGCGACCGTCATCAGCGCCGTGCTGGAGCGCGCCGGTGTCGCGGCGAACGAAATCGATGAAGTCATTCTCGGTCAGGTCCTGACGGCGGGCGAGGGGCAGAACCCGGCGCGGCAGGCTGCCATGAAGGCCGGCATTCCACAGGAAGCGACCGCCTTCGGCCTCAATCAGCTTTGCGGCTCCGGACTGCGCGCCGTGGCCCTCGGCATGCAGCAGATCGCGACCGGCGACGCGAACATCGTCATTGCCGGCGGCCAGGAATCCATGTCCATGGCGCCTCACTGCGCCCATTTGCGCGGCGGCGTGAAGATGGGCGATTTCAAGATGATCGACACCATGCTGAAAGATGGCCTTACCGACGCCTTTTATGGCTACCACATGGGCATCACCGCTGAAAACATCGCCCGCCAATGGCAGCTTTCCCGCGACGAGCAGGACCAATTCGCCGTCGCATCGCAAAACAAGGCCGAAGCCGCGCAAAGCGCCGGCCGTTTTGCAGATGAGATCGTGGCTTTCACGGTGAAGGGCCGTAAGGCCGATATCGTCATTGATACAGATGAGCATATCCGCGCCGGGGCTTCGCTGGAAACCATGGCCAAGCTGCGCCCCGCCTTCGACAAGGAAGGGACGGTCACGGCCGGCAACGCCTCCGGTCTGAACGATGGCGCCGCCGCCACACTTTTGATGACGGAACAGGAAGCAGGAAAGCGCGGTATCAGGCCGCTCGCCCGTATCGCCTCCTGGGCGACGGCGGGTGTCGATCCGCAGATCATGGGCACCGGCCCCATTCCCGCCTCCCGCAAGGCGCTGGCCAAGGCCGGCTGGTCGATCAGCGATATTGGCCTTGTGGAAGCCAACGAAGCCTTTGCAGCCCAGTCCTGTGCGGTGGTTCGCGAACTTGGCCTTGATCCTGCTATCGTCAACGTCAATGGCGGGGCGATTGCCATCGGCCATCCGATCGGCGCCTCCGGCGCGCGCGTCCTCAACACCCTGATTTTCGAAATGCGCCGCCGTAACGTGTCGAAGGGTCTTGCAACGCTCTGCATCGGCGGCGGCATGGGTGTCGCCATGTGCATCGAAGCACTCTGAAACCGCCACACGACTTGCCAAAAAGCAATTCCGGTTCAGCGGGCAATAGGGTAGAAGCGGCCTCCCATTGGCCGCATTTCTGTGGCCGGTGAGCACGACGAACAAGTTCTGCAAGATATGGAAGCATCCTCGCATATGCAGGCGCTTCAATGACAGGTCATGGAGGCCGATATGAGCCGGGTTGCGTTGATTTCCGGCGGGACGAGCGGCATAGGTGCCGCAATCGCCCGCGCCCTGCAGGCGGCCGGCTACCGGGTGGCCGTCAATTACGCCTTCACGACGGATAGGGCGGAAGTATTCCAGAAAGAAACCGGCATCCCCGCTTTTCAATGGGACGTGCGCGACTATGACGCCTGCGTCAATGGCATAGCCAGGGTGGAAGAGACCTTCGGTCCCGTCGAGGTCCTCGTCAACAATGCCGGCATCACCCGCGATGCGATGTTCCATAAAATGTCGCCGCAGCAATGGCGCGAGGTGATCGACACCAACCTCACCGGCGTGTTCAACATGACCCACCCCGTATGGCCGGGCATGCGCGACCGCGGCTTCGGCCGCATCGTCAACATCTCCTCCATCAATGGCCAGAAAGGCCAGGCGGGGCAGGCCAATTATTCCGCCTCGAAAGCGGGCGATATCGGCTTCACCAAGGCGCTTGCCCAGGAAGGCGCCAGCCGCAATATCACCGTCAACGCCATCTGCCCCGGCTATATCGGCACGGAGATGGTGAGAGCGATACCGGAGAAGGTTCTGGCGGAACGGATCGTGCCGCAAATTCCCGTTGGACGGCTGGGTGAGCCGGAAGAAATCGCACGCTGCGTTCTGTTTCTGGTTTCCGACGAGGCGGGTTTCATCACCGGTTCGACCATGACGGCCAATGGCGGACAATATTTCGCCTGAGGCCGTCGATCCTGCCTTCCCGGCCGCCTGAACCCAGTAAACTTTCCGTGATCTCAGCTTCGATAATTTTGCTGCGCACAAAAACTTGAAGATGAAACACTGGAATGACATGCAGCCTAAACTAATGAAAATACGATAGTTTTTGTATAGTTTAGAATGAGTCTAGAAAATCCTTGGCGACTCGTTAAGAGGTTTTTCTTGACATTTGCTGTCCTGTTTTGGTTTAAGAACGAAAACAACGTGTTGCGTCATACAGGCAGTCCATCATGCTGGTTTGCAGCTGCAATTACATCACCGATCACGATATCCGGGACGTCATCAACGAGCTCCTGGATGAGGACTGTTGGCAGCTGATCGTTCCTGCAAAAGTGTATCACGCCATGGAAAAACGCGGTCGCTGTTGCGGCTGTTTCCCGACCGTTGTCGACCTGATCATCAAAACCACGGAAGAATATCACGCCCGTCGCCACTCGACTGAGGCCGATGTTTTTGATTTTATGTCCCGCCTGAAGCAATTCCATGAAGAGAACAGGAGAGCGGACATTGAAAGGCGACAAAAAAGTCATCGAGCGGCTTAACGAGGCCCTTTTTCTCGAACTCGGTGCGGTAAACCAGTACTGGCTTCACTATCGTTTGCTGGAAGACTGGGGCTACACGAAGCTCGCCAAAAAGGAACGTGCTGAATCCATCGAGGAAATGCAGCACGCCGACAAGCTGGTCGCACGCATCATCTTCCTTGAAGGCCATCCCAACCTTCAGACCGTCGCGCCCCTGCGCATCGGCCAGAACGTCAAGGAAGTTCTGGAATCCGACCTTGCTGGCGAATATGACGCCCGCACCTCCTACAAGAAATCGCGTGATATCTGTTATGAGGCCGGAGACTACGTCTCCATGAAGCTTTTCGAAGAACTGCTGATCGACGAGGAAGGCCATATCGACTTTCTCGAAACCCAGCTCGAATTGCTCGGCAAGATCGGCGAGGAAAAATACGGCCAGCTCAACGCCGATTCCGCCAACGAAGCGGAATAAGCACTGGCGACAGGACAGAAAAGGCGGCCTTGGCCGCCTTTTTTATTTGCCGGAAAGGTGCTGGAACTCCGCCACGACCTGCTCGTATACCGCGCGCTTGAACGGCACGATGAGCTCCGGCAGGCTTTCCATCGGCTTCCAGTCCCACGCGTCGAATTCGGCGGTGTGCCCGGTCGGCGGCGGATCGATCTGGATCTCGCTTTCGTCGCCTTCGAAACGGAACGCAAACCAGCGCTGTGCCTGCCCGCGATATTTGCCCCTGAGGCCGATACCGATCAGTTCAGGTGGCAGGTCATAGTGAATCCAGTCGCTCGCCTCCGCAAGCAGGCTCACCGTTTTCATGCCTGTTTCTTCGTAGAGTTCGCGAATGGCGGCCGTCAGAGGCCGCTCACCGTCATCGATGCCACCCTGCGGCATCTGCCACAGATGCGGTGAGCCATCATATTCGGAATTGCCTTCCTTGATGCGCCGGCCGGCCCAGACAAGGCCCTCGGCGTTCAGCACCATAATTCCCGCACAGGGACGGTAAGGCAAATCTTCTGCTTTGATTGTCATGGGAAACCCGCACTGTCTGAGCGCCAGAAATGGCCGCACGCAAGGTTTACTGCCCTGACTGCCCGGAAACAAGCGCAGAAACACCGACAATCTCGATGCCGCGCCCGCCAGCCTCGCGCGACCACTTGGAGATCGCGGCAACGCTTTCATCGAAAGCCGAAGCAACGCCGATCGCCTGGCCGTTACGCCGTGCAATTCGCTCCAGTTCGTCCAGCTTGCGCAGAATGGCAGCTTCGGTGACTTCGCCATCGAGCAGAATATCGGCAAAACCCTGTGGCGCGGAAATCGCCTTGGCAATACCGCCGCTCAGCGACTGCGCTGAAGAGCCGTCATCCAGAAACAGCAGGCCACGCTTGCCGATGTCGCGCATTACCGGCTCCAGCGCCGCCTGCTCGGCAAGGAAACGCCCACCGAGATAATTCATGATACCGGTGTAATTGGTGATCTTCGCCATGGAACGATGCAGCCGGTCGATGTTGACCTTGGCAGGATCACCCGCCAGCAGGGTGTCCGGGCCGGGATTGGTGCCGGGGTAACCGAAAGGCTCAAGCGGTATCTGCAGAAGGATTTCATGTCCCTGTCGGCGCGCTTCCTGCATCCAGCGCTGCAGGCTGTTGCCGCTGGCGGCAAAACCGAGCGTCACCTCCGGCGGCAGCTCCCGGATCGCTTTTTGCGACCCCGTCTGGCTGAGACCCAGCCCGCCGACCACGATCGCCACCCGCGTGCCGCGCGCGCCAGACCAGGGCCGCGCATATTGCTCCATGGGCCGCAAACCATCCGCACCGACAACCGGCAATCTGCCGAATGCGGTTTCTTCCAGCAGTTCCTCATTGGGTCGCGTCGCCATGCGCGGATCCTGACCATAGGTCTGGCCGCTCATCAACACAGGCCCGTCTCCCTCGCGCGGGCGGGGAGAGTAAACCGATACGACATTGCCATCCGGCATCGTCTCGCGATTGATGTTGGCGCCAGAGCGACCGCTTTGCGGCTGCAGAGCGGCAGCGTCAGCGGGCGCCGTTGCCTCGGCCGCTGGGGTTTCAGGTGTCTTTTCGGCAAGCTGAGGCTGTGCATCCGGCCCGCTCGCCGTCTTCTGCAAATTGCCGGGCGAAAGCGCCGTATAGACGGACAGGCCGCCGATTGAGAAAACCGCAAGCACCGACAGAGCCATAATGACGGAAAAGCGCCGGTTGATACCGGCGCTTTTTTTCTGACGACCCAGAAGCGGTTTTCGCAGGTCCGAAGGCAATGAACGATCCGTCCAAACGGTTGGGCAATAGATGGAATGCGCCGGCTGACCGGCGCACTATCTTACTGCTTGTTGACCACAGCCTTTTCCGGATTCGGCGGGAAAGACGGATCCGTCTTGGTGCCGCGCAACAGGTCCAGAGCATAGTTGAGCTGGATATCGTCCTTGGCTTCCGGCGGAACATAAGCGGAGGAACCCGAACCTTCGTCGGTTTCGCTCTGGCCCTTGATGTGGCCGGAAAGACCGGATTCACCTTCGGTGGTCACCTTGCCCTGCAACTCGGGCGGCAATGGCTGCTCCACCTTGATGTCAGGCTCAATGCCCGTACCCTGGATCGATTTACCCGACGGCGTGTAATAGAGCGCCGTGGTCAGGCGCAGCGCGCCCGCCTCGCCGAGCGGAATGATCGTCTGGACCGAACCCTTGCCGAAGGAGCGCGTGCCGACCACGGTGGCTCGGCGCAAATCCTGCAGGGCGCCGGCAACGATTTCCGAAGCCGAAGCCGAACCGCCGTTGACGAGCACGATTACCGGCTTGCCATCGGTCAGATCGCCTGCCGTCGCGTTGAAGCGGCGGGTCTCGTCGGGGTTACGGCCACGGGTCGAAACGACCTCGCCACGCTCGAGGAAGGCGTCGGAGACATTGATCGCCTGATCGAGCAGACCGCCCGGATTGAGGCGAAGGTCGAGCACATAACCCTTCAGCTTGTCGGCTGGCACATCCGCCTTGATCTTCTTGATCGCCTTTTCGAGATCGTCATAGGTCTTCTCGGTAAAGGAGATGACGCGCAGATAACCGACATTGTCACCTTCGACACGGGACTTGACGGCCCGCACGGCAATGACATCGCGCATGACGGTGAATTCGAGCGGCTTGTCGGCGCCCTGACGGATGATCGTCAGCTTGATCGGCGTCTTGACCGCGCCGCGCATCTTTTCGACCGCCTGTTCCAGCTTCAGGCCACGAACCGGCGTACCGTCGATTTCCGAAATGAAGTCGCCGGCGAGAATGCCTGCGCGGGAAGCCGGTGTATCGTCGATCGGCGTAATGACCTTGACGAGCTCATTCTCCATGGTCACTTCGATGCCGAGACCGCCGAATTCACCCTTGGTCTGGGTGCGCATGTCGTTGGCATCCTTGGCATTCATGAAGCTCGAATGCGGATCGAGCGAGCTCAGCATGCCGTTGATGGCGTTTTCCACCAGCTTCTCGTCATCCGGCGGCGTCACATATTGTGCGCGCACGCGCTCGAACACATCGCCAAAGATCGACAGTTCCTTATAGGTCGAAGGCCCGGCCGCCTGTGCCGGCATGCTCGCCGAATAAATCACGCTCATCGCCGTGGCGCCCATAAGCCCACCGATAAGGAGAAGCGAAACCTTACGAATCATTGTGCGCCCTTCCGGTATTTTTTGCGGTCCACCACGGTTGAGAATCAACCGGTACACCATCTTTCCTGAACTCAATGTAGAGCGTTGGCCTGTCGGTTTCCAGCGCCAATGCTGCTGCACTCGCTACTCTTTTTGCACCCATGGAGGCGATGGGCTCTCCGGAGAACACGAACATTCCCTGCCGCGTCCTCACATTGTCCATGCCCGTCATCACCACATGATATCCATCGCCCGTATTGAGGATGATCATCCGGCCATAACTGCGAAAATCTCCGGCAAACACCACGAAGCCGTCTGCAGGCGCCGTCACGATGGCTTCCGGTCCGCTCGCGACGACAATTCCCTTGGAAAAGTGGCCCGTTCCGTCCGCATCGCCGAAGCGCCGCAGCACCTCGCCCGCAACCGGAACCTCCAGCTTTCCCTTCAAACTTGCGAAGGGATATGCGGGCGCAATACGGTTTTTATCGGGCATTCCAGCCTCGGCCGCGGCCCGCTCCTTTTCGCGTTCCGCCTCCGAAAGACGGGCCAGGCGCTGCTCTTCCGCCCGCGCCTTTTCCATAGCCTCCCGCACCGAGGTAATCTCGCCTTCAAGCGAACTGACCAGCCCCTCGAGGCTCGTCGCCTTGCTCGCAAGCTCTTCAGATCGCTTGCGTTCCGCCTCCAGCTCCGCCGCCGTCTGGGTATTCTTGCGATCGTTTTCGGCAATCAGCAGGTCGAGGCGTTTTTCCTCTTCCAGACTTGCCGTCATCATACCCGTAAGATCGTCCTTTTCGCGAGCGATTGCCTGCCTCAGATCGGTCAATTCTTTGAGAGCGGCGACCAGCTTGTCGGTTTCACCGCGAATGCCGGGCACGACGGCGCCGAGAAGAATGGCGCTTCGCACGGACGCAAGCGCATCCTCGGGCGAGACGAGAAGGGCGGGGGGCGGGTTTCGGCCCATGCGCTGCAACGCCGCCAGAACCTCCGCCAGCACACCGCGTCTTTCCCGCAGCGACGCCTTGACGCCATCCTCGCGCACCGAAAGCTTGGCCAGGCGATCCTCACCGTCGCTGATCTTGGTTTCCAGCGCCTTGCGCCGGGCAGCCGATGCGATCAGCTCTTCCCGGATGCGGGCGCTGTCCTGATTGAGGGAGGCGATGCTTTCCTCAAGCTTCCTTGTCTTGTCTTCCGAAAGACCGATGCTGTCGACCAGCTCCTCCAGATCCTGCCGGTTCTGGTCGCGGCGCTTCTCCAGCGTTTGCAGCGCATCCGGCGACGAATCATCGCCTGCGGCCGGAACGGCGCCCGCATCGTCCCGCGAATAGGTCGGACCGATGCTCATGACGAAAGCAGCAATAACCGCGCCCGCAAGGGCAGCGTGCCGTTTTCGTTGAGGCCTGTTGTCCATGTGAACTTTCTTTGATGCCGAAGCAGAAGCGCCGATATTAGGGATTTTGCCGCGATCTTCCAAGAGGCCCTGGAAAGGCCGCCGCCAAAGCCGTGCGCTGTCAGCGGTGTCGCGGAGCTTCATGTTGAAATTGAGACAATTATCCGAATTGAAACCCGATCAAACGCGATGATAGGGATGACCGGAGAGGATCGTGACGGCGCGGTAAAGCTGCTCGGCGATCAGGATACGAACGATCTGATGCGGCCATGTCAACTTGCCGAGATTGAGAACGGCCGTCGCCTTGTCGTAAAGCGCGGGATCGAGCCCATCGGCTCCGCCTATGGCGATCACGAGGTCTCGCTTGCCGCTATCGCGCAAATCGCCAAAGAATGAAGCAAAGGCAGGACTGTCCAGCGCCTTTCCGCGCTCGTCCAGCAGCACGAGGGCAGCACCATCGGCCAAATGTTTTTCCAGCATCGCGGCTTCTTCGCGCTTGCGGGTCTCCGCATTGGAAGCGCGGCTTTCGGCAACCTCGATCACCCGTGAAAACTCCAGCCCGATCGCCGGGCCGGTCTTTGCCAGGCGCTCGATATAACGGGCCGCAAGATCCTTTTCGGGGCCGGATTTCAGCCGTCCCACCGCAAAAATTGAAATCCGCATCGCAAACCTGCATTCGTCGTGACCCAACAGGGTCACGCTCTTAACAGCATAGCCTGCGGATTCCTATGCGGCCGGTCTGATTTCCGGCCAGAGGCACCGTTTCCGAAGTCACACATGATCTTCGGCAAAAGCGATGCACTCGCTCAAAGGCTCACCGCATCAATGCAGCGTCTCTTCCGGCATGTCCGGCGTCGCCCACATTTTTTCAATGTTGTAGAAGGCGCGGATTTCCGGGCGGAACACGTGAACGATGATGTCGCCGGTATCGATCAGCACCCAGTCTCCGGTCTCGAGACCTTCGACGCGGGCGTTTCCGAACCCTTCATCCTTCATGTCCTTGAGAAGATGCTCGCAAATCGCCGAAACATGCCTGTTCGACCGCCCGGAGACCACGACCATGTAGTCCGCAAGCGCCGATTTTCCGGCAATGTTGAGAGAGACGATATCTTCAGCCTTGGAGTCCTCGAGGCTCGCGAGGACGGTTTCGAGGGCATGGCCGGCGGCATCGGCGCCACTGTCCTGGCCCTTCGGGATAGCAACAAATGCTCTTCCCTTGGCGTGTACTGTTGTCAGAGGTTTTCCTTTCCAAGAATGACAAAACAGGTACTGGCGACGCGATTCTCTGCGTCACACAATGAAGGTGGCATCAAAGCATTAACTTTTCAAGATATGGACCCTTCGACACCCGGCACATACATCATTTGTGATCGAAGGCGTCATTTACGACCGTTGCGCAGCGCCGTGGAGCTGAGCGTGGAGCGCGGACCGTGAATGAAAACCCAGGCAGGGGCCGCTTTTTTCCACAAAACGCCGGCATCGTCCTCATCCACCCGTGCATGGCTGAAGGCCTGCGCCATGGTGGAGGAGAGATAAGAGAGCGTGGAACCTGGCCGATCGATCACGGCAATCGGGAATGTCTCGGCGATCCGCCGCCATTTCTGCCAGCGATGGAAGCTTTTCAGATTGTCCGCTCCCATGATCCAGATGAAACGGACATGCGGGTTTTTCGCCTTTACCTTGGCAAGCGTATTGGCCGTATAGCTCATTCCCAGCGATTTTTCGAAGGCCGTCACCTTGATGCGCGGATCGTGAACCAGCTTTTCGCAGGCGGCGATACGATCTTCCAGAGACGCCAGCTCCGAACGGCTTTTCAGCGGGTTGCCGGGGGTGACGATCCACCAGAGCTGGTCGAGACCGAGCCTGCGCAGCGCAATCTCGGCCACAAGCGCATGGCCGGCATGCGGCGGATTGAAAGAACCACCGAACAGGCCGACGACCATGCCGCGCTCCACATGCGGCATGGTGAGATAACGTCTGTCGAGGCGCTTGTCAGCCGGCAAATATCAGGTCCGTGTCTGGCCGGTGCCATGCACACGGTATTTAAACGAGGTGAGCTGCTCGACGCCCACCGGGCCGCGCGCATGCATCTTGCCCGTGGCAATGCCGATTTCAGCACCCATGCCAAACTCGCCGCCGTCCGCAAACTGCGTCGAAGCATTGTGCAGCAGAATGGCCGAATCGAGCTCGTTGAAGAAACGCGCGACCACATCGGGATCTTCGGCGATCACCGCCTCGGTGTGGTTGGACGAATAGGTGCCGATATGCTCGATCGCGCCCGAAATACCCTCCACCACGGCGACCGAAATGATCGCATCGAGATATTCGGTGCGCCAGTCCTCTTCCGTCGCCGGCGTGAGACCCGCCACCACATCGCGAACGGCCTGCGAACCGCGTACTTCGCAGCCGGCTTCGATCAAGGCTTTGACGAGCGGCGTAAGATGCGTGGAAACGGCAGCGGTATCCACCAGCAGCGTTTCGGCCGCCCCACAAATACCGGTGCGGCGCATCTTGGCATTGACGACGATGCGTTTCGCCATGTCGAGATCGGCGGATTTGTCGATGTAGACATGACAAATGCCTTCCAGATGCGCGAAGACCGGCACGCGGGCTTCCGACTGCACCCGGGCCACGAGGCTTTTGCCGCCGCGCGGCACGATAACGTCAACCGTACCGTTCAATCCACCCAGAAGTGCGCCGACGGCGGCGCGGTCGGTCACCGGCACCAGCTGAATGGCATGCTCGGGAAGGCCGGCGATCTTCAGGCCTTCCACAAGGCAGGCATGGATAGCACGCGATGAATGTTGCGAATCCGAGCCGCCGCGCAGGATGACGGCATTGCCCGCCTTGAGGCACAAAGCGCCGGCATCCGCCGTCACATTCGGTCGGCTTTCGTAGATCACGCCTATGACGCCGAGCGGCGTGCGCACGCGCTCGATCTTCAGCCCATTCGGACGATCCCAGGCGGCGATGACTTCGCCGACCGGATCGGGCAGCGCCGCAACCGAACGGATGCCTTCGGCAATACCGGCGATCCTTGCATCGTTGAGGGTCAGCCTGTCCACGAAGGAAGCGGCAAGGCCTGCGCTTTCCGCCGCAGCCAGATCTTTCCTGTTGGCGGCAAGGATCGCATCCCTGGATGCCTCGATGGCGGAGGCCATGGCAAGCAGCGCGCGGTTCTTCTGGTCTGTGCCGGCGATGGACAACGGTCGCGAAGCAGCTTTCGCCTGAGCGCCGATGGTGATCATCAGCGCGTCAATATCATGGCTCTGCTTCACGGCCTGTTCAGGCATGGACCTCATCCTTCTTTGCATTTTTAACTTTGACGGCAGCGCCCGTCATTACCAGATCGTCACGATGAATCATGGCCGCCCGCCCGACATAACCGAGGATCGCCTCGATCTCGTTGGACTTGTGACCGATGATAAGACGCGCCTCTTCAGCATCGTAGCCCGCAAGACCACGAGCGACTTCACGGCCTTCCGCACCGATAATGGCGATTGCATCACCACGGCCGAAATTGCCCTTCACCAGTCGCACGCCCGCCGGAAGCAGGCTTTTTCCGGCATAGAGAGCCTTTTCCGCACCGGCATCCACATGGATTTCGCCGGCCGGCTGCAATTGCCCGGCAATCCAGGTCTTGCGCGCCGTCACCGGTGTTCCCGAAGGCGCGAACCATGAGGAGCGCGCGCCGTTTTCAATAGCCTTCAAAGGATTAAGCGTCTTGCCGGAGGCGATGATCATGCCGCAGCCGGCAGCGGTCGCGATCTTGCCCGCATCGATCTTGGTGCGCATGCCGCCGCGTGAAAGCTCGGATGCCGCACCGCCTGCCATGGCCTCGATCTCGGGCGTAATATCGGCGATCGTCTCAAGGAATTTCGCGGCGGGATCGAGATGCGGCGGAGCCGTGTAAAGCCCGTCAATATCCGAAAGCAGCACCAGAAGATCGGCGCCCGTCATGGTCGCCACACGCGCCGCCAGACGATCATTATCGCCATAACGGATCTCGGTGGTCGCAACCGTGTCGTTTTCATTGATGATCGGGATGGCGCCGATCTTCAGCAACTGGTTGATGGTGGCGCGCGCATTGAGATAACGGCGACGCTCTTCGGTATCGGAGAGCGTCAGAAGAATCTGGCCGGCGACGATCTCATGTCTCGACAGGCTTTCCGACCATGCCCGCGCCAGCGCGATCTGGCCGACAGCCGCCGCCGCCTGGCTTTCTTCCAGCTTCAATGCACCGGAAGGCAGGCCAAGCACGGTGCGGCCAAGCGCGATGGCGCCCGAAGACACAACCTGTACATCCGCGCCATTTTTCTTCAGCGCGGCGATATCCTCGCAGATGGCGTCGAGCCAGTCTTTCTTGAGACCGGTCTTCCGGTCCACCAGAAGCGCCGACCCGATCTTGATGACGATCCGGTGATGGCTCGCCAGCGGCTTGCGCGTCAGGCTCATAGACGGTCGTCCTCTTCCTCGGCCTCGCTGTCCTCATGCGGCATCGACCGGTCGGGCAGGGCGGTTTCGCCGCCATTGCTCGCCGAGACGATGACATCGCGAAGGGCGCGCAGCGCTTCCGTCATGCCGATATGGGCGGCAGCGGAGAGAAGTAGCGGGGGACGGCCGCAGGCCTTCTCCAGTTCCTTGGCCTTCTTTTTCAGCTCTTTTTCATCCAGCACGTCGATCTGCGACAGCGCCACGATTTCCGGCTTGTCGGTCAGCCCGCCGCCATAGGCGTCCAACTCGGCCTTGACCGTCTTATAGGCCTTGCCGACCTTCTCCTCCTGCGCGGAAACGAGATGCAGAAGCACGCGGGTACGCTCCACATGGCCGAGGAAACGGTCACCGATGCCCACACCCTCATGCGCGCCTTCGATCAGGCCGGGAATATCGGCCAGCACGAATTCACGGCCATCGATGGTCGCGACGCCCAGGTTCGGATGAAGGGTGGTGAAGGGATAGTTGGCGATCTTCGGTCGCGCACGGGTGACCGTCGCAAGGAACGTGGATTTACCCGCATTGGGCAGACCGACGAGACCGGCATCGGCGATCAGTTTCAGGCGAAGCCAGACTGTCTTTTCCTCGCCCGCGAGGCCCGGATTGGCATGGGTGGGCGCCTGATTGGTGGACGACTTGAAATAGGCATTGCCGAAACCGCCATTGCCGCCGGCGGCAAGACGAAAGCGCTGACCTTCCTTCGTCAGATCGACGATCAGCGTCTCATTGTCTTCCTCGAAGATCTGCGTACCGACGGGTACCTTCAGCACCACATCCGAACCCTTGGCGCCGGTGCGGGTCTTGCCCATGCCGTGCTGTCCGATGGAGGCCTTGAAATGCTGCTGGAAGCGGAAATCGATCAGCGTGTTGAGGCCGTTGACCACCTCAACCCAGACATCGCCGCCGCGTCCGCCATCGCCACCGTCAGGACCGCCGAATTCGATGAATTTTTCGCGCCGGAAGGAAACGGCGCCCGCGCCGCCGTCGCCGGACTTGATATAGACTTTTGCTTCATCGAGAAATTTCATCGGACTGCCGTTCTGTCGGTTTGCGGACGCAACAATCTTGCCGTTGCGTCGAACAAAAATATCGTCGTTTCGAATACAAGCGCTTCTTCACGAGGTCAAAGACTATCGTGCGGGAAGCCCATGCGCGAGACAAGGCCGGTTTGGATCAAACCGGCCTTGCAATGCTCCTCAAGTACGATGCGGATGAATGAAATCCTCAGCCTTAATCATCGTACAGATATGCGCCACCATGGCGGCGCGCGCCGTGGCGTAGACCTGGTGGCAACCGGTCACCCGGAAGCCGAGTTTTTCCTGCACGCGCAGCGAGGCGGGATTATCCGCAAATACGCCGGAGTGAAGGGTCACCCCCGGCATTCGGCGGAAGAACCGCTCTACCACGGCGGCCACCGCCTCGGTCATGTAACCCTTGCCCCAGTAGAAGCGGTTCAGCCAGTAGCCGAGATGCCACTCGCCGTGCCGCAATTCCACCGAGACGACGCCGATCAGGGTATCGTCGCCGCTGGTAATGGCGAAATCCCAGTCGGGCAGGGTGCCGGAGGTGCGCAAGACCAGCCATTCCAGCGCATCCTGCTTGTGGTAGGGCGCGGGAACGCGGGCCAGCATTCTGGTCACAGCGAAATCGCCAAGCGATTCCGCAATGCTGCCGGCATCGGAAAGCTGCTGCGGCCGCAGCACCAGGCGCTTTGTCTCGATGACAGGGCAGGGGCCGGGCGGCGCCACGGCAGTGGCGGCGCGGCGACGGGTAAGCTCTATCGTGCTCATCCCATATCCCCCCAGCTCTTCAGCGAAACCCAGGTCTTGCGGTCCAGCCTGTACCATTCGACCGGCACCATGCCGCCAAGCGCCAGCGAACCGACCATGCCGGAGCCCTGAAACTGGAAACCGCATTTCTGAATGACGCGGCGCGACGCGATGTTGGTGACCCGGCAACGGGCATCGATCTGGTCGATTTCACGCGTGCGGAAGGCCATGTCGATCAGCGCATGCGCGGCTTCCGTCATGTAACCCCGGTTCCAGTAGGGTTCCCCCAGCCAGTAACCGATTTCCAGCGTCTTTTCGTCTTCCTGGGGTTCGAGCGCGCAGCAGCCCAGAAACTCGCCATTGTCCATGCGGGTAATCGCATAGACGCACTTGCCAATCTCGCCAGCTTTGGAGCGTCGCACAAAATCCGCGGCGTCTTTGGCCGTGTAAGGGTGCGGCATACGCGACACCATGGTCGCAATATTGGCATTGTTGGCAAGATGGGCAAGGGCGTCGATGTCTTCTTCGTGAGGCTTGCGCAAAACCAGCCTCTGCGACAGTAAAACGGGGCAATCGCTCCTCGACCGATCGGGCCTCGGCCGTTCCTCGGGTGACCGTGATTGGTCAACCCTCAACAATTCAGCTTGCATGGTTCAGTCCCTCCTTGGGGTTAAAGAAAAAGGGGAGTTGGGTGGTGCCCCATCTCCCCTGTTTTCTTGACTGAACCTGATACGTCTCAGCCGGGTCGATGGGACACCGGCTGCATATGACGCTTACCGGCTTATTCTGCGGCTTCCGCTTTCGGGGCCACGGATACGAATACGCGGCCGTTGGCCTTCGTACGGAAGTTCACGTTACCTGCGGTCAGTGCGAAAATCGTGTGGTCCTTGCCGATGCCAACATTGGCGCCCGGATGCCACTGCGTGCCGCGCTGACGCAGAATAATGTTGCCTGGAATGACAGCTTCGCCGCCGAACTTCTTTACGCCAAGGCGCTTGGATTCGGAATCGCGACCGTTACGCGAGGAACCGCCAGCTTTTTTGTGTGCCATTGGAGTTCTCCTTTAAACCTTGTTTCCCGTGTCGCGCCGATCAGGCAGCAACGATGTCCGTGATGCGGACGACAGTGTGATGCTGACGATGGCCGCGCGAACGCTTGGAGTTCTGACGACGACGCTTCTTGAAGGCGATGACCTTCTTGCCGCGATTGTGCTCGACAACTTCAGCCTTGACGATGGCGCCCTTGACAAAGGGTGCACCGAACTTGGCATCGGCGCCTTCGCCAACAACGAGAACTTCGGTGAATTCTACAGTTGCGCCTGCCTCTGCTTCCAGCTTTTCGATGGTCAGCACGGCGTCGGCCGCTACGCGGTACTGCTTACCGCCGGTCTTGATGACTGCGAACATTTTTTATCCTTTCATGTTCGTTCCGGCTCTGCCCGCAAATGCAAGCTGGCCGTCTTTTTATCAGTCGGAGTAGCGGAAATCCGTCAGGACTGAATGCCCCTTTGAATGTCTGCCGGTGAAGCCGCCTTTTGAAGGGCGGAATAAACAGAAGGCGCACTACGCCATCAATTTGGGTGCCGATTACGCGAGACGCCCGTTTATGTCAAGATGACGACGGCTTGAAAAGTAACTGTAACGCCAAGAATTTCATGCTTTTTCGGCGGGTGAAGCAGTCGGGTCTCGAAATTTGTCCAGCAAGTGTTTATATGGGCCTTCCAACAAGGAGCAGAAATGGCCCGCATAGACCAGACCGACGATTGGCGGGACCGCCATGCGCCGACACTTTCCGCCTTCGAGTCGCTTGCGATCGAGGCATATGGCCACCTGCCGGAAGAATTTCGCGCACTGACGAAAGATCTCATCATCGAGATCGCCGATTTTCCGACCGATGACGTGTTCGAGGACATGGCGCTCGAAACACCCTTCGATCTTCTCGGGCTGTTCGAAGGCCGCGGCATCTCCGAACGTTTCACCATGGAAACGGGCGAGATGGTGAACCGCATCACGCTTTATCGCCGTCCCATTCTCGACTACTGGGCCGAGAACGAGGAGACGCTGGGCGATATCATCACCCATGTCCTCATCCACGAAATCGGCCACCATTTCGGCCTGTCGGACGACGATATGGAGCGGATCGAAGAAAGCGCCGACGAGGCCGCCGCCGATCGCTGATCGGGGCGGCTACCGCCGCTCACTGCTCGCCGAGCTTCATATCCGGATGGTATTCCTTGCCCTCGACCACCTTGGTCACGGCCTGGCCGCAATGCATGACGCCGCTTGCGGCGTTAAAGGCATAGCTCGGCGAACCCGCGAGTTCCCATCCCTTGTTCAGCGCCTCGGTGACCCGGTGACAGAATTTCGCGTCGTCGGGACCGGTTATGAAACGATAGACCTTCACGTCTTATTTGCCTCTCTTTGTGCGATGATATCGGCCATGGCGACCAGCCTTTCGGCCTGCCCCACATGCAGCCGTTCGATCATCCGCCCGTTCATGTTGATGACGTTCAATTCCACAGATTCGGGTTTTGCGAAAGCGGCAATGATCTCGCGGGCTTCCGCAACCGCGGCATCGTCCGGGGCGAAGCGCCGGTTGGCCGGCTCGATCTGTGCCGGGTGGATCAGCATCTTGCCATCGAACCCCATGGCGCGACCCTGCTCACATTCGGCTTCGAAAGCGGCGATATCGCGGAAATCGTTCGAGACGCTATCGATGACATCCAGACCATAGGCACGGGCGGCAAGCACCACCTGCATCATCCAGGGTACGAGATAAGTGCGTCCGGGAAGGGCGGGAACCCGCGTTTCCTTGCGCAGATCGTTGAGCCCGATGACAAAAGCCGAAAGCCGCGCATCCGGCGTATGGGCCGCGTCAGCAATCGAGGCGGCATTCAGGACACCAAGCGGCGTTTCGATCATCGCCCAGATTTTCAGGCGCTCCGGCACATCCGCCTCGGCCAGAAGATCAGCCACCTCATGAATATCGGCCGGCTGCTCCACCTTCGGCAAAAGAATTGCATCCGGCCGGCAGGAAAGCACAAGCTGCAAATCCGCCTTCCCATCCGGCGTGGAAAGCGGGTTGATGCGGATAATGATCTCGCCCCCGGCAAAAGGCGCTTCCGAAAACAGCTTTTGCAGATTGTCCCGCGCCTCGTCCTTCATCCCGGTTGCGACCGAATCCTCCAGATCGAGGATCACTCCGTCACAATCGAGATCGCGGATTTTTTCCAGTGCCCGGACATTGATGGCCGGCACGGAGAGCAACGAACGACGTGGTCTCACAAGAATATTTTCGGAAAAGTTGACCATGCCGCACTTGTGTCAAGCTTTTGTGACATCTGCAAGCTGACAATCCACTGAATCCTCTTGCAAGCCGGAAGAAGAAGGCCCACATTCGTCTGGATAGAAAGGTTTGGATCATGCAAGGCATACGTTCGTTTTTCATCGCCGCATCCGGCATTGCAATTCTGGCGATAGTCGCCCTGTTCACCGCGTCGCTTACGGTCGCTTTCATCGGCGTGCTCGCGGTTCTCAGTGCTGCCCGCCTGCTTTCCGCGCGTCTGAAGCCGGCCCCCATTCCGGTCAAGCCCCGTAACCAGCGCGATATGCGCGTCTGGAACGACGGCAAGGGCACGATTATCGATCTCTGAGATCGTCACGAATCGGTAAAAATGCCAGAGCGCCGCGCGCGGCGTACCGAAGAACGCGGGTTTGCGCTTCTAAAGTGATGAGTTTTGCAGTATTTCCCGGCAGAACACGTCCGGTGAGCTTTAACCAGCCCCGGATTTTGTCGAAGGGAAACACGGGAAGCGACAGATGGAAAAATTCACCAAGCTGACGGGCGTTGCCGCGCCCATGCCGGTGGTCAATATCGACACCGATATGATCATTCCGAAAGACTATCTGAAGACCATCAAGCGCACCGGCCTCGGCAAGGGCCTCTTCGCCGAGTCGCGTTATCTCGAGGATGGTTCGCCCAATCCGGATTTCGTACTGAACAAGCCCGCCTACCAGAACGCCCAGATTCTTGTCGCCGGTGACAATTTCGGTTGCGGCTCTTCGCGCGAACATGCGCCATGGGCGCTTCTCGATTTCGGCATCCGTTGCGTGATCTCCACCAGCTTCGCCGACATCTTCTACAATAACTGTTTCAAGAACGGCATCCTGCCGATCGTCGTCAGCCCCGAAAACCTCGAAAAGCTGCTGGACGATGCGTCGCGCGGATCGAACGCCGTTCTCTCCATCGATCTGGAAAGTCAGGAAATCAGCGGCCCCGATGGCGGCACGATCACCTTCGAGATCGATGAATTCAAGCGTCACTGCATGCTGAACGGTCTGGACGATATCGGCCTGACGCTCGAACATTCGGGCGCTATCGACACGTTCGAAAAGGCAAATGCCTCGGTCCGCCCCTGGGCCTAACCATATTTCTGCTCTTCAAAAAAGCCGATCCCGTACCAAACCGTACCGGATCGGCTTTTGCTTTGCTTGAAAAGCCCTTGAGGCGGAGATAAGAAACCTCCGATCCCGTCCGGCCGCGATACGACTTCTCATGTGCAGGACGGAAACGAGTTTGACGCCGCGTTCGCCGCAATCGAAAACCCTTCAGGATGTTTTCCGGCGCGCCGCCCAAGGAGGGTTCTCATGACAGTTCGTTCGCTTTTCCTGCTGCCCGGTGACGGTATCGGCCCCGAAGCCATGGCCGAAGTTCGCAAGCTGATCGATTATATGAACAGCGCGCACAATGCCGGTTTCACCGTCTCGGAAGGTCTGGTCGGCGGCTCTGCCTATGACGCGCATGGCGTGGCGATTTCCGATGCGGATATGGAAAAGGCGCTTGCCGCCGATGCGATCCTGTTCGGCGCCGTCGGCGGCCCGAAATGGGATGGCGTGCCCTACGAGCACCGCCCGGAAGCGGGCCTGCTTCGCCTGCGCAAGGATCTCGAGCTTTTCGCCAATTTGCGCCCGGCCATCTGCTACCCGGCACTTGCCGCCGCCTCTTCGCTGAAGCCGGAACTGGTCGAAGGCCTCGATATCCTCATCGTCCGCGAGCTGACGGGCGGCGTTTATTTCGGTGAGCCGAAACAGATCATCGATCTCGGCAACGGCCAGAAGCGCGGCATCGACACGCAGATCTACGACACTTTCGAAATCGAGCGCATCGCCAGCGTCGCTTTCGAACTGGCCCGCACCCGCGACAACCGCGTCTGCTCGATGGAAAAGCGCAACGTCATGAAATCAGGCGTTTTGTGGAACCAGGTGGTCACCGAAACCCACGCCGCCAAGTTCAAGGATGTTCAACTGGAACATATGCTGGCCGATGCCGGCGGCATGCAACTGGTGCGCAAGCCCAAGCAGTTCGACGTGATCGTCACCGACAACCTCTTCGGCGACATGCTCTCCGACGTCGCCGCCATGCTCACCGGCTCGCTCGGTATGCTGCCGTCCGCTTCGCTCGGCGCGCCTGACGCCAAGACCGGCAAGCGCAAGGCCATGTATGAGCCGGTCCACGGTTCGGCCCCGGATATTGCCGGCAAGGGCATCGCCAACCCCATCGCAATGATCGCGTCCTTCGCCATGTGCCTGCGTTATTCATTCAACATGGTGGACGAGGCGACGAAGCTCGAAACGGCGATCGCAAACGTGCTCGACAAGGGCATCCGCACCGCCGACATCATGGCCGAGGGCAGCCGCCAGGTCGGCACCTCCGAAATGGGTAATGCGGTTCTCGCCGAATTCAAGGCGCTTTCGGCGTAACGCTCGACGAAACCGGCTGGGCAGGCGGCGCGTTCGTCTGCCCATCCTCCTTCGGCAGAAGATGCTCATATCTTTTATCAGTCAGCGTCTTCAGAAAGGCGACGATGGCGTCCACACGCTTGTCGTCCAACGCCGGCGCGGATGTCAGTTCCGCCATGGCGATATTTTCAGGCACTTCCGGCGCATCCCACGTCTTGCCCGTTTCCGGATTGATCTGGCGGCTCGGCTTCTTGCTTTTATATTTCACGTAAAACAGCACCACCGTGCGCAAATCCTTGAACACGCCATTGTGCATGTAAGGGCCGGTGACGGCGACATTGCGCAACGTCGGCACCTTGAACTTGCCGCGCTGGGCGGCATCGCCGGCAACTTCAGGATTTTGCGCCAGTCCCAGATCGATCGCGCCCGGCTTGGAGCCGTTCACGGCCCGAACCGATGTATTGGCGGGAACGCCGATGTTGAAATATTTATGGTTGGTGAAGAGGCCGTCTTCCAGGCCCCTGGCGCCACGGATTTCATGGCAGGTATTGCAATTGGTGAATTGCGTCGAGGAGATCAGAACCCGACCCAGCTCTTCCTGATCGGTCAGCTTCTCCTCGCCGCGCAGGAAGCGGTCATATTTGGAATCGAAGGTGGAGAACTCATCCGACCGCTCAAAGCTCGCCAGCGCCTTCGTCATCGCGGCATAGGCGGTGTCGTCGCTTTCAAAAACATCCTTGCCGAACTGCGTGCCGAAAGCCGCGACATAATCCGGGTTTTCCCTGAGCCGTTTGACGACCGAGGCCTTGTCCGGCATGCCCATTTCGAGGGGATTGAGCGGCGGACCACCCGCCTGATCTTCGAGCAGGGAGGCGCGGCCATCCCAGAACTGCCCGCCGACATATTCTCCCGCCGCATTCCTGCCGAAAGGCGGCGTGAAGCGGGCATAAGCTGCAGTCGGCGCGTTGCGGTCGCCCAGTGAAATGCCGTCATCGCCAAGCGATACGTCCCGCCCCACCTTGTCGCTCTCCCGCGCATCGGAAAAACCGGCGGCCTGCATGTGGCAGGTGGAACAGGCCATGGTGCGGTTCATCGAAAGACTGGGATCGTCGAACAGCGCCGCACCGAGCTTTTCCAGCGTCGCATAGTCTTCACCCCCGTGGGCAGCCATACCATCGACACCGGTGCCCAAGGGGGCCAGCAGAATGGAGGCGGCAAGAGCAGCGGAGACAAAAAATCCGGGTTTCATCATCGGTAGGCACGCTCGATATAAATGCGCGAGAGCAGGTTCGGACCGGGACATATGAAGCGGCTTTCGGTCCCACCGCGCTTCACCGAACATGGATCACGGGAGATAATTCCGCTCTTCCATGCCCTATAAAAAGATCTATAGCACTTTCCCGTGATCCAGGCCTACAAACTTTCGCAGCTTGGTCCACTTTGCCGCAGGTCCACGGGCAACACCCGGAAACGATCAACCGCCTCTGGCGATGGCGTGGAAAAAGGTGCCCGAGACAAAACCTCTTCTGCCACCCGATGGCCCGAGCGGACGACCCTGCCCGTCGGCAATCTGGGCGAAGGGCTCATCGCGGCCGGGATCGGTAACCCGCGCATAATGGAATTCATGGCCGCGCAGAACATCCCCCGCCGCGCCGAGCGGTCCGCTTGCCACAATCGTCGCCTGCCGATAGCCGAGATTCATCTTGCGGGTCGCAAAGCTGGTGGCATGGGACAGAAGCCCGGTCATGGCATGGGTCACCCCATCCGCATCTTCCAGCGCCTCTCCGAGCACCATGTAACCGCCGCACTCGCCATGAACAGGCTTTGTCGCGGCAAAGCGGGCAAGGCCGGCCTTGAAACCAGCCGCATCCGCAAGCTTTCCGGCAAAAAGCTCGGGGTACCCTCCCGGCAGCCAGCAAATATCGCAGCTCCCGTCGGGCGCCTCATCCGCGAGCGGGGAAAACGGCACGATCTCGGCTCCGGCCGCCTGCCAATGCTTCCTGAGATGCGGATAAAGGAAAGTGAACGCCGCATCCTCCGCCAGCGCGATGCGCTGGCCGGGCGGTGCAATCGCCGCATCCACCGAGCCGGAAGGCACATTCACCGGCGCGGCGAGTGAAAGCAGGGCATCGAGATCGATGGATTTTTCCATCGCATCCGCCAGCCGTTCGATATGCGCATCGATTTCCGGATGTTCGCTGGCCTGCACCAGCCCCAGATGCCGTTCGGGCAGGATGAGCGACGGATCACGCAGCACGCAGCCGGCAACGGGAAGGCCGATTTTTTCGATGGCTTCCGTGCACAGCGTCCGGTGTCTTTCGCTGCCCGCCCGATTTAGCACCACCGCCGCCATGGTAACGGCCGGATCGTAGTGAGCAAAACCATGGGCGACGGCAGCAGCCGTCTGCGACTGGCCGGACACATCCAGCACCAGCAGCACCGGAATGCCGAACAGCCGCGCCAGATCCGCCGCCGAACCCGTGCGATTTTCCGCAACCGGAATACCGTCGAACAGGCCCATGGCGCTTTCGATCAGAACGAGTTCCGCATCCTCGGTCTGCTGCAAAAACAGGTGCCGCAGCAATTCCGGCCGCATGGCCCAGCTATCCAGATTAAGACCGGCTGTGCCGGTGGCGAAGGCATGGAAACCGGGATCGATGTAGTCAGGCCCCGTCTTGATGCCGCGCACCTTGATACCGCGTCGGGCAAAGGCCCGGAGCAGGCCGATGGTCACACTGGTCTTGCCGGAACCCGAACGTGGCGCGCCAATGATGATCGCCCGCGCCGTCATGAGCCGGAAACTCCAAGGCGCGCCCGCATCGAAACAATCTCGCCGATGACGATCAAAGCCGGTGCTTCGAAATTTTCCCGCTTTGCATCGTCAGCTATGCTTTCCAGCGAGCCGATGAAAATCCGCTCCTGCGCCGTCGTTGCCGACATGATAACGGCGACCGGCGTTTCGCCGGAACGCCCACCCTGCATCAAGAGGCTGGCAATCGTGCCGATATTCTTCAGCCCCATGTAAACGACGATGGGTTCCCGTGTCTTCGCCAGCGCCAGCCAGTCCAGATCCTCTTCCGTGCCCGCCGCGTGGCCCGTGGCCAGCGTCACGGCGCGGCTGATGCCACGCATGGTGGCGGGGATGCGGGCGGAAGCGAGCGCGGTGAACGACGAGGTCATGCCCGGCAATATGCGAAACGGAATGCCGGCATGGACAAGCGCCTCCGCCTCTTCGCCGCCGCGCCCGAAAATAAAGGGATCGCCGCCCTTCAGCCGCAGCACCTTTTTGCCTTGGCTGGCGAAATCGATCAGTGAAGCGGTAATATCGTCCTGTGTCGCAGAGGGCTTGCCACCCCTTTTGCCCGCAAACACAATCTCTGCCTGCGGACCAAGCGCTATGACTTCGTCGCTCACCAGCGCATCGCGCACGATGATATCGGCCTGAGACAGCGCGAGCGCCACTTCCAGCGTCAGATAACGCACATCGCCCGGCCCTGCGCCCGCGAGCCAGACGTGACCGGCCTCGAAGACCGGACCGTTTGCGGCAATGCTGTTCAAAATCTGCGCTATCGACATTCTTCTTGGCTGCTTTTTAACGATGACGGAAAAAGCCGTCCCGGCTATAGAAATTCATATGGATACGGATGGAAAGACCCTTCGCCGCGGCTGGACCACGGGCACCTGCGCGGCAGCCGCCACGAAGGCGGCCTGCGCCGCCCTTCTGACTGGCGAGTTTCCTTACCCTGTCGAGGTCGAACTTCCAAGCGGCGCGAGGCCGGCATTTTCCCTCGCCACCGAGGAAAAGGGCGAAAACTTCGCCCGCGCCGGCGTCGTCAAGGATGCCGGAGACGATCCGGACGTTACCCACGGTGCGCTGATCGAAAGCACGGTCAGACGAGGTCAACCGGGAAGCGGCATCATCTTCAAGGCCGGAAAGGGCGTCGGCACCATCACCCGGCCGGGCCTGCCCCTGCCGCCGGGAGAACCCGCCATCAATCCCGTACCACGCAAGATGATCGAAACCGCCATTCGCGAGGTGGCCGGAGAAAGCGCCGATTTCGAGGTCGAGATTTCCGTCCGCGATGGCGAGAAACTGGCGGAAAAAACCCTGAACGGCAGGCTCGGCATCGTCGGCGGCATTTCCATCCTCGGCACAACGGGCGTCGTCATTCCCTTTTCCTGCTCGGCGTGGATTCACTCCATCTGGCGCGGTATCGATGTGGCGCGTGCGACCGGCTGCACCCATGTGCTTGGCGCCACCGGCAACACCTCCGAAAAAGCCGGGCAGGTCCTTTATGATTTGCCGGAGACCGCCCTGATCGACATGGGCGATTTCATCGGCGGCATGCTGAAATATCTGCGCAGCCACCCCGTCGAGCGGGTGACGATTGCCGGCGGCGTCGCCAAGATGACCAAGCTCGCCCAGGGCATGCTCGACGTGCACTCCAAGAAGGGTCTCGCCGATCTCGATGCGCTGGCGGCATTGGCGACGGAAGCCGGAGGAGATGAAAATCTCGCCATTTCCATCCGTCAGGCCAACATGGTCGCACACGCCTTTGAGCTGGCCGAACACGCGGGGATAGACCTCGGCGCGATCGTGGCGGAAAAAGCCTGGGTAACCGCAGCGGCGGCGCTGAAGACGCCGGCCATTGCGCTCGATATTCTGGTGTTCGATCGTCAGGGCGCGCTCAAGGGCCGCACCGCCTCCACGCCGTCGCATCAGCCCTGTGCATCTTACTTCGGAGACCGGAACCGCCGGACATAGTCGGTGCTATAAAGCGCGCTTTCGCGAAAATCCGTCGAGGCAAGTCCACGCCCGACGAATATCAGGGCCGTCCGCTCCACCGGTTCGGCGGCGAGCTTGTCCTCAATGTCGAACAGCGTGCCGCTGATAACCCGCTCATCCGGCCAGGACGCGCGAACGACGATGGCGACCGGGCAGTCGGAGCCGTAAAGCGGCGTCAGCTCTTCCACCACTTTGCCGATGGCATGAATAGCGAGATGGACGGCGAGCGTTGCGCCTGTCGCACCGAAAGCCTTCAGCGTCTCACCTTCAGGCATCTTGGATGCGCGCCCGGAAATGCGGGTCAGCACAAGGCTCTGCGCCACTTCCGGCACCGTCAGTTCCCGCTGCAAAGTGGCGGCCGCGGCGGCAAAGGAGGGCACGCCGGGCGTGACGGTATAATCGAGACCCAGTCGCTCCAGACGGCGGATCTGCTCGCCCATGGCGCTCCAGACGGAAAGGTCGCCGGAATGCAGCCGCGCCACATCCTTGCCGGCCTCTGCTGCGGCCACGAATTCCGCCTCGATCTCGTCAAGCGAAAGTGCTGCCGTATCGACGATGCGGGCGCCCGGCGGGCAATATTCGATGAGCGCCTTCGGAACCAGCGAGCCGGCATAAAGACATACCGGGCAGGCGGCGATAAGATCGCGCCCGCGCACCGTGATGAGATCGGCGGCGCCCGGACCGGCGCCGATGAAATGAACCGTCATTGTTGTTCTCCATATTCGATGGCGCAGCCGCTATCATGTGGGGCATCGTCAGTCGTTGCGATGGCCACAGTCACATCGCCAACCACAAGACGCGGCGCGACCAGCCTTGCATTCGCTCCGGCGGCGGCAAGCGCCGCCGCTTCGCTCACACTTGGCGAGCCGACATGATCAAGGCTTGCCTGTGAAAATGTCATTGTTTTCGAAGCAACCGCCTCGAGCCGTTCCTGCGATACGATTTCAAGCGACAGCGACAGGCTTTTCGCCGCCTCCACGAGACCGGCTTCATCGGCTTTGAGCGGCGCAGTCGCTAAGCATTCCGCCATCATGCCCAAAGCATGCTCTGCGGTGCGCACGGCGGCAATGACAGCATCTGAACCCGTGCCTCTGCGGCAGCCTATGCCAGCCACTGTCACCATGGCTTGGTCCAGCTCCACTGCGTCACCGGCATTGCCGGACGCCAGCCCGACATGGAGCCAACGGCCGTCACTCGCGACACATCCAGTCGGATCATCGAGCCGCCGAGCCGCGCATGGGCGGCAAGCAGCACCGCCTCCATTTCCAGCGTCACCGCATTGGCGACCAGCCGCCCGCCGGGTTTCAGGGCCTCCATAGCCCCCTCGAGCACGCCCGCTTCACTGCCACCGCCGCCGATGAAAATCGCATCCGGCTGAGGCAAGCCTTCAAAAGCCGCAGGGGCCGCGCCGATCATGACCTCAAGCCCCGGCACACCGAAAGCTTCGGCATTACGAGCTATACGCTCCGCCCTTTCCGGGTGTTGTTCTATGGCGATGGCTCGGACCGAGGGATGCGACAGCATCCATTCTATGCCGATCGAACCCGAACCGGCACCGATATCCCACAGCAACTCGCCCCGCCGTGGGGCAAGAGAGGAAAGTGTCACGGCGCGGATTTCACGTTTGGTGATCTGCCCGTCATGTTCGAACAGGCCGTCATCAAGCCCACATGTGAAAGGCAGAACACGGGCCCCCTCGGCCGCGACGACGTCAATCCCCACCACATTCAGCGGCTCGATGTCTTCAAACGAGAAATCAGCTGCCCTGACCTGCCGCCGCCTCTCCCGCTCTCCGCCCAGGGCTTCAAGCAAAACGAACTCCGACCGGCCGAAACCCAAATCGGACAACAATTCCGCGATCAATGCCGGGGCGTAGGCGTCCGAGGTAAGCGCGATGATCCGCGCACCGGCATGAAGATACGGCCGCAGGAGATCGATGGAACGTCCGTGCAGCGAAACGCAGTCGACCGCTTGCAGCGCCCAACCGAGCCGTGCGGCGGCCAGCGAGAAAGCGGAGGGCGAGGGATAACAAACTGTCTCACCCGCATCGATACGCCGCAGAAGCGTAACACCGACGCCATAAAAAAACGGATCGCCGGAAGCCAGCACGCAAACCCTTTTGCCGCGCAGCGCCACGACATCGCCCATATCCGTATCGAACGGCACCGGCCAGCGCCGTGCTTCACCACGAATGGCCGTAGCCGCCAGTTCCAGATGGCGTCTGCCGCCGAAAACCACCTCGGCTGCCTCTATCGCCTTGATCGCGTTCCGGCCCAGCCCCCCGAGCCCATCCTCACCAATGCCCACAATGGAAAGCCACGGCTTCTCTTTCTTTTCTGTGGAAGCATCGCCCGTTCCGGAATATTCAGACGTCATGACACGCTCCATACTCATCCTTGGCGGCACGGCGGATGCCCGCATTCTGGCCGGCAGGCTGGCGGAGGAACCCGGCTACCGAGTTCTGCTCTCCATGGCTGGCCGCACGCTCTCGCCGGTCGAACAGCCGGTGCCGATGCGCAGCGGCGGCTTTGGCGGCGCTGTCGGTCTCGCGGATTTCATTCGCGCAGAGAATTTCGATATTCTGGTGGACGCCACCCATCCCTATGCGGCAAAGATTTCCGCCAATGCCATTGAGGCCGCAAGGCTTGCCAAAGTTCCGCTGGTCGTCCTTTCGCGTCCTGCCTGGCAGCGCCAGCCGGGTGACAGGTGGCATGGTGTCGACACTGTCGAACAGGCTGTCACCGCGCTCGGCAGCGAAGGCAGGCGCGTGTTTCTGGCTTTGGGACGGCAGGAGCTTCTTCCTTTCGAAGCCGCACCCCAGCACAACTATCTCATCCGCAGCGTCGACCCGGTGGAGCCGCCACTGAAACTGCCGCATGCGCGCTACATTACCGCGCGCGGCCCCTTTGCGTTGGACGACGAAATCCGCATGCTGGAAGAAAACCGCATCGACACGGTGGTCTCGAAAAACTCCGGTGGCAGCGCGAGCTATGGCAAGATCGAAGCGGCGCGACAGCTCAGCCTGCCAGTCATCATGATCGACCGGCCGCGACAGCGGAACGACGCGCCCCTGAATGACGTGACGGTGCCGGATATTGCCGCTGCGCTCACCGCCATTCGCCATCAGCTCTCTCTTCTCGAAAAACGAGGCGAATAAACCAGCGGGTCTTTGCCGGAACGCTCGATCAGACGGGTTTCAACCGAACCGACGATGATGCAGGTGGCCATATCCGCCATGTCGCTCGAGGCTTCCGAAAGAGGCACGACCCGAATACGCTCATCCGCCCGCCCGGCAGCCCGTCCGAAAATCACCTGCACCGAACCGGGCAAATGCGCCCGCAATAGATCAAAAGCGGTACCGAGCTGGTGCGGCCGCGCCCTGCTGACGGGATTGTAGAAAGCCATTACGAATCCGGCCTCGGCCGCCGCGATCAACCGCTTTTCGATAATGCCCCACGGTTTCAGATTATCCGATAGCGAAATGGCGCAGAAGTCATGGCCAAGCGGCGCGCCGGCCTTTGCGGCTACGGCCAGCATGGCAGTCACACCCGGCACGACGGAGAAATCGATATCGCGCCATTCGGCGGGGCCACTTTCGATCGCCTCGCAAACCGCCGCCGCCATGGCGAAAACGCCGGGATCACCGCCGGAAACCACACAGACCTTGCCGCCCTCGGCTGCAAGCCGCAGCGCCTGTTCGGCGCGGGAGATTTCCTCACGATTGTCCGAAGCATGGCGGCGTTGATCGGGTCTCAGCGCCAGCCGGTCGAGATAAGGAATATAGCCGAAGAAATCCTCCGAAGCCTCGACGGCGGCAAACGCCTCCGGCGTCACCTGCGCCGCACTGCCAGGGCCGAGGCCGACAACGACCAGCCTGCCGGTCATGGCGTTTCGCCTCCAGCGGGTCTGGTTTTCCAGCCCGGCACCAGAACCAGCGAAAAATAGGGTGCAGGGGATGCGTCACGCTCGATGAGCCGCACCGCATGGCTGTTGGCCATGGTGCCGCGCTCGACATAAAGCGCGTCTTCAAGCTTCCCGGCCTTTTCCAGCGCCCTGCGAATTTTCGGAAGGTTGCGCCCCACCTTCATGATCACCGCGCCGTCAGTGCCGGACAGACGTTCCGTCAGAACATCTTCGCCGAGCGTGCCGGGAAGAACGCTCAAAATATCATCGCCCTGCACCAGCGGCAGACCGGCCATGGACCAGCAGCCGGACATGGCCGTGATGCCAGCAACGACTTCCGCCGGGTAAGATGGCGCAAGCCGCAGATGAAGGTGCATGTAAGAACCGTAAAACAACGGATCGCCTTCCGACAGCACGGCGACATTGCGCCCGGCTTCGAGATGCACAGCGATGTCCTTCGCCGATTGATCGAAAAAGGCGGCGATGGCATCACGGTAATCGTTACCGTTTTTGTCGCTTTCGACGGTTACCGGATAGACCAGCGGCATTTCCAGCGTGCCGGGCCGGATAAAGGCTTCGACAATACCGCGACCGTTGCCGCTACTGCCTTTCTTGCAGAAGAAGGCAAGCACATCGGCATTTTCAATGGCGCGGACAGCCTTTAGCGTCAAAAGCTCGGGATCGCCGGGGCCGGTGCCGACACCAACGAGCCTACCCTTCGGATGTTCAAAAAGAGCCGCGCTCACAGACCTGCCCTCGCAACCGCATTGATGGCGGCAGCCGTCATCGCCGAACCACCCATGCGTCCCTTGACGATGGCATAGGGAATGCCAAGCGAACTTGCCTCCAGCGCGTCTTTCGATTCCGCCGCACCGACAAAACCGACGGGCATGCCGATGATGGCGGCCGGGCGCGGGGCGCCTTTTTCCAGCATCTCAAGCAAGTAGAACAGTGCAGTTGGCGCATTGCCAATGGCAACGAGAGCGCCGTCCAGCTTCTCTGCCCACAGGTCAAGCGCGGCGGCGGAGCGGGTGTTGCCGATCTTTTTCGCCAGCTCCGGCGTGCGGGGATCGCGAAGGGTGCAGACCACATCATTGTCAGCCGGAAGGCGGGCACGCGTCACGCCATGGGCAACCATTTCCGCATCGCAGAGAACAGGCTTGCCGGCTCGTAGAGCACCACGTGCCGCGGCAACAAAATCCGGCGAAAAGCGGAAATGGCTGGCCGCCTCCACCTGCCCGCAGGCGTGGATCATGCGAATGGCGATATCCGCCTGCTCTTCGGTGAAGGCGGACAAATCCGCTTCCTCACGAATGATGGCGAAGGAGCGCTCATAGATCGCATTGCCGTCGCGAATATAGTCATAGTCGGTCATCGGTCATCCTGTCGAAGCGCCGCACCGATCGTCTGTTTACCCAGCCGGGCAAACAGAGTGGCGGCGTTTTCACCGGGCTTATGTTCTTTTTCGTAAAGACGGGCAAGCCGCGAAAGCGCCGTCCTCTGATGCTGGAAAGGTAAAATGCCATCCGGCAGGTCACCGGCGCGACCCGAAATCGAAAAGGCCAGGCCATCGGCGGTGCCGGAAAAAGTGAGAAGCGACGGCGCGGGGTGCGCACAACCTTTGCCGCAGCCGGAAATATGCAGCGTGAAGGAGCCATCCAGCAACGAGGCGCATTCCTCAGACGCAAAGGCGGCCAACTCATGGGTGGGAAGAAAAGCCGAAGCGCAGCCCGGCGCGCCGGGACAGGCGGCAATAGAAGAGCGCGCGTCACCTGCCGTCGTGATGAAACCGGACGCCCTTGCAATCTCAAGCAATGCGCCGCAGGCAGAGGGCGATCCAAAGAATAGCAGGCTATGGTTTGGTGCCGGCCGCAGGGCCGTGATGCCGAGGGTACCGGCCCGTTCGCAGAGATGCGACAAGTCGTAGGCCCGGATTTGCCCGAAAGCAGGCGCGACAGCAATGACGAAGCGATCCTTTCCCGTCATCATCAGTCCCAGAGACGCAGAAGCCGTCCTGGTGTCATCAACAATCACACGATCCAGCAGGCGATCACCGCAGATCGCGTTTATCGTCGAATGGTCCAGATCGCGGCCACGGGCAAGCGGCCCTTCGCCGGCCAGATGGACGAGCAGCGACAGGACGACACCCGCCGCTATGTCCGTCTCGACCAAGCCGGCATTCAGCGCCCTGCTTTCCGGCCCACCCACGAGCAATCGCCAGACACTCCGCCCATCAAGCGACACAGCTTTCAAGCGAATATCGGCCAGCAAATCTTCCATGGAGAGGCGCCCGCCGCCATCAATGACGACAGACATTTTAGCGGCAAGCTTTTCATGGAGAGCGAGCCTGTCGGTCTCTTTTCGAATCTCCTCGGCGAGAGGGTCACCATCAGCAATCTCCGCGTTATCCCGCCCGGCAAGAGGCGACGTCTCGACCGCGAGCCCCGCACGCAACGGCAAATCCAGCGCCAGCACGTCTTTTTCCAGAGCGCAGGCGCTTTCCGGCGTCAGGCCGCGAAATTGCAGGCTGCCGCGGGCGGTAATGTCGATCAATCCGTTGCCATACCGCTCGGCAAGCTGACAAAGCACCACCATGTCGCGCGGGTCGATATCCGCCTCGAAAGCGATCCGCGACAAAAAACCGTCTCCGGTGCGCATGGGAGCGGACAGGGCCGGGCAGAGGCCACGGCGGCCGAATGGCTGAACGGGATCGGCAACGGCCATCATCACGCCTCCACCCTTTGGGAGCGCGGCAGGATCAGCATTTCAAGTTCCGCATCCACCGCGTTGCGGCGGCTGTGCCACAGCCCGCGACGGCGGGCAGATAAGAACCGTTCGGCCATCACCTGCGCCGCCTTCGGGTTTTCCCGCAGGATGAAATCGCGCACATCCTCATCGCCGAAATAGGCATCGTAAAGCGCCTCGATCAACGAGGAGGACACCGCATGGGTGGTTTCGGCAAAGCCGATCAACCGATCCACCGTCTCGAGGAATTCCGCCGCCCCGCGCGGACCGTGCCGCATCTGGCCGGCAATGAAGCGGGGATTGACGGCACGCGCGCGCACCACCCGCGTCAGCGCCTGCGTCATCGACCTTGCACGCGGGCGCGCCGGATCTGTCGTATCCAGCGCAACAATATCGGCGACGCCGCCAAGCACAGCTTTCGCGGCGGAAAAACCGCCGATGAAGGCGACATCCGAAGAACCGTCCAGAAGGTCGCGGCCCGGATCGTCCCCGGTATGAACCAGAAGATCGGCGCGCCTGACCAGCTCCACAAAACCGGTATCTTCGAAAATCCCCAGCCCGTCCGCACCGCCGAAAGCGTGGCTCGCCGCATCGAGATAGGCCTGCCCCAGCTCCTCGCGTTCGTTCCATTTACCGCTGGCAAGCTTTTCTTCGATACCGGCACCATAGGTGCCGGGCGCCGAGCCGAAAATACGCGCCGGAATATGCCCGAGCGTGGCGGCCTCTTCCGCAAGCGGATTGTCGCCCGGCGCTTCCTCCCGCCGCGCGACAGCCTTGGCGGCGGCGTCGAGAAGCGCGATCAGTGCCGGGAACATGTCGCGGAACAGACCGGAAATGCGAAAGGTGACGTCGACACGCGGCCGCCCCAGGCTCGCCGGCGGCAGAACCTCAATGCCGGTGACCCGGCCGGTGGCAGGGTCGTGGATCGGTCTCGCCCCCATCAGATGCAGCGCCTGCGCTACATCCTCACCGCCATTGCGCAGGCTGGCGCTGCCCCACAGATCGAAAACCAGATGTTTCGGCCAGTCGCCATGGGACTGCAGATGATGGCGCAGCACTTCTTCGCCCGCCATGCGGCCCAGCTCGAACGCCGTCGGCGTCGGCATGGTGCGCGGATCGGCGGCATAGAGATTGCGGCCCGTCGGCAGTACATCGAGCCGCCCGCGCGCAGGTGCGCCGGAAGGGCCGGGGACGATATGTCGGCCATCGAGCGCAGCCAGCAGGGCAGCTTTTTCCGATTTGGCGCTTTCGAACCTCAGAAGATCGGTCTCGTCTTTTGCGCAGCGACCAAAAACATGCTGGCCATCCTTGATGGCGAAATCCTTGAGGTCGCAGAGAAAGGCGTCGATGCGTGAGAGAGCCGCATCGGCATCATCCTTCGCAACCACGCCCGCTTCCGCCGCAAGCCCGGTCTCCAGCGCCTTTTCGACGATCAGTTTCGCCAGCCGGTCACGCCGGCGGCGATCCAGCCCATCCGCCTGCGCATATTCATCGACCAGCTGCTCCAGCGCCGACTGTTCCGGCGAAAGCCCCGCATTAACCAGCACGGGCGGGACATGGCCGATGGTCACAGCCGCGATCCGTCGCTTGGCGACGGCCGCCTCGCCCGGATTGGAAACGATGAAAGGATAGACTACAGGCAGCGAGCCGGTGACGATTTCGGGAAAACAATTGCGGGAAAGCGCCACCGTCTTGCCCGGCAGCCATTCCAGCGTGCCGTGCGCACCAACATGCACGATGGCATGCGCACCCGCAATCCGCTGCATCCATGCACCGAAGGCAACAAGCGCGTGACGCGGCGGCAGGGCAGGGTCGTGGTAGTCCACCCGGCGATCCTCATTGCGGCCCCTGTCCGGCGCTAGCGCCACGAACACTTCGCCAAAACGGGCGGCGCGGAACCGGAATGCGCCATCGACGAGTGCATCGTCATCGGTTGCCACGCCCCATGTCGCGTTTACGGCCCCGGCAGATGCCGACGGCAAGGCGGAGAAAAAAGCCTCGTAGGTGGAAAGATCAATTGCCGCTTCCTGCTGTTCGACACAGTCGAGCAGCGCCCGCGCGGTCTCAGGAATATCCTTGACCGTATAACCGGCCCCGGCGAGATCATGCAGCATTTCGAGAACGCTTTGCGGCACATCGAGACCGACGGCATAACCGGTTCGCCCGGGCGCCGCACCGGGATAATCCGGCATCAGAATGACGATGCGGCGATCCCGTGGAAGGGCATTCCTCAGCCGCAGGAAAGAGGCAATGCGATTTGCCACCTGCTCGACCCGATCAGCCTCGGGTACATTGAGCAAACTCGCGCTGCCATCCACGCGCGCCTGTTTGAACGAGATTGCACCGGCGAGAATCCGGCCATCCAGTTCCGGCAGGACGACATGCATGGCGAGATCGGAGGGATTGAGACCGCGCGCATTTTCCGCCCATCCGTCCCGCCGCGTCGTCGCCATCACCACCTGAAACACCGGCACGCCGAGACGGTCGAACAGGGTTGTGCCGTCGTCATCCGTCTGGCTGGCGAAGGCGGTGGCGGCAATGATGGCGGCGGGCTTCAGATCGGGCAGCACCGTTTCGAGGAAACGGATCGCCTCGCCATCCTTCAGACCACTGACAAAAATCGGCAAGGGTGCAAAACCGCGCTGCGAGAGCGCCTCGAAAAGCGCGTCCACCGGTGCGGCATCTGCCGCCAGAAGCATGGAACGGTAAAAGAGGATGGGCAGAACGGACGCACCGGCGGGAAAACCCGCACCGGCTTCCGCCCTATCCACAACGCCCCTGCCGGGCCGGTAAAAACCGGCTTTCGGCAGCGGTTCGGCTTCGATATCCGGCCATGCCTCGCCCCTTGCAAGAGCGGCGAGACCAAGGGCAAGCCGGTCCATATTCTCCTGCCCGCCCTCGCGAAAGAAGGAGAGGACCGAGGCCAAAATCCGCCGATCGACGGTCGAGGCCGCTTCCAGTTTCTCGTCCCTTTCGCTGCACTCACCCGGCAAAAGCAGAAGCTTGATGCAGCGCCTGCGCGCAAGAATGGAAAGCTGATCGACGCCGTAACGCCAGCGTTCCGCACCGCCGAGAATCCGGATAAGAATAACCCTGGCATGTTCCGCCGTCTTTTCGATCCAGAGATCGACCGACATGGGATGTCGAAGCTCGGAGAGGTTGGCGGCTGACAGGGAGGGGAGCGCACCCTCTGTTCGCCGCCAGGCCTGTTCCAAGCCGGCCAGATCGCTTGCCGAAAAAGACAGCATCGCCACATCAGACCGGGGCTGGTTGAGATCAACCGGCTCGATCAGGTCGTCCAGAGACGAGGATGTGGTGGCGAGAATGTGCATCGTCAGGCGGCCAGCATCTGTTCGATCTTTTCGCGGTTGATGCCCTTTTCGCCGATGACGACGAGGCGGCTGCGGCGTTCCTCACCCGCAGCCCAGGGCCGGTCGTAATAATGGTTGACGCGGCTGCCCACAGCCTGCACCTGCAGGCGCATCGGCTTTGCGGAAACCTCGATGAAGCCCTTGATGCGCAGGACATTTTCCGCAGCCGCCGTCTCGGCGATACGGGCTGCCAGCGCTTCCGGATCGGTCACGGCCGGCAGATCGATAACGAAGCTGTCGAAATCGTCATGCTCGTGGTCGAGTTCACCGTCATGGTGGGTACGGCGGTTTTCGATATCCTCTTCCACCGCAAGGCCAAGACCGATCAGCACGGCGGGGTCGATGGCGCCGTTGGAGGCCACGACGATCTTTGCCGCCTTCGGCAGATGCTCGAGAACATGCGCCTTGGCCTTGTCCAGGCCGGCATCGTCAAGAAGATCGGCCTTGGTCAGCACGATAAGATCGGCGCAGGCAACCTGATCCTCGAAAACCTCTTCGACCGGGTCATCGTGATCGAGCGCCTCGTCATTGGCCCGTTGGGCCGCGAGTGCTTCCATGTCGTGCGCCACCTGCCCTTCGGCAAGGGCGGCGCCATCCACCACGGCCACGACGGCATCCACCGTCACGCGGCTCTTGATCGCCGGCCACTGGAAGGCCTGCACCAGCGGCTTCGGCAGGGCGAGGCCCGAGGTTTCGATGAGGATATGCTCCACCTTCGGCTGGCGGCTCAGAATCTGTTCGATGGCGGGCTGGAAATCATCCGCCACCGTGCAGCAGATGCAGCCATTGGCCAGTTCGACGATGTTTTCTTCCGGGCAGCTTTCAATACCGCAACCTTTGAGAATCTCGCCATCGATGCCGATATCGCCGAATTCGTTGACGATGATCGCCAGCCGCTTGCCGTCCAGCTTTTCGAGAAGGCCGCGCAGCAGCGTGGTTTTGCCAGCCCCCAGAAAGCCGGTGACGATGGTGCAGGGAACGCGGTCCAGAAGGGTGCTCATGATCTCTCCTCGGTAAAATCGAATGGGGGAATGCGCGCCACCATGCCGCGCTTTAAAGGTTCGGGGCGGCCGCGCCAGGGCATCAGGCCGTCGGGGGCGGCAGCCAGCAGCCGCGCACCGGTCAGCAAATCTTCCGCATCACCGGTCGTCAGCCCGCCGAAGACATAGGACCAGCCATTGGCGCTGCGCAGCACGGCGCTAAGCCCGCGCTTGCAATTGGCGAGGCAGTTGACGGAACGAACGGTGACACCCGTTTCCTCCGCCTTTGCGATGACGGCATCGGCGAGGCGTGAGCCGGGGCGCGGTTCGGCATTGGGATCGGCTTCATCGCGACAGCTTCTGCAAACGAAAACGGTCACGCCGGACGCCCTTTCGTCCTGCGTGTTTCCGCCTGCACATGAAGATGTCGCTGAAATATCCAAACCGTATCGTTTCCCGCGCCTTGCAAAAAAATCTCGGGGGTGCGGATGTCGAATACGGCATGCGGGCAGGCGCAAACCGGATGTTCGATCTAACCGACTGACCGGAGCACCCCGCCCGGCAGACGTTTTCCTGAAACGGCAGGTCTCCTGGCTCGCGGCTTTACACCCTGACACCGCCTTCCCGAACCCGTTGAGGTGTCCAGTGGCTTTACGGTGCGGGCTTACCGCTTACAGTTGCGGGGGCAGCCACGGAATGACCCGGTAATCGGGCTGGAACCGTGTTCCCTCTTAGCTTTTCCCGTTGCCGGGAAAAGACCGTCAGTCCGTTACCCTTAGGCTGAACGGGCGTGGGGGTCAATGCCGTGGCCCTGTGGCCCGCACATTGCCGGGTGCGGCAAATTGGGTATAGTCGCCGCTCCGAATGGCGAGGGCACCGGGTCCCGCGCCGCTGGATGAAAAGGAAAACGCGATGACACGCGACATCAGCGACAGCGAAGCCGAACGTCACCGGCAGAAAATGGTCAACCGCAAGACGGTGCAGGATGCCGAAGTTGCGGAAAAGACCATCGAAAAAGGTCTGCTGATGATCAATACCGGTCCCGGCAAGGGCAAATCCACCGCCGCTTTCGGCCTTGCCCTGCGCATGCTCGGCACCGGGCGGCGAGTCGGCGTCGTTCAATTCATCAAGGGCGCATGGTCGACGGGAGAACAGCAGGCGCTGACTTTGTTCGGCGACAGGGTCGTGTGGCGCACCATGGGCGAGGGGTTCACCTGGGACACGCAGGATTTGAAACGCGACGTCGCGGCGGCGGCAAAGGCCTGGGAAGAAGCCAAGATCCTGATGGCGGATGAGACCATCGGCCTGCTGATCCTCGATGAGCTGAACATCGCGCTCCGTTACGATTACCTGCCGCTGGAGGAGGTGGTCGAAACGCTTTCCAGCCGCAGGCCCGATCTGCATGTCATCGTTACCGGCCGCAATGCCAAGCAACCGCTCATCGACGCGGCGGATATGGTGACGGAAATGACCCTCGTGAAACATCACTTCAAGGCGGGCGTGAAGGCGCAGGCGGGGATAGAATTCTGATATGGCTGCACGCGTGCTGATGTTTCAGGGAACCGGCTCGGATGTCGGCAAATCGCTGATGGTGGCCGGCCTTGCCCGCGCCTTCGTCAGGCGCGGCCTGTCCGTCATGCCGTTCAAACCGCAGAACATGTCGAACAATGCGGCGGTCACCGTCGATGGCGGTGAGATTGGCCGCGCACAGGCGCTGCAGGCTCGGGCAGCGGGCGTGCCGCTTTCCGTGCACATGAACCCGGTACTCCTGAAGCCGCAGAGCGAGACCGGCGCCCAGGTGGTGGTGCAGGGCAAGATCGCCGGCAATGCCAAAGCGGCCGATTATCAGCACATGAAAGCCGGGCTGATGCCGCGTGTGCTGGAAAGCTTCGACCGCCTGAAACAACAGGCCGATCTGGTGCTGGTGGAAGGCGCGGGCAGCGCATCCGAAATCAACCTGCGTGCCAATGACATCGCCAATATGGGTTTTGCGAGAGCTGCGGACGCGCCTGTGATCCTGATCGGCGATATCGACCGGGGCGGCGTCATCGCCAGCCTCGTCGGCACCAAAGCCGTGCTCGAAGCTGAAGACGCGGCGATGATCGAAGGTTTTATCGTCAATCGGTTTCGCGGTGACCCGGCACTGTTTTCGGACGGCATGCGAATAATTGCGGAAAAAACCGGCTGGGCCTCTATCGGGCTCCTGCCGCATTTTTCCGATGCCGCGAAGCTGCCGGCTGAAGATGCTCTCGGGCTTTCGGGCGCGGCTGAGCGGAAACCTGGCGCGAAGATCCGCATTGCCGTACCGATCCTGCCGCATATTTCCAATTTCGACGATCTCGATCCGCTGGATATGGAACCGGATGTCGAACTGATTCGCGTGCGGCCGGGCGAAACCATTCCCGCCGATTGCCGGCTGGTACTGCTTTGCGGCTCGAAATCCACCATCGCCGATCTTGCCGTGCTGAAAAATACAGGGCTCGACATCGATATCAAGGCGCATGTGAGACGCGGCGGCCATGTTCTGGGCCTCTGCGGCGGCTACCAGATGCTTGGGAAAACCGTTGCCGATCCCGAAGGCATCGAAGGACCGCCGGCAACAGTCGACGGGCTCGGCCTGCTGGATGTCGACACTGTTCTGACGGGCGACAAAAGGCTGGTTTCCGTTACAGGGAAGAGTTTCGACGGAATTTATTTATCCGGCTATGAAATGCATGTCGGTGAAACCACGAGCGGAACCGACAGCCTGCCTTTTTCGAAAATTGATGGGCATGAAGACGGCGCTGTGTCGCCTGACGGCCGCATCTTCGGCACTTATATTCACGGCCTGTTTTCGGACGACCGCCAGCGCGGCGCGTGGCTTGAGCGGCTTGGCGGACAGAACACGGAACTGAACTACGATGCGCAAGTGGACGCCGTTCTTGATCGCCTCGCGGCGCATATGGAACAGCACCTTGATCTCGACCGTCTGCTTGCTATAGCGCGATAAGGATCGCCAGAAGTCCCAACAGGCCAATCAACAACAGGTCGGCAACCCGCGCAAGCCGCAGCGCCCTGCGAATATCGCCGGCAACCAGCGCCGCCCTGCCGCCTTCGCCCATGAAACGCGCCTCGATCATCTGCCCGCCATAGGAGCGCGGCCCCGCGAGCGCAAAGCCGAGAGCGCCGGCCAGCGCCGCCTCCGGCCAGCCGGCATTGGGAGAACGGTGATGATGGGCATCGCGACGTATCGCTGCCATGGCCCCGCTAGGTGATGCGCCCTTAACAAAAAACGCCGCGACCACGAAAAGACCGCCGCTCAGCCGTGAGGCCGGCAGATTGACCAGATCGTCCAGCCGGGCGGAGGCCCAGCCGAAGGCCTCATGGCGGGGTGAGCGATGGCCGATCATGCTGTCTGCCGTATTGATCGCCTTGTAAGCCGCGCCGCCCGGCAGGCCCAGGAGACCGAGCCAGAAGGCGGGCGCGACGATGCCGTCGGAAAAATTCTCGGCCAGACTTTCGATAGCCGCCCGGCAGATCGCCGCCTCGTCCAGCTTTTGCGGATCGCGCCCGACGATCATCGATACCGCCTTGCGGCCGCCTTCCACACCCTCGCGCTCCAGCGCAGTGGCGACAGCCTCCACATGTTGCTCGAGACTTTTCTGCGCCGGCAGCGAAGCGCCAAGCACGGCAACCAGCAAAAGGCCGAAGGGCAGGAAGAGGAGAGCGGATTGCGCAAACCATGCGACAAACAGCGTCAGCCCGACGAAAACAACGAGAGCCGCTACGCCTGCCCCCTTGCGCTGTGAAAATGACGCGCTCTCCCGGTTCCATTTTTTGTCCAGCAGCGCGATAAGCGAACCGATCCAGGTGACGGGATGGCCGATGCGTTTGAACAGCCAGTCCGGATAGCCGGTCAGGCGTTCGATCACGAGCGACAGGAAAGCGAGAGCAAAAAACATGGGCGAGACAGTACCAGAAAAGGCGAAAGCTGCGATCCGTCACGGCGGCAATCTCGGCGGGGCGCGTCTGATGTTTCCTGAAGCGCCGGAACCGTGGATCGACCTTTCGACCGGGATCAATCCGCACTCCTACCCGCATTCGCCGGTCCCCGCCAGCGCATTCGCGCGCCTGCCGGAACCGGACGCCGCCGAAGAATTGAAACATCTGGCCGCAGCGCATTTCGATGCGCCTTCCGTCCGGCATGTGGCGCTTTCTCCCGGCACCCAGATGCTGATGCCATTGCTGGCTCAGATCGCTCTCGCCCGCAGGGCCAAGAGCGGCGCCGTGCTTTCACCCGCCTATGCGGAACATGCCCGGACCGCACGCATGGCCGGACTGGCTGTGACCGAGGTGGAAAACATCAACGCGATGTCGGCTCATGACTATGCCGTGGTGGTCAATCCCAATAATCCCGATGGCCGCATCACGGATCGCACGGCATTGTTGTCGCTGGCCGACGCCATGCGCCGCAAGGGTGGGCTGCTCGTCGTGGACGAAGCCTTCATCGAAACAGGAGGTGCCCAAAGCCTCGCAGATTCCGCCGGTCAGGATGCGCTGGTGGTCCTGCGCTCCTTCGGCAAATTTTACGGCATGGCGGGCGTTCGGCTGGGTTTCGCGATTGCGCAGCCCGATATTACTGCTGAACTGGAGGCAAGGCTCGGCCCCTGGGCTGTTTCCGGCCCGGCGCTGCATATCGCGACGCAGGCTCTGGCGGATGAGGAATGGCAATCATCCATGCGTCTGCACCTTGCCGAAGACGCCCGGCGCATGAACGCCATGCTGGAGAAAGCGGGACTGGCAATTGCCGGCGGCACCTCGCTGTTTACTCTGGTGCGGGATCCCCGCACCGCAGACCTGTTCAGCCATCTTGGCCGGCACGGCATTCTGGTCCGCATTTTTGATGAAAGGCCGAACGACATGCGTTTCGGCCTTCCCGGTAGCGAAACGGAGTGGCAGCGGCTCAAGGAGGCGCTGTCATCCTTTGACTATTCCTCGAAGGTGTAGGTCTCAATCGACTCCGGCTTCATTTCGATGGAGAAGCCCGGCAGTTTCGGCGGCATGTAAGCGGCATTTCTGATATCGCAGGGCTCGATGAAATGCTCGTGCAGGTGGTCGACATATTCGATCACGCGGCCTTCCTTCGTGCCTGATACGACCAGATAGTCGATCATCGACAGATGCTGCACATATTCACAAAGGCCGACGCCACCGGCATGCGGCCAGACCGGCAAATTGTATTTGGCGGCGATCAGCAGCACCGCCAGCACCTCGTTCAAACCACCCATGCGGCAGCTGTCGATCTGCACCACATCGATGGCGCCCTCGGCGATGAACTGCTTGAACATGATGCGGTTCTGGCACATTTCACCGGTCGCCACCTTAACGGACCCGATGGCCGCACGGATCTTGCGATGACCGGCAATATCGTCCGGGCTGGTCGGCTCTTCGATGAAGAACGGCTTGGCGAAGGCGAGCTTCTTGACCCAGTCGATCGCCTGATCCACTTCCCACACCTGGTTGGCATCGATCATCAGATAACGGTCGGGACCGATCACCTCGCGGGCGATGGTGAGACGGCGAATATCGTCTTCCAGATCGCGGCCAACCTTCATCTTCACATGGTTGAAGCCGGCATCGATCGCTTCCTGGCAAAGGCGCCGCAGCTTGGCATCGTCATAACCAAGCCAGCCGGCGGATGTCGTATAGCAGGCGTAGCCTTCGTTCTTCAGCGTCTCAATCCGCTCCTTCTTGCCGCTTTCGGCTTTTTTCAGGATCGCCAGCGCGTCGTCGCGGGTGAGCACGTCTGTCAGATAACGATAGTCAACGATATCGGCGATTTCTTCCGGGCTCATATCGGCAACGAGCTGCCAGACGGGCTTGCCCGCCTTCTTGGCCAGAAGATCCCAGACAGCATTGACGACCGCGCCGGTGGCGAGATGCATGGCGCCCTTATCCGGACCGATCCAGCGCAGCTGGCTGTCGCTTGTCAGATGCCGCCAATATTTGCCGGGGTTTTCGGTCACGGTCGCAAGATCGGTGCCGACCACCAGATGGCGCATCGCCTCGATTGCCATGCAGCAAATGTCGTTGCCACGACCGATGGTAAAGGTCAGCCCGTGGCCTTTGAGCCCCGGCTCGTCAGTGTCGAGAATGACGTAAGCCGCCGAATAATCCGGATCGGGGTTCATCGCATCCGAGCCGTCAAGGCTCTGGGATGTGGGGAAACGCAGGTCGAAAACACGCAGATCTGTAATTTTGGTCATGGCCGTTCACTCGCGGTCAGTGTCAAAGGAAATCGTTCAATCGTGGTGGAAGGTTTCTTCCATCATTGCCCACCACTCGCCTTCCTTCCGGCTTTCGAGCGGTTGCTGGCAGGGAATGGTGAATGACCACCATTCCTGGTTCTTGGGGCTTGCGGCCATCTTCGCCATGTCGGCGCTGATATCGCTGCCGTGATATTCCCAATAGCCGAAGAGCAGATTTTCCGGCTCGCGCAGGAAGATCGTGTAGTTGCGGATATTGCAGTCGCTGATAAGCGCCAGAATTTCAGGCCACACAGCCGCATGCAGCCTTTTATACTCCGCGATCATCTCCGGTTTGACGCCTATGACCATGCCCATGCGCTGCATGAAAAACTCCGTTATTGCTTGATGGTGGCGAGCGCAGCGCGCAGCTTTGTCTGCGGCAGGTCCAATCCCAGCCGTTCTGCCGCCGCAATGACCGGGAGAAAGCGGCGGCGCTTCTTTTCATCGTGGTTGCCGGCGATATCGGAGAGCCGATGCGCCAGAAAGGGGTTGCGCAAACGCTCCCGCAGCACGCCAATATAGGCCTTTGCATCATCCCCCATGCCTTCAGCGGCAAAGACCGGCAGAACCTCGTCCAGCCAGAGCGTCTCCAAATCTGCAACGAGAGCATCGTCGGCCATTGCCTGACGCACCGTCTCGTCCTTCGCACGCACATCCTGCAACCAGCGTTCCGCCAGATAGGAATGGCCGAGATTGAGCAGGAAAAGCTTCAGCTTTTCATAGTGATCGAGATCGTCCGTCAGCACCACGGCAGGGTGCGTACAGGGAAGGACAAGCCCGTCCTGCTTCTCTATAGCCCATAGCGCATAGGGTTCCGCCACCGCACCCACCGGGTCGATAGGCTCGGAGACAATGCGATCCACCAGACTATTGGCGAAACGGCACTTCTCATTCAGATAAAAGGCAAAACCAGCCGGCAATTGCCACTCATCGGCAAGCCGGCGAATGACCTGTTTCAGCTTTTCGCCATTGCGCGGCACGAGCTCACAGGGGAAGATGGACACAGGCGCTTCCGGATTGCGCTGAAAGCGCTCCAGCAGCAGCATGCAGAGTTTTGCCGGAAAGCTTTTCGGTACGATCGTGAAATCGTCAGCAAGCCCGGCATTATCCGCCGAATCCAGCTCATAACCGCGATCGCCCGTATTGGACAGAATAACCTCGGCCTCGCAGGCAAGGCGGCGCACTTCGGCCCAGTCGGTCGCAGCCGTCAATGCCCGCGCGACAGCCCCGCCCTGAATTTCCTCGTCCACTTCCTGCCCATCACGGATACCGCGAATACGCACGGGGTAGGGTGCGCCGCTGTTTAGCGCCGCAACACGCTTCAGGCTCTCCGCATTGCCGGTCGTCTGGACAATCGCGATGCGCCCGAGAGCCTCGCCCTTATCCAGCGCCCGCGAAACAAAGAGATCCGCATGCGCCAGAAGAAAGCGGCTGGTGCCGAATTGCAGGATGGGCGTATCGGGCGTCATGCGACCTCCACCATGCCCTTGATCACTCCGGCCTTCGGATCGGTCAGGCCGGCGAATCTGGAGGGCACATCGGCAAGCGTCATGCGATGGGTGATCAGTGCTTCCGGTACCTTGCCTTCCCGCAGCGCCTTCAGGACGCGCTCGAAATCCTGAGGCGTGGCATTGCGGCTGCCGAGCAGCGTCGTTTCCCGCTTGTGGAACTCCGGATCGTTGAAGCTGATATCACTGGCGACGATGGAGACCAGCACATAGGAACCGCCATAGCCGACAAAGGAAAAGCCGCGCTCCATGGCTTTCGGATTGCCGGTCGCATCGAAGACCGCATCGAAGAAATCGCCGTCGGTGATTTCGGAAAGGCGATCTTTGTCACCTTCGCCAAGTGTCACCGTATGCGCAACGCCGAGATGCTCCCTGCAGAAATCCAGCCGGTCGGTGCGCCCGTCGATCATGGTTACTTCGCCGCCATCCAGAACGGCGAAAACCGCAACCGCCATGCCAATCGGGCCGGCGCCGACGATCAGAACCTTCTGCCCCTTCTCGACTGCGCCCCGGCGCACCGCATGCGCACCGATAGCCAGAAATTCGGTCATCGCCGCCTGATCGAGGCTCAACCCCTCCGCCTTCAGCACGAATTGCTGCGGCACGCTCAGATATTCGACCATGCCACCATCGCGATGAACGCCCAGCACACCGATATTGCGGCAGCAATTGCTTTTGCCCTTCAGGCAGGCGCTGCATTTGCCGCACGAGATATAGGGAATGACGGTGACCACATCGCCTGCGGACAGATGGCTGCCTTGCGGCGCCTCTTCCACCGTGCCGGAAAGCTCATGGCCCATGATACGCGGATAGGAAAGATAAGGCTGGTTGCCAGTGAAGATGTGCAAGTCCGTGCCGCAAACCCCGATGCGGCGAATACGCACCAGCACTTCACCTTCGCCACGCACTGGCTTTGGCAGTTGCTTGGAGACGAGTTGACCTGGGGTTTCGCAGAAAATCGCCAGCATGCATCACCTGTGGGAAAGGGAATAAAAACGAACGGCGTTACCGCCGAAAACTGCCGCATGGTCCTCTGCCGGCACGATATCTCGGCAGAAATCCAGCCATGCCTGATAGTCGCCCGCCAGCCGCAACACCGGCCAGTCACTGCCAAAAATCACGCGGTTGCCGCCAAAGAGTTCCAGAATGGTCTCGGCATAAGGCCGTATCGCTTCCGGCCGCTGCTCACCGCGCTCGGTCAGCAGACCGGAGAGTTTGCAATGGACATTCGGGAGAGCCGCCAGAGCGGCCATATCCTTGCGCCAGTCGCTGTAGTGACCGGTAGCAATCAGCGGCTTCGCGCCATGGTCTATGACGACAGGCAATTGCGGATGGCGGCGGGCAAAGGCGAGCAGATGCGGCAGATTGGGCGGCAGGACCAGCGCGTCGAACGCCAGACCATGTTTTACCAGCGCCGCCACGGCGGGATCGAGTGCCGGATCATCGATCCAGGCGACATCCTCCATGCCCTGCAACATCGCGCGGACACCCTTAAACGCCGCATGTTTTGCCCGACGGGCGATTTCACTCGCTGCATCGGCGGATTTCATATCCACCCAGCCGACCACACCCTTGATGAAATCGGTCTTTTCCGCCAGCGCCAGCATGAAATCCGTGTCGGCCGCCGTCTCCATCGTCTGAACCAGCACGGTGCCGGAAACGCCGGCAGCGGCCAACAAAGGCGACAGGTCGGCGGGGAGAAAATCCCGATAGATGGCGGCAAGCGACGGCGGCGGCCACTGCCCGGCGCGATCCTTCATCAGCCAGAAATGCTGGTGGGCGTCGATGAGCATCGCCTCAGGCCTTCCCGCCCGGCACGGGCGCACCTTCGGCAATCAGACCGCGCCTGTGCAGTTCGGACCAGAATTCATCCGGGATCGACTGTTCGAACCACTCGATATTGGAGGCGAGCTGCTGCGCATTGCGCGCACCCGAGACGACCGTGACCGATGCCGGATGGGCGAGCGGAAACTGCAGCGCGGCCGCCTGCAGCGAGACGCCGAGTTCCTCGCAAACACCCTGCAGCGCATCGACACGCGTGAGAATATCGGCAGGCGCGTCGGCATAATTGAATTTGCGGTTGCCGGCCAGAATGCCGGAATTGAATGCACCGGCGACAACGATGGCGACACCGCTTTCAGCGCAACGGTTCATGAAAGCAAGGCTCTGCTGCTCCAGCAGCGTATAACGACCGGCAAGCATGGCAACGTCGATATCGAAGACATCCATGGCGTCGCTGACGATTTCCCACTCATTGACGCCGAGACCGACGGCCCCCGTCGATCCTTCCTCGCGCAGCTTGCCAAGCGCCCGGAAGCCACCGCCCGTGGTCAGCTGCTCCCAATAATGCTGGTGCTTTTCGCCATGGGTGAAGGAGCCGATATCATGCACATAAAGAATATCCGGCTTCAGAACGCCTAGCCGTTGCTGGCTTGCCTCGAAGGAGCGCAGGATACCGTCATAGGAATAATCATAGACCGGGCGGAACGGCAGGGGCGCTATATAGGCATCCTCCTCTGGACCGACGGTCTCGTCCGGCACCATCACACGGCCGACCTTGGTGCTCAGCGTATATTCGTTCCGGTCATGCTCCGTCACCATAGTGCCGAGGCGGCGCTCCGACCGCGTATAGCCGTAAAACGGCGCGGTATCGAAATAACGCATGCCGCTTTCCCATGCCTTGTCGAACGCACCCTTGGACTCTTCATAGGGCGTGACGCGGTAGAGATTGCCCATCTGGGCGCAACCGAGGCCCATGACGGTGACGTCGACGGCGCGGCGCGGCAATTTACGTGTATCGGAGACTTTCATCGCAGGGACTTTCCAGCTTGTCTTTGGAAAGACGCGCCGCCGCACAGCGGCGCGTCATCACGCAATCAATAAAGAACGTTCTTGGCTTCGGGCTTTTCGATATTGTCCTTGGTGACAACAACGACACCGGTGTCGACGAACTTCTCGACCTTTTCCTTGCCGATGAGCTTGGAAATGGTCTCTACGCCCTTTTCACCCATCTGATAGGAACCCTGAACCACGATACCGGCCAGCGTGCCATCCTTGACGAAGCCCTGAAGGTCCTGGTTGCCGTCGAAGCCGATGGCGACGACCTTACCGGCTTTGCCGCTCTGGGCGAGCGCGCGGCCGACGCCGATTGCTGTCGGCTCATTGGCGCCGAAAATGCCCTTGAGATCGGAATTGGCGGCCAGAACGTCGGTCGTCTGGTTCAGCGCGGTCGCCATCTGCGACTGCGAATAGAACGGGCCGACGATCTTCAGGTTGGAATTCATCTGGATGTAATCGGTGAAACCGCCGACACGGCCGATTTCCGAACCGGCACCGGCGACATAGGACATGACGGCGATCTTTCCTTCTTTGCCCACCTTGTCGATCAGCGCCTGCGCTGCCAGTTCGCCGGCTTTCTTGTTATCGGTCGCCAGGAACGACTGGTAATATTGCTCCGAGCCCTTTGCGAGCTGCGAGTCGATCAGAACCACCGGAATACGGGCTTCCCAGGCCTTCTTGACGGCAGGCACCAGCGCGTCCGGGTCGGAAGGTGCAAGAACAATGCCCGCGACCTTACGGTTGATGGCGTTTTCGACCATGTTGACCTGGTCGGCAATGGCGGACTCGGCAGCCGGACCCTGGAAGGTCATGGTATTGCCGGAAGAGTTCTTCATCGCCGCATCAGCGCCCTTCTGGACGTTCTGCCAGAAGGTGGAGTTGACGGTCTTGACGATGACAGCGATTTCGCCGGCCTGCACGGTGGAAACGCTCCACAGCGCGATTGCGGATGTCAGAAGGGCAGTCGCAATTTTCTTCATTTCTTCCTCCGTGATGTCGGCATACCGGGCCTCCCCTTGCCGATCTTTTTTGCGGAAAGGGTCCGCAGGCCCTTGATCAGCGGCGATTGCGCAACTGGTCGATCCAGACGGTGACCAGAATGACGAGGCCGATGATGATCTGTTGCGTGAAGGCGGACACGCCATTCATATTGAGACCGTTGCGCAGGATGCCGATGACGAAGGCGCCGATGGCTGTGCCGGAAATCGTGCCGACGCCGCCGATCAGCGATGTGCCGCCGATAACGGCGCTGGCGATGGCATCCAGCTCATACATCACGCCTTCATTCGGCTGAGCGGTGACGAGGCGAGACATCAGTACGCAGCCCGTCAGCCCGGCGAGCGTGCCGGACAGGATGTAGGTGAAATTGGTGACGCGGGCGACATTGACGCCGGAAAGGCGCGCGGCTTCGGCGTTGGAACCGACAGCGTAAATGTGACGGCCGAGGATCGAGCGGTTGAGCATGAAGGAAACCGCAAGCGCAATCACCACCATCAGGATGACGGGGTAGGGGATGCCGGGAAACACCACATTCGGAAAGCCGTCGTCACCGATAGTAACGATGCGGAAGAGGGCGCCATTGCCGAGTTCGCCGAAAGATTCGCCAAGGCCGGAGACGGCGCGCGCACCGGTAATCTGCAGCGCCACGCCGCGGGCGATCAACATCATGCCGAGGGTGGCGATGAAGGGCGGCAGCTTGAAACGGGTGACCAGAAGACCGTTGATGAGACCGCAGAGCGACCCCGTCAGAATGCCGAGCAACATGCCGACCGGCACCGGCATGCCGAGTTCCTTCACCGCAAGGGCGGCGACGACACCGGCGAGCGCAAGCACCGAACCGACGGAAAGATCGATGCCGCCGGTGATGATGACACAGGTGGCCCCGATGCCGAGCAGCGCGATGGACGTGACCTGCAACGCAATCGTCATGCCGTTATTGACGGTGAAGAAGGCGCTGCTGGTGGCGGAAAAGACCGCGACAAGCGCAAAGAGGCTGCCAAGTGCGGCAAACTTCTGGATAATATCCTTCTGGCGGTCGCTGACTGCGAAGCTCTTCTTGGTTTCTGCAATATTGGCCATGTCGTTCCTCACTGCGCGGTCCGGCCGTAACCGGACGCATACCGCATGATTTCTTCCTGATTGGTCTTGGCGGTTTCGAGCACGCCCGTAATCCGGCCCTGGTGGAAAACGGCGATACGATCCGTCAGGCCCAGAATTTCCGGCAGTTCCGAACTGATGAGAATGACGCCGATGCCCTGCGCGGCGAGCTCGTCCATGATCTTGTAGATCGCGAATTTCGCGCCGACATCGATGCCGCGTGTCGGCTCGTCGAAGAACAGCACGCGAGATTGCCGGAACAACCATTTGCCGATGATGATTTTCTGCTGATTGCCGCCGGAAAGCAGCCGCACCGTCTGCCCGATCGAGGGAGTACGGATATTCAGGAGATCGACGTAGCGCTTTGCCACATCGTCATGTTTCTTGAAATCGATCAGGCCGAAACGGTTGGAAACCTCGCCGAGATTGGCAAGCGTCGTATTGGCCGCCACCGACATCTTGATGGCGAGGCCATCGCTTTTGCGGTCTTCCGAGAGATAGGCGATGCCTTCTTCGATGGCGTCCTGCGGCGAGCTGATCGAAAGCTCCCGCCCGTTGAAAACGATCCTGCCCGCATCAAGCGGATCTGCGCCGAAGATGGCCCGGGCGACTTCGGTGCGGCCAGCACCCATCAGCCCGGCAAAACCGAGGATTTCACCACGTCGCAGCGAAAAACCGACGTCGTGGAACACGCCGCTGCGCGTCAGGCCCTCGACGGAAAAAATAACATCTTCCGTGGGGCGCGATGTACGCTCGGGGAATTTGTCTTCCAGCGAACGCCCGACCATGCGCGTGACGATGTCGTCAACGGTGATCGAAGCGAAATCGTCGGTCGAAATATAACGTCCGTCACGCAGAACCGTCACACGGTCGACGATTTCGGCCATTTCATCGAGACGGTGGGAAATATAAACGATCCCGACACCGGATGCCTTGAGATCGCGGATGACCTTGAACAGGAGCCGCGTCTCCTGCTCGGTCAGCGAGGAGGTCGGCTCATCCATGATGAGCACTTCAGCGTCAAGAGAAAGCGCCTTGGCGATTTCCACCATCTGACATTGGGCGACCGAAAGACCGCGGACGATCTGGTCGGGGTCGATATCGACACCCAGCCGGTCGAGACAGCGCTTGGCATCGAGACGCAGCTTCTTGCGGTCGACGAGGAAACCGCGACGCGGTTCGCGCGCAAGATAGATGTTTTCGGCAACGGAAAGATGCGGAACGAGGTTGAGTTCCTGGTGGATGATGGCGATGCCGGCGGCTTCGGATTCCAGCGGCGATGCATATTGCACCTTCACACCTCTATGAAGGATGGTGCCGTCGCTCGGCTGATAGACGCCGCTGACGATCTTCATCAGCGTCGATTTTCCCGCGCCATTCTCACCGCAGACGGCATGTACCTCGCCGGCGCGCAGATCGAAATGCACGTTCGACAGTGCTTTTACGCCGGGAAATTCCTTGCTGATGTTATCGAGGCGCAGGAGCACCGCACGTTGTCCATGCGCCATCTGTTCAGGCGAAAAATCGCCCCGAATTGTCGATGCGCCGTGCGACATCTGGAAACCTCCCACCCGTATCCCCGCTCCACCGGGGTCATGAACAGGCCAAATGGTTAGGCCGGTTTTTCAGAATGGTCAAGCCAATTAGGTCAAAATTTGCGAAGCCATATCCAAAACAGAAGCAATACATGAAACGATAACCGATAATAAATACGTAATTTCATATATTTAAGTAATTCCTTGCGTATTGAAACGCTTGGCGTTACGGTAAGGCCAAATATGAATTGCAGACAGGACTCGTCAAAAAACACATGAGTGGTCAGGCCAAAATAGCGGAACCGCGCAGGCTTTATCAGCAGATTGCGGATCAGATACGCGAACTCATCGATATGGGTGAATTCCTGCCCGGCACGCGGCTTCCCGCTGAGCGGGAACTGGCACAGAAGCTCGGTGTATCGAGGCCTTCCTTGCGCGAGGCGCTGATTGCGCTTGAAATCGACAACACCGTCGAAATTCGCATGGGTTCTGGGGTTTATGTGTCGGCGGAAGCGTTGCAGACGACCCACCATACCAAATCGCTGGGTGACAGCCCCTCCGAACTGATGCAGGCGCGCGCCGCGCTGGAGGGGGCGACCATTGTGCTGGCGGCAAGCCGGATGACCGATGAGACAATCGCGACCCTCCGCCAGATACTCAATACCATGCAGCGGGAAATCGAGGCCGGCCGCAAGCCTCTAGATCAGGATCGACTGTTTCACGTCACCATCGCCGAGCAATCCGGTAACAGCGTTTTGGCCCGAATGGTGGCGAACCTCTTCGATGAGCGCCACAGCCCCATTTCGGCCCAGCTTCGCGTGAAATTCGAAGACCGCGATACCTGGACCCATGCGCTTCAGGAACACGAGGCCATTCTGGCGGCGCTTGAACTGAAAGACCCGCTGCTGGCGCAGGCCGCCATGCATACCCATCTGGAAGGTTCGAAGAGACGCTGGGTCGAAAACTGATCTAGAAACATAGCAGGCAATATACCGGGAGGAGGAAAACCCGTGAGTGAGAATTCCGAGGCAACCATTTTGCTGAACGCCAACGACAATGTCGCGGTGGCGCGTCGGTCCATTCCGGCCGGCGGCGCGACGGGCAGGGGCGATCTGGCAGCGCTCGAACTGATCGGGCGCGGGCACAAGGTGGCCCTCAAATTCATCAAATCGGGCGATGAGGTGCTGAAATACGGACAGGTCATCGGTATCGCCACCCAGGATATCGAACCCGGCCGGCACGTGCACCTGCACAATCTCGCCATGGTGCCTTCCGAACACGCGCATCAGTTCAGCGTTGATATCGAAGAAAAGGGCATGGTGCCGGAAGCTGAACGCCGGACGTTCAAGGGTTATGACCGCGGCCTCGGTGGTGTCGGAACGAGAAACTATATCGGCGTGATCGCTTCGGTGAACTGTTCCGCCACGGTTTCGCGTTACATCGCGGATTATTTCAACAAGCAGGGCGGCCTTGATGGTTTCGACAATGTCGATGGCGTCGTTGCGCTGACCCATGGCGGCGGCTGTGCGCTGAATACGAAATCGGAAGGTTACCGCCTGCTGATCCGCACTATTCAGGGCTATGCCCGCCATCCAAATTTCGGCGGCATTCTGCTGATCGGCCTCGGTTGCGAGACCAACCAGATCGCGCCCATTCTCGAACATTACAAGATGGAAGAGGGTGAGCGGCTGCGCACCATGACGATCCAGCAGCATGGCGGCACCCGCAAGACGATCGATGCGGCAATTGCCGAGATCAAGGCCATGCTGCCGATGGTCAATGCCGCCCGCCGCACGGAGCAACCGCTTTCCAAGCTGAAGGTGGCGCTGGAATGCGGCGGTTCGGATGGTTATTCCGGCATTTCCGCCAACCCGGCTCTGGGTTATGCCTCCGACCTCATCGTCCGCAACGGTGGAACCACGGTCCTCTCGGAGACGCCGGAGATTTACGGCGCCGAGCATCTGTTAACGAAGCGCGCCGTCACCCCTGCCGTCGCCGAAAAGCTGCTACAGCGTATCGACTGGTGGCGCGATTATACCGCCCGCAATGGCGACGAACTCAATAACAACCCTTCCCACGGCAACAAGCTTGGCGGCCTGACCACCATTCTGGAAAAATCGCTGGGCGCGGTCGCCAAGGGCGGGTCCATGCCGCTGAAGGCGGTTTATGAGTTCGCCGAAACCGTGACGGAACAGGGTTTCGTATTCATGGATACGCCCGGCTATGACCCCGTTGCCGTCACCGGCCAGGTCGCCGGCGGCTGCAACGTCATCTGTTTCACCACCGGCCGCGGCTCGGTTTCGGGCTTCAAGCCGTCACCCTGCATCAAGATCGCCACCAATTCCGAAATGTATGAACACATGAAGGAAGACATGGATATCAATTGCGGCGAGATCGTCACCGGTGCTGAAACCATCGAAGAATCCGGCAAACGAATTTTCGAGCATATTCTAGCCGTCGCTTCCGGCGACAAGACCGTCAGCGAGATCTACGACTACGGCGACAATGAATTTGTGCCGTGGCAGGTTGGGGCCGTGACCTGAACCTGCGGCACCAAGACTGTCCCACGTGAAACAAAAGGCCCGGAAAGTAATTTCCGGGCCTTCGTTATTCCTGGTTGTTTCCGCGCTTAGTGGCGGAAGTGGCGCATGCCGGTAAAGACCATTGCCACATTATGCTCATTCGCGGCGTCAATCACTTCCTGATCGCGCATGGAGCCGCCCGGCTGGATGACAGCAGTGGCGCCTGCGGCAATCGCGGCGAGCAAGCCGTCGGCAAAGGGATAAAATGCTTCCGAAGCGACGGCGGAGCCGCGCGTCAACGGTTCGGCAAGGCCAAGGGCCTTGGCGGCATCTTCCGCCTTCTGGGCAGCGATACGCGCGGAATCCACACGGCTCATCTGGCCGGCGCCGATACCCGCAGTCTGCCCGTCCTTGGCGTAAATGACGGCATTGGACTTCACATGCTTGGCGATCTTGAAGGCAAACTTCATGTCTTCAAGTTCCTGCGACGTCGGCGCACGCTTGGTGACGACCTTGAGGTCCAGATCCTCGACCATGCCATTGTCGCGGCTCTGCACCAGCAGGCCGCCCGAGACGGTCTTCGCGGTAATACCGGCCGCGCGTGGATCAGGCAGGCCGCCAGCGGCCAGAAGGCGCAGGTTCGGCTTGCGGGCGATGATGGACTTGGCTTCTTCCGTGACATCAGGCGCGATGATGACTTCGGTGAAGAGCTTGACGATTTCTTCCGCCGTTTCCGCATCGAGCGTGCGGTTCAGGGCAATCACGCCACCAAAAGCGGAAACGGAATCGCATGCCAGCGCCCGCCGGTAAGCTTCGGCAAGTGTCGGACCCGTCGCCACGCCGCAGGGATTGGCGTGTTTGATGATAGCGACTGCCGGCGCGTTTTCCGGCAGGAATTCCGCCACGAGCTCGTAAGCTGCATCGGTGTCATTGATGTTGTTATAGGAAAGCTGCTTGCCCTGAAGAAGCGTCGCCGTTGCAACGCCAGGGCGCTTTTCGCCGGTGAGGTAAAAACCAGCGCTCTGGTGCGGGTTTTCGCCATACCGCATCTTTTCCTTCAGCGCGCCGCCGATAGCGCGGTAATCCGGCGTTTCGATCGCAAGCGCCTCGGCAAACCAGTTGGAAATCACCGCATCATAGGCGGCGGTGCGAGCATAGGCCTTGGCGGCAAAACGCTGGCGCAGGGCATAGGACGTCTGGCCGTCATCAGCCTGCAGGGCCTCAACCAGATCGGGGTAGTCAGACGGATCGGTAACCACCGTGACATAGGCATGGTTCTTGGCGGACGCGCGGATCATCGCCGGACCACCAATATCGATGTTTTCCACCGTCGTCGGATAATCGCCGCCCTTGGAGCGAACTTCCTCGAAGGGATAGAGATTGATGACCGAGAGATCGATCGCCTCGATGCCATGCGCCTTCATCGCCTCGACATGCTCCGCATCGTCCCGGATGGCAAGGAGCCCGCCATGGACATTGGGATGCAGTGTCTTGACGCGGCCGTCCATGATCTCGGGAAAATTCGTTACGTCGGAGACATCCGTCACAGGCAGGCCTGCTTCGGCAATGGCTTTCGCCGTTCCACCGGTCGACAGAAGCTTGACGCCAAGCTTCGACAGAACCGTCGCCAGCTCGATAATATCAGTCTTGTCGGACACGGAAAGAAGCGCCGTGCGGATTTTGACCTTATCGGGGGCGGGGATTTTCTTGGACACGACGGCCATCAGGCATACTCCGTTTAACGGGGAGGACAGGCTGGAATGGGATTGATCCAGCAATTGCCGCCGCGTTAACACAGCTTACCGGATTAATAAACAGCGGGGAGGCCGAACGGTGAAAACTATGGTGGTTTTTGATCGGCACCGCCGGAAATTGTCTAGGCCTGGCGTTCGATGAGCCAGCGGATTTCCCGCGTATTTGCGAGATTGAAGGGGAGCTCGATCTGCTGCGACGGGCGCATACCGGATGCATCAGCCATGAAGACATCCTCGGTGACGAAAAGCTCCAGCCCGGGTGCGGAAAACAGCCATACGGTTCCATCCGCTGCCTCCAGATAGACCGACTCCTCATCCCGCTGGTGTATCTGAATGTGGGGATGAATATGGAAACGTGAAACCGCCGTGACCGACTGCAATTGCGTTTTTACCGCACTCGCATCGGCTCGAAGTAGATCCCTACCCTTTATCTTGGTGCCGGCTGCATTCAATTCTATTTCCCGCTCATGGTAGCAGCCGAAATTCTGCAAATAGCCGTCATGAGACGCCCACAGGATGTCATTGCCGCTTGCATCCGTTCCACGCCGGCTGTCGACGTGGCTGACGCCTGACACCATGATCGGACCAAGCAGCCGCGAGCGCGACAGTCTACAGGATGATGTATCCGCAAGCGTGACGGTGGAATGCGCCGCCGTGGAACGGCTGGCCCGCTGATATTCCGGCGCGGCGTTGCGCGGAAAGCCCGAATTGACGATGAAGCGGTTCTTGCCGCAGGACATTTCGAAAGACAGGCAACCCGAATGGGCATTGCGCGAAAGCTCCGCCGAGCCGGGATACCCTGTATCGACGATGATGACCGTATCGTCCGTCGCAAGCCGGTGATAGTTCACGTCCGGCAGGACCTTGGAGGGCCGGCCGGCCGTTTCGTCATAACGCAGCACGGAAACAAGCTCATTGGCGAGCGTCGCCGTGGCGCCGTTGAACAGCGCGAGATCGCCACCCTGATGCCGGAAGAACCGGATCGCCGGGAACATGCGGTCTATCGCCGGCACCAGACCGGAGGGCAGATCATGGCCGAGATTGATATAACTTTGCCGAAGCGGCAGGAGATCAAGCAGCAGGTCCAGCATGACGCGTGGATTACGGGAAACATGCCCGCCATCGGGCAGAATCTGGCGTTCCATTTCCTGAGCCAGCTTCATTCCATTCCGCGTGATCCGCGAAAGGCGCGTTGGCATGGCGATGGAAGCCATGGCCAAGGCAATCCTGATCCTCAGCCGCGCTTCGCCATCGGGCGCGTGTCTGACGATTCTTTCGAGATAACGGACATGAAAGGCGAGGCTTTTCAGGAACCGGCGATAAAAGCCGGCATCGGCCTCGTATAAAACCACGGGAGAGTGCGAAAGCCAGGCAATCAGCCTTTGTGCGGCGATTTCCGGCGACCAGGCAGTGCCTGCAAGCCGCTTGCCATGAAGCACCATCCATTCCGCAACGATGCGGCGCGCCCGTTTGCAGGCCTCGCTCGATTTATCGGAGCGAATATGCCGTAGCCAACTGAATGCATGCAGCCGTTCTTCAAAAACCGCTGAGGGATATTCCACCTGGAATGGCGAAGCTCCGCCGGTTTCGACGACACGCCCCGCCAGTGCGATGCGGCCCCGCAACAGTTCCTCGGCGAAATAGGGATCGATGGCTCTGAGATCGGTCGGCGCCGCCACCAGACCGTCTGGCGCACGAGTGGCAAATCGCGACATATGCAGGCGCAAAGGGGTGAGGCCGACACACAGACGACGATACGCCATCCGCGACAGAAGACCGGCGGCATTCATGCTGCCTGCAAAGGACCCTAACAAGCTGTGTTTCCCGTTTCACATGTTTTGTTTTTATCAGTGAACCGCGACGACCGGAACGTTTTCGATAAATATCTAATGATTCGCGAAAGCTTGGCTTTTTTCTACTTCTTACGCAAGACACTGCTAAAAAACCCATCGACGCCGCCGAACATGTCCGGTGTCGTGCGAAGATCGCCATTGGGACTGATGGCCGCTTCCATTCCGGGCCAATCCTCGCGGCGGACGGCAACACGTTCCACGCCGGGATTTTCCGCCAGAACCTCGGCAATCATCGCTTCTCCTTCGGAAGGATCGAGCGAGCAATTGGAGAACACCACGAGGCCGCCTGGGCCAACAAGGGTCAGCGCATGCCGCAGCATCTGGCCCTGGAGGGCAGCGAGTTTGGCAATATCGTTCTCATCCTTGGTCCAGCAGACATCGGGATGTTTGCGAAGTGTCCCGGTGGAAGAACAGGGGGCATCGAGGAGGACCGCGTCAAAGAGCTGTTCCGGCTGGTACTTCAGCATATTGGCCTCCACCGTTTCGGCACGGAGGCCTAGCCGGTCGAGATTTTCCCTGAGACGACGAAGACGGTTACCGGACTGATCCAGCGCCGTCACATTGGCGCCCGCCAGTGCAAGCTGCGCGGTCTTGCCGCCCGGAGCAGCACAGAGATCTGCGACACGTTTGCCCGCGATGTTACCCATAAGCCGAACCGGCATGCTGGCAGCGAGATCCTGCACCCACCACGCACCTTCAGCGAAGCCTTCGAGCGATGGGATCTGCCCCTCGAATTCACCCAGACGCACGCTGCCATTCGGCATGAGCGTACCGCCCAGTTTTTCCGCCCAGAGAGCGGGATCAACCTTGATCGTCAGATCAATCGAGGAGGGTGTCAGCTGCGCCTCCGAAATCCTTTGCGCAACCTCATTGCCGTAAGCGGAAACAAGCCGCGCATGGAACCAGTCCGGCAATACCGGAACGCCGGCGACAGCCTTCTCGATATCCGCTTTTTCACGCCCGAGCCGTCGGAGAACGGCGTTCACCAGCTTGACGAAACGCCGGTTGCGCGGATCCCGGTGAGCCTGCTCCACGGCGAGATCGACAGCGGAATGATCCGGCACATCGAGGTAAAGCATCTGCGCCGCACCGACGACAAGAACGTGATGCAACGATCTCGCGCCCTGCGGCAACGGCCCATCAAGCAGCATCGACAATGCCGTTTCAATCCGGGGGAGGTGGCGAAGCGCGCTATTGACGATGGCTCTCACCAGCGCCCGGTCCGCAAGCGACAGGGCTCGATAGACGGGATTGCCGTTTTCGCTATCGAGCATCCCATCCAGCGAGGTCTTCTTTTCCAGAACGGCCGCCAGAATGCGGGTGGCGGCAATGCGCGCGGCGAGACCCGGCTTGTCCTGGAAAGACGAAGGGCCGTCTTCACGGCCCCTCCCATTTGCCGGTCTCGGTTTTCTGGACCGCGCCGGCTTATTCTGAATATCGGATGTCAAGACCACGGCCCCTTGCGCTCGTTTTCATTGCCTCGTCCCCAGCCTGTTTTGGGAACGGAGCCTGATTTGCGCAGAGGTCTATCACCCGATGGCGGCGGCGTCGATCCTTGCGGGGAAAACTCCTGCGCCATCGCATGCAGCGCGGCCACGCGGTTTTCCGTATTCGGGTGCGTGGAGAAGAGATTGTCCATGCGCTCGCCAGAAAGCGGATTGATGATGAACATATGCGCCGTTGCCGGGTTGCGCTCGGCATCGTCATTGTGAATGCGCTGCGCCATGCCCGAAATCTTCTGCAAGGCGGAAGCAAGCCAGAGCGGGTTGCCGCAGATTTCCGCACCGCGCCGGTCGGCGGAATATTCCCGTGTGCGGCTGATCGCCATCTGCACCAGCATCGCTGCCAGCGGCGCCACGATCATCGCGACCAGCACGCCGATAAAGCCGAGCGGGTTATTGTTGTTCTCCCGGTTACCGCCGAAGAAGAAGGCAAAGTTGCCGAGCATGGAGATGGCGCCCGCCAGCGTGGCGGTGATTGTCATGGTCAGCGTATCCCGGTTCTGCACATGCGCAAGCTCATGCGCCATGACACCGGCCACTTCCTCGGGCGTCAGACGCTCCAGCAGGCCTGTCGAAGCGGCAACAGCAGCGTTCTGAGGATTCCGCCCGGTCGCGAAGGCATTGGGTTGCGGGCTATCGTAAATATAGACCTTCGGCATTGGCAGACCGGCATTTTGCGACAGGTCGCGGATCATGTGAAAAAATTCGGGCGCATTCGCCTCATCGATCTCCCGCGCATGATAGGCGGAGAGAACCATCTTGTCAGAGTTCCAGTAGGAAAAAATATTCATACCGGCTGCGATGACCAGGGCGATCATCATGCCGCCCTTGCCGCCGATCAGAAAACCGACACCCATGAACAATGCGGTCATGAAGGCCAGAAGCATTGCCGTGCGCATCATGTTCATCCGTTAAACTCTCCTTGTCACTCACCGGGAATATTCCGGGGTTTATAAAGCCCCTCGGATTATATAATCTGGTAAGCGGCAAACGTATTTCAATATCCCGTCATAGGGAGGATTTCATGCAGAATGCGGATAATGACAACTCCACAGACAGTGGCGAGGAAAGTGTAAAGCGACTTTCGCCGGCGGCGCAGCGAGCGTTGAAAGAAGCGGAAGAACGGCGCAAGCAACAGGCCGATCTCCAGTTGCCGCCGGAAACCGGCGGCCGCGGCGGCGCGGAACCCGTGCGTTTCGGCGATTACGAAATAAAGGGCCGGGCCATCGACTTTTGAACGCCGTAAATAAAAATACCCGCCAAAGGCGGGTATTTTATATTTTAAAACAAATAGTTACTTATTTCTGCTCCAGAAGCCGGCATACCGCTTCAAGCTGTTCCAATGTCCGATAACCGATACGGATTTGCCCCGATCCGCCCTTGTGGCTGATCTTCACATCCAGCCCGAGAGCATCGGACAAGCTGCGTTCGAGCGCGATCGTATCAGAATCCTTTTCCGCCGCAGGTCGCTTCTCCGCAACATCGCCCTGCGATTTGATATCATTCTGCGCCAGGCGCTCGGCATCACGCACCGAAAGTCCCTTGGATACGATTGTTTTCGCGAGCGTCGCCGGATCGGAAGTGGAAACAAGCGCGCGGGCATGACCTGCGGAGAGCGAACCATCCGCCAGCATATCCCGTACCGGATCGGGAAGCTTCAAAAGCCGCAGGCTGTTGGCAACGTGGCTTCGGCTCTTGCCGATGATTTCGCCGAGATCATTCTGCGTATAGCCGTGTTCGGCGATCAGCTGCTCATACCCCATCGCTTCTTCGAGCGGATTGAGGTCGGAACGCTGTACGTTTTCGACAATCGCCAGTTCCAGCGCCGTGCGGTCATCCACATCGCGAACGATGACGGGAACATCGGTGAAGCCCGCCAGCTGCGCCGCACGCCAGCGTCTTTCACCCGCAATAATCTCGTATCGGTTGACTCCAACCGTTCTTACGACCACAGGCTGAACTATTCCATGCTGACGAATGGAGGCGGCAAGATCCTGCAGCTCATTCTCATCGAAATGACGCCGCGGGTTTCTCTGGCTGCGAGCGATGAATTCGATGGGAATGGTACGATCGGCGTTAACAGCGCGCTGAGGCTCACCCACCGGCACAGGCTGGTCCATTTCTCCGATCAATGCGGCAAGACCGCGCCCCAGCCGACGCTTGGAAAGATCATCACTCATAAGATATTACTCCATACATTCCGGCAAACGTCAGGCGGCTTTACGCAGACGCTCTCTCTGAATTACTTCGGACGCCAGTTGCAGATAGGCCTGGCTGCCGGCACATTTCAGATCATAGAGAATTGCCGGTTTACCATAGGACGGCGCTTCGGAAACACGCACATTGCGTGGAATGAGCGTGTGGTAAACCTTTTCGCCCAGATGCGTGCGCACATCCGAAACAACCTGCTGTGCAAGATTATTTCGCGCATCGAACATTGTAAGAACAATGCCCTGTATATCAAGCTGTGGGTTCACCGATCCACGAATCTGACTGACCGTATCCAGCAACTGGCTAAGGCCCTCCAGTGCAAAGAACTCGCATTGCAGCGGCACGAGCACGGAATGTGCGGCCGTCATGGCATTCATGGTCAAAAGATTAAAAGAGGGGGGGCAGTCGACGAGAATATAGGAATAGCCTCTGGCTTCCTGCGTCTCCATAGCCGCACGCAACAGGAAAACGCGGTTGGAAACATTCGCGACCTGCATTTCGAAACCCAGCAAATCCATCGTGGAGGGTACGATGTCGAGATTGGGAACGGCGGTGGGAACAGCAACTTCCGCAACCCCATGATCTCCTACCAGAAGATCATAGGACGAAAGCTTGCGCTCCTTGCGGTCGATTCCAAGTCCGGTACTCGCATTACCCTGCGGGTCCAGATCCACGATCAGCACGCGCTCACCAATAGCCGCCAGCGCGGTAGCCAGATTGATGGCGGTTGTTGTTTTACCAACGCCGCCTTTCTGGTTTGCAACTGCGATAATCCGGTTTTTTTCCAAAGTCATGCCGCACCTGGCCAGCTCATCAGCACCTCAAAGCGAGGTTGCTGATTTCAAGAACAACAGAATCTGCCTCAATGGCACTCTGATGTTTTACCAGATCAAACTCCCAGCGACCATGTGCTTTCTGCACTTCAGAATCATAATCCCGGCCTTTATTAAAATAGGCCTTGAGATTCGGGTTATTCTGCGCCCAAGGATGGATATAATCGAAAAGCAGATCCAGTTCGGCGAGTGCTCGCGCTGAAACAGCGTCGCAATTTTTGATGATTTCCGGTGCTGTTTCGATCCTGACGGGGTGGACTGCACCTCTTGCACCGGTTTCCTTCAGTGCAATTCGCAAGAATGCCGCTTTTTTATTATTGCTTTCGACCAGATCAATCCAACCGTCGCCAAGCTCCGCTAGAAAAATCGCGGTGACGACACCGGGGAATCCGCCACCGCTTCCAAGATCAATCCACTTTTTTGGCTGAGGGGAGAGCTGGAATATTTGCGCACTGTCGGCCACATGCCGGTTCCAGAGCTCGGCGAGAGTGGACGGCGCTACCAGATTTGTGGTTCTGTTCCACTTCTTAAAAAGCTCGACAAAATGTTCGAGCCTTTCCTGTGTTTCACGTGAAACACTCTGGCCGTTTATCTTCATAATCCGACTCGCTATTGGTGCATGCGTAATTTTTCACTTCGCGTTACGGAATCCTTCCGCAGAAGTGCGAGCAGCAGCGATATCGCAGCCGGCGTCATGCCGTCAACACGAGCAGCCTGGGCAATATTCTCAGGACGGGCTTTTTCCAGCTTTTGTTTAAGCTCATTGGAAAGGCCGGACAGACTCTTAAAATCAAAATCATCCGGGATCTTTCTGTCTTCGTCCCGCTTGATATCGACGATATCAGCGCTCTGTCTCTGCATATAGACCGCATAACTCGCCTCGATCTGCAAGACCTCTGCAACTTTTCCGTCAAGAGTACCCAATTCCGGCCAATGTTCGGTAAGGACTTCGAGAGTCATATCCGGATAGGCCAGCAATTCATAAACGGACCGGCGTTGACCGTCCTGATTAAGTTTCAACCCCTGCTTCGCCGCCTGGGAAGGGCTGATGGAAATAGCCTTCATCAGTTCTCGACCGCGATCCAGATCGGAAATGAAATTTGCGAAGCGTTCCTGCCGCTCGCGGCCGACAATGCCAGCCATCTGGCCAACTGGTGTAAGCCGCAGATCCGCATTGTCCACGCGCAGCGAAAGACGATATTCCGCTCTGGACGTAAACATGCGATAGGGCTCGCTGACACCTTTCGATGTCAAGTCATCAATCATGACGCCGATATAAGACTCGGTTCGGCTAAAATAGACCGGATCAGCATCGCCCGCATAAAGCGATGCATTCAAGCCGGCAACGAGACCCTGAGCGCCAGCTTCTTCATAACCCGTCGTGCCATTAATCTGGCCGGCCAGAAACAATCCCGGAATCTTGCGGCATTCCAGCGATGGCTTCAGCTCGCGCGGATCGACATAGTCATATTCGATCGCGTAACCCGGCTGCAGGATCGTCACCTGTTCAAGGCCCGGTATCGTCCGGATAAATTGCTCCTGAACGGAAGCGGGAAGGGACGTCGATATGCCGTTTGGGTAAATGGTGTGATCGTCGAGACCTTCCGGCTCGAGAAATATCTGATGACCATCCCGTTCACCAAAACGGGTGATCTTATCCTCAATCGACGGGCAATAACGCGGACCGACCCCTTCGATCTGTCCCGAATACATCGCCGACAGATGAATATTGTCCTGAATGATCTTATGCCCAGCCGGAGTGGTACGAGTTACACCACATTCTATTTGCGGATTGAGAATACGATCCGTCATGAAGGAAAAAGGGACAGGATCCTCATCGGCAGCCTGTCTATCCACCGCATTCCAGTCAATCGTGCGTCCGTCCAGTCGGGCAGGGGTGCCCGTTTTCAGGCGACCCATAACGAGACCCAGCCGCGAGAGCGTGTCCGACAGGCCAACAGACGGCATTTCTCCCACACGCCCCGCCGGAATCTTTTCGGAACCGATATGAATGAGACCACGCAGGAAGGTGCCGCTCGTCAGCACGATCGCGCCACAAGGAATCCGGCTACCGTTCTTCATGATAACGGCTGCGACGCGATCGTCGGCCATCTCAATATCGAAAGCATCGCCTTCAATAATGGTCAGGTTTTCAATCGCATCAATCTCACGCTGCATGGCTTCGCGGTAAAGCCGCCGGTCGGCTTGTGTGCGGGGACCACGGACGGCTGGCCCCTTTTTACGGTTGAGCATGCGGAATTGGATGCCCGCTGCATCGGCAACCCGACCCATCAAACCATCCAGCGCATCGATTTCCCGAACGAGGTGTCCCTTTCCCAGACCGCCAATGGCGGGATTGCAGGACATGACGCCAATCGTCTCACGTTTGTGGGTAACAAGGGCGGTTTTTGCACCATGCCTTGCAGAAGCGGCCGCGGCTTCACTGCCCGCGTGACCACCACCAATAACAACGACATCGAATGACTGGTGCATATCCTTGCGCCCTGTTCTCTCAGCATCAACATCACCGCCTCGGCCGCCGATGTTTCACGTGAATCATTTTCCTATGCAGAATTCCGAGAAGATCACGCCTAGCAAATCTTCCACATCAACGCGGCCGGTGATCCGTCCGAGCGATGTCGCCGCGAGTCTTAAATATTCTGACCTTATCGCAAGGTCCAGGGTCTCGGAATCGAGCGCATCACTAACATAGTTCAGCGTCTCTTCAAGTCGTTTTTTATGCCTGGCGCGCGCGGGAACCAAAGTCTGGCCGGCGCCGACGCGTTTTTCTATCTCCCGCTTCAGCATCGAACGCAGTTCGTTCAAACCTATCCCTTCTTTGGCTGAGATAGACAAATCAAATCCATCATCCAAGATAGGGGAATGAAGCGCTGTTTTCGTTCTAACTCGCAAATAGCTCTGGTTCTTGAATGATTCGAGAGATTGTTTCGGAGACGAATCCTTATCCTGCAGCAGCAGAATGAGATCTGCTGTTTCTGCTGTCAGAACCGCGCGCCTTACACCTTCAAGCTCCACAACATCCTGTGTTTCCCGTATTCCTGCCGTATCGAATATCCGGACGAGATATCCTTCCAGATTGATGTCAACGCTCAAGACATCTCTCGTGGTGCCGGCAATATCGGTAACGATAGCAACATCGCGGCCGCTAAGGGCGTTCAAAAGAGTGGATTTGCCTGCATTCGGTTCACCGACGAGGGCGACCTTGAACCCGTCGCGAATGATTTCTCCGCTTTCGCCACCCTGGAGATGATCGCCGATTTCCTTTTTGAGAAGCGCCATGGCTTCCCAAACCTGAGCCGCCACGGAATCCGGAACATCCTCCTCGTCGGCAAAATCCAGTTCCGCTTCGATGAGAGCGCGAGCGCGTGTCAGCTGGCTGGCCCAGCCGTCATAGAGTGCCGACAATTTGCCAGTACTCTGTTCCACCGCCAACCGCCGCTGCATTTCCGTTTCAGCCTGCAACAAATCGGCGAGACCTTCGACCTCAAGGAGATCCATCTTCCCATTCTCGAAGGCTCTACGAGAGAATTCACCGGCATCGGCGGGCCGAAGTCCCTCAAGATTTTCCAGTTCGGCAAAAATCGAAGCCAGGACTGCGCGACTGCCATGGCTATGAATTTCAACACAATGCTCACCCGTGAAAGAGTTTGGAGCTGGAAAGGCGATTACCAGCGCCTGGTCGATGATCTCGTCGTTTCGATTCCGAATCGAGCAAAGCGTCGCCTTTCGTGGTGAAGGAAGTTCCAGGCCCGTCAACATCTCCAGGGCATAGAAAGCCCTCGGGCCGCTGATCCTGAGAACAGCCACACCCGCCGGCAGGGCACCGCTGGAAAGCGCATAGATCGTATCGGCGGAAGCTGGCATCATTCACCTCGGTCTAAAACAGTCAAGCCGCATCCGAATAAACGGATACGGCTTTAAAGCTCTTATGATGAATCCGGCTAAAGTTCGGATCAGGTATTCATCGATTCGAAGAAATCCGAATTGTTCTTGGTCTGCTTCAGCTTGTCGATCAGGAACTCGATGGCGTCCATCGTACCCATCGGCGCGAGAATACGGCGAAGAACGAAAATCTTCTGCAGATCCTGACGCGGCACCAGCAGGTCTTCCTTACGCGTACCGGATTTCAGAATATCCAGTGCCGGGAAGATGCGCTTGTCGGCGACCTTGCGGTCGAGCACGATTTCCGAGTTACCGGTACCCTTGAATTCTTCGAAGATGACTTCATCCATACGGCTGCCGGTATCGATCAGCGCGGTCGCGATAATAGTGAGCGAACCGCCTTCTTCGATATTACGAGCAGCACCGAAGAAACGCTTCGGGCGCTGCAGCGCGTTGGCATCCACACCACCCGTCAGAACCTTGCCGGAGGAGGGAACAACCGTGTTGTAGGCACGGCCGAGGCGCGTGATGGAATCGAGCAGGATGACGACGTCACGACCATGTTCGACCAGGCGCTTCGCCTTTTCGATCACCATTTCGGCGACCTGCACGTGACGAACGGCCGGTTCGTCGAAGGTGGAAGACACAACCTCGCCCTTCACGGAACGCTGCATGTCGGTCACTTCTTCAGGACGCTCATCGATCAGGAGAACGATCAGGTAGCATTCCGGATGATTTGCCGTGATGGAATGGGCGATGTTCTGCAACAGAACGGTCTTACCGGTGCGCGGTGGCGCGACGATCAATCCGCGTTGACCCTTGCCGAGTGGCGCGACGAGATCGATCACACGCGACGACAAATCCTTCGAGGTCGGAACATCCAGTTCCATCTTGAAGCGCTCATTCGGATAAAGCGGCGTCAAATTGTCGAAGTGAACCTTGTGGCGGATCTTTTCCGGATCGTCGAAATTGATCGTATTGACCTTGAGAAGCGCGAAATAACGTTCGCCTTCCTTGGGGCCGCGGATCGGGCCTTCGACTGTATCGCCGGTCTTCAACGAGAAGCGGCGGATCTGCGAGGGCGAGATATAGATATCGTCCGGACCGGGCAGATAGTTTGCATTTGCGGATCGCAGGAACCCGAAACCGTCCTGCAGGACTTCAACGACGCCCTCGCCGATGATTTCGATGTCCTGGCTCGCGAGAACCTTGAGGATTGCGAACATGAGCTCCTGCTTGCGCATGGTGCTCGCATTTTCAACTTCCAGGGATTCGGCAAAAGTCAGCAAGTCGGTAGGCGATTTGCTCTTAAGTTCCTGAAGCTTCATTTCAGCCATGAAGAGAAGACCGTTTGATAATGTAATGTCGGGGGAGGGCGTGTTCGCGAATCAGATGCTGTGGGAGATACCGCAGATGACTGAATAATTCACATGCCACGAAGATGAGTGGCCCGAAAATAGCGATTGAACACGGCCGCTGCAAGAGGAAAGCACGAATTCCGCGAAATTTATCGTCGCACCGTCTTAACCGAAGGGTTTCACAACCACAAGTAAGACGATGAGGATCATCAGCACCGTCGGAACCTCGTTCATCAACCGCCAGTGACGGGCAGGCCGCGTATTTTCATCCCGCGCAAAACGTTTTGCACTGCGTGTGAAATAAACATGGGCCGCAGTCAGAAGCACCACCAGCGCGATCTTGGCATGCAGCCAGCCGCCGGAAAAACCATAAACCGACCAGGCGAGATAAAGTCCCAATATCCAGGATATCATCATCGCCGGGTTCATGATCACCTTGATCAACCGCTGCTCCATCACCTTGAAGGTTTCGGACTGCTGCGAACCGGCGGGTGCATCGGTGTGGTAGATGAAGAGCCGTGGCAGGTAAAAAATCGCCGCCATCCAGGAAATAACGGCGATGATATGCAGCGCCTTGATCCAGAGATAGAGATCGGCCGGATCGGCATAAAATAACAGGGCGACGAAAGCAGCAAAGACACAGAGCGCGATGCCGGCGCGCAAAGCCGCCCGGTTTCCGGAACGGGCAGAGGTCTGTTTTTCGCCGCTCATGCTCCGGCTCCGCCGGCACGCACCCGCTGCACCAGCCGGGTGACGTTTTCCGGGTCAGCCTGCGGGGTGATGCCATGGCCGAGATTGAAGATCAGCGGCCCCTGTGCAAGAGCCTGCAGCACAGCATCTATACCATCCTGCAGCGCCTTGCCGCCCGCCACCATCAACATGGGGTCGAGATTGCCCTGCACGGGCCCTTCCTTCTGCAAATCCTTTGCAAAGCTCAGCGGCACCGACCAGTCGAGCCCAATGGCGTCGGCGCCCGTCTTACGACGATAATCCTTGAGAAGATAACCAGCCCCCTTGGCGAAGGCGATGATTTTTGCCGAAGGCCGACGGGCGCGCACCGATGCGATAATGCGGGCAACGGGTTTTATCGCATAATCCTCAAATTCCTTCTCACCGAGCACGCCGGCCCAGGAATCGAAGATTTGAACTGCATCCGCACCTGCATCGATCTGCGCGACCAGATAATCGGCGGAAACGTCGGCGAGAAAAGCCAGCAGCTTTTCCATGGCCACCGGTTCCTGATAACCGAACAGCCGCGCCGGGGCCTGATCCGGCGTTCCGTGTCCCGCAATCATATAAGTCGCAACCGTCCACGGCGCGCCGCAGAAACCAAGAAGCGTCGTTTCATGGGGCAAAGAGGCGCGCAGACGGGAAACGGTTTCAAAAACGGGAGAAAGATGCGCCATGACATTTGCGGCATCCAGCTTCTCGATACCGCTGACATCGATCGGGTCCATGGCCGGACCTTTTCCTTCGCTGAAAGACACGTTGCGGTGAAGCGCGTCGGGTATCACCAGAATATCGGAAAAGAGAATGGCGGCATCGAGCCCGAACCGGCGAATGGGTTGGAGAGTGACCTCCGTCGCCAGTTCGGGATTATAACAGAGATCGAGGAAACTACCGGCGCTCTTTCGCGTTTCCCTGTACTCGGGAAGATAACGCCCAGCCTGTCGCATCAGCCATATGGGCGGCGGTGTGACCGTCTGCCCGTTCAACACCGTCATAACCTTGCGTTCGCTCATGGCACCCAGCTTCTAAAAAATAAAATCAAAGAGATTTAAAAGATTTTCTATTTCTTAGAGTCTGTGGGTAGCAAGGATTAAAATCATTCCAGTCGAAATGCCGCAGCCGCAAAGTTTCAAGCGTGCCTGCGGATGTTATCGGCCCAATTGTTTTCGAATAATCCGGAAAATAGAAATTTTATAAATAATTTCAGTTATTTATGACGACCCAGAAAAACAGGGCGATTGTGGATAATCTGGGGAAAATTTTGAACAGTTTCACATTCTTCCAACAATTCACAAGCACGTCGAAGACGATTGAAGCCACTTGCGGATTGTGGAAAAACACCACCTTATTCACGTCGCGGTTCGACCCGCAGGACAATTCGGAGATTTGTCCCTGTTTATCAACAGCGGGAGAAAAACAGCGTGGAGAACAAAAAAAGCTTCTTCCATCTGCACCTGATTTCGGACTCAACGGGAGAGACTCTGATGTCGGCCGGTCGAGCCGTTTCGGCCCAGTTCCACGCCTCCATGCCGGTGGAACATGTCTATCCGATGATTCGAAACCAGAAGCAGCTCGCGCAGGTCGTCGATCTCATCGACAAGGAACCGGGCATTGTTCTCTATACGATCGTCGACCAGCAGCTGGCCGAGTTTCTGGATCTGCGGTGCCATGCGATCGGGGTGCCCTGCGTAAATGTCCTTGAACCCATCATCGGCATCTTCCAGACCTATTTAGGTGCGCCGTCCAGACGGCGGGTAGGCGCGCAACATGCCTTGAATGCGGATTATTTCGCAAGGATCGAGGCGCTCAATTTCGCCATGGATCATGATGATGGGCAAATGCCAGAAACCTATGACGAGGCCGATATCGTCATCATCGGCATCAGCCGCACCTCAAAAACACCGACCAGCATCTATCTCGCCAACAGGGGGATAAAGACCGCCAATATACCGGTCGTTCCCAATGTGCCTTTGCCCGACAGCCTCTATGCGGCCACGCGGCCGTTGATCGTCGGGCTGGTCGCGACATCGGACCGGATATCGCAGGTGCGCGAAAACCGGGAACTCGGCGCGACGGGCGGATTTGACAGTGGTCGATACACGGATCGCGCCACCATCATGGAAGAGCTGAAATATGCACGAGCGCTCTGCGCCCGCAACAATTGGCCGCTGATCGATGTCACGCGCCGTTCCATCGAGGAAACGGCGGCGGCCATCCTTGCCCTTCGTTCGAGGACACGATAATCCGAATCGCACCATTCGGAGCAGACAGTCGATGCAACAAGAATTGATCCTCGCCTCGTCCAGCGCATCCCGCCAGATGCTGATGCGCAATGCGGGGCTGACATTTTCGGCCATCCCGGCGGATATTGACGAGCGTGCGCTCGATGAACAGCTGGAACGAGACGGCGCCAGTCCGGAAGAGGTTGCGCTGGAACTCGCCAGGGCCAAGGCTCTTGCAGTCAGCGCGCTTTATCCGAAAGCACTGGTTCTCGGCTGCGACCAGACCATGGCGCTCGGCGCCCGCGTTTATCACAAGCCGAAAACCATGGCGGAGGCCGAAGCGCATCTGCTGTCATTGTCCGGCAAGGTCCATCGCCTGAACAGCGCTGCTGTTCTCGTCCGACATGGCGAGGTGGTGTGGCAAATCGTTTCCAGCGCCGAGCTGACCGTTCGGACTTTGAGCGCCGAATTTGTCTCCCGCCACCTGCAGAGGGTGGGAGAAAAGGCCCTGAGCAGCGTCGGCGCGTATCAGCTCGAAGGAGAGGGAATCCAGCTATTCACCTCGATCGAAGGCGATTATTTCACGATTCTCGGCCTGCCGCTTCTGCCGCTTTTATCGAAACTGCGCGACATGGATGTCATCGATGGCTGATTCACGTGAAACATTAACCATAAACGCCTTCGTTGTCGGCTATCCGATCAAGCATTCGCGATCGCCTATTATCCATTCCTATTGGCTGAGGAAATTCGGCATTGCCGGTTCGTATAAGGCGGTGGAAGTCTCTCCGGACGATTTCGCGAATTTCATTGCAACGCTGAAGCAGGGCAAGCCGGGCACGGCCGTCGGCGGCAATGTCACCATTCCCCATAAGGAAGCGGCTTACCGGCTGGCAGACAGACCCGATGCTCTGGCGGAAGAACTCGGCGCCGCCAACACTGTCTGGATGGAGGAAGGTGAGCTTCACGCCACCAATACGGATGGTTATGGTTTCGTCTCCAATCTCGATGAGCGGCATCCGGGCTGGGACAGGACAAAGCGGGCAGTGGTTCTGGGTGCCGGCGGCGCGAGTCGGGCGGTCATTCAGTCGCTGCGTGATCGCGGCATTGCCGAAATCCACGTCCTCAACCGTACCGTCGAACGGGCGCGCGAACTGGCCGACCGTTTTGGGCCGCGGGTTTTTTCCCATCCCCAGGCAGCGCTTCATGAGGTCATGCAGGGTGCCGGGCTTTTCGTGAATACGACGTCGCTCGGCATGGATGGAACGGAAGCGCCGCATCTTGATTTTTCGCCGCTGGCAGATCAGGCCGTTGTAACCGATATCGTCTATGTGCCCTTGAAAACCCCGATCCTGAAAATGGCGGAAGAGCAGGGCATCGCAACCGTCGACGGGCTCGGCATGCTGCTTCATCAGGCAAAACCCGGTTTCAAGCGATGGTTCGGCAAAACGCCGGAGGTCGATGAGGCCCTGCGTTCTCTCATCATCGAGGATATGGAGAAACATTGATGATCGTCATCGGTCTCACCGGCTCGATTGGAATGGGAAAAACGACGACGGCGAAGTTGTTTGCCGGGGAGGGGGTTCCGGTTCTCGATTCGGATGAGGTCGTGCACGGGCTTTACCGGGCGGAAGCCGCCCCGCTGATCGAAGCGGCCTTTCCGGGCACTACCATTTCCGGTGCGGTGGACAGGCAGAAACTCGGTGAGATCTTGCGGCAGAATCCGGCTAATTTCAGTAGACTGGAAGAGATCGTGCATCCGCTGGTGCGCGGAAGGCAGGAGGCTTTTCTGGCCCAGGCAAGGAAAGAGGATCAGCAATTCGCCCTCCTCGATATTCCCCTGCTGTTCGAAACCGGGGCGGAAAGCCGGGTCGACAAAGTCGTTGTCGTCAGCTGCGCGCCGGAGATTCAGCGAGAGCGGGTTTTGTCCCGACCCGGAATGACGGAAGAGAAATTCGAAATGATCCTCGCCCGGCAGATGCCCGACGCGGAAAAGCGCCGGCGCGCCGATTTTATCGTCGATTCCGGAAATGGTGTCGAAGCGGCACGGGATCAGGTAAGAGAGATTCTGCAGAAACTGGCCGCTGAGTCGCGCCGCGGAGAGATGAATGCGTGAGATCATTTTCGATACGGAAACCACGGGCCTTGAATCGAAGCTGGACCGCGTGATTGAAATCGGCGGCATCGAGCTGATCAACCACTTTCCCACCGGCCGTACGCTGCATCTCTACATCAGCCCGGAAGATCGCAAGGTTCACCCCGACGCACTTGCCGTTCACGGGATTACCGACGAGTTTCTGAAGGATAAACCCAAATTCGCCGAGGTCGTCGACCAGATTCGCGACTTCTTCGAGGGCGCGCGCTGGGTGGCGCATAACGCCACATTCGACATGGGCTTCATCAACGCGGAATTCGCCCGTCTCGGTATTGAACCGGTCGCCGCCGATCTGGTGACGGATACGCTTTCGCTCGCCCGTCGCAAGCACCCTATGGGACCGAACTCGCTGGACGCGCTTTGCCGGCGTTACGGCATCGACAATTCCCACCGTACCAAGCACGGCGCTCTTCTCGACTCCGAACTGCTCGCCGAAGTTTATATTGAAATGATCGGTGGGCGCCAGACGGCGCTCGGTTTCGGTTCTGCCGCCAAGCAGGAAACCATCATCGTCGAGGAAGACGTTCCGCTTGAGCCGCTGCAAAGGCCGCGGGCTTTGCCCTCGAGGCTGGATACGGAAACAGTCGCGGCCCATGGCAAACTCGTTCTCGGCATGGGCGACAAGGCGATCTGGAACCGTTACCAGAATTGATGCCTGTCCAGGCACCGGAAACGGTGAATGCCGTCAAAGAAAAACCCGGGCATGAACCCGGGTTTTGTTTTGTCTGAATTCTGCAGCGCAAAGCCGCGTCACTTAGTTCGGTACGGCCTGAACCTTGGCCTTTGCCTGTTCCTCGGCAACGCGCTGGGCGAACATCTGCGCGAAGTCGATCGGATCGATCATCAGCGGCGGGAAACCGCCGTTGCGGGTAACGTCCGCAATGATCTGGCGCGCGAAGGGGAACAGCAGGCGCGGGCATTCGATGAACAGCACCGGCAGCATATGTTCCTGCGGGAAACCGGCGATGCGGAACACGCCACCATAAACCAGCTCGGCCGCGAACAGCACTTTGTCGCCATCCTTGGCTTCCGCGTTCAGCGTCAGGACAACATCGAAATCCGAACCCGAGATCGGGTTTGCATTGACGTTGACATTGATGTTGATCGACGGCGCATTGTCACGGGCCTGAAGCGAGCGAGGAGCACCCGGATTTTCGAAGGAAAGATCCTTGATGTACTGGGCAAGAATGTTGAGGGAAGGACTTACTGCGCCCTGTGCACCATTTTCAGCGGTCATTACATTTCCTCACGGCGTGAATTCGTGGAAGGCGGTCTATCATTTCGACCGGGGGCTTACAACCCTTCGTGATCGGGTCATAGCGATCCATTCCGCTAGGGATCAGGGTTTGGGCAGATCGCGATCGTCCGGTTTGCGCGACCATGGGGAACCCTTTGGCTCTTCGCGATGAAACTCTTCCTCGTCGAGATCCACTACCTTCGAATTGCGCGCATGTCCCGGATCATTCCGAAAGCCGGAAAAATCACCGGGCTGAGGACCGGATTGCTGGCCGGATTGCCGAAAAGAACCCGCAACGACGACGCGCGGCCCGAAGGCTTTCCAGAAGAAGCGCCGCACGGTTGGCGACAGAAGCAGAAGGCCGAGAATGTCGGTAATGAAACCGGGAATGAAAAGCAGGATCCCGGCAACGACGCGCATGGCGCCATTCACCAGCTCATCCGCCGGCTGCGCACCGGTGCGGCCCGCATCCTGAAGGTTTCTCACCATGCCGATGCCGCCCAGCCGCAGGATGAGCAACCCCAGAAACGAGGTGAACAGGACAAGCGCCAATGTCAGCCACAAACCGATTGCCTTGCCGACGATGATGAAACCGGCAATTTCGAGGATGGGCATCATCAGGATGACGATGGGGAGAAAGGAAAAACGCATCTTCTAGCCTTGCGTGTGCATCTCTGGCAGATTGCCGGTTCCCGGGACACCGATGATTGAATCTGCACATTTGAATGATGATAAGATGCAGACTATATGATGGTGTGGTTTTCGAATTTAAATGGCGGTTTTGGTAAAAGATGGGCTTTAGCGACTTTATCACATTGTTTTTTCTCGTTGCAGCGGTGCTGATCTTCTTTCAGCTGCGCAGTGTCCTCGGTCGCCGCACGGGCAATGAGAAGCCGCCATTCGACCCCTATAGCCCGCGAGATGTGGCGAAGGGTCCTGTTGCAGACGATAACAAGGTCGTGACCCTGCCGCGGCGCAGCGAGGGTGACGACGAAAACCGTTTTGCCGAGGCGGATGCGCTTGCGCCCGTCGATACGCCGCTCAATGCGTCGTTGCGTGAGGTGATGACCAGGGACCCTTCCTTCGGGCCGAAGGAATTCCTGAACGGCGCCCGCATGGCCTATGAAATGATTGTCATGGGCTTTGCCGATGGTGATCGCAAGACGCTCAAGAACCTTCTGTCGAAGGAGGTTTTCGACGGTTTCGAGGCGGCCATTTCCGAGAGGGAAGGTCGTGGTGAGGTGGTGAAGTCCACCTTCGTGGGTATCGAGAAAGCAGATATCACCCAGGCCAGTGTGCGCGATTCCGAAGTGCAGATCACGCTGAGGATCGTCAGCCAGCTGATTTCGGCGACCTATGACAAGGATGGCAAGCTGGTGGATGGCGATCCGGATGCGGTTGCGGAGGTGGACGACATCTGGACCTTCTCGCGCGATATCCGCTCACGCGATCCGAACTGGAAGCTGATCGCCACCGAATCCGAGCAATGACCGCGCCCTTTTCGATCGAAGAAGTTTCTTTCAGCGACCTGCCCGGATGGCGGCAAGACGATCCGGGCAAGCTTTTTCCAGCGATGGCGACAATCCTGTCGCATCTTCGGAATGCAAAACCCTACAGGACCGGCTCGCTCGGGGTCACGGCGGCGGAACTGGTCTCGCTTCTGGAAAGCGCAGAGAAAAACCAGATAAGCAGCCCGGAACAGGCGCGCCGGTTTTTTGAAACCAATTGCGTGCCTTTCAGGATTTCTCCGGCTCAGGGAAAAAGCGGTTTCGTGACCGCCTTTTACGAACCCGAACTGGAAGTGTCATCCGAGCCCGACGACATCTGGCGTTATCCGATTTATCGCCGGCCGTCGGAGCTGGTGGATATCGACGATGCCAATCGGCCTGCCGGTTTCGATACGTCCTATGCTTTCGGCAGGGAGGATGAAAACGGTATTTCCTATTTTCCCGACCGCAGGGAGATCGATGAAGGGTATCTGGAGGGCAGGGGCCTTGAGATTGCCTGGGCAAGATCGAAGGTCGACCTGTTTTTCGTTCATGTGCAGGGTGCGGCGCGTCTGGTGTTTCGCGATGGCGCGGTAAAGCGCATCACCTATGCGGCCAAGGCCGGGCACGCTTTTTCACCGATTGGCCGTCTGCTGCTCGATCGCGGGGAACTCGATCCGAAAACCGTGTCGATGCAGACGATCCGCAAATGGCTCGCTGACCATCCAGACGAGGTGGATGGGGTGCTATGGCATAACAGGTCCTATATTTTTTTCCGGGAGGCGGATGTCGCCGATCAGGATATGGGGCCGATTGCAGCTGCGAAGGTTCCGTTGGTCGCGGGGCGAGCGCTTGCGGTGGACAGGCTCCTCCACACTTTCGGGCTTCCCTTCTTCATCCATGCGCCGTCGCTTACCCATCTCGATGACGGAAAACCTTTTGCGCGGCTGATGCTGGCGCTCGATACCGGCTCGGCCATCGTTGGCCCAGCGCGTGGCGATATTTTCACCGGCTCCGGTTTCGAAGCGGGAGAGCTGGCCGGTACGGTGCGTAATGAGGCCGATTTTTATATACTGATACCGCAGGTGGCTGCGCAGAGGTATCGGCGATGAAGAGCAGTCGCAAGCTCGGCAAGGAAGAGCGCATTCTGTGGGGAAAGGTCGCAAAAACCACGCGGCCGATCTCCGGCAGGCTGGAAGACCTGCTGGCCTTCGATGACATAGAGGAACCTCCGGTGGAACCCGATGTTCCGCAGACCGGCAAAGGTGCTTTTCCGCGAATGCTTTTGGAGCCGGCCGAGCCGTCGCCGCCCACCCCGGACAAAAAGCCGAAAATTCATCAGCCGATGGAAAAACCGGTCAAACGCAAGCTCACCCGTGGCCGGTTGCCGCTGGAAGGGCGGATCGATCTGCATGGCATGTTCCAGAGCGAAGCCCATGCGGTGCTGCTTGATTTTCTGTTGCGCGCGCATGAACGCGGTCTAAGGCATGTACTCGTCATAACGGGCAAGGGCCGTTCCATCGGCAGCGACGGCGCGTTGAAAAGGGCGGTGCCCATGTGGTTTTCCAAGCCGGAATATCGCCACCTGATTTCATCCTATGAGGATGCATCCGCCAATCATGGCGGCGACGGTGCGCTTTATGTGCGGTTGGCGCGTCGGCGGGGTGAAAAATCATGACGCCCTTTGCGGAGGCCGTGCGGCAGCTTCGTGAGCGCAAGGGCGTGACGCAGAAGGAAATGGCCGCCGCAATCGGCGTATCGCCGGCCTATCTTTCGGCGCTGGAGCATGGCAAGCGCGGCAAGCCGAGTTTCGATCTCCTCCAGCGCATCGCCGGATATTTCAACATCATCTGGGACGAGGCGGAGGAATTGTTCTTTCTGGCCGGCTCATCCGACCCGAAAGTGGTGATCGACACCATCGGTCTGCCGCCGCAATATACGGCTTTCGCCAACCGGCTGGCACGGGATATTCGCAAGCTGCCGCCGAGTGTGGTAGAGGAACTGTCAGCCGTGCTGCAAAAAAGCCGTTCTTGCGATTGAAACCCCTCTATCCCCTGCTTTATGCAGCATCCTGAAGCATGCGGCCTTTGGGATTGGGTGTAGAATTTCTATAGTCGTATGTCGGATTTGAGTGATTCGCTGGCTTCAGGCCCTCTCACTGGAACCTGGCCCGAGAAAACTTTGGAAAGAGTATTTATGACCGAAACATCGTCAAGCGAAGTCGGCGCGAACGCAGAATATGGAGCCGATTCGATCAAGGTCCTCAAGGGCCTTGATGCCGTGCGCAAACGGCCCGGCATGTATATCGGCGATACCGATGACGGTTCCGGCCTGCACCACATGGTCTATGAGGTCGTCGACAACGCCATCGACGAAGCGCTTGCCGGTCATGCCGATCTGGTGACGGTGACCCTGAATGCCGACGGCTCGGTGACGGTGACGGATAACGGACGCGGCATTCCGACCGACATCCATTCTTCCGAAGGCGTTTCCGCGGCCGAAGTCATCATGACCCAGCTGCATGCGGGCGGCAAATTCGACCAGAACTCCTATAAGGTCTCGGGCGGCCTGCATGGCGTCGGCGTCTCCGTGGTCAATGCGCTTTCCGTCTGGCTGAAGCTCAGGATCCGCCGTAACGGCAAGCTACATGAAATCGGCTTCACCCATGGTGTCGCCGATGCACCGCTTTCCGTCATTGGCGAATATGAAGGCCGCTCTGGCACGGAAGTGACCTTCCTGGCGAGCCCGCAGACCTTCACCATGACGGACTATGACTATGGAACGCTGGAGCATCGCCTGCGCGAACTCGCATTCCTGAATTCCGGCGTGCGCATCCTGCTCACCGACAAGCGCCATTCGGACATCAAGCAGGAAGAGCTGCTGTATGATGGCGGTCTCGAAGCCTTCGTTCGTTATCTCGACCGTGCCAAGAAGCCGCTGGTGGACAAGCCAGTCGCCATCAAGGGCGAAAAGGACGGCATTACGGTTGAGGTCGCGCTCTGGTGGAACGATAGCTACCATGAGAACGTGCTGTGCTTTACCAATAACATTCCCCAGCGCGACGGCGGCACCCATATGGCTGGTTTCCGCGCGGCGCTGACCCGTCAGGTGACCTCCTATGCCGAAACGTCGGGCATCCTGAAAAAGGAAAAGGTGAGCCTGCAGGGTGAGGACTGCCGTGAAGGTCTGACGGCCATTCTCTCCGTCAAGGTTCCCGACCCCAAGTTTTCTTCGCAGACGAAAGACAAGCTCGTTTCGTCCGAAGTGCGTCCGGTCGTGGAAAGCCTTGTCAACGAAGCGCTCTCCACCTGGCTGGAAGAACATCCTTCCGACGCGAGAATCCTCGTCGGCAAGGTGGTGGAAGCGGCGGTCGCCCGCGAAGCCGCCCGCAAGGCGCGCGAACTGACACGCCGTAAGGGCGCGCTCGATATAGCGTCTCTGCCCGGCAAGCTTGCCGATTGCTCCGAGCGCGATCCGGCGAAATCCGAACTCTTCCTCGTTGAGGGTGACTCAGCCGGCGGTTCGGCCAAGCAGGGCCGCTCGCGCGAAACCCAGGCGATCCTGCCGCTGCGTGGCAAGATCCTCAATGTCGAACGTGCCCGTTTCGACAAGATGTTGTCCAGCCAGGAAATCGGCACGCTGATTACGGCACTTGGCACCTCCATCGGCAAGGACGAGTTCAACGCCGACAAGCTGCGTTACCACAAGATTATCATCATGACGGATGCTGACGTCGACGGCGCCCATATCCGTACCCTGCTCCTGACCTTCTTCTTCCGCCAGATGCCGGAACTGATCGAGCGCGGCCATCTCTATATCGCTCAGCCGCCGCTTTATAAGGTCACGCGTGGCAAATCCGTGCAGTACCTCAAGGATGAAAAGGCGCTGGAAGAGTACCTGATCTCCATGGGTATCGAGGAAGCGTCGCTGACGCTCGGTTCTGGCGAAGTGCGTATCGGGGCCGATCTTCGCGAAGTCATTCTGGATGCGGTGCGCATGCGCTCGCTGATCGATGGGCTGCATTCGCGTTACAGCCGCTCGATCGTGGAACAGGCCGCCATTGCCGGCGCGCTGAACCCCGAGCTTTCTGCCGATGCTGCCCGCGCCGAGGAAACCGTTGCCGAAGTGGCGCGGCGTCTCGACATGATCGCGGAAGAAACCGAACGTGGCTGGTCAGGCACGGTGCTGCAGGATGGCGGCTTGCGCTTCGAGCGCATGGTGCGCGGCGTCAAGGAAGTCTCGACGCTGGATATGGGCCTGCTCGGTTCGGCCGATGCCCGCCATATCGATCAGCTCGCAGCCCGCACGCGCGATATCTACGCCACGCCGCCGGTCCTGCAACGCAAGGATGGCACCATGGAACTGGCCGGTCCACGCGCGCTTCTGGATGCGATTTTCGCCGCCGGCCGCAAGGGTCTTTCCATGCAGCGCTATAAGGGCCTCGGCGAAATGAATGCCGAGCAGCTGTGGGAAACCACGCTCGACGCCAATGTTCGCTCCCTGCTGCAGGTAAGGGTGAGCGACGCGACGGATGCCGACGGCCTGTTCGCTCGCCTGATGGGCGACGAGGTGGAACCGCGCCGCGACTTCATTCAGGAAAATGCGCTGAGTGTCGCCAACCTCGACATTTAATCCTGTGGGGTGTTTCGCGTAACGATTCACGTGAAACGAAAATTTAAAAAAAGGCCCGACGGTCAATTTCCGCCGGGCCTTTTGTCATTCGGAGAACATCAATCAACCTTGCCGGTGAAACGTCCTTCGAAGGCCACATCCGAAAGGGCCAGGCGCTTGCTCGGCACTTCCCGTTCCGCCAGATCATCAGGGAGAACGGACTTGTCGGTCAGCGTGCCGATGGCGACCCCGGCCTCCACCTTGTAGCCTTCCGGGATGTTTAGTTTTTCAACGATCTTGTCCTTCAATATGCCAGCCATGCCATGGGCGTGGTAACCGAGCAGGTGAGCCTGCATGGCAAGCGAAAACCAGGCAGCGCCGGCATCGAAGGAATGGGTCGCGGATGGTTTTTTCTCACCGTCGCGCGAGATGTTGTAGTCGCGGGAAATGACAAACAGCAGCACGGAGGCGTTTTTTGCCCAGCGCTGGTTTCCCTCCATCAGCAGTTCCACGAAGAGCGTCCAGTCTTCGCTATCCTTGTGGGCATAGACAAACCGCCATGGCTGATAATTGGAGGCAGATGGCGCCCAATGCGCGGCATCCAGAATTGTCATCAGATGCTCTTGCGGCATGGCGTGGCCATCGAAGGCGCGCGGAGACCAGCGATCGAGGAAGAGGGGATCGACGGGATATTCGGATTGCCGGGAATTGCTGTTCGTCACGGGCCATGTCCTTTTGATTGACGGGAAGGAAAAGGTATTTTTCGAAACTTGGCGCAGTCAAGGGGTGACAAGTATGAATGCATCGTTCATATATGCATCACCTTGTCTGACAACCGGGAGAGAGTTCCATGAAATTGATGCGTGTCGGCCAGCCCGGCCAGGAAAAACCTGCAATCCTCGATGCGGAAGGAAAAGTCCGCGATCTGTCCGCCCATGTCAAAGACATTGGCGGCGAAGCCATTTCTCCCGAGGGCCTCAAGAAGATCGCCGCGATCGACCTCGGCACACTTCCGGTACTGAACGAAGAGCGCATCGGCGCCTGCGTTGCCGGAACGGGAAAATTCATCTGCATCGGCCTCAACTTCTCCGACCACGCCGCCGAAACGGGTGCCACCGTACCGCCGGAACCGGTCATTTTCATGAAGGCGACCTCGGCCATCGTCGGTCCGAATGACAACGTCACCATTCCGCGCGGTTCTGAGAAGACCGACTGGGAAGTCGAGCTCGGCGTCGTCATCGGCAAGACCGCCAAATATGTCTCGGAAGCCGATGCTCTCGACTATGTCGCCGGTTATTGCGTTTCGCACGATGTGTCCGAACGCGCGTTTCAGACGGAGCGTGCCGGGCAGTGGACCAAGGGCAAGTCCTGCGACACCTTTGGCCCCATCGGCCCCTGGCTGGTGACGAAGGATGAAATCGCCGATCCGCAGAATCTCGGCATGTGGCTGAAGGTGAACGGCCAGACCATGCAGGATGGTTCCAGCAAGACCATGGTTTATGGCGTCGCCCACGTTGTCTCCTATCTCAGCCAGTTCATGTCGCTGCATCCCGGCGATGTCATTTCCACCGGCACCCCTCCCGGCGTCGGCATGGGCCTGAAGCCGCCGCGTTACCTGAAGGCTGGTGATGTCGTGGAACTCGGTATCGAGGGCCTCGGTTCCCAGAAGCAGACTTTCGTCGCTGACATCTGATCGCAACGGCGTTCAACGGAAAGTGAGGCGCTGGCGGGAAACCGCCGGCGCCTTCGATTTTGTGCACCTGCGAAAAGCTGCTATGGTTGAAAAAAGAGCGTGATCGCGAGGGAGGCGTCATCAGTGTTCTACCACCTCTATGAAATGAACCATGCGGCCATGGCGCCGCTGCGCGCCGGTGCCGACATGATGCGCCAGGCATGCAACAATCCGCTCAACCCGCTTTCCAGCACGGCTTTCGGGAGAAGTCTCGATGCCGGTTTTGAGGTCTTTGAGCGCATGACGCGCCGTTACGCAAAACCGGAATTCGCTCTTTGCAGTACGATTGTTGATGGCGAGACCGTCAATGTTGTCGAAGAGACCGTCTGGTCGCGTCCGTTCTGCAATCTCGTTCATTTCAAGAAAGAACTTGATCCAGCCCGCCAGTCCGATCCGAAGGTGCTGCTGGTGGCGCCGATGTCCGGCCATTACGCCACCCTGTTGCGGGGGACGGTCGAGGCCCTGCTGCCTTCGGCGGATATCTACATCACCGATTGGGCCGACGCCCGCACCGTGCCGGTGAGTGAGGGCACCTTCGATCTCGACGATTACATCAGCTATGTCATCGAGATGCTGCGCGCGATCGGACCAGGGGCGCATGTGGTCGCCGTCTGTCAGCCATCCGTGCCGGTGCTGGCCGCCGTTTCCCTGATGGAGGCTGATGGGGATAAATTCGCGCCGGCATCCATGACGCTGATGGGCGGTCCGATCGACACCCGCATCAATCCGACGGCCGTCAATGATCTTGCCAAGGCGAAACCCATTGAATGGTTCCGCGACAATGTCGTCATGCAGGTGCCATGGCCGCAGCCCGCTTTTGGCCGCAATGTCTATCCCGGCTTCCTGCAACTCTCCGGCTTCATGTCGATGAACCTCGATAAGCACATGACAGCGCATAAGGATTTTTACCTCAACCTCGTCAAGAATGATGGCGATTCCGCTGAAAAGCACCGCGAATTCTACGATGAATATCTGGCCGTCATGGATCTGACGGCGGAGTTCTATCTGCAGACGGTGGAAACGGTTTTTATCGACCATGCGCTTCCGAAGGGGAACATGCTGCACCGGGGCAGGGCGGTCGATCCCGCCGCCATTCGCAAAGTCGCATTGTTTACGGTGGAAGGTGAGAACGACGATATTTCCGGCGTTGGCCAGACAAAGGCGGCCCATGATCTCTGCCGGAACATCCCTGAAGACAAACGCGCCCATTACATGCAGCCGGATGTCGGGCACTACGGCGTCTTCAACGGTTCGCGCTTCCGCAAGGAAATCGTGCCGCGCATGCTGGACTTCATCCGTAAACACCAGACAGCTTAAGGGTAGACGGCGGGCCATGCCGCGCATTTGCATGGCCAAGCGACGGACGAATCGGTTATGAAGAGTTCATGTTTTCGCTCCTCAGAAAATCCCTGAAATCACCGGCCCCAAAGAAGGCGCTGCCCAGCCAGCGCACCGTTGCGGTGGCGGGCAGGCAGGTGCCGATTACGGTCAGGGAAAATCCGCGCGCTACGCGCATTACGTTGCGCATCGAACCGGGTGGCCGGGCGTTGAAGCTGACGATCCCCATGGGCCTGCATCACCGCCAGGTGGATGATTTTCTGGAGAGGCATCAGGGCTGGCTGGAAGGCAAGCTTGTGAAATTCAGCGCCGACGACGGTTTGCGTCCGGGTGCGACCATCGACATTCGCGGCGTAGCCCACCGCATTGACCATAGTGGCAGCCTGCGAGGGTTGACACATGTCGCGAAAGACGCCGATGGGGTGGCCGTTCTGAAGGTCAGCGGCGCGCCGGAACATCTGAGAAGACGGATAGCGACATTCCTGAAAAAGGAAGCGAAGGCGGATCTGGAACGGCTTGTGGCTGTTCATGCACGCACCGCCGGCCGGCCGGTGCGCTCCATCAGCATGAAGGATACGCGCAGCCGCTGGGGCTCCTGTTCCCATGATGGAAACTTGAGCTTCTCATGGCGCATCGTCATGGCCCCCGAAAAGGTTATCGACTATCTCGCCGCCCATGAGGTCGCGCATCTGAGCGAAATGAACCACGGCCCGAAATTCTGGGCACTATGCGAAAAGCTCTGCCCGCACACGGAAGAAGCCAAGGACTGGCTGAAACGCCACGGTTCCAAACTTCACGCTATCGATTTCGATTGAACCTGTGGCGCGGATCGCCATCTGGATTCACGTGAAACATTCCATCGGGAATGGATGCGATTTGGCTCGACTCTTGTCGCATTTCATGTCAGGTCGCGGGTATGAAACCGGATATCAAGATTTGCGGATTGAAGACACCGGAAGCGCTGGAGCGCGCCGTCAGGCGTGGTGCGTCCCATGTCGGTTTTATTTTCTTTGAAAAGAGCCCGCGCAACATCGAGCCCGATATTGCCGGAAGGCTGGCGGAAGGTGCCCGTGGCGCCGCCAAGGTAGTTGCCGTCACCGTCAATGCCGACAATGATTATCTCGATGAAATCGTCGATCTCGTCAAACCGGACATCCTCCAGCTGCATGGCAATGAAAGCCCGGAACGGCTGCTGAACATCAAGGCGCTATATGGCCTGCCTGTCATGAAGGCGATTTCCATTCGCGATGCCGCTGATCTTGCCAAAATCGACCCTTATATTGGAATAGCCGACCGTTTTTTGCTGGATGCCAAGGCGCCCGCCGGTTCCGAGCTGCCGGGTGGTAACGGAGTCTCCTTCGACTGGACCATCCTGCGATCACTTGACGGAAGTGTGGATTACATGCTTTCCGGGGGATTGAACAAGGACAATGTCGCCGAGGCGCTGGCGGAGACCAGGGCAAGCGGACTAGATTTATCGTCCGGTGTGGAAAGCGCGCCGGGCGTCAAGGATCTGTCCATGATCGACGCATTTTTCGATGTGGTGAATGATTGGTCGAAAGGCCCAAAGGGAGCTTGAAGTGAACGACGCGCCAACACCCAATTCTTTTCGCGCTGGTCCCGATGAGGACGGCCGTTTCGGCATTTACGGAGGTCGCTTCGTTGCCGAAACGCTGATGCCGCTCATTCTGGATTTGCAGGCGGAATGGGACAAGGCCAAGACTGACCCCGCGTTTCAGGCGGAACTCAAGCATCTCGGCGCACACTATACCGGTCGTCCGAGCCCGCTTTATTTTGCGGAACGCCTGACGGCGGAACTTGGCGGCGCGAAGATCTATTTCAAGCGCGAAGAGCTGAACCATACCGGCTCGCACAAGATCAACAATTGCCTCGGCCAGATCCTGCTTGCCAAGCGCATGGGGAAGACCCGCATCATCGCCGAAACCGGTGCCGGCCAGCACGGCGTTGCCTCTGCTACTGTGGCCGCGCGCTTCGGTCTGCCCTGCGTCGTTTATATGGGCGCGACGGACGTTGCCCGTCAGGCGCCGAATGTGTTCCGCATGAAGCTCCTTGGCGCCGAAGTGAAGCCGGTGACGGCCGGCCACGGCACCCTGAAGGACGCCATGAACGAGGCCCTGCGCGACTGGGTTACCAATGTCGAGGATACCTATTATCTGATCGGCACCGCGGCCGGCCCGCATCCCTATCCGGAAATGGTCCGCGATTTCCAGGCCGTTATCGGCGAGGAAGCCAAGGCGCAGATGCTGGAGGCGGAAGGCCGCCTGCCGGATCTGGTCGTCGCGGCTGTCGGCGGTGGTTCGAACGCTATCGGCATCTTCCATCCTTTCCTCGATGACAAGAATGTCCGTATCGTCGGCGTCGAAGCCGGCGGCAAGGGTCTTTCGGGTGATGAGCATTGCGCTTCCATCACTGCCGGTTCGCCGGGCGTGCTGCATGGCAACCGCACTTATCTGCTGCAGGATGAGGACGGCCAGATCAAGGAAGGCCATTCCATATCCGCGGGCCTCGATTATCCCGGCATCGGCCCTGAACATTCCTGGCTGAACGATATCGGCCGCGTGGAATATGTGCCGATCATGGACCATGAGGCGCTGGACGCCTTCCAGATGCTGACCCGCCTTGAAGGCATCATTCCGGCTCTGGAGCCGAGCCACGCCCTGGCCGAGGTCATCAAGCGCGCGCCGAAGATGGGCAAGGATGAAATCATCCTGATGAACCTCTCCGGTCGAGGCGACAAGGATGTCCACACCGTCAGCAAGTTCCTTGGAATGGATGTATAAGATCATGACTGCACGTATGGACAAGCGCTTTGCCGATCTGCGCGCTGAAAATCGCCCGGCCCTGATTACCTATTTCATGGGCGGCGACCCGGATTTCGAAACCTCACTCGGTATCATGAAGGCCCTGCCGGAAGCCGGCGCCGATGTCATCGAACTCGGCATGCCCTTTTCCGACCCGATGGCGGATGGCCCGGCCATTCAGCTGGCCGGCCAGCGCGCGCTGAAAGGTGGCCAGACGCTGAAAACCACGCTCGATCTTGCGCGCGAGTTCCGCAAGGGAGATGACGCGACGCCGATCGTGATGATGGGTTATTACAATCCTATCTATATCTACGGCGTCGAAAAATTTCTGGACGACGCAATCGCGGCCGGCATCGATGGCCTGATCGTTGTCGATCTGCCGCCGGAAATGGACGATGAACTCTGCATCCCGGCACTCGCGCGCGGCATCAACTTCATCCGTCTGGCGACGCCGACGACGGATGGCAAGCGCCTGCCTGCCGTCCTTAAAAATACCTCAGGTTTCGTCTACTACGTCTCGATGAACGGTATCACCGGTTCAGCACTTCCCGATCCCTCGTTGATCTCGGGCGCTGTCGGTCGTATCAAGGCGCATACGGAACTGCCGGTCTGTGTCGGTTTCGGTGTTAAAACGGCGGATCATGCAAAAGCGATCGGTGCCGTTGCGGATGGCGTTGTGGTCGGTTCGGCCATCGTCAACCAGATTGCGGGCAGCCTGACCAAGGACGGGCAGGCGACCGCCGATACCGTGCCGGCCGTTACGACGCTGGTAAAAGGACTTTCAACGGGCGTGCGTGCATCGCGCCTTGCCGCTGCGGAATAAGCGCGCGGCCCAGTCAGGAGTAGACAGTTGAACTGGATCACCAATTACGTACGGCCCCGGATCAATTCCATGCTTGGCCGCCGCCCGGAGGTTCCGGAGAACCTGTGGATCAAGTGCCCGGAAACGGGCGAGATGGTCTTCCACAAGGACCTGGAAGATAACAAGTGGGTCATCCCGGCTTCCGGCTACCATATGAAGATGCCGGCCAAGGCACGTCTTGCCGATCTTTTCGATGGCGGTGTCTATGAAGCCCTGCCGCAGCCGAAGGTGGCGCAGGACCCCTTGAAGTTCCGCGATTCCAAAAAATACACCGACCGCCTGCGCGACAGCCGCACGAAGACCGAGCAGGAAGACACGATCCTTGCTGGCGTCGGCCACTTGAAGGGCCTGAAGATCGTGGCCGTCGTGCATGAATTCCAGTTCATGGGCGGTTCGCTCGGCATTGCCGCCGGCGAAGCCATCGTCAAGGCCTTCGAGCGTGCCATTTCCGAGCGTTGCCCGCTCGTGATGTTCCCGGCCTCGGGCGGCGCGCGCATGCAGGAAGGCATTCTGTCGCTGATGCAGCTGCCACGTACCACGGTTGCGGTGAACATGCTGAAAGAAGCCGGCATGCCCTACATCGTGGTTCTGACGAACCCCACGACGGGCGGCGTCACGGCCTCCTACGCCATGCTGGGCGATGTGCATATCGCCGAGCCGGGCGCCGAGATTTGCTTTGCAGGCAAGCGCGTGATCGAGCAGACCATTCGCGAAAAGCTTCCCGAAGGCTTCCAGACCTCGGAATATCTGCTGGAACACGGCATGGTGGACATGGTGATCGACCGTCGCGAAATTCCCGACACGCTGGCCAATCTGCTCAAGATCATGACCAAAGCGCCTGCTGGGAATGCAAATGCGGTCGTCCCGCTGGCCGCTTCGGCCTGAGGAAAAAAATATGTCGCCCGGAGGCATAAATTGCCTTCGGGATGATGCTATACGTTGCATGATTTCATCTTTGGTGCGGCGGACAAATGGCAAGCAAAACGCCTGAAAGGCGAACGGAAGACATGACGAAGCCCGCGATCGGTGAGGCCGAGAAGATCATCGAAGAGCTGATGCAGCTCCACCCCAAGGGGTTCGATCTTTCGCTCGACAGAATTTCCCGTCTTCTTGAAAAACTCGGCAATCCCCAGAACAGGATGCCACCTGTTATCCATGTTGCGGGCACCAACGGTAAAGGTTCCGTCACGGCCTTTTGCCGAGCGCTTCTAGAGGCGGCAGGTCTTTCCGTTCACGTCCATACATCTCCACATCTGGTGAACTGGCACGAACGTTATCGTATCGGCGTTTACGGAGAAAAAGGCCGTTATGTCGAGGATACCGTCTTTGCGGATGCGTTGCGCCGTATTGAAGCTGCCAATGCAGGCCAGACGATCACGGTTTTCGAAATCCTGACTGCTGCGATGTTCGTGCTATTTGCGGAACAGCCCGCCGATGCCGCCGTCGTTGAGGTTGGTCTGGGTGGACGTTTCGATGCGACCAATGTGATCAACAATCCGGCCGTCTCCGTCATCATGCCGATTTCGTTGGATCATCAGGCCTATCTCGGCGACCGGGTGGAGCTGATCGCGGCGGAAAAGGCCGGTATCATGAAGTCCGGTTCCCCCGTCGTCATCGGCCATCAGGAATATGATGCGGCGCTCGAAACGCTTGTCGCCACGGCGGAGCGGCTCGGTTGCCCGGTATCGGTCTATGGGCAGGATTTTTCCGCCCATGAGGAATTCGGCCGCATGGTCTATCAGGATGAGTTCGGCCTGGCCGATGCGCCGCTGCCGCGTCTTCCCGGCCGCCATCAGCTTGCCAATGCCGCCGCCGCGATCCGCGCCGTCAAGGCCGCCGGTTTCGAGGTGACGGAACGGATGATCGAAAAAGCCATGACCTCCGTGGAATGGCCCGGCCGTCTGCAGCGCATCCTGACTGGCAAAATCGCTGAAATGGCCCCGAAGGATTCGGAAATCTGGATCGATGGCGGTCATAACCCCGGCGCGGGCGAAGTCATTGCCGAAGCGATGGCCGGCTTTGAGGAAAAGACGCCACGCCCACTGTTCATCATTGCAGGCATGATCAATACCAAGGATCCGGTGGGCTATTTCAAGGCCTTCGCCGATATTGCCGAATATGTCTTCACCGTGCCGATTGGCGGCACCGATGCGGCGATCGATCCCGTCGTGCTTGCTCATGCGGCCTTCGATGCCGGTCTCGTGGCGGCCCCCACCTCGTCTCTCACGCATGCTCTGGAAGAGCTGTCGCGCCGCTTCGACCCCGAAGGACCGGCGCCGCGCATCCTGATCGGCGGCTCGCTTTATCTTGCCGGCAACGCGCTTGCCTTCAACGGCACGGTTCCCCAATAAAAAAGCCCGGCATCGCTGCCGGGCTTTTTTCATTCCACTGATATTGCTTATGCGGCGCCCGAAATCCAGGCGGACAGCGCTGTCTTGGGAGCAGCGCCAACCTTGATGTCGGCCACTTCGCCGCCCTTGAACATGGCGAGCGTCGGGATGGAACGCACGCCGAACTGGGCAGCCAGTTCCGGGTTTTCGTCGATGTTGAGCTTCGCGACCTTGACCTTGCCGGCAAGCTCGGACGAAATTTCCTCAAGGCTCGGCGCGATCATCTTGCACGGGCCACACCATTCGGCCCAGAAATCCACCACGACGGGTTCGGCGGATTCGAGGACTTCGGACTGGAAGTTGGCGGCATCGACTTTTACGGTAGCCATATCTGGCTCTCCTTTCAGCTAAACTTTTCCGCTATCGATGTGATGCGGGCGCGTCGGAATTTCAATGCCCCGGTATCTCACTTTGTCTTTATTGCGGCAAGAGCCTGCGTCATTGCATCATCGTCAACCCGCATAAAAGCGGCATTTTCCGTATAGATCAGCGCGCAGACAAATTCCTTGCCGGGATAGAGCGGTGCAAGAATTTCGCGATAAATGGCAAGCTGCGCGGTGTGGGAGAAAGGTATCTCGCGTGCCGTGCGCGGCGGAACCCGGTTCGTCTTGTAGTCGACCAGAATAACGCGATCACCATCCACCGCCAGCCGGTCGACACGGCCGGACACGGCATAGTGCTGCCGGCCGATGGTCATCGTACCCATGATGGAGATTTCCGCGCGGCTATTGGCGGAAAAGGCCGGTTGCACCGCCGGTTCGGAGATGACCCGCAGAACCGCCCGGATCAAATGCTCACGTTCGGCCGCGGGCCAGAAACGGGCCGCTCGCTCCGCATAGCGGCGGGCAGCCTCCTCCCGCTCCGCCTCGGCAAAATCCGGCAGTGCCTGCAACATGCGATGCACCAGCCGGCCGCGCTGTAGCGCCAGCGAAGAGACATCGGCTTTCTCGCCAAAAAGCGGCGAACGCACGGCAAGATCATCCGCACCGTCATCGATGATGGTGCCTGCACCGGAGGGGCTGAGCGGCCTTGGCAAGGAGGGCAGGGCAGGCAGGGGAGCAAGCAGCCCGGGCGGAAGAGTATATTCTTCGTCCAGCTGCTTTTCCGGCAGCCTTTGCGGAAGAGATGTCGCGCGAGCCTCGGATTTACGCCAGACAAGCCCCTGCCATTCCTCGCCATCGGCCGTGAAAAGCTGTGGCTTGCAATGGTCTTCATTGTTGGCAAGCGCCGCCTTGACGATGGCATGCCAGCATTCTGGATTTTCCTTCTGACCGCGATAACCGCAGACGACGAGGTGATCGGCGGCCCGCGTCATCGCCACATAAAGCAGCCGTCGATATTCGTCTTCGGCGGCCGTCTTCAGCCGTTCCTCGTCCGAGCGAATGAGATGGTTTGAAAAGCCGCTGCCGGGCAGCCAGACCGGGAAGGCGTCCTCGCCCGCTTCGACGAAGCGCAGTTTCGGCACATGGCTGTGATTGAAGGCCTTCGAACCGCCATCGACGACAAAAACCACCGGCGCTTCCAGGCCCTTGGAGGCGTGCACGGTCATGATGCGCACTTCGCCGCGATCCTTGTCCTGCTCGCGTTTCACTTCCGGTGAATCGGTTTCCAGAACGGAGAGAAAGGCCTGGAGGCCAGGCAGACCGGTTCTTTCGTGGTCCAGCGCAAAGGACAGGAACTCATCCAGAACGTCGCTCGCCTCATTGCCAAGCCGGCCGAGAAATTTTTTGCGCCCGTCATGCAGGGTCAGGACCGCTGCAAAGAAATCATGCACGGTGGCCGTTTTGGAAAGCGCGATGAAACCTTCCAGCTTGGCGGTAACGGTGGAAAGGTGGCTATTCTCTTCCTGCGAAAGGATTTGCAGCCGTTTCCAGACGCTTTCCGTTTCCGATCGCATGGCGGCGATGTTGAAAACGTCATCTTCGGTCAGGTTGAAGAGCGGGCTCTTCAACAGTGCGGCGAGCGAAAGATCGTCTTCGGGCAGGACCACGAAATGTCCGAGCGCCAGAAGATCCTGCACGGCAATGTGGTCCGTCAGGCGAAGGCGGTCGGCGCCGGCAACGGGAATATTCTTGCGTCGTTTCAGCTCGCGCGTCAGCGCATTGACAAAGGCATGGCGTTTTCTGACGAGAACCAGAATATCGCCGGGCTCCACGGCACGCTCGACGCCCTTTTCGATGATGGTCTCGCTTCCGATCATATAGGCGATGCGCGCGGCAATCCGGTGGGCGACGATGGTGGCCGGCGCGCTTTCCCGCAGCGCATCGAAGGGCGCTGTCCAATCCTCTTCGTCTTCGGTTGTTTCCGGCGCCACCATGTCCCACACCTCCACGGTGCCGGGATGGCCGGCGCGGTTGGATCGGTGTTCCACCGGCTCGTTATCGGCACTGAGGCCGCTGGCGTTATTCGGGTCGGAAAAGACCTGATCGACGGCGGCCAGCACATCCTCTGTGGACCGGAAAGAAAGCGGAAGGCGGATGCGGTGAAAGGCCTGCTCGACGGAATCGACGCGCTTTTTGGTTTCTTCGCGCTCCTGCGAAAACCGTTCCGGCCGGGCGCCCTGGAATGAATAGATCGACTGTTTTTCATCGCCCACGGCAAAAAGCGTGCGCCGTCCCAGGCGGGCGCTCTCGCCGGTGAAGAAATCCGCCGCCAGCGACTGGATGATCGACCATTGCACCGGGCTGGTATCCTGCGCCTCATCAACGAGAATATGGTCGATGCCCTGATCCAGCTTGTAATGCACCCAGGCGCCCGCCGTATCACGGTTGAGAAGGTTGGCCGCGCGCTCGATCAGGTCTTCAAAATCGAGCTGGCTTCGCTGTTTCTTCAGGTCTTCGAAATCGCCGATCAGCCTTACGGCCAGAACTAGGGCACATTTTGTCGCCGCCAGCATCCGCACCAGACGATAACGGTTGCGGCAGAAAACGACATGGTCCCGCGCCAGCGTCAGCGCATCGAGAAGTTCGGGGGCGGATTTCTGCATGCCCTTGTTGATGACATAGGCATCCGATTTCTTTTCGCCCTTGGCTGTCAGCAGCGCCGCTTCGATGAATTCCATCCGCCGCACGGGGTCCGACTGTCGTTTTGCCTCCCTGAGAGCATAAGCGACATCGATGACGCGTGATCCACCCACCTCGTCGGCAAGGGTGAGATACTTATCGAGCGCAAGGCCTGAGAGGTCGGGCAGAGGCCAGAAGGCTGCTGCCGCGGTTTCTTCGGTTTCCCCATCTGCGATCTGCATCGCCTGCCGCAACCGCACATCGATGCCGCCCGACTGTTTGGCGTCCAGAAGAAAGGCGCGAAGGGCGCTGCGATTGGCGATGATGGCGGAGAGCAGCGATTCGAGTCCGCTTTCGTCGGCGAGATCGAGCACATAAGCGAGTGATTGCGCGAGCTCCGCGTCCCGCTCCGTCGAAACCGCTGTCAGAAGCGAACGGCGTGCTTCGGCGAGCAGCGTGGTTGCGGCGCGGTCGTCAAGAACGGAAAAATGGCCGGCGACATTGGCTTCCAGCGGGAACTGATGCAGCAACGCCTCGCAGAAGGCGTGGATCGTCTGGATTTTCAACCCGCCCGGCGTTTCCAGCGCCTTGGCAAACAGCCTTCGCGCTTCGGCAAGCTTGATGCGATCCGGCGCCTTGCCCTCGATGGCGGCGATGCGGTCCTTGAGGTCGGAATCCGGCAAAGTCGCCCATTCCGCCAGACGGTCGAAGACACGGCTGGACATTTCCGACGCCGCGGCCTTGGTATAGGTAAGGCACAAAATCGCCGAGGGTCGGCAGCCGGCCAGAAGCAGGCGGATGACGCGCTGGGTCAGAACATGGGTCTTGCCGGAGCCGGCATTGGCCGACACCCAGGCAGAGCTTGCGGGATCGGAGGCAAGCCGCTGCCGGGCGCTGGTCCAGTCGATCCAGCTTTCAGGCGTATCGGCGGCGGGGCCGGCATCGAAGGGATCAATCGTCATCGCCGTCTCCCGGTTCTGCCGTCGACCATTCCGAAACGCGGGCGAGGTGGTCATATTCCCCGCCATAGGATTGCTGCTCTTCCGGCACGAGGCGGGAGGCGAAACCGTTTTCGCCGTCACGCAGGGAATGAACGAATTTGGTGAGCTGTTCGATCGATTCCGTCGCGAGCTCAATCGCCGATTTCGGCGGTCTTTTGCCGCTTCGGCTGGAATGTTCGTTATTGACCTGATCGGCAAAAAAACGCTCGCCAGGCCGTAGACGAACATAGATCAGGTTTTCCGGTGTGGGCGAACCGGCTTCGCGGAAGGCGCCGCGCATCAGTGCCGCCGCCTCCAGCGCAAGCTGCGGATCGAGCAGCGCGCGCGCCTGATTGACGGAAGGCGCAAGCCCCGTCTTGTAGTCGATAATATCCGCCTGACCGTTTGTCTTGATGTCGATGCGGTCGGCTATTCCCGTCAGCCTTATGCCCGCTTCGGCAATTTCCTGCCCGGCGCGCGCCTCGTAGAAGCTGTGGCGAATGGATGGATGCCGTTCTTTTTCCCAGTCGATGAAGGCGCGTGCTACCGCTGCAAAACGCGGCCGCCAGATGACATCTACATGGGGAGGCAGGTTTTCCGCATCGAAACATTCGTCCAGAATGCGCTGCATGGCCACAAGCGAGACCGCTGTGCCGGGAATATGTCCCTCACGGGAATAGCGCTCGATAATCGCGTGATAGAGCGTGCCGCGATCGGCGGCGTTCGGATCGCGATTGAAGGGGTCGAGCGGGTCCAGCTTCAGGATGCGTCGCGCATAGATCGAATAGGGATCGCGACGCAGCCGCCCCACTTCGCTGAAGGAATAGCGCGTCGGCTGCAACTCGGCTGGCGGTTTCGGGGCAGGGCGCTTTGCCGCTTCCTGATCGATGCTTTCATCCATCAATCCCGCCCAATGGCGATAGGTCTCGCCGCGCTTCCTGAGTCTATCGGCAAAATCCTCGCCGCCCAGCGCCAGAAGACGCTGCAGCCAGCGTGAGGCAACAGCGGGCGTTGAGCCCTGCCTCAGCGCGCGGGTGTAAAAAATCTGCCGGGTGCCATTTGCCATCTCAAAATCATGCGCAAGCTGGCCGATACGCCGTTCCGGCGGCTCCAGTCCGATGGCGGTCTTCATGGTGCGGGACAGGAATGGATTATTCGCCGTCTGGCCCGGCCAGAGCCCTTCATTGAGACCACCGATGACAACGGTATCGACGCTTTGCAGCCGTGCCTCAAGCGCGCCGAAGATGAAAATGCGCGGATGACGCATCGATCTTGGCTTGATCGATTCACCGGCTACCAGCGCCGCAAAAATATCGACCCATTGCGGTCCATCCGCATCGAGGATTTCGCCGCTTTCCATCAGCTCGCCGAACAGCTCGGAAAGCTTGTCTCCCGCTTCACCGGACCAGAGCGCGGCAAGATCGCTGTTTTCATCCGCACAGATGGCTTCGATCACGCGGCCCGTACGCTCCGCCCAAACGGACAGCGGCAATTTATCGGTGAAGGCGCGGCCGGACCGATCTCTGCGGACAAAGGCGGAACCGAGGGGCTCGGTCGCAACGGCAATCCGCCGTGCCAGATCGCGCGCGGCCTCCGCGCTCGTCTCCGGCAGCGCCAGCCGCCAGGCCGGCGGGTGCCGGTCATCGCGCTGCGCCAGAAGCTGCGCCTCCAGAACCGCTTCCAGATTGCCGATTTCGGTCTCCACACGGCCGCCGCGCAGCGCGATCAGCTCCAGCGCTTTGGAGGCTTTCGCGAAAGCTTCATCGGAAAGCCCGAAGCGGCTAAGCGGATGTTTCAGAAGGGAAATGATCGGCACCGGGTCGCCGGGCCTCAGGATCGCTTCCAGCGCCAGTTGCGTCAGCCCCGCTTGTGGGGTGGCGGAAAGCGGCGTACCGGCCGAGTCGTCGGCTTCGATGCCGAAGCGCTGCAACTCCGTCGCCACGCGCCGCGCCAGTCTGCGGTCTGGGGTTATCAGCGCCGCCTGCGACGGACGCCCAGCGCCGGGCGCTTCAAGCGCCAGCCGCAAAGCCACCGCGATGGCTGTTGCCTCCTCGCGCTCATTGGCGGCTTCTATCAGCGTGGCCGTTGCGAAGGCGTCGTCGAAAAAGCCGGGTTCCCTGTCCTCGCGCCAGCGATTCCAGTCGCTGGTGGATTTGGCCGGCGCGAGTGCGGCCGAAAACACGGCCGCGCGCTTTTCCAGATCGCTATCGATGGCGCCGATCTGAACCACATCGTCGCGCAGGATGCCGAGCTTCTGCAGCAGCATATAAAGCCCGTATTGCGAGTGGGTGCGGCTCGAAGGATCGGTAGGGTCCTCGGCGATTGCCTCCCATTGCTCCTCCGGCATGGCAAGGTCTAGCCCCGGAAGCACGACGGTGCCCTGGGGCAGGGCCGCAACGGCGGCGATGAGATCGGCTGCGGCAGGAATGGAACCCGTCGACCCGGCGACAATGATCGGTCCCGTATCCGGCAAATTGGCAAGCCGGTTCGCTTCCGCCCGCAGGATGGCGTTGCGATGCCGGCGGGCCGAGGAACGGTTGAGTTCGGCAAGCCGCGCCGGCCAGAAGACGCTGGCGATCCGCAGGAAATCCGCCGTCAGCTGCCACCATTGGGCATGATCGCCAGTATCGAGATGCTGAAGCGCTTCCCAGTCCTTTTCTTCCGTATCCATCGCATCGATCACCTCGCCAAGCGCACGCGCCAGCCATATGGCGTCTGCGGGGCTGGCGGGGGCGACGAGCGGCGAATCCGAGTGAATCGCCCGGATGGCGTCCGGCAGGCTGTTGCGCCAGGCGAGAATGAGACGCGCCAGTTCGATCAGCCGGCCGGTGCCGGAAATCGGCGGCGCCAAATCCATGATTTCAGGATTTTCGATCTCGAAAAAGCCGCTGTCGTCATCCGTTTCGCCGAGCGGCCGGATCACCGGCAGAATGGCGGACCGGCCGCCCAGAAGATCGACGAATTCGGAGCGCAGCACACGGGCGGAGCGCCGCGTCGGCACATAGATCGTCACCTTGGCAAGCGACAGCGGATCGGCTGGATCGTATTTATAGCCGGCTGTCAGTGTCCCGTCACACAGCGTTTCCGCGAGCGTCTTGAGGAACGGCGTTCCTGCAGCGATCGTCAGAACGCGCTTTGCGTGGTGGGTGAGCGTCATGCAGAGCGTTTTTCCCTGAATTGGCGGATAATGCTTTCAGCATCTTCTATCGCATCCGGCGTGCCGACGGTGATCCAGTGGCCATCCAGAGAAAGCCCGAAAAGCCGGTCTCTTTCAATGGCGCGGTCGAAATAGATATTGAGGTTGAAGGCATCCACCGGCGCATCGTCCAGCAGTCGCGAATCCATGGCGATGGCTCCGGCATAAACCACGGGGTCCGGATCGCCATCGCGATACCGCGTCAGTTTTCCATCGGCGGAGAGGTTGAAATCCCGCTTGCCATTGTGCCCGGTGGTGCGGTCCATGTCGACGCAGAGCAGCGCCATGTCCATTCGGGTCGGGTCGAAGAATTGCGCAAGCTTGCGCAGGTTGCTGACCGCATTCAGCTGCTCGCCAATCCAGAAGAGATCGGCATTCATGACGAAGACCGGGCCGGGTTCCAGAAGCTTCAGGCCCTTGGCAAGACCGCCGCCGGAATTCATCAGTTGCGTCCGCTCGTCGGAAATCAGGATTTCGGCGTCGGTGCGCTGCTCAAGATGGGCGACCATCTGTTCCGCGTGGTGGTGCACATTGACGACAATGGTTTCCGCACCGGCTTCGACAAGGGCGTCGAGCGCATAATCGATCATCGGCTTGCCCGCGATCTGGACGAGCGGCTTCGGGATCGTATCCGTGATCGGGCGCATCCGCGTGCCAAGCCCGGCGGCCAGCACCATCGCATTTTTAATCGTCATCGTGGTCAACCGTCTTTCAGTCGTCGAATTCCATGCCCATGCGCAGGCACCAGTCTTTGAGCGGTGCGAGTTCCGGATGCGAAAGCGCTGCACTGAGATAGCGGAACGTCCTCGGCATATGTTTCATATAACCGGGTTTTCCGTCCCGTTCCAACAGCCTCACCCAGATACCGGCGAGCTTGCAGTTGCGTTGCGCCGACATGATGGCGAAAGCCTTGAGGAAAGCAGCCTCATCGAAAGAGGGCTCGCTTCTCCTGCTGTCGAGATAGTGCGAAAGCAGGCGTGCCTGCAATTCGGGTGAGATGGTGACACGGGCGTCCTGCATGATGGAGGCAAGATCGTATGCGCTCGGACCGATCATCGCGTCCTGATAATCGATCAGGCCGACCTGCCGGACGCCGCTATTCTGCGCCTGCCAGAGAATATTTGGCGAATGGAAATCGCGCAGCAGAAGGCCGGTTTCGCAGCCGGCGAGCGCGTCGATCAGCCTGTCCCACAGGGCGTAATAGTCGTTCTTCTCGCTATCGGAGAGCGGTGTGCCGCGTTTATGCGGCAGATACCATTCCGCCAGCAGCGAAACCTCGATCTTCATCGCCTGGCGGTCGAACGGGGGAACCTCATAGGCGCTGCCGTCACCCACCGGCAGCAGGCCGGGTCGCGGGGCCTGATGGAGTGCGGCAAGGCAGGCGACGCTTTGCAGATAGCGGTCCTCTATCGGCGTTCCGTCAGGTGCAAGTACCCCATCCCGCCCGAGGTCCTCCAGCAACAGAATACCCTGATCGATATCCGCCGCCAGAATCTCAGGGGCGCAAAGGCCGTTGTTTCGAAGATAATTGCCGATCGCGACGAAGGAGCGGGCGTCCTGGGCAAGATGGGCGATTTCCGCGTAGGTCTTGCCATCCGCGATGATTGCACCCTTCAGGGGACGCCGCCAATCCATAAGGATAAGGTTCGGGCCGTCAGTGGAAACGGTCTCATAGGCGCGTGTTGAGGCGTCACCGCTCAGGAAACGCCGGGCCGCGTCGCCCTTACCATTTTTCGCAAGAAACGCGCGGATGGCGAAAACCCGTTCAAGCCGTGCTTTCAGCTTTGTCGGAGCCTCGATGGAGGCGAGCCGCCCTTCGCCGGAATGCGTCAGCCGGAGCGTGACGGTCTGCTCCGGCGGCAGAATCTCGGCGGCTATATCCGGCCACTCGATCAGGCAGATGCCATCCTCCAGCATCTCATCGATGCCGAGTTCGTCCAGTTCCGAAACATCCGAAAGCCGGTAGAGATCGAGATGGGCGACTGGAATGCGGGCGGCATAGGTCTGGACGATCGTGAAGGTGGGGCTTGGAACTTCAAGATCCGGCTCGTCCGCCATTGCCCGGATGAAGGCGCGGGCAAGCGTCGATTTGCCGGCGCCAAGATCGCCGATGAGTGCGAGACAATCGCCGGGTTTCAAAGCCAGCGCAAGGTCTTCACCGAGCCTGATGGTGTCCTTTTCTCCCGCAAGGGGAATGGTGATCGGCAAGATGTCTTCGCTCATTCTGCGGCGATGGAATGCGGCCGTGTGCCGGAAGGAATGCGGCAGGTGACGATGGTGCCGTTGCCGGGCCGGCTGTCGATGCTGACCGTGCCATGATGCAGGCTGACGAAGCTTTCCACGATGGAAAGACCAAGCCCCGCACCGGTTCGCCGCCCGCCATTGCCGCGCGTCGCGAAGCGGTCGAACACGCTCTTCAGCATGTCCTCAGGAATGCCCGGACCCTTATCCGCCACCGAGAACACGAAGTCGCCTTCGCTGCGCTGGCAGGAAAGCTGCACGGAGGAACCTTCGGGTGCGAAATTGATAGCATTGGTCAGGAGCTTGATGAGAATCTGCTTCAGCCGCTGATGATCGGCCACCAGACTGCCGAGATGGGCGGGTGCAACGATCTCGAGCGAAATACCGCTCTCCTGCAGTCGGTCGGCGATCTGCACCGAAACGTCTTCAAGCAATTCGTTCAGATCGTTTTCCGAATAATTGAGCTGCATGATGCCGGCATCGACGGTCGCGAGATCGAGAATATCGTTGACGATGGTCAGGAGCACCGAGGACGACGTGGAAATATGGTCGAGATATTCCGCCTGCCGTTCCGTCAATTGGCCGATGCCGGGTGTCTTGAGGAGATCGGTGAAGCCGATGATATTCGTCAGCGGCGAACGCAGCTCGTAGGAAACATGCTGCACGAAATCGTTCTTAAGCTCGTCGGCCTTCAGAAGCGCATCGTTCTTTTCTTTCAGCGCCCGCTCGGCCCGCACGCTGTCGGTCATGTTGACGAAGGTCAGCATGGTCTGCGCATCCGGCAGCGGGATGATGGCGTAGTCGAGCACGAGGCCGGAAAGCAGTTCCAGCGTGCCTTGCCGCGACGGCCGCTCATCGTCGAAGCTGGTGATGAACTGGCTGAAGGCGCGCCAGCCGTCCGGCCTGTCATAGGATTGCGTGCAGGCGGTTTCGATGGCGCGGATATGGGTGCCGGTCTCGGCCTGTTCCGCGGTCACGCCCCAGAGCGCCCGGAATGCCGGATTGGACAGGCGAATGCGCCCATCGGCGCCGAACACGGCCACACCTTCGGCCAGATGGTCGATGGTTTCGCCCTGCACCTTTACCAGCGTGTTGTAGCGCATCTGCAGATCGACCTGTTCGGTCAGGTTCTCGAAGACCCAGGTTGCGCCGCCCTGCGGATGGGCAGTCGCGATAACCCGAAGCGTCTGGCCGTTGGGCAGGTGCCAGAGATCGGTCTTGGTATCCAGCGAACGGTAGACGGAAAGCGCCGTCTCCTTCCAGTTCTTCCAGTTCAGCTGCTCCGGCAATTTGCCGGCGGTGCGCAGCCTGTCCAGAAGTTCGGAATTGTCAGGGCTGGATTCGAGGAAAACGAGATCGAGACCCCAGAGAGCCGCAAAAGCCTGATTATAGAATTGCAGCCGCTGCCGGCCGTCGAAAATGGCGACAGGCGTTGCCAGATGATCGAGCGTTTCGGCGTGGCTCTTCAGAACCCGCTTGAGTTCCTCGCCGATGGTCTCGGCCTCGGTGGCATCGATGGCAATGCCAGCAGAGCCGCCCGCCGTCTTGATGTCGACAACGTCAAAGAAGGTGCGGTTTCCGGAAACCACCGTCGAAATACGGTCGTGATAGGGCGATTCCGGTGTCGCGGCCGCGCGTATCTTCTGCCGGGTAACCGTGTTCAGCAGTTCGCGTTTTTCATGAACGGCCTGTTCGGTGTCACGGGCATCCACCGCCTGCGCATAGGCGTGGTTAACCCAGATGAGGTCACCTTCGCCATTGCGCCGCCAGACGGGCTGCTCGATGGAATCGAGAAGTTCCTGAAAGGTCGAGACGGAAGCGATCAGGCGCTCGCGCTCCACCTGCAATTCGGCGAGTTCGGCGCGCAGATTGTTGAGGGCAATAAACCGCGCAAAGGCATTGCCCCCGGAAACCCGGCCCTGCACTTCGATGACTTCGCCGCGCTGCGTCTCGATGGTCAGGTCGAAACTCTGGGCATGGCTGCGGAGTTTTTCGATGGATTTATCAAGCTGGCTTGCGGATGCCGGTTTCAGCCAGCGGCCAAAGGCCAGAAAATCCTGATCCGCCAGCGGCACACCCGTCTCGGCCGGCAGCTGTCCCAGAAATTCGGGCCGTTTGTCCGCGCCATCCCAGATGACGATGCGGCGGCTCTTGTCGGAAATCAACGCTTCGTATTTCGCGATCTTGTGGTGGGACTGGGCAAGCGCCTGTCGGTATTCGCTGCTTTCCGCCTCGATATTACCGCGCTGGCGCACCAGCCAGACGACGGAAAACAGCGTTGCCGAAAGCATGCCGACGAAAAGCGAATAGGTGATGGTTTCTCCGGATGAGAACAACCGCGCGCCGGTCTTTGCCACAAGGCCGTCCTGGGCCATCACAACGGTTGTCGAGCCGGCCAGAACCGTGCCCGACATCAGGACAGGAAGCCTCGCAAAGCCTGTCTGAACCGCACTGACGACCTGCCGGCAACGCGCAAGAGCCGCGCTCAATGCCACGCCCGCTTGCGTGTTTTCAACGCGTTGAACTGTCTGCTTGCGCAGATCCGAATTTTGAACCGACATCCCCGGTCTGTCTCCGTCCTATGTGCCGCATCTTCGACAAGACATCCCATTTCGTCCCCGCCGCCCTTTGGCGTGTCCGAATCAAGTCTGATGACAATACCGCCTTCATAAATCTGCGAAAAGGGAGCGCGCAAAAAAGATGCCGTGCGCTTTGTCAAGCGCACGGCATCTAGATATTGTGTGATTTCAGTGGATATTAACTATGAAATTAATATCTGTAGTGTTCGGCCTTGAACGGACCTTCCTTCGAGATGCCGATATAATCTGCCTGCAGGTCGGAAAGTTCGGTCAGGCGCACACCAAGCTTCTCGAGATGAAGGCGCGCGACCTTCTCGTCGAGGTGCTTGGGAAGCACGTAAACTTCGTTCTTGTATTCGCCCTGCTTGGTGAAGAGCTCGATCTGGCCCAGCACCTGATTGGTGAAGGAGGCCGACATAACGAAGGACGGGTGACCGGTGGCGTTGCCGAGGTTCAGCAGGCGGCCTTCGGACAGAAGAATGATGCGGTTGCCCTTCGGGAACTCGATCATGTCGACCTGCGGCTTGATGTTCGTCCATTTCAGGTTACGCAGCGAGGCGACCTGAATCTCGTTGTCGAAGTGGCCGATATTGCCAACGATGGCCATGTCCTTCATCTCGCGCATATGCTCGATGCGGATCACGTCCTTGTTGCCGGTGGTGGTGATGAAGATATCGGCGGAGGAAACCACGTCCTCCAGACGAACGACCTCGAAACCGTCCATGGCGGCCTGAAGCGCGCAGATCGGGTCGATTTCGGTGACCTTCACGCGCGCGCCGGCGCCCTGCAGCGAGGCGGCAGAACCCTTGCCTACGTCGCCGTAACCGCAGACCACGGCAACCTTGCCGGCCATCATCACGTCGGTTGCGCGGCGAATGCCGTCCACCAGCGATTCCTTGCAGCCGTATTTGTTGTCGAACTTCGACTTGGTGACGCTGTCATTGACGTTGATCGCCGGGAAGGGCAGCAGGCCCTTCTTGCTGAGATCGTAAAGACGGTGAACGCCGGTCGTCGTTTCTTCCGTGACGCCCTTCAGCGCGTCGCGCTGCTTGGTGAACCAGCCGGGCGAAGCCTTGAGGCGCTTGTTGATCTGCGCGAAGAGGATTTCCTCTTCTTCCGAACCGGGGTTGGAAAGAACGTCCTCACCGGCTTCGGCGCGTGCGCCGAGCAGGATGTACATGGTGGCGTCGCCGCCATCGTCGAGGATCATGTTGGAGAGGCCGCCATCGGCCCACTGGAAGATCCTGTCGGTATATTCCCAATATTCCGTCAGGGTTTCGCCCTTGACGGCGAATACCGGGATGCCGGCTGCCGCAATGGCCGCCGCCGCATGATCCTGCGTCGAGAAAATGTTGCAGGACGCCCAGCGGATGTCCGCACCGAGTTCCTTCAGCGTCTCGATGAGAACGCCGGTCTGGATCGTCATGTGAAGCGAACCGGTGATACGTGCGCCCTTCAGCGGCTTGCTTTCGCCGAATTCCTTGCGGCAGGACATCAGGCCCGGCATTTCGGTTTCGGCGATGTCCAGTTCCTTGCGGCCGAATGCGGCAAGGTTGATATCGGCGACGATGTAGTCCTTCTCAAGGCTCATGAAGTTCTCCAGATCAGAAACGCCGCGCCTTGCGGCCCGGCTCTTAAACGTAGCAGCGGTTTAGCAGGCCACGAACGATCTGGCAATGATGATATAAAGAAGTCTTTATGTCTTTATATGGTGCCGGCTCAGGCTTCTTCGCCGAAGCGGTCGGCGACCAGCGCCTCCAGTGCTTCCAGCGCTTCTTTCGCCTGATTGCCGCTCGCCTCGACATAAACGCTGCAGCCGGGGCTGGCCGCCAGCATCATCAGGCCCATGATGGAGGTGCCGCCAACGGTCATACCATCCTTGGAAACCGTGATCGTCGCGTCGAAACCTTCGACCATCTGCACGAATTTAGCAGAAGCCCGGGCGTGAAGGCCGCGTTTGTTGATGATCGGTAGTTCCCGGGAGAATGGCGACATGGGCTAACTTCTCACTTGCCGCTCAAAACGCGGCTGGCGACGTTGATATATTTGCGGCCGGCATCGGATGCATCCTGAAGGGCCTTGTCCATATTATCTTCGCTGCGAACGCCTGCAAGCTTGATCAGCATGGGAAGATTGACCCCTGCGATGACTTCGACGTTGCCGTTATTCATGACGGAAATCGCGAGATTGGAAGGCGTGCCGCCGAACATGTCCGTCAGGATGATCACGCCATTGCCGTCATTGGCGCGTGCAACGGCGTCGATGATATCCTGCCGGCGCTGATCCATGTCGTCTTCGGGACCGATACAGACCGTCTCGATCAATTTCTGGGGACCGACGACATGCTCCAACGCATGGCGAAACTCCTCAGCCAGCTTGCCATGGGTGACAAGCACTAGTCCGATCATGAAATGCTCCCTTGCACACGCACTCTCATTGCCGACTATCGCAACGCGGCAATCCTGTCCATCGGTGGGATTTCATCTTGATGAGGAAAATGCGAATCGCAAGCCTAAAATCGCCCGAATCATCGTCACTTCACATTCGTTTCAAAAAGATTCTGAGCAAGTGCAGCAAATTTTCCATAGGGCGTAAGACTGGAAAGCGGAATACGCAGAAGCCTGATATGCCCGCCGCAGGGCAGGGAAAACACCTCGTCATCTTCGGGAAGTCTTGGATTTGTCCCTGAAAGAACTGTCGTGACCGCAAAATGTAGTGGAGCGCGCGCAACGCTTTTGACGGAAACAATGCCGCTGCCGCGCAATTCCAGCAGACCGGCGATTGCGTCCGGCCGCTCGGCAATGATGTTGTCGCCATCGCGATACACGAAAATCTGATCGTCCGCGATCAGCGCCGCCGGCAATCCGCAGCGTTCCGCCTCCGTCAGGAAACTGAAGGCAAGCTCGCTTTTGCCGCTGCCCGACGGTCCGACGAAAAGGATGCCGGTGTCTTGAACGGTGATGGCGGTGGCGTGCAGGTTGAAGCGTTCAGCGTTCATGGGTTTCGGCCGCCGGCAGCGACAGGGTGAAGCGCGCGCCGGAAATCACGCCATATTTGTCGACCACGTTTTCCGCCCGCAGACTGCCGCCATGGGCTTCGGCGATCTGGCGGCTGATCGAAAGGCCAAGGCCGGAATTCTGTCCGAACCCTTCGCTCGCCGGCCGGTCGGTGTAGAAGCGCTCGAAAATCCGGTCGATGTCTTCGGCCTGAATGCCGGGCCCGTTGTCCTCCACCTGCACGATGCAGCGATCCTTGTGACGGGAAAGGCGCACGGTGATGCGACCGCTTTCCTCGGCAACGAAGGAGCGCGCATTCTCGATGAGGTTGGTGACGATCTGGCCGATACGCAGGTCGTGGCCATTCACCACGAATGAGGTTTTCGCGCCCGCTTTCCGGTCGACAACATAGTCGATTGTCACGCTTTTCTTCTTGGTGCTGATCTGGCGGGATATATCCACCAGACCCTTCATCAGCACATCGAGATCGAGCGGCGAGGCGTCGGCGCGCGCCAGTTCGGCGTCGAGCCGCGAGGCGTCCGAAATGTCGCTGATGAGGCGGTCGAGGCGGCGCACATCGTGGAAGATGATTTCGGTCAGGCGCTGTTTCGACTCTTCGGTCTTGGCGCGCGGCAGGGTTTCCACGGCGCTGCGCAGCGAGGTCAGCGGGTTCTTGAGCTCATGGCTGACATCGGCGGCGAAGCTTTCGATGGCGTCGATACGGTCGTAAAGCGCCGTCGTCATTTCACGCAGTGCAATCGAAAGATTGCCGATCTCATCCTGACGCGCCGAGAAATCCGGTATTTCCTCGCGGGTTCTCGCCCCGCGGCGCACGCGGATTGCGGCAGCGGAAAGCCGCCGCAGCGGTGTGGCGATGGTCGAGGACAGGAGTAGCGACAACACGATATTGACCAGCGTGGCGATGCCGAAAACACGCATGATGGCGAGGCGCTCCGCATGCACGATCTTGTCGATATCGCCCGCCTGCGTAGAGAGCAGCAGAACGCCGAGCACCGCCCGGAAGCGTTGCACCGGCACGGCGACTGAAACGATCAGCTCGCCCTTTTCGGTGACGCGCACCACCGCGCCGCGCACACCTGTCAATGCATTCATCACTTCGGGATAGATCGAACCGTCGCCGCCGGGCGCTTCCTTGTATTGCGGCAGGCTGCTCGGTTGCAGCATGCGGTTGAACATGCTGGTGAACCAGTCGCCCCAGGTCTGCGTCTCCGGCGTTACCGGCGGCAGATCGAAGCGCAGCACCTGACCGCGCGAATAAAGGTGGCGGGAATCGAGCAGCAGATTGGCGTCGGCATCGAACAACCGTGCGCGGGTACGCGTCGGCGAAATCAGCCGCCGCAGCACCGGCGCCACCCGTTCCGGATTGATCGGGAAACTCAAATCCTCGTCATTGGGGGCAGGGGTGATGCTTTGCCCCGCCTGCAATTCGAGCAGCTTTTCCGGATTGATGGTGATCGAATTTGTATCGACCGAGGCGGAAGCGGAGACGGCGCCGGCGATGATCTCGCCCTGCGTCAGCAGGCTTTCCACGCGCGCATCGATCAGCCCTTCGCGGAATTGGTTGAGATAGAGAATGCCGCCGACCAGAACCACCGTCGCCGCGACGTTGAAGAACAGGATGCGGCGCGTGAGGCTGGAAAACACCGCATTGCCGAAAATGCGCCGGATGATCGTCAGCGGATGGATACGATGGCGGCGTTCGCTGCCGCGTTCTTCGGCATCGTCGCTGTCCGAGACGGTTTCCGGCGTTTTCTTCAACACGTATTCAAGTCCTCACCACCCCCATATCGGGTGGTTCCTTCTGCGCGAGTCGGCTTCTTCAAGCCGCTTCGCGGAAGCGATATCCTACGCCATAAAGCGTTTCAATCATATCGAAGTCGCCATCGACCAGTTTGAACTTCTTGCGAAGACGTTTGATGTGGCTGTCGATGGTGCGGTCGTCCACATAAACCTGTTCGTCATAGGCGGCATCCATCAGCGCGTCGCGGCTTTTCACCACGCCCGGCCGCTGCGCCAGCGAATGCAGGATGAGGAATTCGGTGACCGTCAGCGTCACTGGCTCACCTTTCCAGGTGCAGGTGTGGCGTTCCTGGTCCATGGCGAGCTGCCCGCGTTCCAGCGTGCGCGCCTGCTGATCGGCGGTCGGCTTCAGCACACTGCCGGTTGCGGCGGACGCCTCGCGGCTGCTGGCGCGGCGAAGGATCGCCTTGACGCGTTCCACCAGAAGGCGTTGCGAGAAGGGCTTGGTGATGAAGTCGTCCGCACCCATCTTCAGGCCGAACAATTCGTCGATCTCTTCATCCTTGGAGGTGAGGAAGATAACCGGCAGATCCGACTTCTGGCGAAGGCGCCGCAAAAGCTCCATGCCGTCCATGCGTGGCATCTTAATATCGAAAATGGCGAGCTGCGGCGGACGGGCGATCAACCCGTCAAGCGCGGAAGCGCCGTCCGTATACGTTTCGACCCGGTAGCCTTCGGCTTCGAGCGCGATCGATACCGAAGTCAGAATATTCCGGTCGTCGTCGACAAGCGCGATCGTCTGCATGTAGTTGGTCTCCATCGTCATTTTCTCGTAACTCCCGACATTCACCCAGCCAAGGTTGCGCGCCGCGAGCCACTCTCTTGAGTATAAAGGTGGAACAAATTGTGGCAAAGGAAAACTCGCTCCGAAATCGCCGCCCGGGCGGGAGCGGATTTTGCGAAAAGGCCGCAGCTGGATTTTAATGCGTCTTCAACCGATTTAAAAAGAAATAAAATCTTTTAAATCGATTAATATATTGAAATCACTAAGTTTTTTAAAGTTCTGCTCTTGCGTTTCCAAAAGCTGCCACGTATTTTCCGAGGAAATTTCAACGTCCTTATCGTCATTAACAAGGAACGCGTCATGAACGAGCTTGGGGTTCATAATCCTGCCAATGGAGTTGCGGAACTCGGACTGGGCGAGGCCTCCCGCGTCTTTTATAACCTCAACGAGAGCGAATTATACGAAGAGGCGATCCGCAATGGCGAGGCCGAACTGACCATCGATGGCGCGCTGCGCGCCGTCACCGGCCAGCACACGGGCCGTTCTCCGAAGGACAAATTCGTCGTCCGCGATGCGTCCACCGAGAACACCATCTGGTGGGACAACAACAAGCCGCTTTCGCCGGAAAAATTCGAGCTGCTGCGCAGGGACATGCTGGCCCATGCCGCCGGCAAGACGCTTTACGTGCAGGATCTGATCGGCGGTGCCGATGAGGAAAATGCTCTGCCGACACGCGTCGTCACCGAACTTGCCTGGCACTCGCTGTTCATCCGCAATCTGCTGATCCGTCCGAAGCGGGAAAAACTGGCGGGTTTCAAACAGAAGCTCACCATCATCAACCTGCCGAGCTTCAAGGCCGATCCGGCCCGTCACGGTGTGCGTTCGGAAACCGTCATCGCCTGCGATCTGACCAACGGCCTCGTCCTCATCGGCGGCACGTCCTATGCCGGCGAAAACAAGAAGTCGGTCTTCACGGTGCTTAACTACCTGCTGCCGGCCAAGGGCGTCATGCCCATGCATTGCTCCGCCAATGTCGGTCCGCAGGGTGATTCTGCTGTGTTCTTCGGCCTCTCCGGCACCGGCAAGACCACGCTGTCTGCCGATCCTTCGCGCACGCTGATCGGCGATGACGAACATGGCTGGGGCGAGCACGGCATCTTCAACTTCGAAGGTGGCTGCTATGCCAAAGCGATCAAGCTTTCGGCTGAAGCCGAGCCGGAAATCTACGCCGCGACCCGCCGTTTCGGCACGGTTCTCGAGAACGTCGTGCTGGACGAAAACCGCGTTCCCGATTTCAACGACAACTCGCTGACGGAAAATACCCGCAGCGCCTATCCGCTGCACTTCATTCCGAATGCATCGGAAACGGGCATTGCCGGCCATCCGAAGACGATCATCATGCTCACGGCGGATGCCTTCGGCGTGCTGCCGCCGATTGCCCGGCTGACGCCGGAACAGGCCATGTACCACTTCCTCTCCGGTTACACCGCAAAGGTTGCCGGCACGGAAAAGGGCGTGACCGAGCCGGAAGCGACCTTCTCCACCTGCTTCGGCGCACCCTTCATGCCGCGCCACCCGGCGGAATACGGCAACCTGCTGCGCGAACTGATCGGCAAGCATGGTGTGGATTGCTGGCTGGTCAATACCGGCTGGACCGGCGGTGCTTACGGCATCGGCAAGCGCATGCCCATCAAGGCAACCCGCGCGCTTCTGACCGCCGCACTGACCGGCGACCTGAAGAATGCGGAATTCCGCACCGACGCGAATTTCGGTTTCGCCGTGCCGCTGTCGCTGGATGGCGTCGACAGCGCGATCCTCGATCCGCGTTCGACCTGGGCCGATGGCGCAGCCTATGACGCGCAGGCAAAGAAGCTGGTCTCCATGTTCGTCACGAACTTCACCAAGTTCGAAGATCACGTCGACAGCAAGGTTCGCGATGCAGCCCCGGGCCTTTTGCTCGCGGCTGAATAATAAAGCCTCATTTGTGAGGAGGAGGGGACCCGGCCTTGTGCCGGGTTCTTTCGTTTGGCCTGCTGTTTCCATTCCTGCCGATCTATGGCATCACCGGCGCGGAGAAAGATCATGGCCAGCGACCCGCTTTACATCAGCAACCGTATCACCATCGCCGGCTGGGAGCTGACGGAGCAATTCGTGCTGGCCGGCGGGCCGGGCGGCCAGAACGTCAACAAGGTCTCTACGGCGGTTCAGCTGTTTTTCGATATTGCCAATTCGCCCTCCCTTCCGGACCGGGTAAAGACCAACGCACTGCGCCTCGGTGGCAGGCGCGTTTCGAAAGACGGCGTGCTGATGATCGAGGCAAGCCGGTTTCGCAGCCAGGAGCGCAATCGCGAAGATGCACGCGAGCGGCTTAAGGAGTTGATCCTGGAGGCGGCGGCTCCGCCGCCACCGGTTCGCAAAGCCACCAAGCCGACAAAAGGCTCGGTCGAGCGTCGTCTGAAGGCAAAGTCCGGCCGTTCGGATATCAAGAAGATGCGCGGCAAGCCCTCCGGCGACTAATCCGAAGGTGCTTGATTTTCAGAGCTTACGAAGCGCAACGGTGTCGATCAGGTGGTTCTTGCCCTTGCGAAGGATAAGATCGGCGCGCGGGCGCGTCGGCACGATGTTCTGGCGCAGGTTCTTCAGGTTGATGTTTTGCCAGAGCCCTTCGGCAATGCTCAACGCCGCCTCTTCGCTGATCGAGGCATAACGGTTGAAGAACGAATTGGGATCGCGGAAGGCGGTTTTTCTCAGATTCATGAACCGGTTCACATACCAGTTGTGAATAAGGCCCTCATCGGCATCGATATAGATCGAGAAATCGAAAAAGTCGGAAACGATCGGCACGATCCGCCCGCCTGCCGGCAGGTCGCGCGATTGCAGTACGTTGATGCCTTCGAAGATGAGAATATCCGGCTGGTCGATGACGGTGAACTCGTTCGGCAGCACGTCATAGGTCAGGTGCGAATAACGCGGCGCCTTCACATTCGGCTGGCCCGCCTTGATCGCCGACAGGAAACGCAGGAGCGCGCCGATATCGTAGCTCTCGGGAAAGCCCTTGCGCTCCATCAGGTTCTCCCGCCGCAGAACCTCATTCGGATAAAGAAATCCGTCTGTCGTGATGAGATCGACCTTGGGGCTGGAGGGCCAACGCGCCAGAAGCTCCTTCAGGATGCGCGCCGTTGTCGATTTTCCAACCGCCACGGAGCCGGCAATGCCGATAACGAAAGGCGTCTTGTTGACATCCGCCATGTTGAGAAAGCGGTTGCGCTGTTCGAACAGCAGCTGCGACGCCTCCACATGCGATGACAGTAGGCGCGACAATGACAGATAAATGCGCCGCACCTCGTCCAGATCGATCGGGTCGTCCAGCGAGCGCAGACGTTTGACCTCGTCGGCGGAAAGCGTCAGTGGCGTATCGGCACGAAACTTCGACCATTCTTCCGAACTGAAGAAGTGGTAGGGCGAATATTCATCCGGTCGGAAATGATCGAGTGTGCTCGGCATGCCTCTCTCCCCGCTGCTTGCCTCGACATTCATGATGTCGGCCTCGCTGCCTTTTCCGCAAGGCCGGTCTGCCCAGTACGGCGCTCCAGCTCGGCAAAAACGTCGTCCAACGGAATGTCTGCGATCTTCAGCACCACCAGCAGATGGTAAAGCAGATCGGCCGCCTCGTTCTTCAGCCCGTCGTGATCTTTCGCGATGGCTGCGATAACGGCTTCGACCGCCTCTTCGCCGAGTTTTTTCGCCGCACGCTCCTGGCCGGCAGCAACCAGCTTGGCCGTCCAGGATTCGTCAGGAGAGGCAGCGGCACGGGTCGCGACGATGCGTTCCAGATCGGAAAGGGAAAATGCGCTCATGGGAAGTTCCTGCAATCAGTCGAGACGCATGGCGATGCCGTGCTCGGCCATATAGGTCTTGGCTTGCCCGATCGAATAGGTGCCGAAGTGGAAGATGGAGGCGGCAAGCACCGCAGTTGCGTGGCCATCGCGCACGCCCGCCACCAGATCGTCCAGCGTGCCGACGCCGCCTGAGGCGATGACGGGCACGCGAACCTGATCGGCAATGCTGCGCGTCAGGCCGATATCGTAACCGCTTTTGGTGCCGTCGCGATCCATCGAGGTAACCAGCAATTCGCCGGCGCCGCGTTCGACCATCTTGATGGCGAATTCCACGGCGTCGATACCCGTCGGCTGGCGTCCGCCATGGGTGAAGATTTCCCAGCGGCCTTCTTCTCCATCCTTCGAAACCCGCTTGGCGTCGATGGAAACGACGATGCACTGGTTGCCGAACTTGTCGGCCGCCTGCGCCACGAAATCCGGATCATTGACGGCTGCGGAGTTGATCGAGACCTTGTCCGCACCGCAAAGGAGCAGCTTGCGAATATCCGCGACGCTGCGAACCCCGCCACCGACGGTCAGCGGCATAAAGCAATGATCGGCGGTACGCGAGACGACATCGAAGATCGTGTCGCGATTATCCGAAGAGGCGGTAATGTCGAGAAAGCAGAGTTCGTCCGCTCCCGCCGCATCATAGGCTTTCGCTGCCTCGACCGGATCGCCGGCATCGATCAGGTCGACGAAGTTTACGCCCTTGACGACGCGGCCATCTTTCACATCGAGGCAGGGAATAACGCGGGCTTTGAGGGTCATACGCGTACCTCCTTTGCAGCCTTGATAAGGGCAAGCGCCTCGGCGGGGTCGATACGGCCGTCGTAAAGCGCGCGGCCGGAAATCGCGCCCTCGAGCTTTGTGGCATCCGGCTGCAACATGCGCTTGATGTCGTCAATGGAGGCGAGACCGCCGGAGGCGATGACCGGGATGGAAACGGCATCCGCCAGTTCCAGCGTCGCAGCCCAGTTGATGCCGGCCAGAATGCCGTCGCGATCGATATCGGTGTAAATAATGGCCGCGACACCGGCACCTTCGAAACGTTTGGCCAGTTCGATGACGCCGAGTTCGGAGGCTTCCGCCCAGCCTTCAACAGCGACCTTACCGCCCTTGGCATCGATGCCGACGGCGACCTGACCGGGGAAACGCTTGCAGGCTTCGATGACCAGAACCGGATCGCGCACCGCCACGGTGCCGAGAATGACGCGGGCAAGCCCACGGCTCAGCCACGCTTCGATATGATCGAGCGTGCGGATGCCGCCGCCGAGCTGCACCGGGTTTTTCGTGGCTTTCAGAATGGCGTCGACAGCCTCGCCATTCACGGTCTCGCCGGCAAAGGCGCCGTTAAGATCAACGACATGCAGCCATTCGAAGCCCTGATCCTCGAAGGCCTTGGCCTGTGCGCCGGGGTCCTCGTTATAAACGGTGGCCTGGTCCATATCGCCGAGTTTCAGGCGAACGCACTGGCCGTCTTTAAGGTCGATTGCGGGAAAAAGAATCATGTCAGGGCTTCCAGCGCAGGAAATTGGAAATCAGGGCAAGGCCGAGCGTCTGGCTTTTTTCCGGATGGAACTGCGCGCCCGCCATATTGTCGCGGCCGACGAAAGCCGTCATCGCGCCACCGTAATTGGTGGTGGCGATGACATCCGTCGAGTGCTTGGCGGCCAGATGATAGGAATGCACGAAATAGGCGTGCAACCCGTCCGTGCCGGTCTTGATGCCGTCGAAAAGAGGGTGGGCGTGGCGAATTTCCAGCGTGTTCCAGCCGATCTGCGGAATCTTCAGGCCCGGATCGGACGGCGTCATTTCCACGACATCGCCTTCGATCCAGCCGAGCCCGGTGCTGACAGTTTTTTCCAGCCCGCGCGAGGACATGAGCTGCATGCCGACGCAGATACCAAGGAACGGATGGGCCTTTTTCTCTACGGCTTCGATGAGTGCGTCATGCATGCCGGGAACGGCATCGAGGCCGGCACGGCAATCCGCATAGGCGCCGACGCCCGGCAGAACGATGCGATCCGCCGAGGCGACATGATCCGGCTTGTCGGTCAGGTCGATGGTTGCATTGATGCCGGCTTCGCGGGCGGCGCGCTCGAAAGCTTTTGTGGCCGAACGCAGGTTGCCCGAACCGTAGTCGATGATCGCGACACGCATGTCAGCGCCTTCCATTCAAGTCGAAAAGAAACGATCCGGCGGGATCGTTGACGAAGTTTTTGTCGCCGCTCTTTTGCGGCGAAGGGGTCCAGACCGGCTGGGACAGCCGTTCCGCCCTCTCGGTGTTTTCGGAGAGACCGGAGAAATATATGTCTTCGGCGCTCGAAAGATCAGGGGCGGAAACGACGGATGTCAGCGTCCAGCCTTTGCGGATCAGGTGTCGGACGAGAAAATCGCGTCCCTCCAGCGCCGTGATGAGCCCGATGGCAAAACCGCAGAGAATGCCAACCGGTTCGAATCCGGCTAATATCGACACCTGCCCGGCCAGAAGGAGGGCGATCACAACCACCGCCGTTGCCAGCCACAGCCGGTTGATCGCAAGCCATAGCCAGGGCGCAATAAGAGCCAGCCAGACGAAACGGTCTGCGATGAAGCGGGTCGTCTTGTGGTCCCTGTCCGGCCCGTTGGGGGCTTCCAGAACGAGATAGCTTGTCATGGGCTTCCTGACAGCTTTGGCGTCAGGCCAGCATGCCCTTCGTGGAGGGAACGCGGCCTGCCTGCCGGGGGTCGATCTCGGTTGCCGTGCGAAGAACGCGGGCAACGGCCTTGAAGCATGTTTCGGCGATATGATGGTTGTTCGCGCCGTAATGGTTCAGGATATGCAATGTGATGCCGGCATTCTGCGCCAGCGCCTGGAAGAACTCGCGCACCAGTTCCGTGTCGAAGGTGCCGATCTTCGGCGCGGAAAAATTGACGTTCCAGACGAGGAAAGGCCGGCCGGAAATATCGACGGCGGCCTTGGTCATCGTCTCGTCCATGGCTAGATCGAGCGAGGCATAACGGGTAATGCCGCGCCGGTCGCCCAACGCCCTGGCAATCGCCTGGCCGATGGCGATTCCGGTATCTTCCACCGTGTGATGGTCGTCGATATGCAGGTCGCCCTCTACCTCGATCTCCATGTCGATCAGCGAATGGCGGCTGAGCTGGTCCAGCATATGGTCGAAAAATCCCACGCCGGTGGAAATTTTCGATTTGCCGGTGCCGTCGATATCCACGCGCACCGAAACCGAGGTTTCGTTGGTCTTGCGGATAATCTCGCCTTTACGTTCTGCCATTTTGGCCGCTCCGTGAAAATGTTGCCGTTCCTTATCAGCACGGGACACAAATATCCAGTTGTTCCATCGTCTTGCCTGACATGCTCAAAACGGTGCGTCGCCTCGAAGATTGCAATCGCGAAAAGCAAACTTACATAGAACCCGAGAAGGGCCGCATCCCGGCCCGTTAACCGCAGGCCCGGCAGGGCAGACAGGTGTTTGATGACAACAATTATTACAGTCAGGAAGGGCGGCAAGGTCGTCATGGCTGGCGACGGTCAGGTAAGCCTTGGCCAGACCGTCATGAAGGGCAATGCCCGCAAGGTTCGCCGCATCGGCAAGGGCGAAGTGATTGCCGGTTTTGCCGGCGCGACGGCCGATGCTTTTACGCTGCTTGACCGTCTTGAAAAGAAATTAGAGCAATATCCGGGCCAGCTCATGCGCGCAGCCGTAGAACTTGCGAAGGACTGGCGCACGGATAAATATCTGCGCAATCTCGAAGCCATGATGCTGGTGGCCGATAAATCCACCACGCTCGCCATCACCGGCAATGGCGATGTGCTGGAGCCCGAGCACGGCGCGATCGCCATCGGTTCCGGCGGCAATTACGCCTTTGCGGCTGCCCGCGCCATGATGGATACGGACAAATCGGCTGAAGAGGTGGCGCGCCAGTCGCTCGATATCGCCGCCGATATCTGCGTTTATACCAACCACAATCTCGTCGTCGAAACCCTCGACGCCGAATAAGCTAGTTTCTCACCCAAGGGTCCTGTGGGCCGGGCCGGAATGGCCGGCCGGAACAGGAAAGCCGAGAGGATAGAATGACCACTTTTTCTCCCCGGGAAATTGTCTCGGAACTCGACCGCTTCATCATCGGCCAGCATGAGGCCAAACGTGCGGTCGCGATTGCGCTGCGCAACCGCTGGCGCCGCCAGCAGCTCGATGAGAGCCTACGCGATGAAGTCATGCCGAAAAATATTCTCATGATCGGGCCGACCGGTGTCGGCAAGACGGAGATTTCCCGCCGCCTCGCGAAGCTGGCCGGTGCGCCCTTCATCAAGGTCGAGGCGACCAAGTTCACCGAAGTCGGTTATGTCGGCCGCGATGTCGAACAGATCATTCGCGATCTGGTCGAGATCGGCATCGGCCTCGTGCGTGAAAAGAAGCGCGCCGAAGTACAGGCCAAGGCGCATCAAAGCGCCGAAGAGCGGGTGCTCGATGCGCTGGTTGGCGCAACCGCATCGCCCGGCACGCGTGAAAGCTTCCGCAAGAAGCTGCGCGACGGCGAACTGGACGACAAGGAAATCGATATCGAAGTGGCGGATAGCGGCTCGGGCATGCCCGGTTTCGAAATTCCCGGCATGCCGGGCGCCAATATCGGCGTTCTCAACCTGTCGGAAATGTTCGGCAAAGCCATGGGCGGACGCACCAAGAAGGTGCGCACCACGGTATCGAAATCCTATGCCGATCTGATCCGCGATGAATCCGACAAGCTGCTCGACAATGAAATGATCCAGCGCGAGGCGGTGAAATCGGTCGAAAATGACGGCATCGTCTTCCTCGACGAAATCGACAAGATCGCCGCCCGCGATGGCGGCATGGGTGCCGGCGTCTCGCGCGAAGGCGTGCAGCGCGATCTCCTGCCGCTTGTCGAAGGCACGACGGTTTCGACGAAATACGGGCCGGTGAAAACCGATCACGTCCTCTTCATTGCATCGGGCGCCTTCCATGTTGCGAAGCCTTCGGACCTCCTGCCGGAGCTTCAGGGCCGTCTGCCGATCCGCGTCGAACTGAAGCCGCTGACCAAGGAGGATTTCCGCCGCATCCTGACGGAGACGGAAGCAAGCCTCATCCGCCAGTATAAGGCGCTGATGGCGACGGAAGAACTCGACCTCGATTTCACCGATGATGCAATCGATGCCCTGGCCGATGTGGCGGTTCATCTCAATTCGTCGGTCGAGAATATCGGTGCGCGCCGTCTGCAGACGGTGATGGAGCGCGTTCTGGACGAGATTTCCTTCAATGCGCCGGATCGCGGCGGTTCCGCCGTCAAGATCGATCAGGAATATGTCCGCAAACATGTCGGCGATCTCGCCGCCGATACGGATTTGTCCCGCTATATTCTCTGAAGATTTCAGGGATCCAAGAAAGAAGAGTGCGGCCATATTTGCCGCACTCTTTTATTTTATCCGCCTTGTCTCGCATTCAGCCCGCATTTTGTTTATGGGAAGGGCTGCATTCCGGTTGGAACCGCTTTAGTGGAATGATCCGGTTTTCCCAGCGTATTTCGCTGGTGGAAGCCGCAGGCTTGAGAAAAGGCATTCGCTCGTGCGCAAAACTCTTCTGGCATTTGCCGCTGCTTTGACGTTCACCGTCACCGCGTCTTCTTACGTCGAAGCCGCGACGGTCGTTCCGCCAGGCAATCGCAATGCCGAACAGCCCGGCGTTCCCGGCGCTTCCGCAAAAAGAACAAAGGCGTCCAACACCTCTTTCGAGCGCAAGTACCAGAAGGTCATCGATCTTTTGTCCTCTGACAAGGCGCTGATCGCCAAGATCAAGTCGACTGCCGGGCGCTACGGCATCGATCCGATCCATATGATTGGCGCGATCGTCGGCGAACATACTTATAATGTCGACGCCTATGACCGGCTGCAGTCCTATTACGTCAAGGCCGCCTCTTATGCGGGCAACAGCTTCCGTTTCGGCTACAAGGACGAAACCATCGCGCAGTTCCTGACCCATTCGCAATTCGCCAAATGCCAGTCGAAGAGGGATTCCTACAGCCTCTGGAACTGTCGGGAAGATGTCTGGGAAGACAGTTTCCGTGGCAAGACGGTTGATGGTGTCGCCTACCCGAACAACCGTTTCAGCGCCGTGTTTTTCCAGCCCTTCTATGCCGGCCAGACCTTCGGCCTCGGCCAGATCAACCCGCTCACAGCGCTGATGTTGTCCGATATGGTGTCGAGAACTTCCGGCTATGAGAAGCTGGATGAGAACGACGCCACTGCCGTCTACACCGCTATCATGGACCCTGACCGGTCGCTCGCTTTCATGGCGGCTTCCATCCGCAAGTCTATCGACGACTATAGATCTATTGCCGACATGGATATTTCGAAAAATCCGGGTGTGACGTCCACGCTTTATAATGTCGGCGGGTCGCAGCAGCGTGCTGCTGCTCTTGCCCAGAAGAACCGCCAGCGCGCCGCAGGCGGGGAGCAGCCCCTGTTGCCGGAGGAAAATTATTACGGCTGGCTGGTGAATGACCGCATCAAGGATTTGCAGGCGCTTTTGTAGAAAAAGGCGACTATCGCCCGCATTGTTTCCAAAACGGAAATAATATTTGGCTGTCCGCCGCAATTGACGAGCGGCCGTCTCCGCGTCCAATCTGTGCCTCCAGAATAGAGGAGGCGCATGTGAGCCGCACGAATAAATTCGGTCTTTCTATCGATGACAGGCTTTATGTCTTTTTGACTGACGACGTCCTGCCCGGCACGGGTCTGGATAGCGAGGCGTTCTTCGAAGGTTTTTCGACCATTGCTCACGAGCTTTCTCCAAAGAACCGCGAATTGCTGGCAAAGCGTGACGCCCTGCAGGAAAAGCTGGATGGCTGGTATCGGCAGAATGGCGCGCCGGCGGATTTTGACGCCTATGAGGGCTTTCTGAAGGAAATCGGCTATCTGCTGCCGGAAGGTCCCGGCTTCCAGGTGGAAACCAGCAATGTCGACCCTGAAATCGCCGCCGTTGCCGGCCCGCAGCTCGTCGTTCCGGTCATGAATGCGCGGTATGCGCTGAATGCGGCCAATGCCCGCTGGGGTTCGCTTTACGATGCGCTTTACGGCACGGATGCTATTTCTGACGCCGATGGTGCGGAGAAGGGCAGGGGGTATAATCCAAAGCGCGGTGAAAAGGTCATTGCCTGGGCGCGAAACTTCCTCGATGAATCCGCTCCGCTGGAAATCGGAAGCTGGTCCGAGGTGACCGGTTTCAAGATCGAGGATGGCCTGTTGCAGCTTGCTATCGGCGACGCCAGGACTGGCCTCAAGGATGCAGCCCAGTTTAAGGGTTTCAACGGCGAAGCGGCAAAGCCTGCAACGATCCTGCTCGGCAAGAATGGCCTGCACACCGAAATCGTCATCGATGCCACGACCGAAATCGGCAAGGGCGACAAGGCCGGAATCTCCGATGTCATTCTCGAATCCGCGCTCACGACCATCATGGATTGCGAGGATTCGGTTGCCTCCGTCGATGCCGAAGACAAGGTGCTGGTTTATGGCAACTGGCTTGGCCTGATGCGCGGCGACCTGACCGAAGAAGTCTCCAAGGGCGGAAAGATCTTCACCCGCAGCCTCAACCCTGATCGTTATTACACCGCTCCCAGTGGTTCCGCGCTAACACTGCCCGGCCGGTCCCTGATGCTGGTGCGCAATGTCGGTCATCTGATGACCAATCCGGCGATCCTCGACAGGGATGGTCGGGAGGTCCCTGAAGGCATCATGGACGCTGTCGTCACGGCGTTGATCGCCCTTTACGATGTCGGCCCGTCCGGGCGGCGTCAGAATTCCCGCGCCGGCTCCATGTATGTCGTCAAGCCGAAGATGCACGGGCCGGAGGAAGTGGCCTTCGCCAACGAAATCTTCAGCCGGGTCGAAAAGCTTGTCGGCATGGAGCCCAACACCATGAAAATGGGCATCATGGATGAGGAGCGCCGCACCACGGTCAACCTCAAGGAAAGCATTCGCGCTGCGAAGGATCGCGTCGTCTTCATCAATACGGGCTTCCTCGACCGCACCGGCGACGAAATCCACACCTCGATGGAGGCGGGTCCGATGATCCGCAAGGGCGACATGAAGCAGGCGGCATGGATCGCGGCTTACGAGAACTGGAACGTCGATATCGGCCTCGAATGCGGCCTTTCCGGCCATGCGCAGATCGGCAAGGGCATGTGGGCGATGCCGGATTTGATGGCCGCGATGCTGGAGCAGAAGATCGCGCATCCGAAGGCCGGCGCCAATACGGCCTGGGTGCCGTCGCCGACGGCGGCGACGCTGCATGCCACGCATTATCACAAGGTCGATGTCGCTGCCGTTCAGGAAGGTTTGAAAAGCCGCGGCCGTGCGAAGCTTTCCGATATTCTGTCGGTGCCGGTCGCGCCGCGTCCCAACTGGACGCCGGAAGAAATCCAGCGCGAACTCGACAACAACGCGCAGGGCATTCTCGGATACGTCGTGCGCTGGGTCGATCAGGGCGTTGGTTGCTCGAAGGTGCCGGATATCAACAATATCGGGCTGATGGAGGACCGCGCCACGCTGCGCATCTCCGCGCAGCACATGGCGAACTGGCTGCGCCATGGCGTGGTGACAGAGGGGCAGATCGTCGAGACCATGAAACGCATGGCCGCCGTGGTCGATGCGCAGAATGCCGGCGATCCGGCCTATCTGCCGATGGCACCCGATTTCGATGGATCGGTCGCATTTCAGGCGGCTGTCGAACTGGTGCTGAAGGGCCGTGAACAGCCGAACGGCTACACCGAGCCGGTTCTGCACCGCCGCCGTCTGGAACTGAAGGCCAAACAGGCGGCCTGAAGCCGTCAGCCGTCCTGAGAAACAAAAAAGCCGCCGGGGAAATCCACGGCGGCTTTTTCTTGTCTGGTATGTGATCTTTACTGGATCACGATGACCTTGGTGCTGCGGCCGGGACGAACGCGGCTGTAAAGGTCGATGACGTCCTGGTTGATCATGCGGATGCAGCCGGAAGAGGCGGCGGTGCCGATCGAGGCCCATTCGGGCGAACCATGGATGCGGAACAGCGTGTCCTGTCCCTTTTCATTGAAGAGATACATGGCGCGCGCGCCGAGCGGGTTGGTAAGACCCGGACCCATGCCGGCCTCGACATATTTGGCGACTTCCGGCTTACGGTCCGCCATTTCTTTCGGCGGATGCCACATCGGCCATTCCTGCTTCCAGGCGACATAGGCCTCACCGGCCCAGGCAAAACCTGCCTTGCCGACGCCGATGCCGTAGCGAACCGCGCGGTTGCCGGACAGGATGTAATAGAGGTAACGCTCACGCGTATTGACGATGATGGTGCCGGCGCGTTCGGATGTCTGGAATTCGACGATCTGACGGCGGTACTTCTCATTCACACGATTGATCGGAATGGCCGGCAGCGCATAGCCCGCATCGGTTACGGGACCGTAGACATCGTTGAAGATCTGGACGGTTTCGACCTTTGCCGGAACGGGGTCAGCAACCGGTACAGACGCTGCGATCTTGCCGGAGGTCGGAGCGGAGGATTGGGAGGTAGTTTCGGCGCAGCCGGCCAGAGCCAGTGCTGCCGTCAGACCGAGTGCGGTCAATGGGGTACGGATGCGCATGTCGTTCTCGCGGAAAATTCGCCAAATTGTGCGAAAGAGTAGGCTTAATTGGATAAATCGGTTATTTTCCATTCAGCCGCTCTTGGCAAGCCGTTGCGCCGCCGCGAAACGGTCGGGCATTTAAAATTGCCGGTTGATTGCCTTTTTGCAACAATAGGCCAAACGCTTCAGCAGCCTTTATCCATGACTATTCTTTCCGTTACCAACAATAATCCGTTAATAGACGGTCGCCAGTCGGACAAGGCGATGCTGGTGCGCCGCGGCGTTCAGGTGCTTCTGCATGAAATGCGCCATTCGGTGCTGCCCGAACTGCCGCTTGCTAGCGGGCGGCGGGCCGATCTCATCAGCCTGTCGGTCAAGGGTGAAATCTGGATCATCGAAATCAAATCCTCCATCGAGGATTTCCGTGTCGATCGCAAATGGCCGGAATACCGCCTGCATTGCGACCGGCTGTTCTTCGCCACCCATCCTGAAGTGCCGACCGACATATTCCCGGAGGAATGCGGGCTGATCCTGTCGGATGGATATGGCGCCCATATGCTGCGCGATGCGCCGGAGCATAAATTGCCGCCGGCGACCCGCAAGTCGGTGATGCTGGATTTCTCGCGAACCGCTGCGACCCGGCTGATGCTGGCGGAATGGACGACCGGGCGCAGCTTCGGAGAATGACTTCGGTTATTTGGGCGCGCGTTTGGCGAGAATGCGCTGCAGCGTTCGCCGGTGCATGTTCAGCCGGCGGGCGGTTTCCGAAACGTTGCGCTCGCACATTTCATAGACACGCTGAATATGCTCCCACCGAACCCGGTCTGCCGACATCGGGTTTTCGGGAACTTCGGTCTTTTCGCCCTTGCGCTGCGTCAGCGCATTGAACACATCGTCCGCATCGGCGGGCTTGGCCAGATAGTCCAGCGCTCCAAGCTTCACGGCGGTAACGGCGGTTGCGATATTACCGTAGCCGGTCAGAACGACGATCTGCGTATCGTCCCGGTTCTGCCTGATGGCCTCGATGACTTCCAGACCGTTGCCGTCCGCAAGCCTCAGATCGACAACCGCATATTTCGGCGGCGCAGCCCTGGAGCGGGCAATGCCATCGCTCACTGTCTCGGCGGTGTCGACGGTAAAGCCGCGTGTTTCCATCGCACGGGCAAGCCGGCGCAGAAACGGACCGTCATCATCGACGATCAGCAGCGATCTGTCGGGTCCGATCGGGTCAATGTCGTCCGTTGGCACGCTGGTGGAGTTGTTCTGGTCTTCTGTCTTCATGTTTCCGGCCTTCCGGCAACTTCGTCGGCTTGGTTTTCTTCTTCTTATCGCCGCTTCAACGTGGATGGTAAAGTCAACGGCTTCTTTTATCGTCCATAAGCGCCCGAGGCCAGACGATTGTGACCCGTGCTCCGGTTCCGCTCGTGCCGCGATTTTCAAAGGTCACGGTGGCGCCGGAGCGCTCCAGCAGGGTCTTGGCGATGAAAAGCCCGAGCCCGAGCCCGCCCGCCCGTGTGTCATTGTGACGTTCGGTCACATAGGGCTCGCCGATACGGGCAAGCACGTCATGGGCATAACCCGGCCCATCGTCTTCAATGATGACGGCGACGTTCTGCTGGTCGTAGTCCACCGTCACGGTCACCTTTTCCCGCGCATAATCCACGCCGTTTTCAATGAGGTTGCCAAGACCGTAGATGATGCCGGCATTGCGGATACCGACCGGCTCGTCGGCGCGATTGTTCTTTTCAACGAGTTCGAGGCGGATGCCGAATTCCCGGTGCGGCGCCATCACTTCCTCGATCAGCGAGGAGAGCGGCAGGCGGCGCATGTGCTCCTCATTGTCGGCGGAAAGCGAGGTGAGGCGGCGCAGAATGTCACGGCATCTTTCGCTCTGGCTGCGCAGCAGGGCTATATCTTCGCCGAATTTTTCGTCGTTTCCGAGTTCCCGCTCCATCTCCTTCGCGACGACACTGATGGTCGCGAGCGGCGTGCCAAGTTCATGCGCCGCTGCCGCCGCGAGCCCATCCAGCTGCGAGAGATGTTTTTCCCGCTCCAGCACCAACTCGGTTGCAGCCAGAGCATCTGCCAGCTGGTTTGCCTCATGCGAAACGCGATAGGCGTAAAAGGCCGCAAACGAGGTTGTGGCGATGATCGCGACCCAGGTGCCGACATGCAGCAGAAGCTGGATCGGCAAAACCTCGCCGGGATACCACGGAACCGGAAAGGGCGAAAAGGCGATCGCGGTCGAGCAGATGACGGCAAAGCCGAGGAGAATGAGCGAATGCCGCAGCGGCTGGGAGGCAAAGGCGATGATGACCTGCACGCAGATCAGCGGCGCGAAAGGATTGGAAAGTCCGCCGGTGATGTAAATGAGCGCCGTCAATTGCAGCAGGTCGAAAGCCAGCAGCAATGTCGCTTCCCAGGGCTCCAGCCGATAGGTGGAGGGAAAGCGGGCGGTGAGAAACAGATTTGCAAGAGCGAGTGCCGCGATCAGAAGGCCGCAGGCCAGAAGCGGCAGGGGGAAATTGAGCCCGAAGGCGACAAGCAGGATCGTTGCCGTCTGTCCCGCAACCGCCAGCCAGCGCAGCCAGACGATGGTCTGCAGCCTTATCCTGCGGCTGGCGCGGCCGAGCCTCGTGGTTTCGATAGAATGCCCAGCCACCGTCATCTCCTTTGCCCTCTTCATCATCATCACGTCCCGCGCGGTTTTGCACGGCTTGTCGGCAAGGCCGATGCCGGGTCTTCCGGCCATGGATGGCGTGGATAACGCCCGCGCATATCCGCCCTCACATCCTTCCAGGATCCCGCCCAGAAACCGGGAAGATCGCGTGTCGTCTGTATCGGCCTGTGTGCCGGGGAGGTCAATTCCAGGAGCAGCGGCAACCGCCCCTGCGCAATGGACGGGTGGGCTCTCAGCCCAAAAAGTTCCTGCACGCGAATGGAAAGCGTCGGTTCGCTGGCGTCGTAACGAATGGGATGCCGCTGTCCCGTCGGTGCTTCGAAATGCGTCGGCGCCAACTTGGCGAGATCGCGCGCTACCTCATGCGGTACCAGAGACAGTATCCCTTCGGAGAGGCTGCCGGGCCGGATGTCCTGTAGGCTGCGCGCACCGTTCTGAAAAGGGACGAACCATTCGTCCAGCTTGGAGAGCAATGCCTCGTCGCTGACATCCGGCCACGGCTCCCCGATACTGGCGTTCAGAAAGCCGATCCTGTCGCGCAACTGCAGCGTCTCTTTCGAAAATGGAAGAATGCCGATGCCGAATTCCCGAACGCCATTGGCGACTGCCTGTGCCGCCTGTTCGCCCTCGGGACGGGGCAGGGGTGTCTCATCGAGTATGATGGCGCCAAGCCGCGTCACCTTTCGCGCGCGCGCCTGGCCGCTCGCCTTGTCGAAAAGCAGCTGGTCCTGCTGAACGATGAGATGCGGCATCCGCTCTTCTATATCGCTCCTCTCTATGCCTGCCGCCGCAAGGATACGCGGCTGGGCCGCTCGCCCGGTAATATCGGCAACCACCAGCATTTTGCTCGCCGCCAGCCGTTCTGTCTCGGCAAGCTCTGCGCCACGCCCATTGGCCATCACATAACGTCCCCGCGCGCCGCGCTGAAGCGCGATCCTGTCCGGATAGGCATGCAGCAGCAATGGACCGGCCTCGCTCGGCAACTCGGCTGTCGCCGTTTTGTCGCCGATCGCGTCGAACAGCCTCGATGCCAGCTTGCGCGCCGCCTGCGCCCTTTCGCTCCTGTCGGAGAGAAAGCGCCGCAGCCGTTCATCGAGATCGATATCGTTTCCGCCGAGCCCCTGTTCCGTCAGCATGACGGCGAGCATCGCCGCCTTTTTCCCCGGGCCTTCGCTTGCCGCCGCAATCACCATGGCCGCCAGCCGTGGCGGCAATGAAAGGCCGCGCACCAGATGGCCGCGCTGCGTCAGCGCTCCGCCTTTGTCGAGCGCGCCCAGATTTTTGAGAAGCGCCACCGATTCTTTCAGTGCGGCTTCGGGGGGCATATCCAGAAAGGCAAGAGAAGAGGGATCTTGAACACCCCAATGGGCGAGATCGAGCGCAAGGCCGGCAAGATCGCTCGCCAGAATTTGCGGTGGCGTAAAGGCGCTGAGCGCCGCCGTCTGCCCCGGATGCCACAGACGGATCGCAACACCGGGTTCCGTTCGCCCGGCGCGACCC
>NZ_CP040640.1:2737500-3009322 GCF_006970545.1 Agrobacterium sp. T29
TCAAACTCGGAAATAGCTGGTTCTCCGCGAAATCTATTTAGGTAGAGCGTCGACCGAATACCCTCGGGGGTAGAGCACTGGATGGGCTATGGGGACTCACCGTCTTACTGATCCTAACCAAACTCCGAATACCGAGGAGTACTAGTCGGCAGACACACGGCGGGTGCTAACGTCCGTCGTGAAAAGGGCAACAACCCTGACCTCCAGCTAAGGTCCCCAAGTCATGGCTAAGTGGGAAAGGATGTGAGGATCCCAAAACAACCAGGATGTTGGCTTAGAAGCAGCCATCATTTAAAGAAAGCGTAACAGCTCACTGGTCTAAATAAGGGTCTTTGCGCCGAAAATGTAACGGGGCTAAAGCCATGCACCGAAGCTGAGGATTTGCACTTTGTGCAAGTGGTAGCGGAGCGTTCCGTAAGTCTGTGAAGGCGGACCCGTGAGGGCTGCTGGAGATATCGGAAGTGCGAATGTTGACATGAGTAACGATAAAGGGAGTGAGAGACTCCCTCGCCGAAAGACCAAGGGTTCCTGCTTAAAGTTAATCTGAGCAGGGTTAGCCGGCCCTAAGACGAGGCGGACACGCGTAGTCGATGGGAACCACGTTAATATTCGTGGGCCTGGTGGTAGTGACGGATCTCGTGTGTTGTTCAACCTTATTGGATTGGTTGGGCGGCGAAGAGGTTCCAGGAAATAGCTCCACCGTATAGACCGTACCCGAAACCGACACAGGTGGTCAGGTAGAGTATACCAAGGCGCTTGAGAGAACTATGTTGAAGGAACTCGGCAAATTGCACGCGTAACTTCGGAAGAAGCGTGACCCTTTTGTACGCAAGTATGATGGGGTGGCACAGACCAGGGGGTAGCGACTGTTTATCAAAAACACAGGGCTCTGCGAAGTAGCAATACGACGTATAGGGTCTGACGCCTGCCCGGTGCTGGAAGGTTAAAGGGAGGGGTGCAAGCTCTGAACTGAAGCCCCAGTAAACGGCGGCCGTAACTATAACGGTCCTAAGGTAGCGAAATTCCTTGTCGGGTAAGTTCCGACCTGCACGAATGGCGTAACGACTTCCCCGCTGTCTCCAACATAGACTCAGTGAAATTGAATTCCCCGTGAAGATGCGGGGTTCCTGCGGTCAGACGGAAAGACCCCGTGCACCTTTACTATAGCTTTACACTGGCATTCGCCAAGGCATGTGTAGGATAGGTGGTAGGCTTTGAAGCAGGGACGCCAGTTTCTGTGGAGCCATCCTTGAAATACCACCCTTATCTTCGTGGATGTCTAACCGCGGTCCGTTATCCGGATCCGGGACAGTGTATGGTGGGTAGTTTGACTGGGGCGGTCGCCTCCGAAAGAGTAACGGAGGCGCGCGATGGTTAGCTCAGACCGGTCGGAAATCGGTCGTCGAGTGCAATGGCATAAGCTAGCCTGACTGCGAGACTGACAAGTCGAGCAGAGACGAAAGTCGGTCATAGTGATCCGGTGGTCCCGTGTGGAAGGGCCATCGCTCAACGGATAAAAGGTACGCCGGGGATAACAGGCTGATGACCCCCAAGAGTCCATATCGACGGGGTTGTTTGGCACCTCGATGTCGACTCATCGCATCCTGGGGCTGGAGCAGGTCCCAAGGGTATGGCTGTTCGCCATTTAAAGCGGTACGTGAGTTGGGTTCAGAACGTCGTGAGACAGTTCGGTCCCTATCTGCCGTGGGTGTAGGAATATTGACAGGATCTGTCCCTAGTACGAGAGGACCGGGATGGACGTATCTCTGGTGGATCTGTTGTCCTGCCAAGGGCATAGCAGAGTAGCTATATACGGAATGGATAACCGCTGAAGGCATCTAAGCGGGAAACCAACCTGAAAACGAGTGTTCCCTATCAGAGCCGTGGAAGACGACCACGTCGATAGGACGGGTGTGGAAGCACAGCAATGTGTGAAGCTTACCGTTACTAATAGCTCGATCGACTTCTTCGTTCCCATTGAATATGTTCATCAAGCCAAGCTTGATGACATCATCTTCTGTCCTCACGGGCCAAAGGCCCTGCGGACGGCGCGCCAAACGATTGGCGACGGACTAGCGTCCTGTATGGCTGCCTAGCTCGATCTCGAGCAAGGCAGGCAAACGGACAAGTCAGAGAAAGACGTGTAAATTAAATAGAGCCTTGGCTCTCCAGCTTCTCGAACAACAGTCATGTGAAAACATGAACTAGGTTGCTTTGGCCACCTGGTCCCTCATATCAGAGGTGACCGTATGGCCGATTGGCGTCCCCCGTGAGCGACAAGCGAACGGGATAAGGCATGCCAATCCAATAAAGAGCAACATATGTTCATGCGTCCCGCATGAACATATGTTGCGTTTTGCCGACCTGGTGGTTATCGCGGGGCGGCTGCACCCGTTCCCATTCCGAACACGGCCGTGAAACGCCCCAGCGCCAATGGTACTTCGTCTCAAGACGCGGGAGAGTAGGTCGCTGCCAGGTCTGCAAAACGCAACACAAAATCTTCTCACTCACAAAAGGGCCACAAAGCCCAAATCAAAAGGCCGCAAATGCGGCCTTTATGCTATAATAAAACCAAACCTATTTTGCAGACGCAAAACCGGATAACGCGGGGTGGAGCAGCCCGGTAGCTCGTCAGGCTCATAACCTGAAGGCCGCAGGTTCAAATCCTGCCCCCGCAACCAAACATCCAAAACTCCCGTAGCTAACGCTACGGGAGTTTTTTTGTTTCTCGCGAGCCTATAGAGACGAAAAACTCACGATCGCCGGGAAATGAGGCCGGCAAGCCAGTACTGGATCTGTGAGGTGGACGGGTTCTCGACTAAGACATCGACGTCGCGATCGTTCGCGTGCTTTCAGGAACTGGCGCGAGCGACACTTGGACAGCCCGAAGCTCAACTGACTGACATCAGCGCCGTGATGGCAAAAATAGAAGAGGTAGTGTCGAGCTTGACCAAGCCTGAAGACAGGCTTCCCATGACCGTCCTCTATTTCTCTTGCAAGTTCATTGCGCCCGAAGCCGACCGCTCGGCAAAGTAATAGATATGAATCCGAGTTGCAGGAGCCGAGCTTACCAGCCACCGTTAGTTCGTTATATCAAGCAGCTGAAGAACGCGCTGCGACATATATGTACCTCTGTCATCGGCGCGCCAGGCCAATAGCAATGGAACGGAAAATGTCATCGGCAATGGGATTCTCGTTACCTTGGGGGAGGTTATTCCCACGCTGGACGGCAATATCGAACAATATCCGTGGCCGACAATCAGTTGCACTGCCACCGGTATGCTGTCGATCTCAATCAACTGCACCTTTGATAGCCACGTTGGTCCAAGCAGATGCTCGAGAAAGCTTTCTGCGGTCTGACGCAGCCCGGAGGCGCGGGAAGGCAGTACCAGACGGTGCTTGAGGATCGCCTCGCGCACCCGTGACGGCGAATCTGCATCCGTCAGTTCAGGTGCTTCATGCTGCAGGAAACATGAAAGGTGGCTGCGCAGAACCTCACGGCTGCGCAGGCGGGAATTGTTGACTGGCATGTCGACAAGGACTGCATCGTACCGCTGCTGTTCAAGTCCTTCCAGCAGACTGTCTGCAAGTCCGGGCTGCATTAGTAGCGGTGTGTCGAAACGCCGTGCCCAGTTGGCGGCAATGCGCGCCAGAATAATTGCTGACGGGCTGTCCGTCGTTGCGGGAGGAATGCCGCCGAACGACCAATGCCGCAAATGCCGCTTGAAACGCAGGGCGGATGTGGAGTCCAGCGCAGCCCAAATATCGCGTAATTTGTGGACGTGGGGCGATATGCGCAGCCCCTCGGGCGATGCGCGCGAGCCGCTGCGGGTCCGTTCAAAAAGCCGGACGCCCAGATTGTCCTCCAGCATCGCCATCATCCGCGTCAACTGCGGTTGCCCGATTTGAAGCCTCAATGCGGATTTACGGATCGAGCCCGATTCGAGAATGTCCGCGAAGCGGAAGAGTGCAATCAGCGACACGCCTCTCTGATAAATATCTTTCGCATGGTCATCGCCACACGCGCCATGGATCGCGAAGATTTCATGGGCGGCCTGCGCGAGATAAGGGCTAAGTCTCCCGCCTTCCGCCGTCAGGATCAGGCCTTTTGCGCCCTGCACGAAAAGCTTGACGGAGAGGGCGGTTTCCAGGCGGCTGACGGCATCCGATACGGTTGAAACCGGAATCCCCGTTGTATTGGACGTAAGGTGGATGCCGCCGAGCCGAACCACCTGGTCACATAAAAGAATCGTCGAAACCTTCACTGCCTACGCCTCGTCTTGGCCTTCCCATTTCGGCATCGTCTGTCCGGATTTTGGGATATACCACTAATTTAATTGTGCCTCATAGTCGAAATATGACAGGAGGACGACATGGCGGATTTCGATACGGTTTTGGCGGGGCGAGTCATTCTGACCGACCGCGAGATTTCTCGAGGTTTCGTGGCTATTCGCGAGGGGAAAACGGCACTCATCGGAGAGGGGCCCGCGCCGGCTGGACGAGAAAATCATGATTTCGGCACCGGCCTTATATTGCCTGGCGCCATTGATGCACAGGTGCACTCGCTGTCGCAGAAGGGGGCCGAAGGTTTTGCGGCCTCGACCCGTGCGGCGGCGGCGGGCGGCGTCACGACAATCGTGGACATGCCCTATGATGAGGGCAATCTCGTGTGTTCCGCCGAGGCTGTCAGGCGCAAGGTCGCGATGATCGACGCGGAGGCGCGCATCGACGTTGCGCTTTATGGCACCGTCGATCCGCAAGAGGGTTCCGCCCGCATTGCCGAACAGGCGGCGGCGGGAGTTTGCGCCTACAAGTTCTCGACTTTCGGCACGGATCCCCAACGCTTTCCGCGTATCCCACCTGCGCTGCTTCGCGCCTGTTTCGCCGAGATTGCAAAGACCGGGCTCGCCGCAGGCGTCCACAATGAGGACGACGCCTATGTCCGCGCCGCGATTTCCGAGGTCGAAGCATCCGGTATAACCGACTGGCGTGCGCACGGTCTGTCACGTCCCGAACTGGCCGAGACGCTGGCGATGCTGCAGATTTATGAAACCGGCGCCGAGACAGATTGCCCGGCGCATGTCGTCCATTGCTCCGTCAGTCGCGGTTACGAGATCGCCGAGATGTATCGCAGGAACGGCCGGTATTCCTCCGTCGAATGCTGCATTCACTATCTTGTTCTGGATGAGGAGAACGACGTCGCGCGGCTTGGCGGCAAGGCCAAGATCAACCCGCCGATACGCCCCCGCAAAGAAGTGGAGGCGATCTGGCACCATCTGGCGGAAGGGCGGGTGTCGATGGTGTCCACCGATCACGTGAGCTGGAGTGAGGACCGCAAGACCAATCCCGATATGCTGAAAAATGCCTCTGGCGTCCCGGGGCTGGAGGTGATGGTGCCGCTCTTCGTCAAGGGCGCGATCGCACGCGGCGTACCGCTGGTGTGGGCGGCCCGGCTGATGGCCGAAAATCCGGCCCGGCATTTTCGTCTGGATCACCAGAAAGGCGGGTTGCAGGTCGGGCGTGACGCTGACGTCATGGTGCTCGTCGATCGGCCCGTGGTGTATGACGCAGCCACCAGTCCTCACTCCATTGCGGGGTGGTCGCCTTATCACGGCATGGAACTGCCCTGGACGGTCGCAGCCACCTGGCGGCGAGGCGAGATGGTCTTTGACGGTGAAAACGTGCTGGCTGCGCCGGGAACCGGCATTTTTGTGCGGCCGCCCGAAACACTTGGTCTGCGCAAGGTGCTGTTGTGATGCGCCGCAATCTCGATGCGTCAATAAAGGACATAGAAGCGGATCTCGACGCACTGGCGCAGATTACTGATCCGGAACGTCCCTGGACCCGCCGCGCCTTCTCGCCCCGTTTCGATGAAGGGCGCAACTATCTTCGGCGGCGTTTCCTGGGTGTAGGATTGAATGTCTCGACGGATGCGGGCGGGAACCTGATCGGCCGCCGCGAAGGCACCGAGCCGCAGGCCGGAACGATCATGCTGGGTTCGCATTCCGACACTGTGCCGGACGGCGGACGTTTCGATGGCGTTGCCGGTGTCGTCGTTGCATTGGAGGTCGCACGCATTCTTTCCCGGCGCGGTGTTGCCTTGCGGCACAACCTGGCCGTCGTCGATTTTCTTGCTGAAGAAGTCTCCATTTTCGGGGTTTCCTGCATCGGTTCGCGAGCAATGGCGGGCGTTCTGCCGCAGGACTGGCTGAGGCGTATCAGTGACGGGCGCGATCTGGCGACGGCCATACGTGATGTGGGCGGCAAGCCGGAAAGTCTTGAAGCTCCCTTGGCTGATGACCTGAAGGCCTTTCTGGAACTGCACATCGAGCAGGGGCCGGTTCTCGAACGGGAAAAGATTGCGCTTGGGGTGGTGACGACCATTGTCGGCATCAATCGCGTCGAGATCGAGGTTAAGGGTCGTCCCGATCATGCCGGCACGACCCCGATGGGGTTGCGCGCGGATGCCCTCGTCGCTGCGGCGCGGATCGTGAGTGAGATCGAGCGGTACGCGACGGAGCTTTCCGGTGGTCCCGGACATTTTACCGCAACTGTGGGCGAGTTCGAAATCTCCCCCAACGCCGCCAATGTGGTGCCAGGCCGGGTCCGCATGCTGGTCGATATCCGCGCCGAGCGGGCCGAGGACAAGGAAGCATTCGTATCCTGGCTGACGGGACTTGACGCGGACGGCGAAAACACGATTGAGGCGCGGCTGATTTCCGCCAATCCCGGCATGCAGATGGATGATGGATTGCAAGAGATGCTGGCAAAGGCCGCCGACGGGCTGGACACGCCCTATCGAAAGATGGTGTCGGGTGCAGGCCATGACGCGGCATTCATGACACGGCTGTGTCCTTCGGCGATGCTCTTCATCCCTTGCCGCGACGGCCGTTCCCATTGCCCGGAAGAATGGGCCGATGCAGCCGATCTCGCTTTGGCGGCTGAAGTTCTGGCGAACACGATTATGGAATTGGACAGAAAAAGGGAGGGCTGAAAGTGGCCAGAATTCTGACGGAGAAGGATGTGGAACCCGCGGTGCGGGGAGGCGCGGTCTATGCGGCAGGGGGTGGCGGCTGGGTCCACCACGGACGGATGCTGGGCTATGCCGCAGTGAACGCCGGTGCGCCTGAACTCGTCTCCATCGACGAATTGAACGAAGATGACTGGGTGGCGACGGCTGCCGCCATCGGTGCGCCGGCCTCCACGACGCCCTGGGAAATGCGGGGCGTGGATTATGTCAAGGCCGTGCAGCTTTTGCAGGATGAGCTTGGTGCGAAGGTCGCGGCCCTGATGATCGGGCAGAACGGCAAGTCCTCGACCCTCAACGCATGGCTGCCTTCGGCGATCCTTGGCTGCAAGGTGCTGGACGCGGTGGGTGACATGCGTGCCCATCCGACCGGCGACATGGGGGCGATCGGCATGGCCGGAAAACCGGACCAGTCGATCCAGACGGCCGTCGGCGGAAATCGCGACCAGAATCGCTATATCGAACTCGTAACGCGTGGCGCAACCGGCCGCATCTCTCCCATCCTGCGCACGGCCTCCGACATGTCGGGCGGTTTCATCGCCTCGGCCCGCAATCCGGTTCGCGCCGGCTACGTCGCGAAAAATGCGGCGCTCGGCGGAATTTCCAAGGCGCTGGAGCTTGGTCACGCAATCCTCGCCGCCGAGCCTCGAGGGCATGCGGCAGTCCTCGATGCGATCCTTGCGACCACGGGCGGCAGGATCATGATTGAAGGAGAGATCACGGCGAAGGATGTCGTTTATACAAATGAGGCTTTCGACGTCGGCACCGTCACCATCGGCAGGGGCGATGCGGCGCTGACCTTGCATGTGATGAACGAATACATGGCGGTCGATGCGGTCGATGGCCGTCGTCTCGCAACCTTTCCGGACGTCATCACCACATTGTCGCAGGAGATCGAGCCGCTGTCTGTCGGTGAGCTGAAAGTCGGCATGAAGATCCACTTGCTGCATGTCCCGAAGACCCTCATTCCGATCGGCGCGGGCCTGATGGACCCGGCGATCTATGTCCACCCCGAAAAGGTCATGGGTATCAACCTGACCAATTACGCATTGGAGGCCTGAAGATGCCGAGAGAGAATCCCCGCAATCCCGGCTTCCCGATCCCTTCAGGCCCAGAGCTTCGCGCGAAGGGCTGGCGGCAGGAAGCGCTGCTGCGCCTCATGGAAAATGTGCTGGCTGTCGGTGAAGACCCGGAAAATCTCGTCGTATACGCAGCACTCGGGAAGGCGGCGCGCAACAAGGCCGCATATGATGCCATCGTGCGTGCATTGACGACCATGGACGAGGATCAGACGCTCGTCATCCAGTCGGGAAAGCCGGTCGGCTTGATGAAGACTTCGACCGAGGCCCCGATGGTCATCATGGCCAATTGCAACATGGTCGGCCAATGGGCCAAGGCCGAGAATTTTTATGCTCTTGAACGCAAGGGCCTCATATGTTGGGGCGGCCTGACTGCGGGGGCATGGCAATATATCGGCTCGCAGGGCGTCATTCAGGGCACCTATGAAATCTTCATGCGTATTGCCGAACGCCGCTTCGGCGGCACGCTGAACGGGCGTTTCGTATTGACCGCGGGCCTTGGTGGCATGGGAGGCGCGCAGCCACTTGCCGGTCGCATGGCGGGCGCAGCCATCCTGTGCATAGAGATCAATCCGGAACGGGCCCGCACCCGCAAGGATATCGGCTATCTCGACGAGATTGCCGATGATCTCGATAGCGCGCTGGCGCGAATTGAAGAGGCCCGCGCCAAGGGTGAGGCGCTGTCCGTCGGACTTGTCGGCAATGCAGCGGAAATCTATCCCGAAATAGCTGCGCGCGGGATCATCCCGGATATCGTGACCGACCAGACCTCCGCCCACGATCTCGTTTATGGCTATATTCCAATCGGTTACGATCTGGAACGGGTACGCCGCCTGCGCAGCCAGAATCCGGATGAGCTGATCGAGGCCGGCAGGGTGTCGATTGCCAAACAGGTAACAGCCATGCTGGAATTCCAGCGGGCCGGCTCGGAGGTTTTCGACAATGGCAATCTGATCCGCACGCAGGCGCAGGCCGGTGGCGTTGCTGACGCCTTCGACATTCCGGTCTTCACCGAAGCCTATCTGCGCCCGCTTTTCTGCCGGGCGATTGGTCCCTTCCGCTGGATGGCCCTGTCGGGCGAGGCCTCGGACATTGCGCGGATAGACGAGCTGGTGCTGGAGATGTTTCCGGACAACAAGATCGTTACCAACTGGATTTCGCTGGCGCGCAAGTATGTTCCGTTCGAGGGGCTGCCGGCGCGCATCGCCTGGCTCGGCCATGGCGAAAGAAGTGCGCTTGCACGACGGGTCAACGCTCTGGTCGCTTCGGGCGAATTGAAGGGGCCGGTCGCCTTCTCTCGCGATCACCTCGATTCAGCGGGCATGGCGCATCCGAACATCATGACGGAGAACATGCTCGACGGTTCGGACGCCATCGCCGACTGGCCGCTTCTCGACGCGATGTTGCTCTGCGCTTCGCGTGCCGACCTCGTCGCGCTTCATTCCGGCGGCGGGGGATATGCGGGTTTCATGACCTCGGCAGGGGTCACGATCGTCGCTGATGGCACTAATGCGGCTGACGACCGGCTCTCGCAATCGCTCGATAACGATACGGGGCTCGGCGTCATCCGTTACGCGGATGCGGGCTATGCCGAGGCACAGGATGAAATTGCCAGCAAGGGCATAAATCACGTGCAGATCTGACAGGTCAAAGCGAGGAGACGCCATCAATCGCCACTAAGGGCGGAAAATTACGATCACCAATCAACACCGCCTGCCGGCACCGGCAGGCCAAGAGGGGACAATAATGGGAAAAACATATCAAAATTTGTCAGTGACACCGGCCAGACGGTCATCACCGGAGCGCGCCGTTGCAGCAGCATCGATAGGCAACGCCCTGGAATGGTATGACTTCACCGTCTATGCGCTGTTTGCAATCTACATCGCCCATAATTTCTTTCCCGGCGGCGATCACACGGTCGAACTCGTGAAAGCCTTTCTCGCCTTTGGGCTAGGCTTCGTGATCCGCCCCCTGGGAGCCATCGTGATCGGGGTCTATGGCGACAAGGCTGGTCGAAAGGCAGCACTGTTCCTGACCATCATGATCATGGCGGCGGGCACCCTGCTGATCGCGGTGGCGCCGACCTATGCCGCGATTGGTGTGGGAGCGCCGCTCATGATCCTTGCCGGACGAGTCCTTCAGGGCTTCTCTGCGGGCGGAGAAATCGGCGGAGCAGCCGCCTTTCTTGTTGAACATGCGCCAGCCGACAAAAAAGGAAAATATGCTTCCTGGCTGCAGGCAAGCATGGCGATTTCCAACATCATGGGTGCACTTGTCGCCTTTGCGGTTACCTCGCTTCTGACGGAGCAGGAGATCGGAGACTGGGGCTGGCGGATTCCGTTCTTCATTGGCGTACTGATCGCGCCGGTGGGCCTGTGGCTGCGCAAAACGCTGGACGAAACGCCGGCTTTTCAGGCCGAACAGGCAAGTCTGGAGAACCAGTCCGCCAAAACACCCCTGAAGCTCGTCTTCTCGGACTATTTCGGCCATCTGATCAAAGGCTTCGCTTTCTCGATCCTGTGGGCGGTTTGCGTCTATGTGCTGATCATCTACATGCCGATCTTCGTTCAGCGCGCTTTCGGTTTCAGCGCTTCGGAGGCTTTCACGGCATCGCTGATTGGCAACGTCTTCCTCGCGGTCGGTTGCGTCAGCGCCGGCAGCATTTCGGACAGGATCGGCCGGCGCTTGATGCTTACCATTGCCGCCGGCGCGATGCTGGTCGCGGTCTATCCCCTGATCTGGTGGCTGCAATCTTCGCCAACGCTGACGACGCTCATCATCGTGCAAAGCCTCTTCTGCATCATGGTCTCGGGATATGTCGGGGTCGCACCTGCAACCCTGTCCGAGGTTTTCCCGACGAATATCCGCACCACCGGCATGTCATTGGCCTACAATGCCGCCGTGACGATCTTCGGAGGATTTGCCCCGGCGACGCTGACCTGGCTTGGCAGCACGGGCATCGGTTATCACGCGCCCGGATTTTACGTCATGGCCGCGGCGTTCATATCGCTGATAGCGGTCCTGATCCTGCCGAAGCCGTATTCCACGAACTGAAGGAGATGGGCCGCTCAAGGCCCAGCTCCCCCAATTGCTCCACCCGTCATGTCTGGAAGTTTCCAATCGAAGCGAAGCCGTTTCGACGCCGGACAGTGCTGCAAACATGACGGCATAATAATAACCAACTCAAGGGAACATCATGTCTGTTAAAAACGGGACTATTCATCGCCTCTCCATTGTCACAGCTTTTGCGATGGTCGGGCTTACTGCTTCAAACGCACGGGCGGAACATTGGTCCATCGACGGCCAAAGCCTGACCGTGGAACAGGTCGTCGGCCTGGCGCGGGATGCCAGCGCCAAGATTACTCTCACCGAGAGCGCGGGGAAACGGATCGCCGAAGGCTTCGATCTGGTGATGGAGGCCGCCCTGCAGGGCAAGGCGGTCTATGGCCTGACGGTTGGCGTTGGCTGGAACAAGGATCGCCCAGTTTTCGCGATGAAGGACGGCAAGCGCGTGCTGGACGACGATCTGCTGAAACTGTCACGCGCTTTCAATTCGACATCCCTGCGCGCGCATGGCGCAGGCGTGGGCGAGCCGATGGCGGTCGAGGCCGTGAGGGCGGGCATGGCGATTCGTCTAAACCAGATTGCAACCGGCCGAACCGGCGTTCAGAGCGCCGTCGCGGAAATGTATCGACAGTTTCTGGAGCAGGGGATCACCCCGGTCGTTCCTTCACGCGGTTCTGTTGGCGAGGCGGATATCACCCTTGCCTCCCATATCGGTCTGGCGATGGTCGGCGAAGGGGAGGTCTTCACGAAGGGCAATCGCATTCCCGCAGCGCGTGCCCTGGCAGAGGCGGGCATCGCTCCGCTCGAGCCGGTTGGCAAGGATTTCCTTTCGATCCTCAGCACAAATGCGCTGACCGCCGGGCAGGCTGTCCTGCTGGCGCACGATACGGCGGGTTATCTCGAGAAGGAAGCCGTTGTCTTTGGTTTGGCACTGGAAGGTTTTAACGGCAATGTCGCCCCTTTCCTCGCGGCGACGAACGAGCTGCGCCCCTTTGCCGAAAACACATCCGGGGCACTGATGGTTCGCTCTGCCCTCGACGGCAGCTATCTCTGGTCACCCGCGAAGGATCGGGCACTGCAGGACCCGCTGTCTTATCGCACCATGGCCTATGTGCTTGGTGGAGCCGAAATTGCAACGCAGGATTTGACCAGGGCGCTGGAAATCCAGATCAATCACAGTGATGACAATCCGGGCGTGGTTGCGGGAGCCTCGGACGACAAGGCTTCCGGGCAGGTCTCCCAATATTTTATCGAGGGCGAGGTATCGGGAGCGATCTATCCGAGTGCGGGTTTTGAGATGCTGCCGGTGGCCTCAAGGGTTGAAGCACTGAACACGGCGCTGGTGCGTCTGTCACAGGCCATTACGATGCAGACGATCCGCTTCGAGAACCCGGATATAACACATCTTTCGCGGTTCCTTGCTGCTGAAACCAATCAAGGACATGCGTTTGGTGCGATCCAGAAGCCACTCGTCGCGCTTCTGGCCGAAAACCAGCAGATCGGCGCGCAGGCTCCCGTCGGCTCAATTGCGATGGCAGGAAATATCGAGGATCTGGACAGCCACGCACCGCTTTCGGTCGCCAATCTCGGCCGAATTCTGGATAACCTGTACTGGATGTCCTCGATCCAGTTGCTACATGCCGCGCAAGCCGTTGATCTGCGCAAGCCCGGGCAGTTGGGAGCGGGAACGAAAGCGCTGTTTGAAGATTATCGCAGAAATGTGCCCTTTGTGGCGACGGATCGAATATACACCAATGATTTCAATGAGGGCTATCGCTTTCTGAAGGCCCGTTGAGCGGCTGTTATATTGGTGTCGAACCAGATGAGAGGACCGATGTCTTCGGCCCCGTTTCGCAGAGCAGATACTCGATGCTGCGGCACGGCCCGAAGACCTCGGCCATCCCTATTCGTGAGGAGCTCTATATGGGATGCGTGCTTCGGGTTCCTCTCGTCGGTATTGGCTTCTCTACAGCGCGATTGATCTTAACGGCAAGCCACCGCTCCATGCCATGTGAAGATTAAAGAAATCATGCTGCAGAATTCGGCGAAAACTCGCATTCGCCGATCAAATCTGGCTCGTCTCTCCGGTCAAACATTATATCCAATCACCATCGTTACGAACGCCTGATGGATACCTTCTTGAGGACGCGCCCATTTTTTGTTGTCGGAGGAGAAGACGCCGATGCGCTCCAAACGCCTTCAGCCGTACCCTTCCCTCTTGTTAAAAAGTAACATACGCAACAGGTTGGGATTTTTGCCGAAGATAATAATCTGGTGCTATGAGGTCTGATTCTCTCTCAAGAGTGTCACTCTTGCTTTCGTCGGCGCTTGCGAAGGAATCACAAGCTCAATCACGCTCCTACTTCCACGGCCAACTCTATCTTCGGCATTGCCATGGACCACAAAACCGTGATGATGCACAATCATTCCCCTTCGGACAAAAAACGCCGTGACCGCTGATTCCTTGCATATCCTCAAGACCGTCTATGGCTACGATGCGTTTCGCGGGCGGCAGGCTGACATCATTCGGCATGTAATGGCGGGAAACAATGCCTTCGTTTTGATGCCGACGGGCGGTGGAAAGTCGCTTTGTTACCAGATCCCGGCGCTTGCTCGTAATGGCATGGGGTTGATCGTCTCGCCGCTCATCGCACTGATGGTCGATCAGGTCGCTGCTTTGCGTCAGGCCGGTGTGCGGGCCGAAGCTCTCAATTCCGATCTTTCCCCGGAAGAGCGGCGCGCGCTTTGGCGCGACATGCGGGCCGGCAAGGTCGATATTCTTTATGCCGCGCCGGAAACCCTGCTCAAGCCAGATGTCCTCGATGCGTTGCAATCCATCGACCTGTCGCTGATCGCGGTCGACGAGGCTCATTGCCTTTCACAATGGGGGCATGATTTCCGGCCGCCCTACCGCCAGTTAGACACGCTGATCGAGCGTTTTCCCGATACGCCGCGCATGGCGTTGACGGCGACGGCCGACGAGCCCACGCGCGCCGAAATTCTCGGTCACCTGGGGATTGAAGAGCACGATGCCTTCATCGCCGGGTTCGACAGGCCTAATATCCGCTATGCGATCATGGAGAAGGATAATCCCCGCGCGCAGTTGAAGCGCTTTTTGAAGGATCGCGACGGTGAGAGCGGTATCGTCTATTGCCTTTCCAAACGCAAAGTGGACGAAACGGCGGCATGGCTGCGGGAGGAGGGTCGCGATGCGCTACCCTATCACGCTGGCATGGACAAGGCCGCCCGTGAGGAGAACCAGACCCGTTTCCAGCACGGCGAGGCGGTCATCATTGTCGCGACCGTCGCTTTCGGCATGGGCATAGACAAGCCGGATGTGCGCTTCGTGGTTCATATCGACCTGCCCGGCAGCATCGAGGCCTATTATCAGGAAACGGGCCGAGCCGGTCGTGATGGTCTGCCGTCGGACGTGCTCATGCTCTACGGCTACGAAGATATTGCCCTGCGCAATCGTTTCATCGAAGAATCCGATGCTGCGGACCAACGCAAATATATGGAGCGCCAGAAGCTCGATGCGCTGCTCGGCCTCGCAGAAACGGCCGGTTGCCGCCGGCAGGTTCTGCTCTCCTATTTCGGCGACCGGTGTGAGCCCTGCGGCAATTGCGATACCTGCGCCGAGCCGCCGGACCTGTTTGACGGGGCCATCGCCGCGCAGAAACTTCTGTCCTGTATTTATCGCACGGGTGAACGTTTCGGCCAGGCCTACGTCATCCGGGTATTACTGGGTGTCGAGGACGAGCGGATTGCCCGCTTCGGACATGATCGAATCACCACCTACGGGATAGGCAAGGAGCATGACAACCGCACATGGCGCGCCATCCTGCGTCAGCTGGTTGCGTTACGCATGATTGAAGTGGATCTGTCGGGACATGGCGGCCTGTCCATCTCCGAGGATGGACGGCGGTTCCTGCGCGAAAAACCGGCATTGATGCTGAGGATACCATCCGCTCCCCGTTCCGCACGGCAGCAGACGCCCCGCAACACGGTATCGACGGTCTTGCCGGAATCCGATCGCAGTCTTTTCGAGGCACTGCGTGCGAAGCGCATGGAAATTGCCCGGGCACAGAACGTTCCACCCTACGTGATTTTCCACGACAAGACCCTCATAGAACTTGCGACGGCAAAACCGGCCTCGGCGAAGGAAATGGCTGGGATTCCCGGCGTCGGCGACACCAAGCTCGAGCGATACGGACCTGCTTTTCTGGCGGCGATCATGCAGCACGCCGCTGGCGAATGACCGGCAGATATCCAAATTAATAGCCGAGTAATAAAACCGCAGGGCGTTGCGAAGGCTCAGCCGGTCGTGTCCTTGAACAGGACGTTCTGATCGATGAGATAGCGCGAAAACAGGGGCAGGCTCGCGCCGCCGATTGCCCGCGCCTGGCTACCGACCGCGCCTTCGATGATGTCAGGCACTGTGACACCCTGCAGATCGTGGTGTTTAAGGGCAAGGCGGGTGGCGGCGACGATCCTTGTTCTGACCCAGTCGGGAAAACCGCCATCGATGATGACGCTCGAAAAATCGATGATGGAGGCGGCGGCAATGACGGCCTGCGCCAGCGCCGCGGCTGTTTTCCTGATCCAGCTTTCCAGCGGCTCGCCGAAATCGATCCACTCGTCCGGAGAAAACCACAGGGGGCGCGGATCGATACCCTTTTCGCGCAGCATGTTTTCCAGAACAAAGATCGACGCGATTTTCAGAAGCTGGACGGTATTGCCATCCTGCCCCTGCACCGGCAGGGGGCCGATGGCGCCGGCCGTTCCCGTCTTTCCGGAAAATAGCGCCGAATTCAAAACGACGCCGCCGCCTATAAAGGAGCCGATGAAGACGTAAAGAAAATCCGGATAGTGCTGGCCTGCGCCAAAAACCAGTTCGGCGCCGCAGGCGCTGGTCGCGTCGTTCTGCAGAAAAACCGGATAGCTGACGTTTTCGGCAATTTCCGACCGGATATCGACTCCCCGCCATCTCTCCATTTCAATCTGTGGAGCGCCCACTTCCTGCGCCCAGTTCCACAATTCAAATGGAGCGGCGATGCCGACGCCGGCAATTTTCTCCCGCTCGGCAGGGGAAAGCTTCGATTCGAGTTCCGTTATGCCGTCGATTACGAAGGGTAGTATCCATTCCGGAAGAGGGTAGGGGTAGGTTCTGCGCAGCTTGAGCCTGATCCGGCCGACAAAATCCATCAGCACGAGATCGACGCTGCGTCGGCCGATCTTCACACCGAAAGAAAAGACGGCGTCGGGATTAAGCCGCATCGGCGTCGATGGCTGGCCGACTTTGCCGCGCAACCTTTCACCGCGAATGAGAAGCCCGTCCTTTTCAAGCGAGCGCATGATGACCGAGACGGTCTGCGCTGAAAGGCCGCAAAGTCTTGATATCTCAGCTTTTGACAGTCCGCCGTGACGGCGAACGAGCGAGAGCACGAGCCGCTCATTATAAGCGCGCACTCCGATCTGGTTGGCGCCGCCGCTTATATCCATGGTGGTGGGCGGCGCCGGCGGCGCCGTCTCGACAGATTGTCTCATAGTGTCATCCTCCCGCCCGCCCTATCCGCCGCGACCGATACAGCAGGCTTTATGGCAATCTTGCTATCGCAACGTTAAACGACGTGGCGATATTCCTCCCTGCCGCATATTAGAATGCCATACGGAATTAATAATTCAATCGGATTTATTTATTGACAGGCGTTTCCTTTGGTGGTTCCATCTGAGCCAACGGTCGTCGATCTCGGAGGAGACGGGATCGTCGGGTAACCGTCACGGTGCTCAAATATCCATTGGGAGGATCTCATGAAGACCACTGTTTCCGCTCTTCTGGGCGCGCTTGCGCTTGGCGTTTCTTTCGCTTCCGTTGCGTCTGCGGCCGATACCTCGGTTTGCCTCATCACCAAAACCGATACCAATCCCTTTTTCGTCAAGATGAAAGAAGGCGCGACCGCCAAGGCTAAAGAACTTGGTGTGACGCTGAAATCCTATGCCGGCAAGATCGACGGCGATTCCGAAAGCCAGGTAGCCGCCATCGAGACCTGCATTGCCGATGGCGCCAAGGGTATTCTGATCACCGCATCGGACACCAAGGGCATCGTTCCGGCCGTGCAAAAGGCGCGTGACGCCGGTCTTCTGGTCATCGCCCTCGACACACCGCTCGAGCCTGTCGATGCCGCTGATTCCACCTTCGCCACCGACAACCTTCTGGCTGGTGAGCTGATCGGTAAATGGGCCGCCGGCAGCCTCGGCGACAAGGCCAAGGATGCGAAGATCGCCTTCCTCAACCTCACCCCCTCCCAGCCGACGGTGGATGTGCTGCGGAACCAGGGCTTCATGAAGGGCTTTGGAATCGACGTGAAGGACATCAACAAGATCGGCGATGAAAACGATCCACGCATCGTTGGCCATGATATCACCAATGGTAACGAAGAAGGCGGTCGCGCGGCGATGGAAAATCTGCTGCAGAAAGACCCGACCATCAATGTCGTCCACACCATCAACGAACCTGCGGCAGCCGGCGCTTATGAGGCGCTGAAGGCGGTTGGCCGTGAAAAGGATGTTCTGATCGTTTCCGTCGATGGCGGTTGCCCGGGCGTCAAGAACGTGGCGGAAGGCGTGATCGGCGCGACCTCGCAGCAATATCCGCTGCTGATGGCGGCTCTCGGCGTCGAAGCCGTCAAGAAGTTTGCCGACACGGGTGAAAAGCCGAAGCCGACCGAAGGCAAGAACTTCGTCGATACCGGCGTGACGCTGGTAACCGACAAGCCGGTCAAGGGCCTCGACTCGATCGATACGAAGGAAGGTCTCAACAAGTGCTGGGGCTGATGCCTCACCGTTGAAACCCGCGGGGGCATTCGTGCCCCCGCCCTTGGACGAGAATGATTCAGGCACGATCCGGGGGATCGGACAAAGGAACAAACGAGCGCGTCACGCGTCCTGCGGGGATGATATAGGCCGCTTCACAACACTTTGAAATCTACGCATCATTCTCTTTGGAGATAGACCCCGGTGTCAGGGCTGGTGCGATAGAGCGATCGGGAGGAAAATCCATGAGCGATCAGCCGGTGCGGGCTCAGCCGCATAATGAATTTGAAAAAGTGATTTCGGGAAGTTCGACGCAGGTCGCCGCTTTCGATACGCACGACAAGAGTGTGCTGGAAAAACTGCAGCACTTTCTCCACTCCAGCCCGGCGGCCGTTCCGCTTATCGTTCTGGTGCTGTCGCTGATTGTTTTCGGCCTGCTTCTCGGCGGCAAGTTTTTCTCGGCCTTCACGCTGACCCTTATTTTGCAGCAGGTCGCCATCGTCGGTATTGTCGGCGCGGCGCAGTCGCTGGTCATCCTGACGGCGGGCATCGATCTGTCGGTTGGCGCGATCATGGTCCTGTCCTCCGTCATCATGGGACAGTTCACCTTCCGTTACGGCTTGCCGGCGGAACTCTCCATTCTCTGTGGCCTCGCTGTCGGCGCATTTTGCGGCTTCATCAACGGTATTCTGGTCTCGCGCATGCGCCTGCCGCCCTTCATCGTCACGCTCGGCATGTGGCAGATCGTACTGGCGACCAACTTCCTCTATTCCGCAAACGAGACGATCCGCGCCCAGGATATCGCCCAGCAGGCGCCGATCCTGCAATTCTTCGGCGCCAATATCCGTGTCGGCAGCGCGGTCTTCACCTATGGCGTTATCGCCATGGTCCTGCTCGTCGCCCTGCTCTGGTATGTGCTGAACCGCACCGCCTGGGGTCGCCACCTCTATGCTGTCGGTGACGATCCGGATGCCGCCGAACTTGCCGGTGTCAACGTCAAGCGCATGCTGACCACCGTTTACACGCTGTCCGGCCTCATCTGCGCCTTCGCTGGCTGGGCCCTCATCGGCCGTATCGGCTCGGTTTCGCCGACCGCCGGTCAATTCGCCAATATCGAATCCATTACTGCAGTGGTTATCGGCGGCCTGTCGCTGTTCGGTGGACGCGGCTCCATCATGGGCATGATCTTCGGCGCCCTGATCGTCGGTGTCTTTTCGCTCGGTCTCAGGCTCATCGGAACAGATCCGCAATGGACCTATCTGTTGATCGGCGTCCTCATCATCATGGCTGTCGCAATCGACCAGTGGATCAGAAAGGTAGCAGGCTGATGGCAAAAGAACCCATTCTCACAGCACGCAATCTCGTCAAGCGCTATGGTCGTGTGACCGCCCTCGATCATGCCGATTTCGATCTCTATCCGGGCGAAATCCTGGCGGTGATCGGCGATAACGGCGCTGGCAAATCCTCTCTCATCAAGGCGATTTCCGGTGCGGTGACACCCGATGAAGGGGAAATCCGGCTGGAAGGCCAGCCCGTGCAGTTCCGCTCGCCGATAGAGGCGCGCAAGGCTGGCATCGAGACGGTCTATCAGAACCTTGCGCTGTCGCCGGCGCTTTCCATAGCCGACAATATGTTTCTCGGCCGGGAAATCCGTAAACCCGGCATTCAGGGCAGCCTGTTCCGGGCGCTGGACCGCCCGGCCATGGAAAAATTCGCCCGGGAGAAACTGTCGGAACTCGGCCTGATGACGATCCAGAACATCAACCAAGCGGTGGAAACCCTCTCCGGGGGCCAGCGTCAGGGTGTGGCGGTGGCACGTGCAGCCGCCTTCGGCTCCAAGGTCGTCATTCTTGACGAGCCGACGGCAGCACTCGGCGTGAAGGAAAGCCGGCGTGTTCTGGAGCTTATTCTGGATGTGCGCTCGAGAGGCCTGCCGATCGTTCTCATCTCGCATAACATGCCGCATGTCTTCGAGGTTGCGGATCGCATTCATATCCACCGGCTCGGCAAGCGTCTGTGCGTCATCAATCCGAAGGACTATTCCATGTCGGATGCGGTCGCCTTCATGACGGGTGCCAAGGAAGCGCCGAAGGAAACGCTTGCCGCATGACGCTGAAGCTTGAGACGATCGCCGAAGACGTTCTTCGGCGGGCAGAAGGTAAATCCCGTTTTATCGTCGCTATTGCCGGTCCCCCTGGGGCCGGCAAATCCACGCTGGCGGATGCCCTTTGTGATGCTCTGCTTGCACAGGGCGAAACGGCCGCCGTCCTGCCCATGGATGGCTTCCATATGGACAATGGCATCCTTGAAGAGCGGGGGCTGCTGCCGCGAAAGGGCGCACCGGAAACATTCGACGTGCGCGGTTTCCTCGATATCGTCTCCGCCGTCCGCAAGGGCGGGCAGGAGGTGCTTGTTCCGGTTTTCGACCGCTCCCGTGAAATCGCCATAGCGTCCGCCCGGGCGATTGCGCCGGAAACACGCTTTATCCTCGCTGAAGGCAATTATCTGCTGCTGGACGAGGCGCCATGGACAACTCTTTCCAAAAGCTTCGACCTCACCATTTTTGTAGGGCCGTCCGTCGAGGTGCTTGAGGAGAGGCTGCGGAAAAGGTGGCAGGGCTATGGTCTGGACGAGGCCCAGATCCACGCCAAACTTTTCGAAAATGATCTTCCGAACGGAAAAAGGGTGATTGAAAACGCCCGTCCCGTCGATATCCGCATCGATATCTGGGAATAGATTAACGCTTTTCTCTGTTTGAGCGACGGCGCGCTTGTGCCGTTAAGCCTTTGTTGACCATGTGTTGAATCTTTTTGATCCACAGGGTGGGGCTTTTGTGTGTCTATTTATTGACGCGAAAATTTCCTCATATACTATATGTGGTGTTCGAGGTTCTTCCGATTCGCAAGGGTTGGGAGCTAAGACGGGAATTCGGTGCGTAACGCTATCATGGTGGAACAAGGCCGAAACTGCCCCCGCAACTGTAAGCGGTGAGCATCGTTCCGATTTGGGTCACTGGGGCTGAAAGCTCCGGGAAGGCCGGAATAGATGTTGTGACCCGCAAGTCAGGAGACCTGCCTTGAGCGCAAACGTCCACGGGCGGGGTGTCCGGAGGAAGGTGTATGACGCAAATGATTTGCGTGCGCCCTTTTCTGCCCCCTCCAGAACAAGCTTCGGGGTGAAGTCATGCCAGTGCATTTGTTTGAGTTGCTGCGCTCGTCGGCGTAGAGAGTGATTTTACGCGGCTAAAAGCCGCGCGCGCCCACCCTAATGACAGAACCATCGCCGCCCGATTGCGATTGCAATCGGCAATGTTGAGCCGTGTCCGAAATCGGTTTCGAGAGAGGAAATTATGACCGTCACCGTTTACAGCAAGCCCGCCTGCGTCCAATGCACCGCCACCTATCGCGCCCTCGACCGCATCGGCGTCTCCTATGAGATCATCGATATCTCCGAAGATGCGGATGCGCTCGATCACGTGCGCGGTCTCGGTTACATGCAGGTTCCCGTGGTCGTCGCCGGTGAGCGCCATTGGGCGGGTTTCCGGCCGGATATGATCGGCTCGATCAGCTGAGGCGGCGGGACGATGGGCCTGATCGTCTATTATTCCAGCCGCTCTGAAAACACCCATCGTTTCCTTCTGAAACTGGGGCGGCGTCTCTTTCGCCTGCCGTTGGGTGCCGACGAGGATGTGCCACATGTGTCGGAGCCCTATGTGCTGGTCACCCCCACCTATGGGGGCGGCGGCACCAAAGGGGCCGTCCCGAAACCGGTCATCCGGTTCTTGAACGAGCCCTCCAACCGAAATCTCATTCGCGGCGTCATCGCGGCGGGAAACACGAATTTTGGCGCAGCTTTCGCATCCGCCGGAGATATCGTCTCGCGCAAATGCGCCGTGCCGTTTCTCTATCGCTTCGAGCTTCTCGGCACGGAGGAAGATGTCGCCAACGTCAAACATGGATTGGAACGATTTTGGACACGCTGACCTCGAGCGCCATGCGCAAGGACGCCAAACAGCCGGCAGCCGCGACCCAGAAACCGCTCGATGCGGCTCTGGACTACCACGCGCTGAACGCGATGCTGAACCTTTACGACGAGAACGGGAAGATCCAGCTCGACAAGGATCGCCTGGCCGCCCGGCAATATTTCCTCCAGCACGTCAACCAGAACACAGTCTTTTTCCATAACCTCAGGGAAAAGCTCGATTATCTGGTGACGGAGGGGTATTACGAACAAGAGGTACTGGACCAGTATTCCTTCAATTTCGTCCGCGACCTTTATGACGAGGCCTATGCCCGGAAATTCCGTTTTCCGACCTTTCTCGGCGCCTTCAAATATTACACTTCCTATACGCTGAAGACCTTTGACGGAAAACGTTATCTGGAGCGTTACGAGGATCGCGTCTGCATGGTGGCATTGGCCCTTGCGCGTGGCGATGAGCAGCTTGCCCGCAATCTGGTCGACGAGATCATTTCCGGCCGCTTCCAGCCGGCAACGCCGACATTCCTCAACGCCGGCAAAAAGAGTCGCGGCGAGCTGGTCTCGTGTTTTCTGCTGCGCGTGGAAGACAATATGGAAAGCATTGGTCGCTCTATCAATTCGGCGCTGCAGCTTTCCAAGCGCGGTGGTGGCGTGGCGCTGTCCTTGACCAATATTCGCGAATTTGGAGCGCCGATCAAACAGATCGAAAACCAGTCGTCCGGCGTTATTCCTGTCATGAAGCTGCTGGAGGACAGTTTTTCCTACGCCAACCAGCTCGGCGCGCGCCAGGGTGCCGGCGCGGTCTATCTGCACGCCCACCACCCGGATATCATGCGCTTCCTCGATACCAAGCGCGAAAATGCGGACGAAAAAATCCGTATCAAGACCCTGTCGCTCGGTGTGGTGATCCCCGACATCACCTTCGAACTCGCCCGCAACAATGAGGATATGTATCTGTTCTCGCCCTATGATGTGGAGCGGGTCTATGGCGTGCCGTTGACCGAAATTTCGGTCACCGAAAAATATCATGAAATGGTCGCTGATAGCCGCATCCGCAAGAAGAAGATCAAGGCGCGCGAATTCTTCCAGGTGATTGCCGAAATCCAGTTCGAGAGCGGCTATCCCTACATCATGTTCGAAGATACGGTGAACCGCGCCAATCCGGTTGCCGGTCGTATCAGCATGAGCAATCTCTGCTCGGAAATCCTGCAGGTCAGCGAAGCGAGCGAGTTCAACGCCGATCTGTCCTATAGCCATATGGGCAAGGATATTTCCTGCAATCTCGGCTCACTTAACATTGCTTCGGCGATGGATTCGGCCGATTTCGGCAAGACCATCGAGACCTCCATCCGGGCGCTGACGGCCGTGTCGGATATGAGCCATATTTCCTCCGTGCCCTCGGTGGAGAAGGGCAATGATGCCAGCCACGCCATCGGGCTTGGCCAGATGAACCTGCACGGTTATCTGGCGCGCGAACGCATCTTTTACGGTTCCGAAGAAGGCGTCGATTTCACCAATATCTATTTCTACACCGTGACCTATCACGCTATCCGCGCCAGCAACCGGCTGGCCGTGGAACGGGGCCAGAGCTTCAAGGGCTTTGAAAACTCCAAATATGCTTCCGGCGAATATTTCGACAAATATACCGACCGGGAATGGCTGCCTGCGACCGAAAAAGTGAAGGTGCTGTTTGAGAAAGCCGGCATCGCCATTCCGACACAGGAGGACTGGGCAGTTTTGAAGAAGGACGTCATGGTGTCTGGTCTCTATAACCAGAACCTTCAGGCCGTGCCGCCGACAGGCTCGATCTCCTATATCAACCACTCCACCTCTTCCATTCATCCGATCGTCTCGAAGATCGAAATCCGTAAAGAGGGCAAGATCGGCCGCGTTTATTACCCGGCTTCCTATCTCTCCAATGATAATCTTGAATATTATCAGGATGCCTACGAGATCGGCCCGGAAAAGATCATCGACACCTATGCGGCCGCGACCCAGCATGTCGATCAGGGCCTGTCGCTGACGCTGTTCTTCCGCGATACGGCGACGACGCGCGATATCAACCGGGCGCAGATCTATGCCTGGAAGAAGGGCATCAAGACCATCTATTACATCCGTTTGCGCCAGATGGCGCTGGAAGGCACGCAGGTTCAGGGCTGCGTTTCCTGCACGCTCTGAATTGAGGGACAAGACAATGAACATCGCCGTAAAACCCGCGTCCCGCATCCGCGCGGTCAACTGGAACCGCATCGAGGACGACAAGGATCTCGAAGTCTGGAACCGCCTGACCTCGAATTTCTGGCTGCCGGAAAAGGTGCCGCTCTCCAACGATATCCCCTCCTGGGGAACGCTGAAGCCGGAAGAACAGAAACTGACAATCCGTGTCTTCACTGGCCTGACCTTGCTCGACACGATCCAGAACGGTGTCGGCGCCGTGCGCCTGATGGAGGATTCGGCAACGCCGCATGAGGAGGCGGTGCTTTCCAACATCTCCTTCATGGAGGCCGTTCACGCCCGCTCCTATTCATCGATTTTCTCGACGCTGTGCCTCACCCCTGACGTTGACGACGCCTATCGCTGGTCGGAGGAAAACGAGTTTTTGCAGCGCAAATCCGCGCTCATCATGCGGGAATATGACAGCGGCGATCCGCTGAAGAAAAAAATCGCCAGCGTGTTTCTGGAAAGTTTCCTGTTCTATTCCGGCTTCTATCTGCCGATGTTCTGGTCAAGCCGCGCCAAGCTCACCAACACGGCCGACCTCATCCGCCTCATCATCCGCGATGAGGCCGTGCATGGCTATTATATAGGCTACAAGTTCCAGCGGGCGCTGGAGCGTCTCGGCGAAACGCAGAGACAGGAGATCAAGGATTTCGCCTTCGATCTCCTGCTCGAACTTTACGACAACGAGGCGAAATATACCGAAGACCTCTATGACGGCGTCGGCCTGACGGAGGACGTCAAGCAGTTCCTGCATTACAACGCCAACAAGGCCCTGATGAATCTGGGTTATGAGGCGCTGTTTCCGGCCGAGGCCTGCCGGGTCAATCCGGCGATCCTGTCGGCGCTGTCTCCGAATGCCGACGAGAACCACGACTTCTTTTCCGGTTCCGGCTCGTCCTATGTCATCGGCAAGGCGGTTGCGACCGAGGATGAGGACTGGGATTTCTGAAACCGGTTTGTCGGCAGGACCCGCAAAAACTATTGCGGGTTCACCACCTGGCTCGCAAGGCGGAAGGGGCTGGCAACGGTGGCGCCGATCGCATCGAAAACAAAGGCTCCGGCGCTGTTGATATCACCCCCGCGCCTGCTTGCCTCAAGTTGCGGCACCATGGAGGCCAGCGCCGCATAGCGGTCGTGGTTGAGCGGGTCCGACGCCTTCAGATTGGAGATGTCGACGAATTGCACACCCTCCTTGAGGGCGGCCTCCTGCACTTGGCGGTCGGTGACATCCAGCGCGCCGATACGGGTAACGTCGGCACCGAGGATGGAAGAGGCTTTGAGCGCACGGTCATCCTTGGAAACGAGAACGGTGAGCGGCGGGCTGAGCCGGCCGACAACCTCGATCTGCTTGCGGAAGACATCGGCGTCAATATCGGGCGCAGCCAGCACCACCTGCAGCTTGGCGATGACATCGTTTCTGCCCTGGAAGCGCAATTGCCGCAGCGCTTCCATGACCAGCCAGCCTCCCATGCTGTGCCCGAACACGACGACGCTTTTCTTCGGGGTCTGCCGGGTGAGATCGATCAACATCGCGGCGAGCGCATCGCGTGAAAAGGTCGCGGACTCCTTGTCGGCCACATAGCCGGCGACAGAGGCCTGCGACGGCCAGGAAAAGACCAGCGGCACGCCGTTCATATTGGCATCCGCCGCCATCTGCGCCGCGCGGAACAGGGCTTCCTGATAGCTGTAATTATAGCCGTGCACAAAAAGTGCGATCTGCTTGCCGGAGCGGGCTACGTCGCCAAGATCGGCATTAAAGCGCGTTTTCGTCAGCATATCGGCCCTGGTAACGACGAAATCCTTTTTCGGGTCGGGCTTGCCGCTGGCCCATTCGATTTTTCCGCTTTTATGGGTGGGCGGAATGGAAATATCGAAACTGGCGTAGTTCGGCTCCATCGCCCGCGCCGTGCCGAAGCCCTTTTTCGCGTCCGTGTTTTTCTCCCGCGTGCTCGCCACGAAGGCGGTCACGATTTTCGTGTCGCGGGTCCTGGTGTTGACGGCTTCCAGCACATCCGCCCCCGGTCGGCCTGCGCAGGAGGAGAGAAGACCGAGAGCGAGAAAGAGAGAAAAGATCAGGCGCATGAATGGGCTACCGGTGATGAGGACCGGCTCATAAATAACCGGCGACTAAAAAAGTTGCTACTGAAGAATGAATTGCACTCTAGCGGCTGTCTTCGGTGGGGACGGACGTTCCCCACCTTGCTATCCGTCCATCTTCGTTTTAGGCCGTAAACATGACGAACAAGGTGTCGCTTTTACGGCTGAAACTCACGGACTTCCGCAATTATGCGGCGGCTGCACTCACGCTCGATGACCGCCATGTGGTACTGACGGGCGACAACGGTTCCGGCAAGACCAATCTTCTGGAGGCCGTCTCCTTTCTCTCTCCCGGAAGGGGCCTGCGCCGCGCCACCCTGTCTGATGTGACGCGGGTAGGGGCCGAAGCCACCGGTTTCTCGATCTTCGCCGATGTCGAGGGCATGGATGGCGAAGTCGCCATCGGTACGGGAATTGAAGGCGATGGCGAGGTAGTGTCGCGTCGCCTGAGGCTGAATGGCACGCCGGTGAAATCCGTCGATGAATTGACCGATCATCTGCGGGTATTGTGGCTGACGCCGGCCATGGATGGCCTCTTTACCGGCTCGTCCTCGGATCGCCGGCGTTTCCTTGACCGGCTGGTGCTGTCGCTCGACCCCGCTCACGGAAGGCGGGCAAGCGATTTCGAAAAGGCCATGCGTGGCCGCAACCGCCTGCTTTCTGAAGGCCGCTTCGATCCGGTCTGGCTGGACGGTATCGAAAAACAGATGGCCGAACTCGGCATCTCAATGGCGGTCGCCCGTTACGAGATGCTCGGCCTCTTGAAGGGCCTGATAGAGGGGCGGGCGGGCAATGCCGCTTTTCCCTCGGCGGCGCTTTCTCTCTCCGGTTTCGTGGACGATGGGCTCAATCGTCCCGCCGTCGATCTGGAGGATGAATACAGGCTTATGTTGCGCGATGGCCGGTATCGTGACGCCGCTGCCGGCCGCACACTGGATGGGCCGCACCGCGTCGATCTCTTCGTGCGCCATGCGGAAAAGGACATGGAGGCCGAGCGCTGCTCAACCGGGGAACAGAAGGCGCTGCTGGTGGGGCTGGTGCTTGCACATGCGCAGCTTACCGCCAATATGACTGGTCATGCGCCGGTTCTGCTGCTGGACGAGATTGCCGCCCATCTGGATGAGGGCAGGCGGGCGGCTCTGTTCGATCTCATTCATGCACTTGGCGGCCAGAGTTTTATGACCGGAACGGATACGGCGATGTTCTCCGCCCTTGGCGACAGGGCGCAATTCTTCAATGTATCCCACGGGAGCATCACCGCATGACGGCTAAAAGATGGAGGGCGGCATGGACCCGCTGAGCCCGGAAGAAATCGAACGCTACAAGCGCCATATCCTGTTGCCGGAAATCGGCGGCGTTGGTCAGCAGCGGCTGAAGGCGGCACGCGTGCTGGTCATCGGGGCCGGCGGCCTCGGTGCTCCCGTCCTGCATTATCTTGCCGCCGCCGGTGTCGGCACGCTCGGCATGATTGATGACGATGTGGTTTCCCTGTCCAATCTGCAGCGACAGGTCATCCACGATACCGGTACTATTGGGGAGCTGAAGACGGAGAGCGCGCGCAAGGCCATCGCCCGGCTCAATCCGCATGTCCGCACTCCTGTTTATGAAGAGCGCTTTTCGCAGGTCTGGGCGCATGACCATCTGCGATCCTTCGATCTCCTGATCGACGGCTCGGACAATTTCGATACGCGTTATACGGCCGCCGATGCGGCGGAGGCTGCGAAAAGACCATTGGTAACGGGGGCTGTCGGCCGTTTTGATGGTTCGGTGACGGTGCTGAAACCCTATGAGACGAATGCCGAGGGCGCTCTGCTGCCCGGCTATCGTGACCTGTTTCCGGAACCGCCGCCGCAGGGCCTCATTCCCAATTGTGCGGAAACAGGCATTGTCGGCGCGCTGACCGGTGTTATCGGCACGCTTATGGCCATGGAGGCGATCAAGGTTATCACCGGTGCCGGCGAGCCGCTGATCGGCCGCCTGCTCCTCTATGACGCCCTCTCGGCCCGTTTCGAAACCGTGCGATACAAGCGGCGGCCAGCGGGAAAAAAACCATGATGGAGATCGTCAGGATCGGGGAGGAGTTCGATCGCTGGCAGGAATTGCTGGCGCTTATCATGTCCTCCTTCGCCTATATGGATGGCGTCATCGATCCGCCGTCATCGGCTCATCGCCTGACGCTGGAAAATCTTGCCGAGAAGGCGAGGGTGGAGATCGCTTTTGTGGCGCTTGATGGCGATGAGATTGTTGGCTGCCTGTTTTGCCGGCCGGAGCCGACCTGTCTTTATATCGGCAAATTATGCGTTTCACCGAAAACACAGGGAAAGGGTATCGGCAGGATGCTTGTGCAGAAGTCCGAAGCGCTTGCCCGTGAACTGGCGCTGCCGGCGCTGCGGCTGGAAACCCGCATCGAGCTCATCGCCAATCATGCCAGATTCGCCGCCTGGGGTTTCGTCAAGACCGCTGAAAACGCCCATGCCGGTTATGATCGCACGACCTCGATCGAGATGACCAAGTTACTCGGTTAAAATTGCCTTCAGCCGACCCCACTGCGTCCTTCGCCAATCGCAGAGCCTATTGCAAAAGGCCGGATTGCACCATCTGGGAGAGAAAAACGGAGGAGACGCGGTCAATGCCGGTCTGCGGCTGGTTTTCTGCCGACCCGACCCGCCACACAGCTTTGTCCGGCCCGCTGAAGAGCTGGATTTCCGTGCTGACCTTGTGGGTGAGAGGAGCCGCCTTCGTCGCTTCCACCATCTGCTTCATCAGTCTTGCGGACGGCATGCGCGTTCTATCGCCTGTCTCGTTCGCATTTGCGCTGGCCTTCAGTCGCTGGAAAGCTGGCGCGACATCCGGCAGAGAGCAGTTCATCTTGATTCGCGCCACAACAACACCCGTGGGCGTTTGTGCACCGAGACGCGCAGGTTCCGCCTTACAACGCACCCGCTCTGTACTTGCCACCCAGAGCCTTGCGAACTGCTCCGATTGTTCGTTCGTCGTCCCCTTGGGTGAATGCATGCCCCTGTTCTTGCGCTGCCACGCGACTGGGTCCGCAACCAGTTCCATATCGGTGTAGCGCGGGCCGCCGCCCGAAGCTCCCCATTCCCTGTTCAGGCGAGACATGCTGGCGCGATCAAAATTCAGCCAGGCGCGATAATAGAGTTCCGCGGTCTCTTCTGGTGAGGGCGGAGCAGCCGAGGCCGGACCGCAGACCAGCACGATCAGGACGGAGACCAGCATCAAGAACTTCGCCCGGATACCCATTGAACTCTCCCTCCCCATGATCGAAAGATGGCGGCCCGAACCGGCTCAGTTCCGCCCCGGCAGCACCCGGTTCGGCGGACGGTGGCCGTCGAACAGCGTGCGGATATTGATGATGACCTTGTCACCCATTTCGATACGGCCCTCAATCGTCGCAGAGCCCATATGCGGAAGCAGCACGACCTTGCCTTCCTTGGCGAGCTTGATGAGCTTGGGATTCACCGCAGGCTCATTCTCATAGACATCGAGACCGGCGCCGGCGATCTTTCCGTCGCGCAGGCACTGGATCATGGCTGCCTCATCGATGATATCGCCGCGTGCGGTATTCACGATGTAACTGGTCGGCTGCATCAGCGCCAGCCGCCGCGCCGAAATCACGTGATAGGTTGCGGGCGTCGAGGGGCAATTGACGGAGACGATATCCACCCGCGCCAGCATCTGGTCGAGACTGTCCCAGTAGGTTGCCTCAAGCTCCGTCTCGGTGGCCGGATTGACGCGTTTGCGGTTGTGATAATGAATGGAAAGCCCGAAGGCCTTGGCGCGTCGCGCCACCGCCGTTCCGATGCGACCCATGCCGACAATGCCGATGCGCTTGCCGGAAATGCGCCGCCCGAGCATCCATGTGGGCGACCAGCCCAGCCATTCGTCCGCACCATTGGCGAGCACGCGTGTACCTTCGATCATGCGGCGCGGCACCGCAAGCGCCAGCGCCATGGTAATGTCGGCGGTATCTTCGGTCAGCACGTTGGGGGTGTTGGTAACCGTAATGCCCTTTCGGGCGGCGGCGTCCACATCCACATGGTCGATGCCGTTGGAAAAGCTCGCAATCAGCTTCAGCTGCGGTCCGGCCTTCTCGATCATGGCGGCGGTGATGCGGTCGGTGACGGTCGGCACGAGCACGTCCACCCTTTGCAAGGCGGCCACAAGCTCGTCTTCGCTTCGCTGCGTATCGTCGATATTCAGTTCGGCATCGAAGAGTTCGCGCATTCTGGTTTCGACGACGTCAGGCAATTTGCGGGTGATATAGACTGTCGGTCTCTTCTTGTGGGTCATCGTTTGCCGCTGCCTTGTTCAGAAGTCATTAACCAGAAAGAGCGATAATTTCTTTCAATCAGGGCGTTTCTACCAGACCCACCGGCGAAGACAAACAAAACTCGCTGAAGCTTGAGGCATGTGGAAGCGAGCCTCCTTAAATATCATCCGGTTTGCAGAAGGCGGGAAACGGAAATGGGCATGCGCAGTGTGGTTTCTATCTTTTGCATTGCATTGTCTTTGGGCCTCCTCGGTGCGGCAACCGACGCCATGGCGCAGGGTGCCGCCAAAGGCGCAAGCGGCTTGCCGCTGCCGCGTTTTGTCAGCCTGAAATCCAAGCGCGTCAACATGCGCATCGGACCGAGCACGGATTATGCCGTGTCATGGATGTATCTCAAATCGGGAATGCCGGTGGAAATCATTCAGGAATATGAAAACTGGCGGCGCATCCGCGATGCTGACGGGACGGAAGGCTGGGTCAACCAGGCTCTGCTTTCCGGTGAGCGCACGGCCGTTGCGGCACCGTGGATGCGTGGCAAAGGCAAGGAAGTTTACGTGAACATGCGCCGCGAGGCGCAGTCGGGCGCTTCCGTCGTGGCACGGCTTGAGCCGGGCGTCGTCTTCAGGATCGGCGAATGCAATGGCGACTGGTGCCGCGCCGAGGCCGGCCAGGCCTCGGGCTGGGTTTCGCAGGGCGAAATCTGGGGTGCTTACCCCGGCGAAGCCTTTAAATAAGGCCGTGCTTCTCGCCAAGCGCCTTGAGCGATGACATCGGACGCGGCCCGACCTGCTGAATGACGGCGGCAGCCGCAAGGCAGCCGAGCTTGCCGCAATCTTCGAGCGACCGGTCCTGCGTATAACCGAACAGGAAGCCCGCAGCGAAAAGATCGCCGGCGCCCGTCGTGTCGACCACATCATGCACCGGATAGGCTTCGACCTTCACACGTTCCGTGCCGCGCAGGATGACGGCGCCTTCTTCACTCATCGTCACCGCTGCGATCTTGCAGTCGGCGGCGATTTTGGTCAGCGCAAGCTCAAAATCGTCGGTTTCGTAAAGCGAAAGCGCTTCCTGCTTGTTGGCGAAAACAATGTCCACAGTACCGGAACGCATCAGGTCGAGGAATTCGTCGCGATAGCGGCCGACGCAGAAGCTGTCGGAAAGCGTCATGGAGACTTCGCGGCCGTTTTCATGGGCAATGCGGGCGCATTCGCGAATGGCGTCCTTGGCGCGCGGCGGGTCCCAAAGGTAACCCTCGAAGTAGGTGACTTTCGTATCCGTCACCACGTCTTCTTCCACGTCTTCAGGACCGAGATCGACGCAGGCGCCGAGATAGGTATTCATCGAACGCTCTCCATCTTCGGTTACGAAGATCATCGAACGCGCAGTCGGCGGGAAGGTGCCTTCCGGCTTGGTTTCGAAATAGACGCCCTGCGCGCGAATATCGTGCTGGAAGATTTCGCCGAGCTGGTCTTCAGCAACCTTGCCGAAATAGGCGGCCTTGCCGCCGAAATTGGCCACACCCGCCGCCGTGTTGCCGGCGCTGCCTCCGGAGGCTTCGAGAGCCGGTCCCATCAGCGAGTAAAGCAACTCGGCCCGTTCCGCATCGATGAGGTTCATCGCGCCTTTGGTAATGGCATTGTCGTTGAGAAAGCGATCGTCGCAGCGAGAAATGATGTCGACGATGGCATTGCCGACAGTCAGTACGTCGAATTTCGTCATAGGCCCTATCCGTTTCGCACGGTGTGTGCGTATTTTTCGAAAGGTCTTAAACATTTCTGGCGGCAAGAAAAGCCCAAACAGAAAATATGCGGTTCTCCGCGAGGAGCGAAAACGCGTCATCTGCCTGTAATGTGGTTAAGCTATTTCATTTGTCAGAGCAAAAGGTGTGTGAATGCATACCGGAATGGAAGACATGATGGTCTTCTGGCTCAACCGTTATCTCCGCCACGGATGTACTGGCGGCATATAACGGACATAAAAGGCGGGGGAGACCCCGCTTTTTCTTTTGGGCAACATTCGGCCCTGCGGATTTTGTGGGCCAAGACGCGCTTTCTATCCAAAGCGGCTCACTGGCTTTCTCCTTCTTGGGCGCCCATTTGGCGAAAACAAAGAGTGGGAGCGTTTTCGCGATTCCATTCCCGTGGAAAAGGCTCTAAAGCGGAGTATCTCCCGCAAAAGCCGCGAAAGCTTTCCCTCCATGTCTGCCGTTGCCGCGAATGTCGCCCCGATTTTCATTCTCATCCTGATCGGCTGGCTCACCGTCAAGGCCGGTCTGTTCAGGGCCGATGCCGGCGATATCCTCAGCGATTTCGTGTTCAAGATCGCCGTGCCGACCTTGATCTTCCGCACACTTGCGGAAGCGAATTTTCACGGTGCTTCGCCCTTCCGGCTCTGGATCACCTATTTCGCCGGCGTGGCCGTCACCTGGACGGTCGGGCATATCGTCACCCGTTATGTTTTCAAGCAGGATGTCCGCATCGCCGTCATTGCCGGCATTTCCTCGGCATTTGCGAACAATATCTTCATCGGCCTGCCGCTAGTCGGGCGCTCCGTCGGGGATGAGGGGCTGGTGGCTCTCTCCATTCTGCTGGCCATCCATTTGCCGGTGATGATGATCGCCGGCACGATCCTGATGGAAAACGCCACGCACAAGGCGGTCGGCGGGGAAAAGCGAAGCATGGCGGCGGTCTTCAAGCAGGTGGGCCGCAACCTCATCACCAATCCTTTGGTGATCGGCCTGTTCATCGGGCTTTCGACCAATGTTTCCGGCGTGGCGCTGACGCCCATCCTGAAAACCGTGGTCGATCAGATCGCCTCCATGGCGGGGCCGGCGGCGCTTATCTCGCTCGGCATGGCGCTGACGAAATACACCATTCGCGGCAATCTCGGCATTGCCGTCACCATGACGGTGTTCAAGCTGCTGTTTTTCCCGGCCTGTGTCTGGGCCATGGGTCACTTTCTTGGCCTCAGCCGGGAATGGACGGCAGCGCTTGTGCTCACATCTTCCGTGCCGACGGGCGTGAATGCCTGGCTGATCGCCAACCGCTTTGGCATCGGCCACAGCGTTGCGGCCTCCACCATCAGCATTTCCACGGCGACAGGCGTTCTTTCCGTGTCGCTGTGGGCATGGCTGCTGAGCTGATTATTCTGCCGAGTTGATTATTTCTGGGCGCTCAGAATCTTGAAACGGGCGTTACGGCACACTTCAGTGCTGGTGCGGAATTCCGCCGCGAGCACCGGCTCATAGGGCATGCCGCGATTGGCGACCATCAGCAGCTTGCCGCCGCTGCGCAGCGCGCCGGCGGCAGCCTTGATGAAGGCCTGGCCGAGGGCAGGTTCTGCTGCCTGTCCCGCCGCATGGAAAGGCGGGTTCATGATGATGAGATCGTATTTTTCCTTCGGCGGTTCGTTTGCCAGATCCTGCCAGAAGAAGCGCGCCGTCAGCCGCGGATTGTTTTCGAGAAGATTGGTCTTGGCGAATTCCAGCGCGTTCCAGTCCGCCTCGAACAGATCGATACGGGCCGTGCGCGGCGATTTCTCGGCCAGCATGACGGAGAGATAACCCCAGCCGGCACCGAAATCGGCGGCGTTGCCGTCAAAATCTGTGGGCAGGCGCGATGCGAGCAGTTCCGATCCGTCATCCACGCGGTCATGGGAGAACATGCCGGGCAGGGCGGTGAAGCGGCCTTCGACCGTGACGGGCTTTTGAGCAAGCTTCGATACGACGGCTGCAACATCGTCCGGCCGTTTGAACCAGAGGGCGACGCCGTGATACTTCGGCGTGGATTCCGCCTCGATGCCAAGCTTTGCCAGCGTCTTGCGCAGCGTCACGATGCCGTCTTCCTTCGATCCGGCCGCGACGATCAGGCCACCCGCCTTCACGCGCGAAAGCGCTTCGGCGACGCGGTTTTCATTCTCGCCGCGATGTTTGCCGCATAGCAGCAGCGCCGCATCGTAGTCCTCGCCCGAAATATCCGGTGTCACCTCAGCGCCCTGAGCTTGCAGAGCACGATAAAGCGGCCGTAGATGCTGAACCGCGACGATCTCCGCGTCAAAACCGTCAAGCCGGGGACCGGCTTCCGCTCCTAGAAACAGAACGCGTTCGCCCTCTTTCGGCATGGAAAGCATGTCCGAGGCAAAGGGATGGAAAAGGGTTTTCACGGCGTCACGGCTCATGGGAGCGTCCTCGAGGTAGGATGGAGTTTGTCAGGGAAAAGTGGAAACCGGTTTTTCCGAAAAGACAAACGATAACAAAACGAAAAAAAGGCGCGGGCAAAACCCGCGCCTCGATAGGGTCTGGCGGCGCGGCCTTATTCGGCAGCGGCTTCGCCGTCTTCCTTCTTCTTGTCGGCAGCGACTTCCTTGCCGGTTGCCTGGTCGACAACCTTCATGGACAGGCGAACCTTGCCACGCTCGTCGAAGCCCATCAGCTTGACCCAGACCTTGTCGCCTTCCTTGACGACGTCGGAGGTCTTGGCGACACGCTCGGAAGCGAGCTGCGAGATGTGGACGAGGCCGTCACGGGCGCCGAAGAAGTTGACGAAAGCGCCGAAGTCAGCGGTCTTCACAACCGTGCCTTCGTAGATCTGGCCGACTTCCGGTTCCGCAACGATGGAGTGGATCCACTTGCGGGCCGCTTCGATTTCCTTGCCGGAAGAAGAAGCGATCTTGACGGTGCCGTCGTCTTCGATGTTGATCTTTGCGCCGGTCTTTTCGACGATTTCGCGAATGACCTTGCCGCCGGAGCCGATGACTTCACGGATCTTGTCGACCGGAATGTTCATCACTTCGATGCGTGGTGCGAATTCGCCGAGCTGGCTGCGGCTCTCGGTGATGGCATTGGCCATTTCGCCGAGGATGTGCTTGCGGCCACCCTGTGCCTGCTCCAGAGCGATCTTCATGATCTCTTCGGTGATGCCGGCGATCTTGATGTCCATCTGCAGCGAGGTGATGCCGTCGGCCGTACCCGCAACCTTGAAGTCCATGTCGCCGAGGTGGTCTTCGTCACCGAGAATATCGGAGAGAACCGCAAAGCGCTCGCCTTCGAGGATGAGGCCCATGGCGATACCGGCAACCGGCTTGGCCAGCGGAACGCCGGCGTCCATCAGTGCGAGCGAGGTGCCGCAAACCGTTGCCATCGACGAGGAGCCGTTGGACTCGGTGATTTCGGAAACGACGCGCAGCGTGTAGGGGAACTGTTCCGCAGTCGGCAGCATCGGGCGAATAGCGCGCCATGCGAGCTTGCCGTGACCGATTTCGCGACGGCCCGGGGAGCCCATGCGGCCTGTTTCGCCGACCGAGTAGGGCGGGAAGTTGTAGTGCAGCAGGAAGCGTTCCTTGTACATGCCGGTAAGGCTGTCGACATACTGTTCGTCTTCGCCGGTGCCGAGGGTCGCGACAACGATCGCCTGGGTTTCACCGCGGGTGAACAGCGCCGAACCGTGGGTGCGCGGCAGAAGGCCAACTTCCGAGATGATCGGACGAACGGTCGACAGGTCGCGGCCATCGATACGGCTCTTGGTGTCGAGAACGTTCCAGCGAACGATTTTTGCCTGAAGGTGCTTGAAGACAGCGCCGATTTCTTCCGGCGTGTACTTGGCTTCGCCTTCTTCCGGCAGGAAGTGGGCCTTCACCTTTGCCTTAACGGCGTCGACGGCGGCGTAGCGGGCTGCCTTTTCGGTGATCTTGTAGGCATCGCGCAGTTCCGCTTCGGCGAGCGCCAGCATTTCGTTTTCGAGCGCGGAGAAATCTTCCGGTTCGAATTCGCGCGGTTCTTTGGCAGCAACTTCGGCGAGCTTGATGATCGCGTCGATAACCGGCTGGAAGCCGCGATGACCGAACATGACGGCGCCGAGCATGATTTCTTCGTTGAGTTCCTTGGCCTCAGACTCAACCATCAAAACGGCGTCCTGCGTACCGGCAACGACGAGGTCGAGAACAGACTCGTCCATTTCGTCCAGATGCGGGTTAAGAACATACTCACCGTTGATGTAGCCAACGCGCGCGCCGCCAACCGGGCCCATGAAGGGAACGCCAGAGAGCGTAAGCGCTGCGGAAGCCGCAACCATCGACAGGACGTCCGGGTTGTTTTCCAGATCGTGCTGGATGACGGTGACGACGACCTGCGTGTCGTTCTTGTAGCCTTCCGGGAAAAGCGGACGGATCGGACGGTCGATCAGGCGTGAAACGAGCGTTTCGTTTTCGCTCGGACGGCCTTCGCGCTTGAAGTAACCACCGGGGATCTTGCCGGCTGCGTAGGTCTTTTCCTGATAGTTGACGGTCAGCGGGAAGAAGTCCTGGCCGGGCTTCGGAGACTTTGCGGAAACCACGGTCGCGAGAACCATCGTCTCGCCGTAGGTTGCGATGACGGCGCCGTCAGCCTGACGGGCAACCTTGCCGGTCTCGAGCTTCAGCGGGCGGCCTGCCCATTCGATTTCCACGGAGTGTTGATTGAACATATCTTGTCCTTGGTTGTGGCTGCCCGCTCCGGCGTCGTGACCGGCGGAAGCAGCGCTGTGACTCAATCACGGGCAAGACAGCGGGAGGCTTCCCAAAGAAGCATCCGGCAATCCTGCCCCATGACAGGTCTGCGGTTGAAAAAGGCGGCACCGGCCCATCCGGGTCACCCTTATCGTCCGGGGCCACATTTGCGGCGAACGCCCGGAAATTTCTGTGGCCTCAAAGGCCGGATATAAAAACCGGCGGGCATCGTTGCGAAACCCGCCGGAGAAGTTATTAGCGGCGAATGCCGAGAGCACCGATCAGCTTGGTGTAACGGGCTTCGTCCTTCTTCTTCAGATAGTCGAGAAGCGAACGACGGCTCGAAACCAGCGTCAGAAGGCCACGACGGGAGTGGTTGTCCTTCTTGTGGTCCTTGAAGTGACCGGTCAGGTTGTTGATCCGCTCGGTGAGGATTGCGACCTGAACTTCCGGCGAACCGGTGTCGCCTTCCTTCGTGGCATATTCCTTGATGAGGGCGGCTTTGCGCTCTGCAGTAATCGACATCGGACGATCCTTTCTGTTTTAAGGAAAAATGGGACGCCTAAAGCCGGGATGTCGTCCAGCTCTGGCCATTCAGCAGCATAGGCAAAGCCCAAGCTGGCGCTGCCTATAAACTATTCCGGGTGCAATTGAAAGAGGCGATTGACAGCGCCTCCCTGAGCGTTTCCAGGAAAAGTGCGAAGCGGTTTTCCGTCCGGAAACGCGTAAAACAAATAGATAGAGCCCGTTTCAGCCGAAAACACGCTTCGGCCGGAATTCGCCTTCGCCGATTTCGCCGATGGCGACGAGCTTGCCATGCGCGGTGGCATAGGCTTCCGGATGGTTGGCCGGTGCATCGCGCCCGCGCAGCAGGATAGGGTTGCCCATCTTCAGCCGGTGCGCCTGGTCATCGTTGATGATGAGGCGGGGAAGGGCGGAAAGCGCCTCGGCCGTGTCGATCAGGAAGGCATCCAGCGCCTCCAGTCGCTCGTCGCGATCCTCCACGGCTTCCAGTGCCGTCAAGGTTTCGAGCGGCACCATCATGTCTTCGCCGAAGGGGGCGACCATGGTGCGGCGCAGTTCCGAAATATGGCCGAAACAGCCGAGATCGCGGCCCATGTCGCGCGCCAGCGCCCGCACATAAGTACCCTTGCCGCATTCCACTTCGAAATGCGCGGTATCGGCGTCCGGACAGGCAAGCAGCGTCAGGCGATGGATTTCCACCTCGCGCGCGGGAATTTCCACCGTCTCGCCGTCGCGCGCCAGATCGTAGGCGCGCTCTCCAGCGATCTTGATGGCCGAAAATTGCGGCGGCGTCTGCATGATAACGCCGCTATAATTAGGCAGAAGATCGCGGATTGCCTGTTCGTCCGGGCGCTGCTCGGAGGAATCGACCACCTCTCCTTCAAGATCGTCAGTCGAGCGTTGCTCGCCCCAGGTGACGGTAAACTCGTAGATTTTCCGGCCGTCCATCACGTAGGGCACGGTTTTGGTGGCATCGCCAAGCGCGATCGGCAGCATTCCGGAAGCGAGCGGATCGAGCGTGCCGGCATGGCCGGCCTTCTGGGCGTTGAACAGCCATTTGATCTTGGAAACGGCCTCGGTCGAGCCGAAATCCAGCGGCTTGTCGAGAATGAGCCAACCGGAAATCGGGCGGCCCTTGGGTTTGCGGTTCTGCTGTTTGCGTGGTTTGGACATGCTTCAGTTCTGTTCGTCGTCTTTTTCGTTCGAAGGTCCAAGATCGCGCTGTACTTCGGGCGAGCGCAGAAGCGCGTCGATCTTCTGGTAATTGTCGAAACTCGTATCGTCGCGGAAGCGCAGTTCCGGCATGTATTTCATCTGCCGAAGCTGGGGTCCGAGACGGCCGCGCATGAATTTGGCATGGCGGTTGAGCGCGGTGATGATGTCGGTGTGGTCCGCAACGCCGAGCGGCGTCACGTAGGCGGTGGCGATCTTCAGATCGGGCGACATGCGCACTTCCGAAATGGAAATGACGGTGCTTTCGATCAGATCGTCGCGGACTTCACCGCGCTGGAGAATCTGGGTCAGTGCGGCGCGCACCTGTTCGCCGACGCGCAGCATGCGTTGCGAAGGGGCCGATGATGTAGCTTTTGCCATTGGTTATGCCTCAAACGGAGCGAGCGCCGGTAAGCCGGCGCCCGACAGTAAATTCCTGTTTTGCGGCGAGAACGCTCTTTGTTCTAATCGCATTTCCGGACGGAAAACCGGGGTCCAATTTTCCTGGGAATGCTTTAGAGCGTTCTCGTGATGTGTTCGACGCGGAAGCACTCGATGGTGTCGCCGGCGCGGATGTCTTCGTAGTTTTCGAAGGCCATACCGCATTCCTGACCGACCGGTACTTCTGCCACTTCGTCCTTGAAGCGCTTGAGTGTCTTGAGCTTGCCTTCGTGGATGACGACGTTGTCGCGTACCAGACGCACACCCGCACCACGTTCCACCTTGCCTTCGACGACGCGGCAACCCGCGACCTTGCCGACCTTGGTGATGTTGAACACCTCGAGGATTTCCGCGTTGCCGAGGAAGGTCTCGCGACGCTCCGGCGAAAGCAGGCCCGACATCGCTGCCTTCACGTCATCCACCAGATCGTAGATGATGTTGTAGTAGCGGATCTCGATGCCGGCGCGTTCGGAAGCCGTACGTGCCTGTGCGTTGGCGCGAACGTTGAAGCCGATGATCGCGGCGTTGGATGCCTCGGCAAGCGAGATATCCGATTCCGTGATGGCGCCAGCGCCCGAGTGAACGATACGAGCGCGGACTTCGTCGGTGCCGAGCTTGTCGAGCGAAGCGATAATGGCTTCGACCGAACCCTGCACGTCTGCCTTGATGACCAGCGGGAATTCCTTCATTCCCGAAGTCTGCAGCTGGCTCATCATCTGTTCCAGCGAACCGCGCTGGCCGGTCTGACGTGCGACAGCCTTGTCACGTGCCAGACGCTGGCGGTACTCGGAAATCTCGCGAGCGCGGCTTTCGTTTTCGACAACCGCGAAACGGTCACCGGCAGATGGCGTGCCGGAAAGACCGAGAATCTCGACAGGCATGGCCGGACCGGCTTCCTTGACGTGTTCACCCTTGTCGTTGACGAGGGCGCGAACGCGGCCCCACTGGTCGCCGGCCACGATGATCTGACCAGGCTTCAGCGTACCCTTCTGCACGAGAACTGTCGCGACGGCACCACGGCCGCGGTCGAGTTCCGCTTCGATGACGGTACCTTCTGCGGTACGGTTCGGATCTGCCTTGAGGTCGAGAATTTCAGCCTGCAGCAGGATCGCTTCAAGCAGTTTGTCGAGACCGAGCTGCTTCTTGGCGGAGACTTCCACGTCAAGCACTTCACCGCCCATGGATTCCACGAACACTTCGTGCTGCAGGAGCTGCTGGCGAACCTTTTCCGGGTTTGCCTCGTGCTTGTCGATCTTGTTGATCGCAACGACGATCGGAACACCGGCCGCCTTGGCATGATTAATGGACTCGATCGTCTGCGGCATCACGCTGTCGTCAGCGGCGACCACCAGAACGGCGATATCCGTCGCCTGCGCACCGCGGGCACGCATGGCCGTGAAGGCGGCGTGGCCGGGGGTGTCGATGAAGGTGATCTTCTGGCCGTTCTTCTCGACCTGATAGGCACCGATATGCTGGGTGATGCCACCGGCTTCGCCTGCGACCACATTCGCCTGACGAATGGCGTCAAGCAGCGAGGTCTTGCCGTGGTCGACGTGGCCCATGATCGTGACAACCGGCGGGCGCGGCAGCATTTCGCCCTCGTCGTCTGCCTGGTTGAAGATGCCTTCTTCCACGTCGGATTCAGAAACGCGCTTGACGGTGTGGCCGAATTCGACGGCGATCAGTTCCGCCAGATCGGCGTCGATCACGTCGCCCGGCTTCATCATCTGGCCTTCCTTCATCAGGAACTTGATGACGTCGACGGCGCGTTCGGACATGCGCTGCGACAGTTCCTGAATGGTGATGGTTTCCGGCAGGATCACTTCGCGCATGACCTTTTCACGGGTCTCTTGCATCTGGCTGCGGCGGAATTTTTCCTGTCGGCGGCGCATGGATGCCATGGAGCGTCCGCGCGGCGTGCCGTCTTCATCGAGGTTGGACGAGGTGACGGTCAGCTTGCCGCGACGGCGTTCTTCTTCTGTCTTCAGGCGGGCTGCGGGCTTCGCAGGCGCAGGCGCGGCGACCTTGCCACGGACCGGCAGGTTGCCACGGCGTGCACCGCGGTCGTCCTCGTCGTCGCCATCGGTACGGCGTCCGCGCGGAGCGGCGGTTTCGGGAGTTGCGCGAGCAGGGGCGGCAGCGGCGGGCTGAGGACGAGCCTCGGCGCGCAGCGCCGGCTGAGCGGCAGCGGCCGGCTTTTCATCGACCGGTTCCGGCTTTGCTTCCACGGCGGGCTGGCTTGCGGCCACCTTGGCGGCAGCGGCCTCTTCGGCGGCGCGGCGTGCGGCCTCTTCCTTTTCGGCCGCGATGCGGCGCTCTTCTTCCACCTTGCGGCGCGCTTCGTCTTCAGCACGCTGCTTGGCTTCGATCACGTCGCGGGCCTGTGCTTCCATCAGTGCGCGGCGGCGGGCTTCCATCTCGCCTGCGGACAGGTCGTGCAGGACGTTGCCGCGCGGACGCTCAGGCTGGCGCTGCTGCGGTGCGGACGAGCCGGGACGCTGCTGCGGCTGGGAGGAACCCGGACGCTGCTGCTGGCCGCTGGGCTGGTGGATGCGCTGCTGCGGTGCCTGCGGACGCGGTGCTGCCGCGGGGGCAGGGGCGGCCGGCTTCGGAGCGGGCGCTGCAACCGAATGAACCTGCTTCTCGTCTTCAGGACGCATGGGGCGGCGCTTGCGTGTTTCCACGACAACCGCGTTCGTGCGACCTCGACCCATATCCTGCCGCACGGTGCCCTGATTCATCCCGCCCGGCTTGAGGGTGAGAGTCTTCTTGGCAGGTGCGTTAAGTGTCTTGTCGTCGTTGTTGTCGGTCATTCCGTTCCCGTTCCTTCGGACGAGAACCGGATGACGTTCATCAGGTCTCGTCGTTCAATTGCTGCATCGGAACGCGGCGACCGTTCATGTCGGGCAACCGCGTCATTGTTCTGTCCGGGCAGCGTCGCGTTCCGCCTGAGATCGACCGCCAAGACGGTACTGCTCAAGCATCGTTGCGCGCTTCACTACACCCTCACCCGCCTGCCCTGCAAGCGCGCAGGCATGGATAAAAGCATTCTGGCCCATCAACTCGTCCATTTCGGCGCCGCTGAAGAGCCGGAAGGACGGAATTTCGTTGCCGGCATCGCTGCCGAGCGCCCAGGCCTTGCGGGCCTGGTCCAGTTTTCTCACGCCGTCTGCCGCAGCATCGGTCGCGTGGAACACGGCAATCGCATTCCCCGAACGGACGGCGGCGTCGACTTTCATCGCGCCGCTGATGAACTGGCCCGCCTTGCGCGCCATGTTCATCATGCCTGCAAGCTGCTGCGCCATCAGCCGGTCGAGAAGAGCAAGAAGCTCCGGCCCGGCCTTGACGTCGCGTTTGAGAGCCCGTGCGAAGAGCTTCTTCGCGATGGCTTTCTCGATCAGGGCGCGCTCGGGTGTTACCCAGCAGCCGCGCCCCGGCAATTGGCGTTTCAGATCCGGAACGACGCTGCCGTCCGGCCCTGCGACGAAGCGGATCAGCTCATCGGGCGATCCGCTTTGCCGTGTCACAATGCACATACGTCCATTGACGTCGCCCTTGAGCCGCCCGTCGTCATCCGTTTCGGGCAGCTCATCCGGCTCATGCGCCTGCGATATCATTCCTGTTCGGCGGTATCCGCCTCCTCGGCAGCCTCAGGATCGGCTTCCTCAGCGGAAGCAAGCTCCTCGGCGGTGATCCAGCCTGCCAGAAGACGGGCCTGTACCACCATGTTCTCGGCCTCGACGCGTGAAACATCGAGCTTGGAGAAGATGCCTTCGAACTTCTTCGTCTCGCCATCCTTGCGCTCGCTCCAGCCGACCAGATCGTCCGCTGCACAGCCGGCAAAATCCTCAATGGTCTTGATGCCGTCTTCACCCAGCGCCACCATCATCTGCGAGGTCAGACCGTCAATCTGGCGCAGCTCGTCGGAAACGCCGAGCTCCTTGCGCTTGGCGTCCATTTCGGCTTCCAGGCGCTCCAGATATTCGCGGGCACGGGTCTGGATTTCATCGGCGGTGTCTTCATCGAAACCGTCGATCGAGGAAATTTCGTCGAGATCGACATAGGCCAGTTCTTCGACCTGCGCGAAACCTTCGGAGGCCAGAACCTGACCGACCATTTCGTCGACGTCGAGGGCTTCCATGAACAGGGCCGTGCGCTCGTTGAATTCCTTCTGGCGGCGCTCGGATTCTTCCTGCTCGGTCATGATGTCGATATCCCAGCCGGTCAGCTGCGATGCCAGACGCACGTTCTGGCCGCGGCGGCCGATGGCGAGCGACAGCTGCTCGTCCGGAACCACCACTTCGATGCGCTCGGATTCTTCATCCAGAACGACCTTGGCGACTTCCGCCGGCTGCAGGGCGTTGACGATGAAGGAGGCCGGCTCCTGGCTCCATGGGATGATGTCGATCTTTTCGCCCTGCAATTCGCCGACGACGGCCTGAACGCGCGAACCGCGCATACCGACGCAGGCGCCGACCGGATCGATCGACGAGTCGTTCGAGATGACGGCGATCTTGGCGCGCGAACCCGGGTCACGGGCAACCGACTTGATCTGGATGATGCCGTCGTAGATTTCCGGAACTTCCATGGTGAAGAGCTTCACCATGAACTGCGGATGGGTACGCGACAGGAAAATCTGCGGGCCACGCTGTTCGCGGCGAACGTCGTAGACGTAAGCGCGTACACGGTCGCCGTAACGCATGTTTTCCCGCGGGATCATTTCGTCACGACGGATGATGCCTTCGCCACGGCCGAGATCGACGATGACGTTGCCATATTCGACGCGCTTGACGGTGCCGTTGACGATTTCGCCGATGCGGTCCTTGAACTCGTCATACTGGCGGTCACGCTCGGCTTCGCGCACCTTCTGCACGATGACCTGCTTGGCGGACTGGGCGGCGATACGGCCGAAATCCATCGGCGGCAGCGGATCGGCAATGAAGTCGCCGAGCTTGGCGTCCGGGTTGCGGTCGCGGGCCAGCTCCAGCGGGATCTGGGTCGAATAATCCTCAGCGGCCTCGACAACTTCCAGAAGACGCTGCAGGCGGATTTCGCCGGTCTTGGAGTTGATGTCGGCGCGGATGTTGGTTTCCGAACCATAGCGCGAGCGGGCGGCTTTCTGGATAGCGTCGGCCATTGCGGCAAGCACGATTTCGCGGTCGATGACCTTTTCGCGCGCCACAGCATCGGCGATCTGCAGAAGCTCAAGCCGGTTAGCACTCACTGCCATTTTTCTATCTCCGTAAGTCGCATGATTGCGGGGTTCGCCCTTGTTTCCGGGCTTTACGTTGGAATTAGTCTTCGTCTGCTTCGTTTTCGTCGTTCTGGTTTGCGGCGGCGGCCTTGGCCGCCTTGTCTGCCCGCAGCGCATCACGAATAAGATCGTCCGTCAGAATGAGCTTCGCATCCGAAAGCGCGCTGAACGGAATGATGACTGTCGGTTCCTCGCCATAGGCGATCTGGTCGCGTTCCAGCTTGAAGCCGTCCGCATTGACCTCGACGATCTTGCCGCGAAACCGCTTGCGGTTCTCGACCAGAATGGAGGTTTCGACCTTCACCAGATGACCCTGCCAGCGGGTGAAATCCGATTTGCGAACCATCGGCCGGTCGATGCCGGGCGAGGAAACTTCGAGATGATACGCTTTATCGACCGGATCTTCCACATCAAGAACCGGTGAAATCGCCATGGAGACGGCTTCACAGTCCTCGACGGTCATGGTGCCGTCTTCGCGCTCGGCCATGATCTGAAGCGTCATGCCGTTCTGGTTGGAGAGCCGCACGCGCACCAGAAGATATCCCATGCCCGTCAAAACAGGCTCGATGATCTCGGCGATACGCTGGTCGATGCCCGTTTCGGTTATCAGTCGCGGTTCATGTGCGGTGTCTGCCATCTGGCCTTCCGGTCTTTGATGTTCACCGGGCCTTCTGCCCGTGGTTTCCGGTTCGCCTAACGAAAAAGAGCGGAGCCTTGCGGCCCCACTCTTCATCAAGCGATCAAGAATTTCAGGGCTCATATAGACCCATCGGGGCAGGATTGCAAGGTTTTCGCGGGCGTCTGCGTTTCAGTGACGGCTCGGCCACATTTTCACCCTTACCATGTCGGAAAGGCTGGCATGATTGCCGGCACTGTCTATAGTTGCCGTTTGACAAATCGCAGTTGCATCAAGTGGACAGAGCGTGCCTGACCGTAAATCGCCACTCGCGCCTTTAAGGCATTTGACTTACAGACGAATCTGGATCGCCAGCCTTGCCTCGAATTTCGGCGGATTGATCCAGGCGGTGGGCGCCGCATGGATGATGACGTCGCTCTCCAGTTCTGAAAACATGATCGCGCTGGTGCAGGCCTCCACCTCTTTGCCGATCATGCTGTTCTCGCTGATTTCGGGGGCGCTGGCAGATAGTTTCGACCGCCGCCGCATCATGATTTCGGCGCAGCTTTTGATGCTGACGGCCTCCGTGCTGCTGACGGTTTTTGCCTGGTCCGGCTGGCTCACGCCGTGGCTTCTGCTCTTCTTCACCTTCATGATCGGCTGCGGCACGGCGCTCAACAACCCGTCCTGGCAGGCCTCCGTCGGCGAAATGGTGCCGCGCGAGGATTTGCCGGCCGCCGTGACGCTGAACAGCGTTGGCTTCAACATCACCCGCAGCGTTGGCCCGGCAATCGGCGGCATCATCGTTGCTGCCGCCGGCGCCGCTGCCGCGTTTTTCGTGAATGCGCTGAGCTATTTCACGCTGATCTACGCCCTGTTTCGCTGGCAGCCGCCCAAATATGCCTCGACCCTGCCGCGCGAGCAGCTTCTGGCCGCCATTTCGGCCGGCATGCGTTATGTGGCAATGTCGCCCAACATCGGCAAGGTGCTGGTGCGCGGCTTCCTTTTCGGCCTTTCCGCCAGCGCCATCCTCGCTTTGATGCCCATCGTCGCCCGCGATCTGGTCGAAGGCGGCCCTCTGACCTACGGCGTCATGCTGGGCGCCTTCGGTGTCGGCGCCATTGGCGGTGCGCTGATCAGCGCCAGATTGCGCGAGGTCCTGTCCAGCGAATGGATCGTGCGCGTTGCATTTCTAGGCTTCGCCTTCAGCGCTGGCGTAACGGCGGTGAGCACGAGTGCGATCGTCACTTCGCTGGTGCTGACCGTTGCCGGCGCCTGCTGGGTTCTGGCGCTATCGCTCTTCAACACCATCGTCCAGCTCTCCACCCCGCGCTGGGTGGTTGGCCGGGCGCTCTCGCTCTACCAGACGCTCACCTTCGGCGGCATTGCGGTCGGTAGCTGGCTGTGGGGCGAGCTGGCGGAAGACTATGGCATTTCCTATTCGCTGCTCTGTTCGTGCGCGCTGATGCTGCTCGGTGTCATCGTCGGCCTCAAGCTCGCCATGCCAGCCTTCGCTTCGCTCAATCTCGATCCGCTCAACCGTTTCGTGGAACCGCCGCTGAGGTTGGATATCAAGCCGCGCAGCGGCCCCATCGCTATCCTCATCGACTATGAAATCCATGATGAGGACCTCGGCGAATTCCTGCCGCTGATGGCCGAGCGTCGCCGTATCCGCATCCGGGACGGTGCCCGCAACTGGAACCTGATGCGCGATCTGGAGAACCCCGACATCTGGACCGAAAGCTACCATGTGCCGACCTGGGTGGAATATGTCCGCCATAACCACCGCCGCACCCAAGCGGATGCGGAAGCCTGGGATCGGCTGCTCGAGCTTCACCGCGGCAAGACAAGGCCGCGCGTGCACCGGATGATCGAGCGGCAGACCATTCCGCCGACCGACGATATCTTCCACAAGCCCCATACCGACCAGCATTGAGAGGCGAGGGCTAAAAGCGGATTATCTCAGCTTCGCCTTCAGCGTCGCATCGGGAAAGCAGGTCGGAGCGAGGCCGTTTTTCGCCTGCCAGTCGCCCAGCGACCGCCGCGTCTTGAAACCGGCCAGCCCATCTGCCTTGCCGACATCGTAACCTTTGGCCACCAGCGCCTTCTGCATGGCGAGAACATCCGAGCGCAGCATCGATCGGACATTGCCCCATTCACCCTTGAACGGGCCGGCCCCATGGGTGATGCGGTCGGCGAGATTGCCGATGAACAGCGCATAGAGATCGGAATTATTATATTCCTTGATGACGTAGAAATTCGGCGTCACCACGAATTCTGGTCCGTGCCGTCCGGCCGGCACCAGCATCATGCCATCGGCGGATAGGTCATTGGACGGGAAAGCTTTTCCGGAAATGCGGGTGATGCCCATCTTCGCCCAGTCGGCCACCGGCCGGGCAAGATCAGGGCCTTCCTGCGCGCAGGAGACATTGGCGGGGATCGACACTTCGAAACCCCAGTCGCGATTGCGCTGCCAGCCGCGCTGGGAAAGATAGTTCGCTATGGATGCCAGCGCATCCGGTACGGAATTCCAGATATCGCGATGGCCGTCGCCATCGAAGTCCACGGCATATTTGAGATAGCTCGACGGCATGAATTGCGGCTGGCCGAGCGCGCCGGCCCAGGAGCCCATCATGCGCGAGGCTGCGATATCGCCGCTTTCAACGATCTTCAGCGCATCGATCAGCTCGGCGCGGAACATCTCCTTGCGGGTCGACATATAGGCTTTCGTTGCCAGCACATCGACCACCGAATGCGGCAGTTTTGCCCGGCCGAAACCGGATTCGCGGCCCCATATCGCAACGACGATATCGCCGGGCACGCCGTATTTCGTCTCGATCCTGCGCAGCGTCGCGGCGTGGGTGGCGGCAAGCGAGCGGCCGGTGCCGGCCAGCCCCTGCAGCCGCTTTTCGGAGAAATAGGCGCCCGGCGAGGAGAATTCCGCCTGACTCTGGCTCTGCTCCTTCGGTGGCTTCTGGCCGGGAATGACGAGATCGGGCAGGTTCCAGCTAATGGACAGACCGCTGAGGGTGGCTTCAAGCGTTTTCTGCGATATGCCGGCTTTACGGGCTTCCGGCCAGATTTCCTTTTTCAGCCAGACGTTAAATTCGGCGTCGTATCGGGCTGCGGCTGCACCTGTCGGTACCGACTGCGCAAAAGCCGTCGCCGCTGAAAAAACGGAAAGAAGTGCAGCCAGTGCCTTCGGGACAAAATGGTTTCGCATTCGGTCTCCTCTTTGAATGACGGGGGGGGGAGGCTTCAGATCGTCGTGCGCGCCCGAAGCGCCGCCGTCAATGTACCCTCGTCGAGATAATCGAGTTCACCGCCCACCGGCACGCCATGCGCAAGCCGGGTGATATTGATGTCGAGACCGGAAAGGCGGTCGGTGATGTAGTGGGCGGTTGCCTGCCCCTCCACCGTCGCATTGACGGCGATGATAAGTTCGCGAATGCCGCCGGCGCTGACACGGTCGATCAGGCCCTTGATATTCAAATCCTCCGGCCCGACGCCGTCGAGCGGCGACAGCGTGCCGCCGAGAACGTGATAGGCGGTGTTCATCGCGCCCGTCCGCTCCAGCGCCCAAAGATCCGACACGTCTTCCACCACGATGATGACCGACTGGTCGCGCCGGTCGTCGGTGCAGACGGTGCAGGGATCGATCGTATCGACATTGCCGCAGCAGGAGCAGATCTTCACCTTGTCATAGGCCTCGCCCATCGCATGGCCCAACGGCCCGAGAAGCTGTTCCTTCTTCTTGATGAGATGCAACGCCGCCCGCCGCGCAGAGCGGGGCCCAAGCCCCGGCACTTTTGCCAGAAGCTGGATCAGTTTTTCAATTTCGGGACCGGTGACTCGTTTTGCCATGAGCGCTTTCTACTGCATAAATCGGGAAACGGGAATCATGAAGCGCAAAGGGCAGTCCATGAAAATCAGGGCGGTATGCCGGGGCGAGGCAAAAAGCCTGCCGGGAAAGACGGCGAAGACGGGCATCTTCAAACATGCCGTGCAGGGCCCGGTCATGGTTGACGCGGAAGGTATCGTCAGCGACGCCGTCTGCAATCGCAAACATCATGGCGGGCCGGATCAGGCGATTTACGTCATGGGGTCCGTCGATCTCGATTTCTGGTCGCGCTCTCTGGGCTTTGTCGTCGAAGCCGGGTTTTTCGGCGAAAACCTTGTTCTGGATGGCGTCGACAGCGCAAAACTCCATGTCGGCGACAGGTTCTCGGCCCACGAAGTCGTGCTGGAGGTGACCGCCGCCCGCATTCCCTGCGCCACCCTGTCGGCCCGCATCGGCGACGCCGATTTCGCACCGCGTTTCCGGCAGGCGGGCCAGCCGGGTTTTTATTGCCGGGTGTTGAAAGGCGGAATGCTCGCCGCCGGGGAGGATATCGCCTTCGAACCCTATCAGGGAACGAAACTGGCCATACCGACTATTCTGCAGCGCTTCCGCCCCATGCAGCTCGACATGGCCGAACGCAGGGCCTATCTCGAAACGCCGCTTGCAAGCCGGTTCCGCGCGATGCTGGAAGCCTAGACCTTGTCTTGCCGCGAGGACGGCGTGCATCACGCCATCCTCTTCGGCCGGATTATATCAGAACGGGAATTTCATGCCGGGCGGCAGCGGCAGACCCGCGGTCAGGCCGGCCATCTTTTCCTGCGCCTGTGCTTCGCCCTTTTCCTTGGCGTCCTTGTGGGCAGCCACGATCAGGTCTTCGAGGATTTCAACCTCGTCTTCCTTGAACAGCGAAGGATCGATTTTCAGGCCGCGCATTTCGCCCTTGCCATTGAGAATGACGGTCACCAGGCCGCCACCGGCCCTGCCTTCGACTTCAAGGGCGGCGATTTCTTCCTGCACCTTCTCCATCTTGGACTGCATTTCCTTGACCTTGCCCATCATGCCCATGATGTCACGCATGTGCCAATCTCCTGTTCTTTTTGTTTAAAACTCGATGTCGTCGCCGGGAAGGATGTCGCCTTCGCTCGATTCGGCAACCGATGGCGGTGCGATTTCTTCCGCCTCATCCTGTGCGGCGGCGCGGATGCGCACGTCGGTGATTTTTGCGCCGGGAAACTGCGCCAGAATGGCGGCAACGTCAGGATCCTGACGCGCATCGACAAGACGGGCATCCCGGGCATTGCTTTCCGCTTCAACAAGGGTCGGCTCGCCCTGTTCCTTGCTGAGGCTGACGATCCAGTGGATACCGGTCCATTCCTTGAGCTTCACGCCAAGTTCACCCGGCAGAGAGCCCGGCGCGCCTTCGCCGAGGCGCATATCAAGCCGGCCGGGCTCCAGCCGCACCATCCGCACAAAGTTTCGCACCTTCGCCCGCATGACGGGATCGCGGTTCTTCTGGCAGAGATCGGCAATATCCTGCACCGAATTGACGGGAACCTTCGGCTCCGGCCGCTCTTCGGTTTTCGGTGCCGCGACCTGCATCTCCTGCGGGCGGCTGTCCGGAACGGCGCGCAGCACGGCGGAGGTCTGCGGTGTCGTCTGGCGCTGGGCGGGAAGATCGACAGGTCTTCCCGCGGCCACGGCCTGTCCTGACGAATAGGCGCGCGCACCGCCGCCATTGCCGCCGCCCGAAGGTCCGCCATTGGCGTAACCGCCGTCACCGTTCGAAAGCTCCGCCAAGCGCCGCGCGGCATCTTCAGGTGCGGGCAGATTGGCGGCGTGCGAAAGCCGGATCAGCACCATTTCGGCCGCACCGGCCGGGCGCGAGGCATTTTCCGTTTCCGGAATGCCCTTCAGCAGCATCTGCCAGATGCGCGAAAGCGCGGTTACCGCAATCGTCTCGGCAAATTCCGCGCCGCGCACGCGCTCGATCTCGGAAAGCGAGGGGTCTTCCGCCGCGTCAGGCACATATTTCATGCGGGTGACGAGATGGGTGAAATCGGCAAGATCGTTCAATACGACAACGGGGTTTGCGCCCGCCTCATATTGCCCGTTGAATTCCGAAAGGGCGGCCGCGACATCGCCTTTGACGACATGCTGAAAGAGATCGACGATACGTGCACGGTCGGCAAGACCGAGCATGCCGCGCACGGCTTCCGCTTCCACACGCCCACTGCCATGGGCAATCGCCTGATCGAGCAGCGAAAGGCCGTCACGGGCGGAACCTTCGGCAGCGCGGGCGATCATCGACAGTGCCTGCGGATCGGCTTCGAAACCTTCCTTGCCGGCAATGGCGGTGAACAGGCCGACCAGATCGGCGGCGCTGATGCGACGCAGATCGAAGCGCTGGCAACGAGACAGAACGGTGATCGGAACCTTGCGGATTTCGGTAGTCGCGAAGATGAATTTCACATGCTCTGGCGGCTCTTCCAAGGTCTTCAAAAGACCGTTGAAAGCCTGCGTCGACAGCATGTGCACTTCGTCGATGATATAGACCTTGTAGCGCGCCGAAACCGGGCGGTAACGCACCTGTTCGATGATCTCGCGAATATCGTCGATACCGGTATGGGAGGCGGCATCCATCTCGATCACGTCGACATGCCGGCCTTCCATGATCGCCTGGCAATGTTCGCCGGGGATACGCAGGTCGATGGTTGGCTTGTCGATGGTGTCGGTCTTGTAATTCAGCGCGCGGGCGAGAATGCGGGCCGTGGTCGTCTTGCCCACGCCGCGAACGCCGGTCAGCATATAGGCCTGCGCGATACGGCCGGTCTCAAACGCGTTGGTCAGCGTGCGGACCATCGGCTCCTGGCCGACCATCAGATCGGAAAAATCCTTGGGGCGATATTTGCGCGCCAGTACCCGGTAGCCGGTCCCGACCTGGGATTCGCTTGATGTGGTGGGTACGGTGTCGCTCATTGCCTCGCCAGTTTGTTTTGCCAGTTGTCTTGGGGCGCTGAACTGGCCCGGCGAAAGCTGAGCACGTCTTTTAAAAAAGGTGGGAGGCTGGCACGGCGACCCGTGCCGGGCTCGTTAGGGCTGCTTCCTTCCGGACCTGACCCGGTTGGCGAGTGGCTCGTCCACCACCAACCTCCCGGGGCCACATATCGGCAATATCGAAAGCAAATGCAAGCCAAGCCTTCAAAAAACTGCTATCACAATGAAAACAAACATGGAGGACACCTTGGAGACATTCCGGCTGGACGACAGACTGGCGCGCGACAGCGTGCTTGTGACGCGTTTGGGACTATGTGAACTGCGTTTGCAAAACGACAACCGCTGGCCCTGGCTGGTGCTCGTGCCGCAGCGAGACGGCGTCAGTGAATTGTTCGATCTCACCCCGCTTGATCAGGCCGTGCTGACATTCGAGACCAATCTCGTCGCCTCTGCCTTGAAAGAAATCACCGGAGCCACCAAGATCAATGTCGGTGCTTTGGGCAATATCGTCCGGCAGCTTCATGTCCATATAATCGCCCGCAATGAAGGCGACACCTGCTGGCCGGGTCCCATCTGGGGTCACGGAACGCCTGTGCCCTATGCCGCGGGCGAAAAGGAAAGTTTGATGAAAAAAATCTCCGGCGCGCTCTGATGATTTCCATGAAAATTTTTGAAACCACTGCCCCCCATCCCGAAGCAAGCCTGCTGACAGCCTTTTCCAAGAACGCCCTCGACCGTTTCGCCGAAAAGCGGTCGGAAGAGTGCGTCGCCGATGCGCTGAAGATCGATGGCACCCATATTTTCGCTTTCTCGGGCAACCGACTTGTCCTGAAGCATGACGAGCAGGTCATCGATCCCCTGTTTTCCGCCTATGAGCTGGCTGAATTGCAGCCGGATTTCGACAGTGCCGTGCTGCTCGGATATCGCGAAACCGGCGAGCCGAGAATTGCGGTGCCGGTCGCCGTTGCCGAGGATCAGCTGGCGAGCCACTACAAGCTCGCCGACGCTCGCATCCTTTATCGCGACCATCTTCTCGATGAGGAATTGTTGAGCGAGGTTGCCCAGGCCGTCAGTCTCACCCACTGGAACGCCGACAATCGCTTTTGTGGAAAGTGCGGCGGCACCATGGAACTGCGCATCGGCGGCTACAAGCGTATCTGCGCCTCCTGCAACCACACGATTTTTCCCCGCACCGATCCCGTCGTCATCATGATGACGATCGATATAGAGCGTGATCTTTGTCTGCTTGGCCGTGGTGCGCATTTTGCACCGGGCATGTATTCGTGCCTTGCCGGTTTTGTGGAGCCGGGGGAAACCATCGAGCAGGCCGTCCGCCGCGAAACGCATGAGGAATCCGGTGTTGAAGTCGGTCGTGTGCGTTATCACGCGTCGCAGCCCTGGCCGATGCCGCATACGCTGATGATCGGCTGTTATGCCGAGGCACTGTCTTTCGATATTGCCCGCGATGAGATCGAACTGGAGGATTGCCGCTGGTTCACGCGGGCGGAAGTCGCCAAGATGCTGGAAACGGCAACGGGCGAGGGCTTTTCCGCGCCTCCCGGCGGCGCCATCGCGCATCGGCTGATGCGCGATTGGGTGGAATGGACGAAATAATCGCGTTCGGCAGGCTCAACCCTGGTTGAGCTTGCCACGCATCGCATGGCCCTTGTAGACGCCGAGAATGCGAACTTTTTCGGAGAAGAAGCGCAACTCGTCCAGCGCATGCCGCACCGGCTCGTCATCGGGGTGGCCTTCGATATCGGCATAAAACTGCGTCGCCACGAATTTGCCGCCGAGCTGGTAGCTTTCGAGCTTCGTCATGTTGATGCCGTTCGTGGCAAAACCGCCCATGGCCTTGTAGAGCGCGGCCGGAATATTGCGGACGTTGAAGACAAAGGTGGTGACGACGATTTCGTCGCTCGACTGACGCTGGGCCCAGTTTTCATCGCGGGAAAGCACAACGAAACGCGTGACGTTGTTTTCCGAATCCTCGACGTTTTCAGCGAGAATATCGAGGCCGTAGAGATTGGCGGCAAGGCGCGGCGCAAGTGCCGCCATGCTGCGGTCGCCCTTTTCGGACACCAGTTTCGCGGAGCCCGCCGTATCGCCGGCGATGACGGGCTTCCAGCCGTTCGAACGGATGATTTTCCGGCACTGGCCAAGCGCGTGAATGTGGCTGTGGACGGTGCGGATCTCATCCTTCTTCACGCCCGGCATCACCATCAACTGGAAGCGGATCGGCATGAAATATTCGCCGATGATGTGCAGGCGCGATTCCGGCAACAGGTGATGAATATCCGCAACGCGGCCGGCCAGTGTGTTTTCAATCGGGATCATGCCGAGATCGGCTTCGCCGTTTTCAATGGCGTTGAAGGCATCCTCGAATGTCGGGCACGGCAAAGGCTCCATATCCGGGAACATGTCGCGGCAGGCCATATCGGAATTCGCGCCGAATTCGCCCTGGAAGGCAATGCGATTTGTGCTCAAGGTCATGGGACTGTCCGTTAGAGGGTTCTGCTTGCGAGAATTTTGCGGGCTTTTTCCAGATCGTGCGGCGTATCGACCCCGAGCGGCACGGAACTGACGATTTCGGCGTCGATGCGCATGCTGGCTTCCAGCGCGCGCAGCTGCTCCAGCCGCTCGCGTTTTTCTAGCGGCGAGGGCGGCAGGCTCACGAATGTCTCCAGCGCGGCGCGGCGATAGGTATAAAGTCCGATGTGATGATAAAGCGGGCCATCGCCATAAGGGGCGGTGGTGCGGGTAAAATAAAGCGCGCGCAATCGCGACTCGGAAAGCGGACTGCCCACCACTTTCACCACGTTCGGATTGGTTTTTTCTTCTTCGTCGGTGATTTCGACCGTCAGTGTCGCAATATCGACGGCGGCATTTTCCAGTGGACGCAGCGAAGCGCGGATCGTCTCCGCTTCGATGGTCGGAAGATCGCCCTGGACATTGATGACATATTCCGCCTTGCCATAGGGGTCGGCCTTTTGCAGCGCTTCGAAAATGCGATCCGAGCCGGATTGGTGGTCGTCGCGCGTCATCATCACGTCGAAACCGGCATTTTTGACGGCCGAAAACACCTGTTCGTCGTCGACGGCTACAACGATTCGCTCTGCGCCGGCCTCGCGTGCGCGCAGCGCCACCTGCACGATCATCGGCTTGCCGCCGATGTCGGCGAGCGGCTTGCCCGGCAGGCGCGTGGATGCCATCCGCGCCGGTATGAGGACGACAGCTTTCTCGAAATCCCGATTCTTCATCCGACACCCTTCAAATCCCGCCCGAAAAGTGTCAAAACGTCACGGTGTGGGGAGCATTATTCAAGTTGCGCAGGCTGTGCAAAAGCCATAGCTTTCGAGCAATTTCAAGATGCCCGTTATATCAAGCGGATGCGAGGGAGCGCATATAGATGAATTCTTATGTAAATATGGGCGTTGGGGCGTTGCTTGGCACGGTTTTCGTCCTGATGTCGGTGTCGATTGCGTCTGAGGGCATTTTCCATGCGCCTGCGCCCGAAAAGGAAGGTTATGCCATCGCTGCGGCAGAGGGTGGCGGCGAAGCAGCCGGCGGAGAAGCCGCTGCCGCGGCGACGCCGATCGCGCAATTGCTTGCGAGCGCCGATGCCGCCAAGGGCGAGACGGTCTTCAAGAAGTGTACGAGCTGTCATACCGGAGAGAGTGGTGGTGCAAACAAGGTCGGCCCCAATCTCTTCGATATCGTCAACCGGCCGATCGCCAGCCATGAAGGTTTCAGCTACTCCGCAGGGATGAAGGATTTCTCCAAGGGTGGTTCCGTGCATTGGGATTACGATCATCTCAGCTTCTTCCTCGAAGCTCCCAAGAAACACGTTCCCGGCACGGCCATGGGCTTTGCGGGCGTGAAGAAGGAGACGGAACGCGCCGATCTCATCGCTTATCTGCGGACGCTGTCGGCAAACCCGGCACCGCTTCCGGATCCTGCTGCGGCTCCCGCGCCGACAAACTGATTGTCATGATGATCTCATGAAAAAAGCCCGGCAGCGATGCCGGGCTTTCTAATTTTTGCAGCGGCGGATTGCGGCTGCGGCAATGGCGCCTGAAAAATCAGAACCCCTTGCCGCCGCGCAATTCGGAAATCACCGTTCCGACCATGATCTTGATATCCAGCCAGAGCGAAAAATTGTCGACGTAATAAAGATCGGAGACGATTCGGGCGCGCGCCTTGTCGCTGCGATCCGTTGGGCCGCGCAACCCCCGCATCTGGGCAAGGCCGGTAATGCCCGGCCGCACCCGGTGCCGCATATGGTAGTGCGGTACCAGCTCCTCATAAAGACGGCCGGCCGCCAGCATGCCGATGGCATGGCAGCGGGGCCCGACCAGCGACATATCGCCTTTCAGCACATTCAGAAGCTGCGGCAGTTCATCGATATTGGTGCGGCGAAGAACCGCGCCGATCCGGGTTATTCTGGGGTCGTTCTTCACCGTCTGCGCCACGCCGGTGGCGTCGCAAAGATCGGTCCTCATGGAGCGGAATTTATAGACACGGATTTTCCGCCCGTTCATGCCCCAGCGGACCTGCGAAAACAGGACCGGTCCCTTGCTGTCGAGTTTGACCATCACTGCCACGGTGAGCAGCACCGGCGCGAGTGCGACAAGGGCGATGGACGCCCCTGCGATGTCAATCGTTCTTTTGAGCGCGAACTGGCCGCGCAGGAATGCGGAGACGGTTTTTTCCGAAGAGGAAGGTTGCGTTTCCGGCGATTCGAAAGTGGTGGCTGCGGAATAGGAGGCACCGTAAAAAACGGCATGCGATGAGCCTTTAGTACCCAGCATAATATAAAGCCCTGAAAAGTTATTTTGATAGAAGAAAATTAATTTATATGAACGATTAATAATTCATTTACCGTAAAAAGTCATCCGAAATGTAACCGCGCCGGCGCAAATGGCAATCTACGGTTAATGTGACTGCACGCGGATGTTGCAGGGTCGGCATCCTCTCCGCTCGTGGCTGCGGAGACGGCCTGTCCCATGGAACCAAAACCTGCAAAATCGGGAGTTTTCATGCAGCACTGGCGAAACTCCATCGGTCTTGAGACCAGCACCTGCCGCTCGCTCTAAGCCGCTAGTTTCCCATCAGAATATCGAGCAGGGTCGTCTGCTTCGGTCCGGATGGCGCCTGACCGCCGATATCGGCGGGTGGTACAGGCCCGTTGCCGGCTGAATAGCCGGGTTCGATATCGCGGGAAGGGATATTTGCCGGCGGCATCGGTGCGCCGGGCTGATTCGGATTCGGCGCAACCGGGGCTTCGGGATAGGCGCGCGTATCCACCGTTCCGCCGCCGAGCGCATTGGAAATGATATCGCCGATGGAGGAGGGCGCGCTTTCCGGCGCCGGCTGCTGCATTTCCCCAAGCGGCGGCACGCCGCCTGCGCCAAGCCCGAAGAGCGGTGAGGGCGAAAGCCCCGAATGGGCGGCGGTCATGAAATCTTTCCAGGCCTTTGCGGGAAGCCCGCCGCCGGTGACCTTCTTCATCGACGTGCCGTCGTCATTGCCGAACCAGACGCCGGTGGTCAGGTTGCTTGTGTAGCCGACAAAAAGGGCGTCGCGGAAGGATTGCGTCGTGCCGGATTTTCCTGCCGCCTGCCAGCCCTGCAGCCGTGCCGCCTTGCCGGTGCCTTCGGTGATGACGCGCGACAGCATGCTGTTCATGGTCGCGGCGATCTCTTCGCTCAGGACGCGCGGCGGGTTGTCGTATTTGTTTTCGTAAAGCACTTTGCCATCCGCATCGGTGATGCGTTTGACGATATGCGGCGTCGCCTTGTAGCCGCCATTCATGAAGGGGGCGTAGGAGGCCGTCAGCTCCATCAGCGACACTTCCGAGGTGCCGAGCGCGATGGAGGCATTGTTCTGCAGTTCGGATTCGATGCCCATGCGATGCGCCACCTGGGTCACACGATCGGGACCCACTTCCATCACCAGCTGCGCGGCAATGGTATTCAGCGAATTGGCGAGCGCGGTGGCGAGCGTCACTTCGCCTCGATATTTCTTCTCGTAATTTTCCGGGGTCCAGTTGCCGATACGAACAGGCGCGTCGTTACGAACGGTATAGGGAGTGAGCCCGGATTCGAGTGCGGCGACGTAAACGAAGGGCTTGAATGCGGAGCCGGGTTGCCGTTTTGCCTTGGCGGCGCGGTTGAACTGGCTGTCCGCATAATCCGCCCCGCCCACCACGGCCCGGATCGCGCCCGTGCCATCGATGGAAACCAGCGCCGCCTGCGAAGCGCCCTGCTTCTTGCCATCGCCCTGCAGTACGTGGGTCAGCGCCTTTTCGGCGTCGCGCTCGAGATTGGGGTCGATGGTCGTATCGACGACGATGTCCTGCTTGACCTCGCCGACGAGGTTGCGCACTTCCTCCAGCACCATATCGGCGGCGTAATGTTCGGCGCCAGACCAGAAACGTTTCGCCTTGGTCGGCGGCTGCGACATGGCCGTCTTGATTTCATCGTCGGTGATGAAGCCGACATCGCGCATGGATTGCAGCACGACCTGCGCCCGTTCTTCCGCCGCCTGCGGATCGCGCGCCGGCGAGAGGCGCGAGGGCGCTTTAAGAAGTCCGGCCAGCATCGCCGCCTCGCCCAGATTGACGTCGCGCGCGGATTTGTTGAAGTAGCGCCGCGAGGCCGCCTCGACACCATAGGCATTGGAGCCGAAATAGACGCGATTGAGATACATCGCGAGAATCTGGTCCTTGGTGAACTCATGCTCCAGCCAGAAGGACAACAGCACTTCCTGAACCTTGCGTTCCAGCGTGCGATCCGGCGAGAGGAACAGGTTTTTCGCGAGCTGCTGCGTCAGCGTCGAGCCGCCCTGCACGGTTCGTCCCGTCAGCACATTCGTGACGATGGCGCGTCCGAGGCCGAGCGGATCGACCCCGAAATGCGAATAAAACCGCCGGTCCTCGATCGCCATGACGGCCTGCGGAATATAGGGCGACATATCTTCCAGCGCGAGCGCCTCGCCGCCGGTGGTGCCGCGATTGGCCAGCACGCTGCCATTCACCGAAACGATCTTCACATTCGGCGGGCGTTCGGGAATGGACCAGCTGCTGGCGCTCGGCATGCGCGCGCCGTAATAGAGAACGAGACCTGCAATACCGATGCCGCCCCAGATGCCGAGTACGATGCACCAATAGACGAGGGAGCGAATGAAGCCCGTCGCGCCGCGGCCGGAGCTGCGGGTGCGCTTTCCTTTTTTCCTGGATTTGGTGCGGCCGGATGTCGGCTTCGGTTTTCTGGCTTGCTGCTTTGTGGTTCCGCTGATGCGCTCGCTGGCGTCGAGGCGCAGGTCATCGCCGGATTCGTGGAAATCCCCGAAGGAGGGTTCTACCCGTTCGCGTGATTTACCCTTGCCTGCCATCCAGCCGAAGTCGCTCCTATTCGCGAAACCGCGCGCATCCCGTTCGGGTTTTCAGGCTTCTATGCCTGCGCGATCCTTAATCCAGGATGAAGAGTTTAAATGCGGCAATTTAAGGCGGGGTTAAGTCCTGGCCGGATCAAATCGGCGTCATTGGCAGACGTCGACCCATTCCGCATCCGTCAGCTCGGCCATCACCTCCGGCGAAATTCTCACCGCCGCATTGGTGGCGCCGGCCGCGGGAACCACCTCATGATAGTTTTTCAGCGAGACGTCGCAAAACACCGGAAGCGGGGAGGGTAGGCCGAAAGGGCACACGCCGCCTATGGGATGGCTGGTCACCGCAACCACCTCCTCCGGTCCGAGCATGCGCGGCTTTGCGCCGAAATGATCGCGGAATTTGCGGTTGTCGAGCCGCTTCGTGCCGGCGGCGACGACAAGAAGAATGGTTTCACCCGCCTTCAGGCAAATGGTTTTCGCAATCTGGTCGGGGTCGACGCCATGCGCTTCAGCGGCCAACGCAACCGTCGCCGAACTTGTTTCCGTTTCGATCACGGCAACCTCGGGCGACTTTTCGGTGAAAAAGGCTCTGACGGATTCGATAGACATGCGTATTTATTAGGCGTTACGCGGAGAAGCTTCAAGTCACCTCGAAACAGCTATGCATTATGCGCAATGCTGCGCTGCGATGAAACGTCTGTTTTTTAAGCGGCGATCCTGTATCTTCAAATCATCGAAGCGACGCACTCCTCCTCCCAGCGTCGCCCGATTGGACTGACAATACTCCTCCTCCCAATTGTCAGTCAGTTTCAAGAACCCGGCGCACCTCCTCCCGCGCCGGGTTTTTGCTTTTTGGCGTTCCTGTTGTCTGGCTCCCCGCTGAACCCTGACCAGATGGTCATGTTCAAAGAAACTTGACTTTCAGCCCCTTCCAACCTAGGTACTTCGCCATCGATATTTGTTTGACGACCAGAGCTTCGGCGTCTTTTTAGGCGCTCACGACGATCTTTTCCTTCAAATTCGACCCAAGTCCGCACTGCTCGCAGTGCAAATACAATTGCCAACGGAAGGAAATCGTTATGGCGACTGGTACAGTAAAGTGGTTCAACGCAACCAAGGGCTACGGCTTCATTCAGCCTGACGACGGTTCGCAGGACGTATTCGTTCACATCTCCGCTGTTGAGCGCGCTGGTCTGACCGCCCTCAACGACGGCCAGAAGCTCTCCTACGAGCTGATGCAGGATCGTCGCTCGGGCAAGATGTCCGCAGGCAACCTCGTTGCTGCCTGATAAGCGCTTTGGCCCGAAAGGGTCATTCGCATGAATGGAAAGGCCGGATTTTTCCGGCCTTTTTCTTTTGCAGGAAGGGGCTGGACCGGTTGCCCTTGAAAAAGCCGGGTCACATACCAATATAGGGTTCAACAGTGCTCCGGACCGGAACTGCCGGGAATGGCGCTTCTAAAAGTGCCGCTGCTGTTGTGTTAACCAAAGATTAACCAAAGCAGCCGATCCTGAGCCGGAAAGCAGCGTCGATATCTTTGACGCGCTCTGGAGCATCAGGCCGTTTGAACGCTTTGACCACGGATGTACTGGCATTGACGGAAAACGGATGGAAAGGTCGGGCTTGCCCGGCCTTTTTGTTTTATGTGCCGAGGAGGTGCCGAATATTCGGCACCTCCTCTTTTTTCTGGATTATTTCGTCGCGAGCGCGTCGAGAATGCGGACCCAGGAGCGAATGCCCTTGTGGAAGGACTGCAGGTCGTATTTTTCATTCGGCGAATGAATACGGTCATCGGTAAGTCCGAAGCCGACAAGCAGCGAATCCATTCCCAGCATCTTCTGGAAATCGCCGACGATAGGGATCGAGCCACCCATGCCGATGACGACGGCTGGTTTCGGCCACTCTTCCGAAAGCGCGTTTTTGGCTTTGGTCAGCACGGGCGAGTCGTAAGACAGCTGGATGGCGGGTGAGCCGCCATGTTCGTGGAACTCCACGGAGCAATCGGCGGGAACCTTCGAGCGCACATAGGCCCGGAAGCTTTCACGAATGGCCGCAGGGTCCTGCTCGCCGACGAGGCGGAAAGACACCTTGGCGGAGGCCTTGGCGGCGATCACGGTCTTGAAACCATCGCCGGTATAGCCGCCGATAATGCCGTTGACTTCCGCCGTCGGCCGCGCCCAGGTCTGCTCCAGCACGGAGCGACCCTTTTCACCCGAGGGAACCGAAAGGCCGACTTCGCCGAGGAAGGCTTCGGCCGTGCGGCCCAGCGTTTCCCAGGAGGCCTTGATGTTGGCGGGGGTTTCTTCCACGCCGTCATAAAAGCCGGAAAGCGTCACCCGGCCGGTCTCGTCATGCAGGCCGGCGAGAATGTCGGTGAGGATGTGGATGGGGTTTGCCGCCGCCCCGCCGAACAGACCGGAATGCAGATCGCGGTCGGCTGCGGTGATGACGACTTCTTCGCCGACCAGGCCGCGAAGGGCTGCGGCAATGGCGGGTGTATCCCTGTCCCACATGCCGGTATCGCAGACCAGCGCATAATCGGCTTTCAGTTCTTCCGCATTGGCTTCGAGGAAAGGCTTCAGCGACGGCGAGCCGGATTCTTCTTCGCCCTCAAAAAGAATGGTGACGCGCACCGGCAGGCCGCCATTGACAGCCTTGTACGCCCGGCAGGCCTCCACGAAGGTCATCAGCTGGCCCTTGTCGTCCGCCGTCCCGCGTCCGGTGATCACCTGTCGACCGGCGCCGATATCCTTGACGGCGGGTTCGAACGGATCGTTTTCCCACAGCTCGAGCGGATCGACCGGCTGTACGTCATAATGGCCGTAGAAAAGCACATGCGGCGCGTCCTTGGTGGCCGCATCGTGATGCGCCACGACCATGGGGTGGCCGGCCGTATCGCGCACGGAGGCCGTAAAGCCGAGCGCTGAAAGCGTTCTGACCAGCCATTCCGCCGCCTTGCGGCATTCCGCCTTGTAAGCGGGGTCCGTCGAAATCGACGGAATGCGTACGAGCTCGAACAGTCGCTCAAGGCTGGAGGTGAGATTGTTGTCGGCGGTGGAAAGAATGGGGGAAACGTCTGTCATCGCTGATCCTGTCATGTCTGTCGTGACCCGGCGATAAGACAAAACGTCCGGGCATCGCGCATCGCGGGAAACAAGGGGGCCGGCGCGTCGTGAATCGGCAAACGTGCGGCCGCCGGAACGATAGAGCAGTTCAGGGAAAGTGCGAAGCGGTTTCGGGCTGTAAATGCTATTTCGCTTTTTTGGCGCTTTCGATCGCCCGGCGCATATATTCCAGCAAAAGCTGTCTCTCGAAACGCCGGAAATCCTTGAGCAGCGCGTCTTCGGTGGCTTCGGAGGCGGCAATGGCGTTGGCTTCCAAATCCCTGCCGCGCTGGGTCAGTTCGATGATCTGGGCGCGGCGGTCGCTTGGATGGGATTTGCGGACGATCAGCCCGTCGCGTTCCATGCGCGAGAGCGTATTGGCGAGCGTCGCCTGTTCGACATCGATTCTATCGAGCAATTGTCTCTGGGTCAGGCCGTCCTCATGCCAGAGTTCGATGAGGATGGGGAATTGTCCGGGCGAGAAACCCAGGGCGGCGGCTCTTTTCTGCAGCGTCATGGTGAATTCTCGCGCCATTTTCGAAGCGAGATAGATTGCCGATTCGTCCCGGGAAAAACCCATTTTTCCGCCCATAAAGCATCACGGCCGGCTTAGCCCGGCAATTCGATAGCGCGATATATATCGCATGACATGTTTAAGCCAGCCCGAAACGGCGCATAAAATAAAACCGCCATGGCCGGGAGGGGTCGGCCATGGCGGTCATATTGGAGGACAAAGGCCCGGAGAGGGGGAAAGGCCTTTGTCCGGTCTGACGCGGCGGGGGACGAGCCAGCTATCAGACTACGGCGTGATCAGGCGCCGTCCCTTATGAAATGTGTCTGCAAATGCGGCTTTTCAAGGGAAGGGCGGATTACAAATCGGTAACGTTCAGGTGAATTTTGCAGGCCTGTGCTACCGCCTCATTCCCCGCTCTTTGCGGTGCGTTGTGCGAAGTTTCGGTAGACGTCAAAACGGCCCCGCGCTATCCATGCTACCCATGAAAAAAGGCGATCATCTCTTCCTCGTTGACGGTTCCGGTTTCATTTTCCGGGCCTTCCATGCAATCCCGCCGCTGAACCGCAAGTCGGACGGGCTGCCGGTCAACGCCGTCTCTGGCTTCTGCAACATGTTGTGGAAGCTGCTCAAGGATGCGCGCAATACCGATGTCGGCGTGACGCCGACCCATTTTGCGGTGATTTTCGACTATTCATCGAAGACCTTCCGCAACGAACTTTATGATCTCTACAAGGCCAACCGCACCGCGCCGCCGGAAGATCTGGTGCCGCAATTCGGCCTGATCCGTGAGGCGACGCGCGCCTTCAACCTTCCCTGCATCGAGACAGAAGGCTTCGAGGCGGACGATATCATCGCCACCTATGCCCGGCAGGCCGAGGCGATCGGCGCCGATGTCACGATCATCTCCTCCGACAAGGATCTGATGCAGCTCGTCACGGCCAATGTACACATGTACGACGCCATGAAGGACAAGCAGATCGGCATTCCGGACGTTGTCGAGAAGTGGGGCGTAGGCCCCGAAAAGATGATCGACCTGCAGGCGATGACCGGCGATTCTACCGATAATGTTCCGGGCATTCCGGGTATCGGGCCCAAGACAGCGGCGCAATTGCTGGAGGAATACGGCGATCTCGATACGCTGCTGGCGCGGGCAGGCGAAATCAAGCAGCAGAAGCGTCGGGAAAATATCATCGCCAATGCGGAGCTTGCCCGTCTTTCCAGACAGCTCGTGGCGCTCAGAACCGATGTACCGCTGGATCAGTCTCTCGAAGCGCTGGTGCTCGAACCGCAGAATGGGCCGAAACTGATCGCCTTCCTGAAGGCGATGGAGTTCACGACGCTGACACGCCGGGTGGCCGAGGCGACCGAAACCGACGCTTCCGCCATCGACCCCGCCAATGTGCCGGTACAATGGGGTGCCGATGCCCATGGTCCCGATCTCGATGCGCCGGCCGCTGCCGTGAACGCTGGCGAAGTGGCCACTAACGCCGCCGGCGCTTCGGCTTCGCCTGCCGCTCCGGCAAGGAAAGTAACGGGGGAGGGCAGCGCGCCCGCTGATCTCGCGACAGCGCGACAGGCGCTTTTTTCCGCCGCCAAGATCGATACGACCGCCTATCTGACGATCAGGGACCTTGCGACGCTCGACCGCTGGATCGCGGCGGCCCGGGAGACAGGCGTCGTCGCCTTCGATACGGAAACGACCTCGCTCGACCCGATGCAGGCGGAACTTGTCGGTTTTTCTCTGGCCATTGCCGATAATGGCAAGGATGCTACGGGCACCGATATCCGGGCCGCCTATGTCCCTTTGACGCACAAGACCGGTTCCGGCGGCGATCTCTTCAGCGATGGCATCAAACTGGCCGAAGGGCAGGTGCCATTTGCCGAGGCACTGGAGCGTCTGAAGGACCTGCTCGAGGATGAGGCCGTTCTGAAGGTCGCGCAGAACCTGAAATATGACTATCTGCTGATGAAGCGCCACGGCGTCGTCATGCAGAGCTTCGACGACACGATGCTGATTTCTTATGTCCTTGAGGCCGGCAAGGCCACGCATGGCATGGATTCGCTTTCCGAACGCTGGCTCGGCCACACGCCGATCGCCTATAAGGACGTGGCGGGATCGGGCAAGTCGAGCGTCACCTTCGATTTTGTCGATATCGACAAGGCGACCGCTTATGCTGCGGAAGATGCCGATGTGACCCTGCGGCTCTGGATGGCGCTGAAGCCGAGGCTTGTCTCGGAACGGCTGACCAAGGTTTACGAGCGGCTGGAGCGCCCCCTTGTGCCGGTTCTGGCGCATATGGAAGAGCGCGGCATCACCGTCGACCGGCAGATTCTCTCGCGTCTTTCCGGCGAACTCGCCCAGAAGGCCGCATCCTTCGAAGAGGAAATCTACGAGCTGGCGGGCGAGCGTTTCAACATAGGCTCGCCAAAGCAGCTCGGCGATATCCTGTTTGGCAAGATGGGCCTGCCGGGCGGCTCCAAAACCAAGACCGGGCAATGGTCGACATCGGCGCAGGTTCTCGAAGATCTCGCGGCGGAAGGCGCCGAACTGCCGCGCAAGATCGTCGACTGGCGGCAGCTGACGAAGCTGAAATCGACCTATACGGATGCGCTGCCCGGATATATCCATCCCGAGACGAAACGGGTGCATACGTCCTATGCGCTCGCCTCCACCACAACGGGGCGTCTGTCCTCCTCGGAGCCGAACCTTCAGAACATCCCGGTCCGCACCGCCGAAGGCCGCAAGATCCGCACGGCTTTCATCTCCACGCCCGGTCACAAGCTTCTGTCGGCCGATTACAGCCAGATCGAGCTGCGCGTGCTGGCCCATGTCGCCGATATTCCGCAGCTCCGCAACGCCTTTGAAAACGGCATCGACATTCATGCCATGACGGCATCGGAAATGTTCGGCGTGCCGGTGGAAGGCATGCCGTCGGAAGTGCGCCGCCGCGCCAAGGCCATCAACTTCGGTATCATCTACGGCATTTCCGCCTTCGGTCTCGCCAACCAGCTCAGCATCGCCCGCTCCGAAGCCGGCGACTACATCAAGAAATATTTCGAGCGCTTTCCCGGCATTCGCGACTACATGGAGGCAACCAAAGCCTTCGCCCGCGAAAACGGTTATGTCGAAACGATTTTCGGCCGCCGCGCCCATTATCCGGAAATCCGCTCTTCCAACCCTTCGGTAAAAGCCTTCAACGAACGCGCGGCCATCAACGCGCCGATCCAGGGCTCGGCTGCCGATATCATCCGCCGGGCGATGGTTCGTATCGAGCCTGCGCTGGAGGCGGAAAAGCTTTCCGCCCGCATGCTTTTGCAGGTGCACGACGAACTTATCTTCGAAGTCGAGGAAGCGGAAATCGAAAAGACCCTACCGGTCGTCGTCTCGGTGATGGAAAACGCGGCCATGCCGGCGATTTCAATGAAGGTTCCGCTGAAAGTGGATGCACGTGCGGCTGACAATTGGGATGAAGCGCACTAACTGGCGAACCGGCTTTCTGTGGATTCCGGGACATGAACCACTTCAAGGGGCATGTCGTTTTCGATAAGATGTGAGCCGTGATTTGTGATGCATGAGGGCAGCTCGCCACGCTGATTCCGTTGAATCGGAAAAAATGTGCGTCAGGGCTGGTCAAAGCCCGTTTGGGCATGTATAAGCGCGCCAAATTTCCGATATCGAGACATCCGACATTCGGCCTTTGGTTCTGGCCGGTTCCGTTGTTTCGCCGCTTAAGTGGAGTAACAAAAATGGCTGTACCAAAAAGAAAAACAAGCCCGTCCAAGCGCGGTATGCGCCGCTCGGCTGACGGTCTCAAGTCTGCGACCTATGTTGAAGACAAGAACTCCGGCGAACTGCGCCGTCCGCACCATATCGATCTGAAGACCGGTATGTATCGCGGCCGTCAGGTTCTGACGCCGAAGGAAAGCGCATAAGCTTTTCTGAAATCATCTTTGCAAAAACCGGTCCTTGTGGCCGGTTTTTTGTTTTCAGGACCGTCCACCTGCCTTTTCCGCTCACTTGGAAAATTCGGCCACTCCTCCTACACTCTTTCAGGGAGAGCAGGTTTTGACGCCTGCAACAGGAGGGGAGCTTCGGTGAAATATCGCTGGATTTTATTGATGCTTCTCAGCCTTGGTCTCGGTTATGGCGCCGTGACGAGAGGTGGCGGCATCATAGCGGAAAGCTATTTCGGCGAAATGTCCGAGCAGGGCCGCACGACGCTGCGGCTGGCCGTTTCCGCGCTCGGTGGGCTTTTGAACCGTTACGAGCCGCTGCCGGCCCTGATTGCCGATCACGACGACATTGAGGAGCTGGTCGCACATCCCAAGGATGCCGAACTGCGCCAGCGCGCCAATATCTACCTCAAATCCATCAACACCCTGCTGGAATCCTCCGATATCTACATCATCACGCTGGATGGGGAGACCATCGCCGCCAGCAACTATGATGGTCCAACGAGTTTCGTCGGTGAGAATTTCAGCTACCGTCCCTATTTTCAGGATGCCGCCAAAGGCTTCCAGTCACGCTTCTTCGCGCTTGGCACCACGTCCCACAAGCGTGGCTATTATTTTTCAGCGCCCATTCTCTTCAACGAGGAGATCAAGGGCGTCATCGTCTTCAAGGTCGATATTGAAGGCATAGAAGCGTCATTCGGCGATGGCGAGAACCGAATTCTGGTATCGGACCCGGAAGGCATCATCTTCATGACCGGAACGCCGCAATGGCTTTATTCCGGCCTGATGCCGCTGACGCCCGAAAGGCTGGCGCGAACGGAGACTTCCCGCCGTTACGCCAATGCCACCCTTAAGGAATTGCCCCTGAAAAACGGCAATTTCGGTTCGCATCAGCTGATGACGATCAGCCAGGATGACGGTGAAAGGGAATACATGGTTCTGTCGCAGCCGATGCCGGACGCGGGCTGGACAGTCAGCGTGCTGATGGACACGGGCTCGCTCCGAACGCAGGTGAAGACGGCGATGATAGCCATCATCCTCTGCCTCTGCCTGGCGGCCGCCCTCATCGCCGCCATGCTGCAAAGGCGTCGTCGTCTGCGGGAGCGTCTGACCCATCAGGCGGAGGCGCAGGCGGAACTGGAACGCCGGGTGGAGGAGCGTACGGCCGATCTGGCGCGGGTCAATCAGGAGATCGAGCACGAAATCGCCGAACGCCGCCAGACGGAAAAACAATTGCGCAAGATGCAGAACGATCTGGTGCAGGCGGGCAAGCTCGCAGCGCTCGGGCAGATGTCGGCGGCGTTGTCGCATGAGTTCAACCAGCCGCTCGCAGCCGCCAAGAACTATGCCGAAAACGCCTCGCTTCTCGTGGAGAGGGGACGGCTGGAGGAGGTGACGGAAAACCTCAGGCGCATTTCGGGCCTTATCGATCGCATGGCCTCCATCAGCAAGCATCTCAGGAATTTCGCCCGCAAGCCCAATGAAAAAATGGCCGCGGTAAGTCTGGAAGCCGTCCTTCGCGATACGCTCGAAATCGTCGGTGCGCGCCTGAAGGCCGCCGATGCGGTGCTGGATGTGGATCTCGGCCGGGTGCCGCTTGCCGTGAAGGCCGGCCCGGTGCGGCTGCAGCAGGTGCTCGTCAACATCATCTCCAATGCTGCCGATGCGGTGGAGGGGCGCGAGGATCGCCGCATTGCGCTGCGGGCCGTGCAGCATGGCCAGTCGGTGTCGATTTTCATTCGTGATCGCGGTCCGGGCGTGCCGGCGGCGATTTCAGAACGCATTTTCGATCCCTTCTTCACCACCAAGGGTGTGGGGCGCGGCCTCGGTCTTGGCCTGTCCATCTCCTATAACATCATCAAGGATTTTGGCGGCCAGCTCCGCGTCAGAAACCATGAAGATGGCGGGGCGGAGTTCGAGATCGAATTGCCAGCCGCCGCCTGGCGCGTGGAGGCGGCTGCGGAATGACCATGTCGCGGGTTCTGTTGATCGATGATGAGGAAGAACTGCGCTTTTCCACCGCGCAGGCGCTGGAGCTTTCCGGCTTTGCCGTCACCATGCTGGCAAGCGCAGAACATGCGCTCGAACTCATCGGCTACAGCTTCGACGGCGTCGTGGTCAGCGATATCAGGATGCCCGGCATGGATGGCATGACGCTGCTGCAGAAGGTGCGGGAGCTCGATCCTGAAATACCTGTCATCCTGATGACGGGCCACGGCGATGTGCAGCTCGCGGTCAACGCCATGCGCAACGGCGCGTATGATTTCATCGAAAAGCCGTTCACGCCGCAATATCTCGCCGGCATCATCAAAAGGGCGAACGATCGGCGGGCGCTGGTACTGGAAAACCGCCGCCTCAAGGCGGTAGCGGGCAAGCATGACGATCTCGAAACGCGTCTGCCCGGCAGAACCCAGATCATGGTCGATCTGCGGTATCGTATCCGCGCCATCGGCGCGACGGACGCCGATACGCTGATCGTCGGTGACACGGGCGCGGGCAAGGAGGTTGTGGCACGGGCGCTTCACGATATCAGCGCCAGAGCCAACCGGCCCTTCGTGGCGATCAATTGCGCCGCCCTTCCGCAGACACTGATTGAAAGTGAACTATTCGGCCATGAGGCCGGTGCGTTTCCCGGAGCGCTGCGCCCGCGCTACGGCAAGTTCGAACATGCTCGCGGCGGCACCATATTGCTGGATGAGATCGGCTCCATGCCTTTCGAATTGCAGGGCCGCTTCCTGCGTGTCTTGCAGGAACGAGTGATTACCCGTCTCGGCTCGAATGAAACGGTCGAACTCGATGTCCGTTTCATCGCCACCAGCAAGGTAGATCTGGAACAGGAAGTCGCGGCTGGCCGGTTCCGTGCCGATCTTCTTTATCGGCTCAACGTGGCGACGCTTCTTGTCCCCTCCCTGTCACAACGCAGCGCCGACATACCCTTGCTTTTCCTGCACCTCGTGCGGGAAGCCGCTGCCCGTTACGGGCGGGAAGACATGGAGGTGCCGCAAAGTCTGCTTTCGGCCGTCTCCCTGCGTGAGTGGCCGGGCAATGTGCGTGAATTGCGCAACGCCGCAGACCGCTTCGTTCTCGGTCTGGAAAGCGATGTTTCCGAAGCCTCGCTGCCGTTTCAGGATGACGGAAAAGCGGCCCTTGCCGCGCGGGTCGCGGCTTATGAAAAAAGCCTGATCGCACATGCAATCGCCGCGCACGGCGGAAACCTGAAATCCGTTTATGAAAATCTCGGCATTTCGCGCAAAACGCTCTACGAAAAAATGCAGAAATACGGGCTGCACCGGCACATGACCGAGGTCTGATGGGTGGATTTCCACCCATGGATGAGCCCCTATGGGTAGAAATCCACCCATTGCCGTCCGGGATAGCAATAAAAGCGCACCTTACGACAAGACCGCCATTGCTGAACGGTGATCCCGGATCGCAAATATCTCACCCCGGTCGCCATGGAGGAGCATGCGCGGCTGAAGTGGCGAAACATTTTCATCCGGGAGGAATCGATGAAAATACTGAAGACAGTCACCGGCCTTGCTGCCGCCGCTGCCGTTTCCCTTTTTGCGCTGTCCGCATCCGCTCAGAACTATCCGGAGCGCAACATCACCATGGTCGTGCCCTTTGCCGCTGGCGGCCCGACGGATACGGTTGCGCGCCTTGTCGCTGAATCCATGTCGAAGGACCTTGGCCAGCAGATCATCGTCGAAAATGTCGGCGGCGCAGGCGGTACGCTGGGTGCTGGTCGTGTGGCATCGTCCGATCCGGACGGTTACACCGTTCTTCTCCACCATATCGGCATGGCGACAAGCGCCACGCTCTACCGCAAGCTTGCCTATGACACGCTGAACGCCTTCGAATATGTCGGCCTGGTCACCGAAGTGCCGATGACCATCCTGTCGCGCAAGAACCTCGAGACGACGGATCTGAAAGGTCTGATCGAATACGCCAAGGCGAACAAGGACAAGGTCACCGTCGCCAATGCCGGCATCGGCGCTGCCTCGCATCTGTGCGGCATGCTGTTCATGAGCGCCATCGAAACCCCGCTCGTCACCGTTCCCTATAAGGGTACCGGTCCGGCCATGACCGATCTGCTCGGCGGCCAGGTTGACATCATGTGCGACCAGACCACCAACACCACCAAGCAGATTCAGGGCGGAACCGTGAAAGCCTATGCCGTGACCACGGCCAAGCGGCTGGACGTGCTGCCGGATGTGCCGACTGTTGTTGAAGCGGGCCTGCCGAAGCTTGAAGTGGGTATCTGGCACGGCATCTATACGCCGAAGGGCACGCCTGCGGAAATCAACGAAAAGCTCTCCAAGTCGCTGCAGGTCGCGCTGAAGGACAAGAATGTCGCGGCTCGTTTTGCCGAACTCGGCACGACGCCCTCCTCGGAAAGCGATGCGACGCCTGCGGCGCTGAAGGCCAAGCTTGAAAGCGAAATCGCGCGCTGGAAGCCGGTGATCGAAGCTGCCGGCCAATATGCCGACTGATGAACGCGGAATGACCGGCGGTGTCTCGCCGCCGGTCGACCGTGATCATTTTAACAGACGGACCGGTGTGATGCCGGCCGCGGTGGAGAGGCATCTTTCATGAAGTCGTTATTTAATGACCCTGCCGAGGCAGTCTGCGGGGCAATTTTCATGGGACTTGGCGTCTTTTTCGCCTTGCAGTCTTATGGGCTGGAGATCGGAACCGCCTTTCGCATGGGGCCGGGCTATTTCCCGCTCGTGTTGGCAATCATCCTGATCCTGCTCGGTGGCGTCATATTTCTGCGCTCAGCCCGCCCGGCCGGAGAAGGTATCGGAGCAATCGCCTGGCGGGGCATATTCTTCATCCTGCCCGCACCGATCTTCTTCGGTTTTACTGTCCGGGGTCTCGGTTTCGTGCCGGCGCTTTTTTTCAGCGCCCTTATCGCGGCCTTTGCCTCGCACAAGATGAGCCCGCTCATGGCGGTCATTCTTTCCGCTGCCATCACGGTCTTTTCCGTCGCTGTTTTCAACTACGGTCTCGGCCTGCCGTTCCAGCGCTTCGGCCCCTGGCTTAAATTTTGAGGTGCCGTGATGGATTTGCTCGATAATCTCGCTCTCGGTTTCGTCACGGCATCTTCGCTGGCCAACCTGTTCTTCTGCCTGATCGGCGTGCTGCTCGGCACCCTGATCGGTGTGCTGCCCGGCATCGGTGCGACGGCGACCATCGCCATGCTGCTGCCGATTACCTTCCAGCTCGAGCCCGTCTCGTCGCTGATCATGCTCGCCGGTATTTATTACGGCGCGCAATATGGCGGCTCGACCACGGCCATCCTGATCAATATGCCCGGCGAATCCTCCTCTGCCGTCACCGCCATCGATGGGTATCAGATGGCGCGCAAGGGCAAGGCGGGCGCCGCACTCGCCATCGCCGCCATCGGCTCGTTCTTTGCCGGCACGGTCTCCACCTTCCTTGTGGCGATCTTCGCTCCGCCTCTGACGGCGATTGCGCTGGAATTCGGTGCGGCGGAATATTTTTCGCTGATGGTCGTCGGCCTCGTTTCATCCATTGCGCTTGCCCATGGCTCCATCGTCAAGGCGCTGGCCATGGTCGTGCTGGGCCTGCTACTGGGTTTGGTTGGCACCGATATCTATAGCGGTACACCGCGTTTCACCCTCGGCATCCGCGAATATGCCGACGGTCTGAACTTCGTGGCCGTGGCCGTCGGAGTCTTCGGTATCGCCGAAATCCTGCGCAATCTCGAAAATGAGCGCACCCGTTCGGTGCTGATCGCCAAGGTCAGCGGGCTGATGCCGACACGGGAGGATTTCAGGAAAATGATCGCGCCGGTGCTGCGCGGCACGGTCATTGGTTCCGCTCTCGGCATTCTTCCGGGCGGCGGCGCGATCCTCGCGGCCTTCGCTTCCTACACGGTGGAAAAACGCGTCTCCAAGAACCCGGAAGAATTCGGGCACGGCGCGGTTGCCGGCGTGGCCGGTCCGGAGTCCGCCAACAATGCCGGCGCGCAGACGTCCTTCATCCCGCTGCTCACGCTCGGCATCCCCGCCAATCCGGTGATGGCGCTGATGATCGGCGCGATGATCATTCAGGGTATCGTGCCTGGTCCGAACGTTGCGACCGAACAGCCGGCGCTGTTCTGGGGCATCATCGCCTCCATGTGGATCGGCAACCTGATGCTCGTCATCCTGAACCTGCCGTTGATCGGGCTGTGGGTGAAGCTGCTGACGGTGCCCTATTATGTGCTGTTCCCCATCATCATGGCCTTCTGCGCTATCGGGGTCTACAGTGTCAATTCCAACGTCTTCGATCTCTATGCCGTCGCCTTCTTCGGTTTCATCGGTTACGTGCTGGTGAAACTGCGCTGCGAGCCGGCGCCGCTGCTCCTGGGCTTCGTGCTTGGGCCGCTGCTGGAGGAGAACCTGCGCCGCGCCATGATCCTGTCGCGCGGCGATCCGACCACCTTCGTCACCCGGCCGATCAGCGCCACCCTGCTTTTCATTGCTCTGGCCGTGCTGATCGTTGTCTTCCTGCCCAGCGTGAAGAAGAAGCGCGAAGAGGTTTTCGTAGAAGAAGACTGAGGAATGCCAAAGACTCGGATGCCGGTGATGGAAACATCGCCGGCTTTTTCCGTTTCTGGATCGTTACGACAAATTCGCTTCACCAAAGCGACATATGGTTGACTCGGAAGCTTTTAGGCCCAAGGAAGGGCTGGAAAGAGAGGTCGATATGACGTCGGAAACCGAAAAACGGATCATCGCGCTCGAGGAGACGGCCGCGCACCAGGCCAAGGTGATAGAGGAGCTGTCCGATCAGCTGGCGGAACAATGGAAGGTGGTGGAGCAGGCCCGCGCCAAGCTCGACCGCCTGACGGAGAGGTTCCTGAGCCTGGAGGAGCAATCGCTGGACGCGCCCGCGATCACTCGACCGCCGCATTATTGACAGGGAAGAGCCAATGAAAAACGACACCGCCGCGCTGGCCGCCGATATCGTCGATTTCTGGAAGAAGGCCGGACCGGACAAGTGGTTCGACAAGGACGCCGCCTTCGACAACCACTTTCACGACCGTTTCCGCGATGCCCATTTTGCAGCAGCACGGCGTGAGCTGGACGACTGGCTGGAGAGTGCGGAAAGCAGCCTCGCGCTGATGCTTCTGCTGGATCAGTTTCCGCGCAACTGCTTTCGCGGCACCGCTCACATGTATGCAACCGACCCGCTGGCGCGGCTCTTTGCCGATGAGGCCATCCGCCGTGGCCACGATCAGGCGATGGGCGAGGATTTGCGTGTTTTTTTCTATCTGCCCTTTTCCCATGCGGAGGATATCAAGGCCCAGCAGCGTGCCTGCGTCCTGAACCAGCCGCTTGGCGGGCTCTATCTTCACCACGCCGAAGAACATCGCGATATCATCGAGCGTTTCGGCCGCTTTCCGCATCGCAACCACATATTGCTGCGGGAAACGACGCCGGCGGAACGGAAATATTTGAATGAAGGCGGCTTTTCCGGCTGAGCCGGAAACGAAAACGCCGCCAGTCCCGAAGAGTGGCGGCGTTCTAAAGGCATGGGAGCGGCGACAATCAGCCGTCGAAGAATTCCTTCATCCGGGCGAAGAAGCCCGTTGATTCCGGATTGTTCTCCTTGGAGGAGAGCTGCTCGAACTCCTGCAACAGCTCGCGCTGACGCTTGCTGAGTTTCTGCGGCGTTTCGATCTGGATCTGGATATAGAGGTCGCCCGTCTGCGCCGAACGCAGCACCGGCATGCCCTTACCCTTCAGACGGAACTGCTTGCCCGGCTGGGTTCCTTCCGGAACCGTAACGCGCGACTTGGTGCCATCGAGCGTCGTGACATCGAAAGTGCCGCCAAGTGCCGCCGTGGTCATGGAAATCGGTACGGTGCAATAAAGGTCGGCGCCGTCGCGCTGGAAGAATTCATGCGGACGCACGGACAGGAAGATGTAGAGATCGCCCGCCGGGCCGCCACGCATGCCGGCCTCGCCTTCGCCCTGCAGGCGAATGCGGGTACCGTCCTCGATGCCCGAGGGAATGTTGACGGAAAGCGAACGCTCTTCGGTTACACGGCCCTGACCGTGGCACTTGCCGCAGGGATCGGAGATCGTCTGCCCGCGACCATGGCAGGTGGGGCAGGTGCGTTCCACCGAGAAGAAGCCCTGCGCCGCGCGCACGCGGCCGGAACCCTGACAGGTCGCGCAGGTCTTCGGCTGCGTGCCGGGCTTTGCACCCGAGCCGGAACAGACATCGCAGGTGATCGAGGTCGGAACCCTGATCTGCGCCGTCTTGCCGGTGAAGGCCTCTTCCAGCGTGATTTCCATATTGTAGCGAAGGTCGGCGCCGCGCTCGCGTCCGCCGGAAGAGCGGCGCGCACGGCCGCCGCCCATCATCTCGCCGAAGATGTCTTCGAAAATATCCGAGAAGCCGCCATTGGCGAAACCGCCGCCGCCAAAGCCGCCACCGCCGCCCATGCCGCCATTTTCAAATGCGGCGTGGCCGAAACGGTCATAGGCCGCGCGCTTCTGCGGGTCCTTCAGCGTTTCGTATGCTTCGTTGATTTCTTTGAATTTCCGTTCGGAATCGGCATCGTCCGGGTTCTTGTCCGGATGGTACTTCATCGCGAGTTTGCGGAAGGCGCTTTTCAGCTCTTTTTCGTCCGCGGTCTTGCTGACGCCAAGTGTTTCGTAAAAGTCTGCTTTCGCCATTAAGATAACAAGCCCCGCAAATGGATTTCCGGCTGCACGTCGGCAGCCGGATGTCTTGCATATGGTGTGAGGAGTCGGGAAGTCGCGCTATTATGCGGACTTCTTATCGTCCTTGATTTCTTCATAGTCGGCATCGACGACATCGTCCTTGCCTTCTGCAGAAGCATCGCCGGCCTCGGCCTGCTGCGCTTCGTAGATGGCCTGACCGAGCTTCATGGAAACTTCCATGAGGGTCTGGGTCTTCGCCTGAATGTCGTCTGCGTCAGGCTCAGCGGCTTCGACGGCGGTCTTCAGGCTGGCAATGGCGTCTTCGATAGCCTTGCGGTCGGTCTCGGAAACCTTGTCGCCATATTCCTTCACCGACTTCTCGGTGGAGTGGATGAGGCTTTCGGCCTGATTCTTGGCTTCTACACCCGCACGGCGCTTCTTGTCGGCTTCGGCATTGGCTTCGGCGTCCTTCACCATCTTCTCGATGTCGGCGTCGGAGAGACCACCGGAAGCCTGGATGCGGATCTGCTGTTCCTTGCCGGTGCCCTTGTCTTTCGCCGAAACCTGCACGATGCCGTTGGCGTCGATATCGAAGGTTACTTCGATCTGCGGAACGCCACGCGGTGCCGGCGGCAGGCCGACGAGGTCGAACTGGCCGAGCAGCTTGTTGTCCTGCGCCATTTCGCGCTCACCCTGCGAGACGCGGATGGTCACGGCCGACTGGTTGTCTTCGGCGGTCGAGAAGGTCTGGCTCTTCTTGGTCGGGATCGTCGTGTTGCGATCGATCAGACGGGTGAAGACGCCACCCAGCGTTTCGATGCCGAGCGACAGCGGGGTCACGTCGAGCAGCAGAACGTCCTTGACGTCGCCCTGCAGAACGCCGGCCTGGATGGCAGCGCCCATGGCGACCACTTCATCCGGGTTCACGCCCTTGTGCGGCTCCTTGCCGAACAGCTGCTTGACGACTTCCTGCACCTTCGGCATGCGGCTCATGCCACCAACGAGAACGACTTCATCGATCTCGGAAGCGGAAACGCCGGCATCCTTCAGCGCTGCCTTGCACGGTGCGACGGTGCGCTGCACCAGGTCGTCGACCAGGCTTTCAAACTTGGCGCGGGTCAGCTTCAGCGTCAGGTGCTTCGGACCGGAAGCATCGGCCGTGATGAACGGCAGGTTGATTTCGGTCTGCTGCGAGGACGAAAGTTCGATCTTCGCCTTTTCGGCAGCTTCCTTGAGGCGCTGCAGGGCGAGCTTGTCGTTCTTCAGGTCGATGCCCTGATCCTTCTTGAACTCACCGGCCAGATACTCGACCAGACGCATGTCGAAGTCTTCACCACCAAGGAAGGTATCGCCATTGGTGGACTTCACTTCGAAGACGCCGTCGCCGATTTCCAGCACGGAAATATCGAAGGTACCGCCGCCAAGGTCGTAAACGGCGATGGTCTTGCCGTCCTTCTTGTCGAGGCCATAAGCGAGCGCTGCCGCAGTCGGCTCGTTGATGATGCGCAGGACGTCCAGACCGGCAATGCGGCCGGCATCCTTGGTTGCCTGACGCTGGGCGTCGTTGAAGTAGGCAGGAACCGTGATGACGGCCTTCTCGACCTTTTCGCCGAGATAGGATTCAGCCGTTTCCTTCATCTTCTGAAGGATCATCGCGGAAATTTGCGAAGGGGAATAGGGCTTGTCCTGCGCCTTCACCCATGCGTCGCCATTGTCACCCTTGACGATTTCAAAGGGAACGAGGGCCTTGTCCTTTTCGACGGTCGGGTCTTCATAACGGCGGCCGATCAGGCGCTTGACCGCAAACAGGGTGTTGGTCGGGTTGGTGACCGCCTGGCGCTTGGCCGGCTGGCCGACAAGGCGCTCGCCATCGTCGGAAAATGCCACCATGGACGGCGTGGTACGCGCGCCTTCCGCGTTTTCAATAACTTTCGTGTCCTTGCCGTCCATCACTGCAACGCAGGAATTGGTCGTGCCAAGGTCGATACCGATTACTTTTGCCATGCTCTTCTCTCCTTGAAGCGAGCTGTCGGAACCCCGTGAGGCATTCTTGTGGCAGCTCCTTGACTTGGATTTGCAGTATTTGCTGCAGTTCTGCGGCGTATATAAGGAGCGATTTTTCCTGCTGCAAGGCGCAAGAGAGGGGGAAGCGCAGCAAAAAAGCGCAAGAAACCCCTGTCTGTGCAGAAGCATAGCCATCACGGCTTGCGGAAGCGGGAAAACGCGACTTGTGTGTTACACGGCGCCGTCGGTCGGCATCGCGGCGGGTGAACCGGTGAGGTTTGCTTTTAACGGCATCGGGGTGGGGTGAAATGGCGGACAGGGTGGGATTCGAACCCACGGTACGCTTTCACGCACACACGCGTTCCAGGCGTGCGCCTTAAACCACTCGGCCACCTGTCCTTTTTCAAATCTGCATGTTTTGAAGAATGCAAATCACTGGAACGGCGCGATATATACCGATGAATTCGCAGGGATCAACACGAATCTGACAGTTTTTTGAAATGTCGGCAATTTCCTGTGTTCCGATGCGATTGCAAACCGGTTTTCCCGCCTTTATCGATGCATTATAGATTTCAAAATATGGCTGTCTGACCGGCAGATCGTAAACGAGGTGTCCCTGATGAAAGCTTTTTTGCGGTTTTTGAGCTTTCTTTTCCTCGTTGCGGCGGTTTTTCTGGGCGTGCTCGATTCGATCCGCTCGGTTTCCACATCCTCGGTCAACATCACCGGCATCCTGTCCGTCTGGAACTATCTTCTTCCTGCTTCCCGTACCATGGTGGAAGCGGCCATGGCTCACTATATTCACCCTGAAGCGTGGCGCTTCATTGAAAATGCCCTGTCGGCGGTGCCCGCATTTGCCGTTTCCCTGGCGCTTTCCCTGCTCTGCTGGATGGCGGGTTACAGGAAACACAAGGCGATGAGGCGTTTATCGGCCTGACTTGTATCTGTCGAATTGGGCGCCCGCGGACGTGAACCATGAGAAGCGGCGGAACTGGCCGCATGGAGGACCGAATGTTCCTGTTCGATACGCTTTCAAAAAAAACGACGATGCCGACCGAAGAAACCGCCTTGCCCGGCCGTGAAGAGGCGCTTGCGGTGCCGGAAGCCCATTTCGTCAATGGCCGGCCCTTGAAGGGGCCTTATCCTGACGGACTTGAAACCATCTATCTCGGCATGGGCTGCTTCTGGGGCGCGGAACGGTTGTTCTGGAAAACGCCGGGCGTGTGGGTGACGGCGGTGGGTTATGCCGGCGGCTTCACCCGCAACCCCACCTATCAGGAGACGACGACGGGCCAGACGGGCCACGCCGAAGTGGTCAAGGTTGTCTACGATCCGGCCGTGATCTCGCTCTCGGGTCTGCTGAAGATATTCTTCGAGGAGCATGATCCGACGCAAGGGATGCGGCAGGGCAACGATGTCGGCACGACCTACCGTTCCGCCATTTACGCGACGACGGAAGGGCAGTTGCAGCAGGCGCAGAAGGCGAGCGATGCTTTTCAACAGGCTTTGGATGAGGCCGGCCATGGCAGCGCCATCACCACCGAGATCGGGCCGCTTGAAAAGTTTTATTACGCTGAAGACTACCATCAGCAATATCTTGCCAAGAACCCGGGCGGCTACTGCGGCCTGAGGGGAACCGGCGTAAGCTGCAATATCGACTAGATTTTTTGCAGGTCGCCCCGGTGGAAAGACCAAAAAAGCGCCAGAATAAAGTTTTTCCACCGGGTCAAAAAAACCGGATGAATTTTTCATTGAGCCATGCAAGGATATGAGGCAAGCACAGCCGGGAAAACGGCTGGCGGTTCCGCAGACATTCCCGGTCAACGGGATTGCGGGAGGACCCTTAAAATATCAATTGCAACAACAGGGCTGCACAATGAAAAAATCCCTTCTGACGCTTTTTGCGCTCGCCGCAATGTCGGCTTCCGCGCTCGCCGCCGATATCAAGCCGGCGCTGGTCTATGGCACGGGCGGCAAGTTCGACAAATCGTTCAACGAAGCCGCTGCGGCCGGCGCTGAAAAGTTCAAGGCAGAAACGGGCATCGAGTTCCGCGATTTCGAACCGACCAGCGACACGCAGGGCGAACAGGCCATCCGCAACTTCGCCAGCAAGGGCTTCAATCCTGTCGTTGCGATTTCCTTCATCTGGGAAGCGCCGATGGCCAAGGTTGCGGCGGAATATCCCGATACCAAGTTCGTGATCGTTGATACCGTTGTAGATGCGCCTAACGTGCGTTCTGTTGTTTATAAGGAACATGAGGGCTCTTACCTTGTAGGTCTTTTGGCGGGCATGGCCTCCAAGACCGGCAAGGTCGGCTTCGTCGGCGGAATGGATGTTCCCTTGATCCGTAAATTCGCCTGTGGTTATGCACAGGGCGCCAAGGCCGCCAACGATAAAATCGAAGTCTTCCAAAACATGACGGGAACGACGGGTGCAGCCTGGAACGATCCCGTCCGCGGCGGTGAACTCACCAAGAACCAGATCGACCAAGGCGCCGACGTGATCTACGCGGCAGCCGGTGCGACCGGTCTCGGCGTTCTGCAGACAGCCGCAGACAATAAGAAGCTTTCGATCGGCGTCGATTCCAACCAGAACCACCTGCATCCCGGCTCGGTTCTGACGTCCATGGTCAAGCGGGTCGATCTCGCAGTTTATAACGCGTTCAAGGATGCCAAAGACGACAAGTTCACAGCTGGCGTCGTGGCGCTCGGCGTGAAGGAGGACGGCGTCGCTTACGCGGTTGACGACAACAACAAGGCTCTGATCACACCGGAAATGACTGCTGCCGTGGACAAGGCGAAGGCCGACATCATCTCTGGCGCCGTCAAGGTCCATGACTATATGGCGGACAAGTCCTGCCCGAAATGATATGATACAAGCTTGGGGCGCATGATGATTTTCATCTTGCGCCCTTTTCATATCCAGCCTTCGGAGAGGTTTCGGTTTGAGTATGGACCCTGCAATCGAACTCGTGGACATCGACAAGAAATTCGGTGCCGTTCACGCCAACAAGAACATCAATCTGACCATTGCCAAGGGCACAATCCACGGCATCATCGGGGAAAACGGTGCCGGGAAATCGACCCTGATGTCGATCCTCTACGGCTTTTACCAGGCGGACGCCGGTGAAATCCGGGTGAATGGCACTCCAGTCTCGATCCGCGATAGCCAGGCAGCAATCAATGCCGGTATAGGCATGGTGCATCAACACTTTATGCTGGTGGAAAATTTCACAGTGCTGGAAAACGTCATGCTTGGTGCTGAAGGCGGCGCGACGCTATCGAGTGGCCGGGCTGGAGCACGTAAGGAACTGAAACGCCTCGAGGACGACTACGGTCTGGAAGTCGATCCGGATGCGGTTATCGAGGAACTGCCGGTCGGTCTGCAGCAGCGCGTCGAAATCCTCAAAGCCATGTATCGTGGCGCCGAAATCCTGATCCTGGATGAGCCGACCGGCGTTCTGACACCGGCCGAGGCCGATCACCTTTTCAAGATTCTCGGCGTCCTGCGCGAGCAGGGCAAGACCGTCATCCTCATCACCCACAAGCTGCGCGAGATCATGGCGATCACGGATTCCGTCTCCGTCATGCGCCGCGGTGAAATGGTTGCGACCCGCAAGACCTCCGAAACCAGCGTCGAGGAACTGGCCGAACTGATGGTTGGCCGCCGCGTGCTGCTCAGGGTGGAAAAGGGCGAGACGACACCGGGCGATGTTCTGCTCTCCATCCGTAATCTCACTGTCAAGGACAGTCGCGGCGTCACCATGGTGGATGATGTCTCGCTCGACGTCCGCGCCGGTGAAATCGTCGGCATTGCCGGCGTGGCAGGCAATGGCCAGTCCGAGCTGCTCGAAGCCATCGCCGGTATCCGCAAGCCCCATTCGGGCGAGATATGGGTGGATGGCCAGAAGGTGGACCGCCCCGATCCGGCCATTCTGCGCAGGCTCGGCCTCGCGCATATCCCGGAAGACCGCCACCATATGGGGCTGGTGCTGAAATTCGAGGAATATGAAAACTCCATCCTCGGTTATCACCATGATGAGCGATACGGCAAAGGACCTTTCCTCAACCCTGAGGCCATCCGCAGGGATGCGGTCGAAAAGATAGAGAAATACGATATCCGCCCGCCGAACCCGCAGCTGAAGACCGCCAATTTTTCCGGCGGCAATCAGCAGAAGATCGTCGTCGCCCGCGAAATTGAACGCGACCCCAAGATGCTGATCATCGGCCAGCCGACACGCGGCGTGGATATCGGCGCCATCGAATTCATCCATCGCCGCATCATTGAAATGCGCGATGCCGGAAAGGCGATTTTGCTGGTTTCTGTCGAACTCGATGAAATCCGTTCTCTTTCGGATCGGATCATGGTCATGTTCGCGGGCCGTGTCGTTGGAGAAAAAACGGCGGAAGCCGAAGAACAGACGCTGGGCCTGATGATGGCCGGCATCGCCGCATGAGGCATGAATGAGCACCGCTTCCGTTCCCCTACCAAACTGGATCAGCTACGGCCTGTTGCCGCTGCTGAACGTCGTCACCGCCTTTCTGATTTCCGGCCTCGTTGTCTGGTCCATCGGTGAAAGCCCGCTGGCGGCGCTGCGCCTGCTCATCGAAGGTGCGCTCGGCCGTGGCGACGCCATCGGCTTCACGCTGTTCTACACGACGAGCTTCATCTTCACCGGCCTTTCCGTCGCCGTGGCCTTCCATGCCGGCCTCTTCAATATCGGCTCCGAAGGTCAGGCCTATATTGGCGGTCTGGGTGCGGCGCTGGTGGCGCTGACGCTTGATCGTTACGTGCCGTGGTATGTGACGATGCCTTTCGCCGTCATCGGTGCCGCGCTTTTCGGCGCGGCTTGGGCCTTCATTCCGGCATGGTTGCAGGCAAAACGCGGCAGCCACGTCGTCATCACCACCATCATGTTCAACTTCATCGCAGCTGCACTGATGGTCTATCTGCTGGTGAATGTGCTGATCGTGCCGGGCAAGATGGCGCCGGAAACGCGCACCTTCCTGCCGGGCGGGCAATTGCCGAAATTGGACTGGCTGATGGCGCTGTTCGGCCTTAAGCTCGGGCCGGCGCCGTTCAACGTCTCCTTCATCATCGCGCTGGTCATGTGTTTCCTCGTCTGGGTGCTGATCTGGCGCACCAAGCTCGGTTATGAGATGCGCACGCTCGGCATCAGCCCGTCGGCCGCCATCTATGCCGGCATTCCCTATGCGCGAACGGTCATCATCGCCATGCTGATTTCCGGCGGTCTTGCGGGCATGATGGCGCTGAACCCGGTCATGGGCGCTTCAGCCCGCCTGCAGGTGGAATTCGTCGGCGGTGCGGGTTTCGTCGGCATCGCCGTGTCGCTGATGGGGCGAAGCCATCCGCTTGGCATCATCTTCGCGGCATTGCTGTTCGGCATTCTCTATCAGGGCGGTGCGGATCTTTCCTTCGAGATGCCGAACATTACCCGCGAAATGATCGTGGTCATTCAGGGTCTGGTGATCCTCTTCGCCGGCGCGCTGGAATATATGTACCGGCCGGCGGTCGTCCGCATCTACCAGCGTTTGGCAAAGGGGTGAGCTGATATGGATTTCTTCGATATGCTGGTCAGCATCCTCGGCTCGACCGTCCGCCTCACCATCCCGCTTCTCTTCACCGCACTTGCCGGGCTTTTTTCCGAACGCGCTGGCGTGTTCGATATCGGCCTTGAAGGCAAGATGCTGGCGGCGGCCTTCGCTTCCGCCTGCGTCGCCTATCTCACGGCAGATCCATGGGCCGGTCTGCTGGCGGGCATCACCATCTCCATCCTCTTCTCGCTGATCCATGGTTTCGCCGTCATCACCAATCGCGGCAACCAGATCGTGTCGGGCGTGGCGCTGAACTTCATCGCCGCCGGCCTGACGGTGGTTCTGGGGCAGGCCTGGTTCGGGCAAGGCGGCCGCACGCCGCAATTGCCGTCCGAGGGCCGCTTTGCGCCGATCATCCTGCCGGGTGCGGATGCGATGCGCGAGGTGCCCTTCATCGGCCCGCTGTATGCCAATGTCATTTCCGGCAACAATATCCTCACCTATCTCGCCTTTCTGGCGGTACCGCTGTCGTGGTGGGTGCTTTACCGCACCCGTTTCGGCCTGCGTCTGCGCGCCGTGGGTGAAAACCCGGGCGCGGTGGATACGGCAGGCATTTCGGTGACATGGATGCGCTTCCGCGCCGTCATCGTTGCCGGTTTCCTCTGCGGTTTTTCGGGGGCCTATCTCGCCGTTGCGCAGTCGGCGGCCTTCATCGCCAACATGTCGGCCGGCAAGGGCTATATCGCGCTAGCGGCGCTGATCTTCGCGAAATGGAAGCCGGTGCCGGTCATGTTCGCCTGCCTGCTCTTCGGTTTTCTGGATGCCTTCGCCAACTTCATGCAGGGCAAATCCGTGCCGGGTATCGGCGAGGTGCCGGTGCAGATATTCCAGGCCATGCCCTATATTCTGACCTGCATCCTGCTTGCCGGTTTCATCGGCGTCGCCAAGCCCCCCAAGGCCGGTGGCGTTGCCTATGCGAAGGAGCGTTAAATCCATGTCCCGAGACCCGATGTCCCATGCCCTTTTCGAGGCGGCGGTGGAGGCCATGGCCTTTGCCCATGCGCCCTATTCGAAATTTCCGGTCGGTGCGGCGATCCGCGCCGAAGACGGCAAGATTTACAAGGGCGCCAATATCGAGAATCTTTCCTTCCCGCAGGGCTGGTGCGCTGAACCTTCCGCCATCAGCGCCATGATCATGGGTGGGGCGAAGAAGATCAGTGAAATCGCCGTTATCGCCGAAAAACTTGCTCTCTGCCCACCCTGCGGCGGCTGCCGGCAGAAGATCGCCGAATTCGCCACGCCGGATACGAAAGTCTATCTCTGCGACGCAACCGGCGTGCAGAAGGTCATGACCATGGAAGAGCTTTTGCCCTTCAGCTTCAAGACAGAGCTGCCCTGATGCCGGATATGCTGATCGATATTCTGGTGGAGCGCCTGAACGGCCTGATGCCGCGCGTCGCCATCGTCCTCGGCTCGGGCCTCGGTTCGCTGGTGGAAGACGTCAGCGATCCGATCCGGGTGCCCTATGCCGAACTTCCCGGTTTTCCTGCGAGCGGCGTTTCCGGCCATGCGGGCGAGCTGGTGGCGGGCTATCTTGGTGGTGAGCCGGTCATGATGCTCTCCGGCCGGGTGCATTATTACGAAAAGGGCGATCCGTCCGCCATGCGCGCGATCATCGGGGCGCTGGCCGGTCTCGGCGTGCAGTCGCTCATCCTCACCAATTCGGCAGGTTCGGTCAGGCAGGATATGCCGCCCGGCTCGGTCATGCAGATCACCGATCACATCAACTATTCCGGCATGAACCCGCTGATTGGCGAGGAAAGCGACCGCCGCTTCGTCGGCATGACCACCGCTTACGATCCCGATCTGATGCTTGCCATGCGCAACGCCGCCATCCGCGCCACGGTGCCTTTGTTCGGCGGTGTCTATATGTGGTTTTCCGGCCCGAGCTTCGAAACGCCGGCGGAAATCCGCATGGCGCGGCTGCTGGGGGCGGATGCCGTTGGCATGTCCACCGTGCCGGAAGTCATCCTTGCGCGCTTTTTCGGGATGCGCGTTGCCGCCGCATCGGTTATTACCAATTACGGTGCCGGCATGACCGGCGCGGAACTGAGCCATGAAGAAACCAAGGATATGGCTCCCGTGGGTGGCAAGAGGCTTGCCGCCATTCTGAAGGAAATGATCGCAGGAGGAGCGTGACCATGGAACTCCAGCGTCCGCGCGAAGCGGCTGCCCTCACCCTGTCCTTGCTGGACCTGACCAATCTCAAGGAAGACTGCACGCCCGAGCAGATCGCCGCTCTGTGCCAGCGGGCGCATACGGAGTATGGCAATACGGCTGCAATCTGCATCTGGCCGCGCTTCGTGGCGCAGGCCCGTGCTGCTTTCGGAAAAGACCATGCTATCCGCATCGCCACGGTCGTCAATTTTCCTTCGGGCGATCTCGACATCGCGACCGTGGTTGCCGAAACCGAGGCGGCAATCCGCGACGGCGCTGACGAAATCGATCTCGTCATTCCCTATCGCAAATTCATAGCCGGCGATGAAACGGCGGTTTCCACCATGGTGGCCGCCGTTCGCAAGGCCTGCGTTGCACCCGTGCTGCTCAAGGTCATTCTTGAAACCGGCGAGTTGAAGGACAAGGCGCTGATCCGTCGCGCATCCGAACTCGCCATTGCCGAAGGGGCCGATTTCATCAAGACCTCGACCGGCAAGGTTGCCATCAATGCCACGCTGGAGGCAGCCGACATCATGTTGCAGGCGATCCGCGACAGCCGGCAGAAGGTTGGTTTCAAGCCCGCCGGCGGTATCGGCACGGTGGAAGACGCCACGCTTTACCTCAGGTTGGCGGAAACCATCATGGCGCCCAACTGGGCCATGCCGTCCACCTTCCGTTTCGGCGCTTCGGGTGTTCTCGATGATGTGCTGAACGTGCTGGCAGGCGGCGAGCCCGCCAAGGCCGCCAGCGGGTATTGAGCTTGATCCCGCAGGAAATCATCCGCCGCAAACGCGATGGCCTGTCACTTGAGCCTCGGGAGATTGCCGCTTTCATAGAGGCGCTTTCGAAAGACGGCATCTCGGAAGGGCAGGCGGCTGCCTTTGCCATGGCGGTGTTCTTTCGCGGCATGAGCCGGGATGAGATGGTGGCGCTGACACTCGCCATGCGCGACAGCGGTGAGGTTCTGTCCTGGAGCGATCTTGGCAGGCCGGTGGCGGACAAGCACTCCACCGGCGGTGTTGGCGATAACGTCTCCCTGATGCTCGCCCCCATTGTTGCCGCCTGTGGTCTCGCCGTGCCGATGATTTCCGGCAGGGGCCTTGGCCATACCGGCGGCACGCTGGACAAGCTGGAAGCGATCCCCGGTTACAACGTCATGCCGGATGAGGTGTTGTTTCGCCGGACGGTGAAGACGGTCGGCTGCGCCATCATCGGTCAGACGGGCGATCTCGCCCCCGCTGATAAACGCCTTTATGCCATTCGCGATGTGACCGCGACGGTCGATTCCATACCGTTGATCACCGCCTCCATCCTGTCGAAAAAGCTTGCGGCCGGGCTGCAGACGCTGGTTTTGGATGTGAAGGTCGGCAGCGGTGCTTTCATGCAGAGCGTTGAGGATGCCCGCAATCTGGCCCGCGCGCTGGTCGATGTGGCGAATGGCGCAGGCCTGCCGACAACGGCGCTGATAACCGACATGAACCAGCCGCTTGGCGATGCCGCTGGCAATGCGGTCGAAATCGTCAATTGTCTGGATTTTCTGGCCGGTCGCAAGGCCGGCACCCGTCTTGAAAAGGTAGTCCTGTCCTTTGCGGCGGAAATGCTGGTGCAGGCGCAAAAGGCGGTCACGCTGGAGGAAGGAGAGACGCTGGCGTCGGCTGCGCTGTCCTCCGGCCGGGCGCTGGAAATCTTTGCACGGATGGTTTCGGCGCTGGGTGGTCCATCGGATTTCGTCGAGCGCCCGTCGCGCTATTTGCCATCAGCGCCGGTCATTCTTCCGGTTCTGGCGGAGCGCAGCGGTTTGCTCGCCTCCTGCGCCACGCGCGATCTTGGCATGGTTGTCGTCGAACTCGGCGGCGGCAGAAGAAAGCCATCGGACACGATCGATCCGTCCGTCGGTATCTCGGATATTCTGCCGCTCGGTGCAAAAGTGGAAAAGGGCGAGCGGCTCGCCACCGTTCATGCCGCTTCCAGGGACGAAGCGGAACGCGCCGTGAAAAGGGTAGCGGCCTGCTACGGAATTGCTGACAGCGCGCCGGAGATTGGTGCGCCCGTTCTTGAGCGGATCACCTGACCAGCCGCATCTCGCCGCCCGATACCTTGAAGGACGATAGTTGTTTCAGGAAGCTCATGCCGATCAGCATGTTGCTAAGCGCATTGTCCTTCAGCACCATGGCGTCGACGTTCTGAACCCGGATAGCGCCGATTTCCACCCGGTCGAGTTTCACATAGGCGGCCATGGTCTGGCCATTGGCCGTTGAAATCGCATATTTATAATCGAGGCTGTTGACGCCGTAACCGAGCCGGCGCGCAATCGTCTCGTTGATGGCGACCATGGAAGCGCCGGTATCGACAAGTCCGTCGAAGGATTTGCCGTTGATGCGGAAGGTGGCGTTGAAGTGGCCGCGGGCATCCGCTTTCAGATTGACGCCGCCCAGCGAAACGGGCTCCGGCTTGGCCGCTTCGGGTCTGACTTCCGCTTTCTCAATGCTTGCTTCCGGGCGCGGCTGAAACTTTTCCACCAGCGCCGGAATTTGCGTTGCGCCGAGGGAAAGGCCAACAAGCAGGAAAATCGCGCGCGTCAGCAAGTCTTTGCTCCTCCAGGGGCAGGTTATTCTTGCCCAGAATAGACGCAAAACATGCTGAAACCTTAAAATAAAAAGCCATTCGCCGCTGGTGGAGGCGGCGAATGGCTCAAACGGTTAAGCGATGATGAACGGCGTTATTTGGTGCCGTACATGCGGTCGCCGGCATCGCCGAGACCGGGAACGATATAACCCTTCTCGTTCAGATGGCTGTCGATCGCGGCGGTGTAGATATGCACATCGGGGTGCGCTTCACGGAAGTTCTTGATGCCTTCGGGCGCCGCCAGCAGACACAGGAAGCGGATGTTCTTCGCGCCGCGCTCCTTCAGCTTCTCAACGGCGGCGATGGAGGAATTGCCGGTTGCCAGCATCGGATCGACAACGATGATAAGGCGCGCATCGAGGCTTTCCGGAGCCTTGAAGTAATACTCGACAGCTTCCAGCGTGTCATGATCGCGATAAACGCCGATATGGGAAACACGCGCCGAAGGAACGAGTTCGAGCATGCCTTCCAGCAGGCCGTTGCCGGCGCGCAGGATGGAGGCGAAAACCAGCTTCTTGCCTTCGAGCACGGGGGCCTCGATGGTTTCGAGCGGCGTATCGATGGTTTCCATCGTCATCTCAAGGTCGCGCGTCACTTCATAGCAGAGCAGCGTTGAAATTTCCCTGAGCAGGCGGCGGAAGCCGGCCGTGGAAGTTTCCTTCTTGCGCATGATGGTAAGTTTGTGCCGCACCAGCGGATGTTCGATGACTGTGACGCCGTCCATGAAACTGGCCTTCCTTTTATCTTATGCCTTGTAATTCACCGAAAGCGCGCTTTTCGCAAGCCTTCTTCGCGGTTTTACCCCCGCGAACCGCAGCGTCAGGCGCCATCGAGTTTCGCAAGCAGTCGTGCGCGTGTCGCCTCGTCCACGAAGGCGCATTCCAGTGCGGTCCGCGTCATACGGTCGATCTCGGCATCGCTGAAGCCGAACTCATCCGCAGCCAGCGCATATTCCCGCGCAAGCGACGTGAAGAAGAATGGCGGGTCGTCGGAACTGATGCAGACGCGCACCCCGGCGTCGCTCAGAGCTTTCAGCGGGTGGCTGGCAAAATCGGGATAGATGTTGAGCGCGATATTCGAGCCGGGGCAGACTTCCAGAACCGTTCCCGCCTCGGCTAGCCGGGCGATGAGACCGGCATCTTCGATGGCGCGCACGCCATGCCCGATGCGAGACGGTTTGACGAGGTCGAGCGCATCGGCAACGCTTTCCGGCCCGCAAACCTCGCCGGCATGAATGGTCAGCCCAAGGCCGGCATCGCGGGCGATGTCGAAGGCACGTGCATAATCGGCGACGCGGCCCATGCGCTCTTCGCCGGCCATGTTGAAGCCCGTCACCAGCGGATGTTGGGCGCGTGCCGCATATTCGGCCGCGGCGATTACCCGCTCCGGGCCGAAGTGGCGCTCACCGGTGACGATGATGCGGGTTTCGATCCCCGTCTTTTCCCTTGCGATGCGGATGCCTTCGGCAATGCCGGCCAGATAGGCGTCGGCACCGAGCCCGATGCGGTCGCCGTGATCGGGCGAAATGATCAGCTCGCTATAGATGGTATTGGCTTCGGCAAGTTCGGTCAGATAGGTTTCAGTCAGGATGGCATAATCCTCATCCGTCTTGAACACCTGCGCCACCGCATCGTAACAACGGATGAATTCGGCGAAATCCGACCAGACATATTGGCCGTCCCGCAGAAAGCCGCTGGTGTCGATACCGTATTTCTCCGCCTGTTTCGCGACGAGTGCGGGCGGGGCCGCACCTTCGATGTGGCAGTGAATTTCCGCTTTCAGCAAATGCGATGTCAAATGAAGCTCCTGCCGTGAGAACCGGCCTCGATGCCAAGATGGTGGGCGATGCTTTCGCCGATATCGGCGTAGCTTGAACGGATGCCGACATCGCGTGAGCGAATGCCCGGTCCGAATGCCATGATCGGCACCCTTTCCCGTGTATGGTCCGTGCCCCGCCAGGTGGGGTCGCAACCGTGATCGGCGGTCAGAAGGGCGATGTCACCCGGCGCCATCTTGCGATGGATTTCGGGGATTCGCGCATCGAAGGCCTCGAGGGCTGCGGCGTAACCGGCAACGTCCCGGCGATGGCCATAAAGCATGTCGAAATCGACGAAATTGGTGAAGACGAGATCGCCGTTTTCGGCCTCATCGATGGCCTGCAATGTCGCATCCATCAGGGCGCTGTTGCCATTTGCCTTGATGACGCGCGTCACACCCTGATGGGCGTAGATATCGCCGATCTTGCCGATGGCGTGCACTTTTCGGCCGGCCTCCACAAGCCTGCCGAGCAGGGTCGGTTCCGGTGGCAGAACGGAGAAATCGCGACGGTTGCCGGTGCGTTCAAAGGTGGCGACCGTTTCGCCGATGAAGGGGCGGGCGATGACGCGGCCGATATTCAGCGGATCGAGCAGCTTGCGCACCGTCTCGCAGAGCGCGATGAGGCGCTCCAGGCCGAAATGCGTTTCGTGCGCGGCGATCTGGAAAACGGAATCGGATGAGGTGTAGCAGATCGGTTTACCGGTCCTGATATGCTCCTCGCCGAGCGCAGCGATGATCTCGGTGCCGGAAGCATGGCAATTGCCGAGAATGCCCGGAATATCGGCTTGCCTGCAGATCGCTTCCACCAGTTCCGGCGAAAACGCATCGCCTTCCGTCGGGAAATATCCCCAGTCGAAGGTGACGGGCGTACCGGCGATCTCCCAGTGGCCGGAAGGCGTGTCCTTGCCCTTGGAGATTTCGCTGGCGGAGCCGTGTAGGCCGAAAATGCGCTCCGGCGGTTCCATGCCGGCGGGAATGTCGCCGCTTGCCTGCCGCGCGATCTCCAGCAGGCCGAGCGAACACATGTTCGGCAGTTTCAGCGGACCGGAGCGAAGCCCCGCTTTGTCGGCAGCGCCCGCTGCACAGAATTCCGCGATATGGCCGAGTGTGTTTGCGCCAAGATCGCCATAGCGCTCCGCGTCGGGCGCGCCGCCGACGCCGAAGGAATCCAGAACGAGAAGAAATGCTCTTGCCATAACTCACCGAAACAAAATGCGCCGACGGGCAATGTCAGGCCGAACTGCCGTTATAGATCAGCAAAACGTGAAGAAGGAAGTGCTTTTATGAACCATCCGGTAAAACCAGCTGCTTAGTCCTCGTCCCGTTTCGGTTTGGGGGCGTTGAGGTTGCGCAGGACATACCACCCCGCAGCCACCACCATCGCCGCCAGAATATACCACGTAACGGCATAGGAGAGGTGATTGTTGGGGAAGGTGAGCATGGTCTTGCCGCCGACCGGCAGGCCGCCCGGATTGGGCGTCGCATCGGCGTCGACATAAAACGGCGCGACATCGGAAAGGCCGGATGCCTGCGAGATTTGCGGAATGTTGCGGGAATACCAGCGGCCATTTGCCGGATCGTTGGTGCGCAGGAAAAGCCCGCCGGTTTCGGGCGCGCGCATCAGCCCGACGATCTCGACCTTTCCGGCCGGTTCGCCTTCCTGGCGGGAGGACGGGTCGCGTCTGTCGGACGGCACGAAGCCGCGATTGACGATGATGCTGGAGCCATCGTCGCGCTTGAGCGGCGTCATCACCCAGTAACCGGGGCCGAGGTCCGTGACCGTATAGACCTGAACCTCCCTGTCATTGAGGAAGGTGCCGGACAGTTTCACACGGCGATATTCGTATTCCGCCGGATCGCCGAGCACCGGCCATTCTTTGGCGGCAGGGGCGTCGACGGGATCGGCATGGGCGCGGGCTTCGACCCGCTCGATAAGATCGAGCTTCCAGGAAAGGCGCTTGACCTGCCATGTGCCGAGCGCGAGCAGCAGACCCGTCAGAACAACGGTCAGGAACAGGACGACGATGGCCGCAGGGCGGATGCGCCGGTTATGGGGTGTGGTTTCGCTCATGTCACGGTCCTTGCGAAGCGCGCCTGGCAGAAACCAGTCTGCTTTGGCGGGTTTCCTAGAGCATTTCCAGGAAAAGTGGAACCCGGTTTTCCGTCCGGAAATGCGCCAAAACAAAGAGTTAGAGTGTTTTCGCGATTCGAAGAAAAGCGAAAAAACTCTAGCGCCCGCATGCGCTTTTTTCAGCAAATAACCCCATAAATCGCACCAGGATTCATGGGGTTATGTGTTGGCGCGAAGGCGGCCCGCCGGAAACCCGGCAGGCCGTAGGTCTCTGCTGCTCAGGGCAGGTTTTTCACATCCTCGATGTGCAGCGGCATCATGTTCTTGTTCATGTTGTACATGACCCAGAGCGAGCCGGAGAGCGTGATCAGGAGCACCACGACGGTGAAGATCAGCGCCATGAAGGTCCAGCCGCCTTCGGACTTGGTGTCCATGTGCAGGAAGTAGATCATGTGCACGAAGATCTGGATGACGCCGAGACCCATGATGGCGATGACCAGCAGGGTCTTGTTTTCAAGAACGTCGCCCATGACCAGCCAGAAGGGGATCGCCGTCAGTATAACCGACAGGACGAAGCCGATCATGTAGCTCTTGAAGGTGCCATGGCTCGCGCCATCATGGTGATGATGGTCGTCGCCATGCGCGTCGTGATGTGCGTGTGCTTCGGAACTCATCAAAGAACTCCCATGAGGTAAACGAAGGAGAAGACGCCGATCCAGATGACGTCAAGGAAGTGCCAGAACATCGACAGGCACATCAGGCGACGCTTGTTTGCCGCGATCAGGCCGTGCTTGGCGACCTGGAACATGAGCGTGACGAGCCAGATGATGCCGAAGGTGACGTGCAGACCGTGCGTGCCGACCAGCGCGAAGAAGGCCGACAGGAACGCCGAACGCTGCGGACCGGCACCTTCCGCGATCAGGTGATGGAACTCGTAGAGTTCGACCGCGAGGAAGGCGAGGCCGAAGAGGCCGGTCACACCCAGCCAGACCAGCGTGGCCTTTACCTTCTGCTTTTCCATTTCCAGCATGGCGAAGCCATAGGTGATGGAGGAGAAAAGCAGGAAGCCGGTATTGATCGCCACCAGCTTCAGGTCGAACAGGTCGGCACCGGAAGGGCCGGCCGCATAGTTGCGGCCGACAACGGCATAGGTGGCAAACAGCGTCGCGAAGATAAGGCAGTCGCTCATCAGGTAGAGCCAGAAGCCCAGCGAGGTGCCGTTCTCCGGGTGATGGTCTTCCTTCAGGTAGAAGACCGGTGGTTCAGCGCCGTCGACGCTTTGTGCAGGTGTATGAGACATGTTCCGTTACGCCTGTTCCGCGAGCAGCTTGGTACGTTCCGCTTCGACCGTCGAAACGTCGGAAGCCGGAATGTAATAATCGCGATTGTAGTTGAAGGTATGGGCGATGGAGACCGCGATGATGGCGAGCATCGACAGAGCCGCAAGCCACCAGATGTGCCATACCAGGGCGAAGCCGAGAACCACGCTGATGGCGCTGATGATCACGCCGGCGCCGGTGTTCTTCGGCATATGGATCGGAATGAAGCCTTCCTTGGGACGGTTGTAACCGCGCTTCTTCATATCCGCCCAGGCGTCGACATCGTGGATGACGGGCGTGAAGGCGAAGTTGTAGGCGGGCGGCGGCGAAGACGTCGACCATTCCAGCGTACGGCCGTTATAGGGGTCGCCGGTCACGTCACGCAGCTTGTCGCGCTTCAGGAAGCTGACGATGAGCTGGATGACGAAGGAGGCTATGCCGAGCGCGATCAGGAAGGCGCCGAATGCGGCGATCACGAACCAGATCTGCAGGGAATTATCCTCGAACTGGCTGATCCGGCGGGTGATGCCCATCAGGCCGAGAATATAAAGCGGCATGAAGGCGAAATAGAAGCCGATGAACCAGAACCAGAAGGACAGCTTGCCCCAGAACGGATCGAGCCGGTAGCCGAAGGCCTTCGGGAACCAGTAGACGATACCCGCAAGCACACCGAACACGACGCCACCGATGATGGTGTTGTGGAAGTGGGCGATGAGGAACAGCGAGTTGTGCAGCACGAAGTCCGCCGGCGGAACGGCGAGAAGAACGCCGGTCATGCCGCCGATGACGAAGGTGATCATGAAGCCGATGGTCCAGAGCATCGGAACGTCGAACTTGATACGGCCCTTATACATGGTGAAGAGCCAGTTGAAGATCTTCGCGCCCGTCGGGATCGAGATGATCATCGTGGTGATGCCGAAGAAGGCATTCACGCTTGCGCCGGAACCCATCGTGAAGAAGTGGTGCAGCCACACGATATAGGCGAGGATGGTGATGACGCCCGTGGCGTAGACCATCGAGGCATAACCGAAAAGGCGCTTGTTGGAGAAGGTCGAGACGATTTCCGAGAAGACGCCGAAGGCCGGCAGCACCAGGATGTAGACTTCGGGATGGCCCCAGATCCAGATGAGGTTGACATACATCATCGGATTGCCGCCGAGATCGTTGGTGAAGAAGTTGGTGCCAACGTAACGGTCGAGGGTGAGAAGCGCGAGCGTGCCGGTCAGGATCGGGAAGGAGGCCACGATCAGGATGTTCGAACACAGCGATGTCCAGACGAAGATCGGCAGGCGCATCATGGTCATGCCAGGCGCGCGCATCTTGATGATCGTCACGATCAGGTTGATGCCCGATAGCGTCGTTCCCACACCGGCGATCTGCAGACCCCAGATATAATAATCGACCCCGACCCCCGGGCTTCCATCGATACCGGAAAGCGGCGGGTAGGCCAGCCAGCCGGTCTGCGCATATTCACCGATGAACAGCGAGATCATGGTGATGACGGCGCCGGCCGTGGTCATCCAGAAGGAGAAGTTGTTGAGGAAGGGGAACGAAACGTCGCGTGCGCCGATCTGCAGCGGCACGACGAAGTTCATCAGACCCGTGATCATCGGCATGGCCATGAAGAAGATCATGATGACGCCGTGGGCCGTGAAGATCTGGTCGTAATGGTGCGGCGGAAGGTAACCTTCCGATCCGCCCGACGCGATCGCCTGCTGGACGCGCATCATGATGGCATCGGCGAAACCGCGCAGCAGCATGACCAGCGCCAGAATGATGTACATGATACCGATCTTCTTGTGATCGATGCTCGTGAACCATTCATTCCAGAGATAGCCCCAGAGGCGGAAATAGGTGAGGGCGCCGACGACGGCGATACCGCCCAGAGCCACGGCCGCGAAGGTTGCGACAAGAATGGGCTCGTGAAGCGGGATGGACTCCCATGTCAGCTTCCCGAACAGGAACGACGTTTGATCGGAATTGACGATCATTTTTAGCCTCTTGCGATTCTAAGACATAAGATCGGCGCAGCCATTGGCCGCGCCGCATAATGCCGGGACGTATCCGTCAGCCAGCGACTTGTTTCGTTTCCGGCAGCGCCGCAGGCTCGAAAGTCTGTCCTTCGAGCGCAGCCGGAGTGGATTGGGGACCGCTGGCGACGCCAAAGGGCGCAAGCGGCGTGCAGACGACGGAGTTCAGCGCCTTGGCGATATCGATGCCTTCCTTGCCGCCGCCGCCATTGGCGTCGATATGCATCATGTCACGCATGCAGAGCTTGTTCGGCTCGACGCAGCGGTTGAGGATGGCGCTGTAGAGCTCCGGATCGACCGAAGCGAAATATTGCACCGGTTCGCGCTCGGAAGGCTTGGCGAATTCCAGATATTCCTGACGGCCGAAGCCCTTGCCGCCCTCTTTCGCCTTGGCAACCCACTGGTCGAAGCCCTGCTGGCTGAGGCCATGGAACTTGAAGCGCATGTGGGAGAAGCCGGGGCCGGAGAAGTTGGCCGAGAAGCCGTCATAAACGCCTTCCTTGTTGATGACCGCGTGCAGCTTGGTCTGCATGCCGCCCATGGCGTAGATCTGGCCGGCGAGCGCGGGCACGAAGAAGGAGTTCATCGCCGTCGTGCCGGTGATCTTGAAATTGATCGGAACATCGACCGGAGCGGCGAATTCATTGACGCTGCCAATGCCGAGTTCGGGATAGAAGAACAGCCACTTCCAGTCCATGGCCACCACTTCCACCGTGATCGGCTTGACATCGGCAGTCACCTGGCGGTTCTCGTCGATACGCTCCAGCGGGCGATAGGGGTCGAGACGGTGAGTGGAAATCCAGGTCACCGTGCCGAGCATCAGGATGATGGCGACCGGAGCCGACCAGATCACCATTTCAAGGCGCGTGGAGTGGTGCCACTCGGGATCGTAATCCTCGGCCTTTGCCGATTCCCGATACTTCCATGCGAAGAAAAGCGTCAGGACGATGACGGGGACGATGATCAGCAGCATCAAGACCGTGGACGTGATGATAAGATCGCGCTGCTGGATGGCGACGTCGCCCGAAGGGTTCATCACCACGAGGTTACAGCCGCTGAGCAGCAGCAGAGCCGGGATTGCCAGAAGGGCGGATAGGATTTTTTTGATCGTGCGCACGTTCTTTGAACTCGTACAGTTTGGATTATGCCGCGAATAATTGCCGAACATCATTTTTCAAATGAGGTATATTGTCGCGGTGCAGCGAAACCTTCGCGATGCACCATGTCTCGGGCAGAGCTGCGTTTAAGGACGGAGCGCGTGCATTATCGCATGGTCAGCTGACTGGGCAACCCTTTATTGCCAAACTTCAATTGACGTTACGTAGGGTGCGTGTGACAATCCGCCGCATCGTAACGCAACGGAAGAGGAGCCGGCGCGTTACAGGAAATGGTTCGTCCATGACGCAGGAGGGATATTATGAGTTATACGAATGCTGCTCCATCCTTTGGGCAGGCGCCGGAGGCGAACGGAAATGGGGCCGGTCCCGTTAAGGTCGATCCGGATCGCATCACGATTGCGGTCATTCTTGCGAGAATGACGGAATTCTTCGACTTTTTCATCTATGCCATCGCTTCCGCGCTCGTTTTTCCCCACGTCTTCTTTTCTTTCGTCGACCCGCTGACGGCGACGCTCTATTCCTTTGCGGTCTTCTCATTGGCCTTTATCGCAAGGCCAATCGGCTCGCTGATCTTCCTCCAGATCGACCGCAAATTCGGGCGCGCCGTGAAGCTGATGGCCGCGCTCTTCACGCTCTGTGGTTCCACCATGGCGATCAGCTTTCTTCCGTCCTATGCGGAAGCGGGCATGCTTGCCCCCTGTCTTCTGGCGGTATTCCGCATCGGCCAGGGCCTTGGGCTTGGCGGCGCATGGGACGGTCTGGTTTCGCTGCTCGCCATGAATGCACCGCAGAAACAGCGCGGCTGGTACGCCATGATGCCGCAGATCGGTGCGGCCATGGGCTTCGGTCTCGCCAGCGCCTTTTTCATTGTCTTCGTGACGCAGCTTTCCAATGCGGAATTCCTCGCCTGGGGCTGGCGTTTCCCGTTCTTCGTGGCGCTGGCGCTGAATGTTCTCGCGCTTTTCGCCCGCCTGCGCATGATCGTGACGCCGGAATTCCAGGCCATGCTGGAACAGCACGAGCTGGAACCGCGTCCCATGTTCAAGATGCTGCGTTCGCAGTTTCCGGTGGTGGTCACAGGTGCATTCGTGCCGCTGGCAAGCTTTGCGCTCTTTCATCTTGTCACGGTCTTCCCGTTGAGCTGGGTTTCGCTCAACACCAGCCAGCGTGTCTCGGACTTCCTGTTCGTGCAATTCGTCAGCGCCATCATCGCCGGCGGAATGATCGTGGTCTCCGGTATTCTGGCCGACCGGATCGGTCGACGGAAGCTTCTGGCCATCGCGGCGGTGCTGATCGGCCTTTTCAGTCTGGTTGCGCCGGTTCTTCTTGGTTCCGGCGATATTGGCCGCTATCTCTTTGTGCTAATTGGCTTTTCGCTGCTTGGCCTGTCCTTCGGCCAGGCGGGCGGCGCGCTTGCTTCCCGCTTCAGCCGTGAGTACCGCTATACCGGCGCATCGCTCACCTCGGATATTTCCTGGCTGATCGGCGCCGGTTTCGCACCGCTCGTCGCGCTCGGATTTTCGTCCAAATTCGGCCTTTTTGCCGTCGGCATTTACCTGATGTCGGGTGCGCTCTGCACGCTGATTGCTCTCTGGTTTAGCCGCACGCTGGACATGCCTTCGGAGTGATCCGGGCAATTTAAAAATCTCTGCAGCCATCGCGCCGCGGAATCCTGTCGGATTTCGCGGCGTTTTTGTTTTTTTATTGCGCCGGGCCGATTTTAATCTTGACTCGGTCGATCATGAAATATTATGTAAGTAATACTGACGTAATTCAGTGTATCTCACCGCCGGAAAGCCGGCTATCAGGGAACGCGATGCGAACGACGACGATCATTATTTGCGAAAAAGCGGCCATCGCCGCCAAGCCGTTTGACGGCCGCAAAACGACCGTTCGCGCCATTAAACGCCGATAGGCAGCAGACAAGAGGAGCAGCCAGGTCGCCTGCGGCTCCGCCCGCAGAGTGCCGGCTGACGCGCCGGGTTTCGGGAAAGAGGGCGATGCCGCGCGAAATGCGCAACGAGAGGAGAGTGCCTTGAGCGTGACGGAGCAAAAATTCGGCCTTTACGATGCGGCTTTTGAAAAAAGCAGCTGTGGTGTCGGTTTCATCACCCGCAAGGACGGCGTGCAGACGCATGATGTGCTGAAGCGCGGCCACGAGGCTCTCTGTGCCGTGCCGCATCGCGGCGGCATGTCGGCGGAAGGTGTCGGCGATGGTGCCGGCGTGTCGCTGGATTTGTCGCTTTCCTTCTTTCGGGAATTGACCGGTGAGGCCGGCTTGCAGGCCGGCCGGTTCGGCGTCGGCAATTTTTTCCTGCCGCAAAATCCGGCTTTCCATGGCGAGGCTGTCGGTATCATCGCAAACGCCCTCAAAGAGCAGGGCTTTGCAATCCTGCTCGTGCGCGATGTGCCGGTGAATGATGCGGCCATCCGTCCCGCCGCCATCCCCTACCAGTTGCCGATCCGCCAATGGGTCTTTTCGGCTCCGGCCGAATGCGCAACCCTCGCCGAATTTGATTGGCGCATCCACAAGGCGCTGCTCGCCATCGAGGCGCTGGCCTATACCGTGCCGGAACTCGCCGGCTTTTATCCGCTATCGCTCAGCGCCCGCACGCAGGTTCTGAAGGGCCGCCTGAACTCCCATGAGGTCATGCCCTATTTCTGCGATCTCACCGATCTGCGCCATGAAGTGCATACAATGTATTTCCACACGCGGTTCTCCACCAATACCGATCCGCATCCCTCCATGGCGCAGCCCTTCCGCCTGATGGCGCATAATGGCGAACTCAATACCGACAAGAAGAACCGGTTGTCGGAAGCGGCCGTGGCGCTGGCGAAGAACGCCAGCATCATCCGCCCGAAGGGCCAGTCGGATAGCTGCCGCCTGGACCAGACCCTGCAGGCGCGGGTGATGGAAGACGGTCTCGACCTTGTCACCGCCGTGGTCTCGATGATGCCGCCAGCCTGGGAAAACGACGATACCCTGTCACCCGACGTCAAGGCGATGCTGGAGTATTTCTCGCTCTATGAGGAGAAGAATGACGGCCCGGCCGCGCTGATCTTCGGCGACGGAACCATTATCGGCGCGCGGCTCGATCGCCTTGGCCTGCGCCCGCTGCGCACCGTCGAGACGCAAGATTATCTCTGCGTCATGTCGGAAGCCGGGCAGATCGCCTTTCCGGCAGAGAGCGTTATCCGTCGCGGCCGCATCGAGGCGGGCGGCATGCTTTATTACGACCATGCAGAACGCTGCGCCTTTTCCACCGTCGAGGCGTTGGAGCTTCTCGCCTCACGCCGCGACTATTCATCCCTGCTGCGCGAAGCCCGTGTCATGCTGGAGGATCTGCCGGAAGTGCCGGCGGAAAAGCAGGGATCGCCGCTGCGTTACAATGGCGATCTGGAACGCCACCAGCGCTATGTCGCCTATTCGCACAATCAGGAAAGCTTCAAGTTCCTGATGGACCCGATGCTGGCCTCCGGCGCGGAAAAGATCTCGGCGATGGGTTACGGCAATGCCATCAATGCGCTTTCCGATCAGGAAGGCGGCGTCGCGAAGTATTTCTCGCAGCGTTTCGCGCAGGTCACCAATCCGCCGCTCGACAGTATACGTGAGGCCGACGGCATGACGTTGCGTGTGGCCCTCGGTGCAAAGCCGAACAGCGGTGCGAAAAAGGCCCGCCAGATCGTCGTGCGCTCTCCGATCCTGACCCATCTCGATATGCTGCGTATCCGCGAACAGTCGGAGACGCCCCTTCGCCGTTTCGAAATGCTCTATTCGCCGGTCTTCGATGTTGCGGAGGCCAACGAAGCCGCGCTGCGGCAGGCAATCGATGGTCTCTGCGATGAGGTTGTGGCTTTTGCGGCTGAGGAAGGCGGCATCGCCATCATCACCGACCGGCACGTTTCGACAAACCGTGCGGCCTTGCCGATGATCATGGTCGTCTCCGCCATCAATCAGCGGCTGATCGAGGAAGGTTTGCGGCTGCGCGTGTCGCTGATCGTTGAAAGCGGGCAATTTTCCTCTTCGCATCACATAGCAGCGAGCCTCGGCTTCGGCGCTTCGGCCGCCTATCCGCTCGGTGTGCAGTTCCGTGCCGAGGAGAAATTTGGTGCCGATGCCGACAAGGCCTTCAAGCGTTTTGCCAAGGCGGCGGAAAAGTCGCTGATGAAGACCATGGGCAAGGTCGGCCTGTGCACAGCGGAAAGCTATATCGGCGGCGAGTTCTTCGAACCGAACTTCCTCGATACCGACGATGCGGTGCTGAAGCGCTATTTCCCGAATGTGAAGACCCCGGTTGGCGGCGTCAACTTCGCTGTCATCGCGCAGGCGGTGGCGGACTGGCACCGCAAGGCGTTGTCCGTGAAGGGCGAAAACGACATACCCTTGCTCGGTCTCTTCAAGGAGCGCGCGGAAGGTGCCGGCCATTCCTATGGCACGACGGCTGTTCGCGGTTTCGTGGATATGACGGAGGAAAAGATCGGTTTCGACAAGGGAACCGAAAACGAGGAGGCTTTGCGCCTGCTGCCGCTTAACCGGCTGGAGGATGCCTTCGGTCTCAACGATGCGGCCTATTATCACAACAGCTTCGACCGGCTAACGCCAGACGCAATCGACAGATTCGAGGTAACGCCCGGTTACCGCGCCTTCGCCCGCATGATGGCGGAAGAAAGGGCGCGCCGCCCGGCCGCCCTGCGCGATGTTCTGGAATTGCCCGCCGATGTGACCTTCGCCGGTTCCGCGGAAGAATTCCGCCGGGAAATGGGCCGTTTTTCCCGGCAGGGCAATAACAGCTTCATGGTGCGCGGATTGCGCTGCGAAGAGGCGGGAGACGGCGCTTTCCGGCTGCAATTGACCGGCCCGCACGGTCATGAGCTTGCCCGGCTTGCCGCACTCGGCCAATCGCTGCTCGACCGTTTCGGCGCGGATATTTCAGGCCATTGGCTGGAAGGCGGCGCGCTCATGGTTCAGGCTAAGGGTGAAGCGTCCGCTTATCTCTCGCTTATCCGCACTGCACCGGAAAGCATTCCGCTCGATGCCGTTCAGAAGGCGAGCGAGATCACCAAAACCCTCGCATCGGGCGCCATGAGCCACGGCGCGCTCGTCGCCGCCGCCCATGAGGCGGTCGCCCATGGCACCAACATGGTCGGCGGCATGTCGAATTCGGGCGAGGGTGGCGAGCATATTTCCCGTTACGGCACCATCCGTGCCTCGCGCATCAAGCAGTTCGCTTCCGGCCGCTTCGGCGTCTGGGCCGGTTATCTTGCCGATCCGATGCTGGAAGAGATCGAGATCAAGATCGGTCAGGGCGCAAAGCCGGGTGAGGGCGGGCAGTTGCCGTCTCCCAAGGTGACGGTGGAAATCGCCGCCGCACGCGGCGGCACGCCGGGCGTCGAACTTGTCTCGCCGCCGCCGCATCACGATACCTATTCGATCGAGGATCTGGCCCAGCTCATCCACGATGCCAAGGCGGCGCGCGTGCGCGTCATCGTCAAGCTGGTCTCGTCGGAAGGCATCGGCACGATTGCGGTCGGCGTCGCCAAGGCGGGGGCGGATGTCATCAATGTCGCCGGCAACACCGGCGGCACGGGGGCAGCTGCCGTCACCAGCCTCAAATATACCGGCCGCGCGGCGGAAATCGGTATCGCAGAAGTGCATCAGGCGCTTTGCGCCACCGGCCTGCGCGCCAAGGTGCTGCTGCGCTGCTCCGGCGCGCACCAGACGGCGAGCGACGTGGTGAAATCGGCACTTCTCGGCGGTGACAGCTTCGAATTCGGCACGACGGCGCTGATGATGCTGAAATGCGTCATGGCCAAGAACTGCAACATCAAGTGCCCGGCCGGTCTCACCACCAATCAGGAGGCCTTCAACGGCGATCCGCGCGCTCTGGCGCAATATCTCATGAACATCGCCCATGAAACGCGCGAGATTTTGGCCGGGCTTGGGGTTGCCTCACTGCGGGAAGCACGCGGCCGTTCCGATCTTCTTCACCTCCTCGATCATCCGGCGAGCGTCGGCCAGCTTGACCTCCGGGCAATGCTCGCCGTGGTCGAAGAGGTGAAGATCGACAGCCCCGTCTATATGGAAAAGGACTTTGCACTGGACGACGCCTTCATCGAACTCGTGCGCTCGGCCCTCATCGACAGCCGGCGCGAGAACATCGAGCTTGGCGGCAATCGTTTCCTCAACAATTGCAACAAGAGCGTCGGCGGTCAGCTCGCCGTCGATATCGAACGCATGCTGAACCATGAGCTTTCCGACGAAGAGGCGGATGCGTTGCCGGCCGTGAAGCGGGACAGCCGCGGCCGCCGGTTCCTGGAGGCGGGTTCGGTGCGCATCGATACGTCCGGTTCCGCCGGGCAGTCTTTCGGCGCTTTCTGCAATGACGGCATGGTCATGGTCCATACCGGCACCTGCAATGACGGCGTCGGCAAAAGCGCCTGCGGCGGCACCATCGTCTTGCGCTCCCCGGGCGGCGGCTCGGAAGAGGCGGGCGGCAATGTGCTGGTCGGCAATTTCGCGCTGTTCGGCGCCACCGGCGGCCGCACCTTCGTGGAGGGGCAGGCGGGTGACCGTTTCGCGGTGCGTAACTCCGGCGCCACCGCCGTGGTCGAAGGCGTGGGTGATTTCGCCTGCGAATATATGACCAACGGCGCGGTGCTGAACCTTGGCAGCTTCGGCAAGGGTTTCGGCAACGGCATGAGTGGCGGTTTCGTTTATCAGTATGATCCCTATGGCGATCTGCCGAAGAAGGTCAGCCACGATTCCATCCTGCTCGGTTCAGTCGCCGGTGAGGATGAACAGGCCGCCATTCATAATCAGGCCATCCACCAGCTTCTGACCTGGCATGTCGCAGAGACCGGCTCGGCCAAGGCGGCGTGGCTTCTGGAAAACTGGGAAAGCGAACAGCATAATTTCGTCTATGGTATGCCACGCGCCCTGCTGCTTTATCAGGATAGCGATGAGATTTTGAAGGCGAAGCCCCGCAAGGAACTGCTGGAGGAACTCGCATCCGCGCTTGCCGCTCATCAACTGCGCAAGTTCAAGCTCGCTTATCGTGACCGCAAGGCCGTCCTGAACGGAACGGTGCCGGGTTATGGCGAGACGGATACGGAGGAGATGTATGCGCTGCTCAACAATTATACCGTGTTGAGCATGGCGCAGGCCATCGCCCTGCAGCGGGTGCCGACGGCATCAGGTCCTTCCGACCCGGCCATTGAAAAAGCCGTGCGCAATCTCATCCTCACGGAAGACCATGCGCTGATGCAGCGGCTGCTGAAATATGCGCGCGAGGCGCTTTCAGACCATAGCGATGAACAGCTTGCGGTGATGATCGCCGCCAAGCGGCTCGACGATTACAAGCAGGCGCTGGCGCGCAGGAACATCTGGTCGGTGGACAGCCCCGGCACCTATGGCTGGATCATTCAGCAGAACCGGAAAAACATCGAGAAGATCGGTCGCCTGCCCGGCTTCGAGGAGCTTTTCGCAGCCCGCGCCATCCCCGATCTCGCCACCGCATCCAGCCACAGGGCAGCATGATGAAGATACCTTATATTCCCGAAGACGCGCCCTTCAACGGTGATCAGCGCGCATGGCTTTCCGGTTTTCTGGCGGGGCTCCATTCCCGCGCCGCCATCGGCCTGGAGACATCGGTTTCCGCCGCTGCTCCCAGGGCGGCGGCCAGCGTGCTGAATATTCTCTTCGGCACCCAGACCGGCAATGCCGAGGCGCTGGCGATGGATATTGCCGCCGCCGCCCGTGCGCAGGGCATGCAGCCGGTGGTGACGGCACTCGATGATGTCTCGATGGACAGTCTCGGCGCGATGAAACGGGTCATCGTCGTCACCTCGACATATGGCGAAGGTGAAATGCCCGACAACGCCCAGCTTTTCTGGGAAGTGCTCGCCGCCGACAGCGCGCCGCGTCTGGACGAGATGAATTTTGCCGTGCTTGCGCTCGGCGATACCGGCTATGACGGCTTCTGCCAGGCGGGCAAGCTTATCGATACGCGGTTCGAACAACTCGGCGGCAAGCGTATGAAGACGCGTATCGATTGCGATATCGACTTCGAGGACGCTGCCGCCGCATGGATCGGCGAGACCCTGCCGCTCGCGGTTGCTGTCGATGGCGGCAGCGCGGCATCTGTCACCATGCCCGACATCGCCGAGCCGCTCGTACGGGCAAAACAGGGCTGGAGCCGCAAAAATCCCTATTCGGCTGAGGTAAGCGTCAATCGTCGTCTGTCCGGTCCCGGCTCATCCAAGGAAATTCGTCACTACGAATTCGATCTCGGCGAAAGTGGCCTGGACTATGAGGCGGGTGACGCTCTTGGCGTCGTGCCCCTGAACGATCCGAAATTGGTCGGCGCGCTACTGGAACACTTCGGGGCGGCTGCGGACAGCCAAATCGCCGGGCTGGACCGGCCGGTCGGCGACGCGCTTCTCAACATGTTCGAGATATCGACGCCTTCGCGTGAACTCGTCGCCGAAATCGGCAAGCGGGCGGGGCATGACGAACTCAGCCACATTCTCGCGAACGGAGACAGGGAGCAGCTGGCCGCCTTTCTCTGGAGCAAGGATATTCTCGACCTCATCAATCTCGGCGGAAAGCCGCTGTTCGAGGTTGCTGAATTCGTGACATTCCTGAAGCCTCTGCAACATCGCGCCTATTCCATTTCCTCCAGCCCTCTGGTTGCAAAAGACAGCGTGCATCTGACCATCGCCAGCGTGCGTTATCGCGCCGAGGGCCGTGAGCGTGGCGGCGTGTGCTCCACCTATCTCGCCGACCGCGTGGAGGCCGGGCAGAGTGCCGGGATTTTCATCTCGCCGAACAAGGCGTTTCGTGTGCCGCAGGACAATGATGCGCCTGTTATCATGGTGGGACCGGGTACGGGCATCGCGCCGTTCCGGGCTTTTTTGCAGGAACGGCAAGCCCGAGGCGCAAAGGGCAAAAACTGGCTGTTTTTCGGCGACCAGCACCGGCAGTCGGATTTCATCTATGAAAACGAGCTTGGCGACATGAGCCGCGATGGTGTGCTCACCCGCCTCGATCTCGCTTTCTCGCGGGATCAGGCGGAGAAGATCTATGTCCAGACCCGCATGCGGCAGAACGGCAAGGCGCTTTATCAATGGCTTGAAGAGGGCGGTTACTTTTACGTCTGCGGCGACGCGACCCGCATGGCGAAGGATGTCGATGATGCCCTGCACAACATCATCAGCGATGAGGCCGGCATCTCCGCCGAGGCGGCAAGCGAATACGTGAACCGGCTGAAGCGCGAAAAACGTTATCTGCGCGACGTCTACTAACGATTGCCATGACGAGACCGTCCTGACGCACCGATTGGTTCAGCAATTGGTGCAGACGGTCTCGGCGTCGCGCTGTTTGAAGAAATACTCGCGGCCGATCGTGATCGACTTCACCCCGGACGAGGCAAGATCGGGCATGAACATCAGCAATTCATGCGGGATGGAAAGTTCGACGTGGATGAGAAAGCTGTTTTCCACGAGCAGGCGTGTCGGAACGGCGACCGGTGAACCCACCGCATAGGGTCTCAGATTTTTCTCATCCCAGGACCATGTGATTTTCGCCTGTTTTTGCGCATCGATCTTGATGCCGCTGATCTTCAGCTGCAGACCCTTGGTGCTGTAGGGCGCAAACACGGCGGCTGCGACGTCCTGCATGCCCGCGAGATAGGTTTTATCGACGGAACCTGTTTTCGATATCAGATCGTTGATGGAGGCTGCGGCGCTGCTTGCCCGCTTGTAGGTGTTGTATCCGATCGTCAATTCGAAAGAGGTCAGATAAAGCGCAAGCAATATCGGAAAGAGGATCGCGAACTCCACCGCGCCCACGCCTCGGCGATCTTTGGCAAAGCGTGAAACGAGCGCCATCAGGCGTCGTTTGCCGTTTGCCGAAACGGACACCAGCCCTGCCATCATGAGCCCCCGCCTGTGATGTATTTCTCGTTCATGAACGCATTTGTCGCGACGATGAGGAAATGTGAGGGCATCGATCCATCGGCCGGACGTATTTTTGTCAGGTATGGCCGGATGATATCGGCAACCACACGCCAGCGATAATAGACGCGCAACATGTTGATGGTTTCCGGCCCGCCCGGTTTGAAGCCGAATTGAGCGGTATCGAGATCGTAATATTCGCCGTAGGCCTTCAGCGGTATCGTGGTCGGAATATCCTTGAAGGCGGTAAAGGAGCGAAGGTCGATATAGAGCTTCTGTTCTTTCTGGATTTCATCCGCTGAGCAGGTGATCATCACCGAAACTTCATTGCAGAAGCTCTTGCGGAAATCCTCTTTCGAAATCGAGCTGCTGATCTGCCCGGTGCGCAGACGCCGCGCCATGTTCTCGGTGGCATTGGCGACGACCTGTTCCGCCATCAGGGCGATGAAGGTCTCGATGATCGCAAAGACGACGAGGAAATAGGGGATCGCGAGTATCGCGAATTCTATAGCCGCTGTCCCGTCGCGCGATACTCCGAATTTTTCCAGCAATGGCTTCAGTCTGGCCAGTCGCATGAGGCGATATCGATCTCTAAGAATATGCGGCAAGCGCAACCGTTGAATTTGTTGCGGACCATAACCACCCGATGTTTAAATTCAGTTACTCCAATAAATTATACTTTAGTGATTTCCGAAATTGATACGGCCCACAATATAAAAAGCCCGGCACATGGCCGGGCTTTTGTTGAAGCCGAAACGGACGCTTATTCCGCATCCGCTTTGGAGAGAACCTCCAGCGTGGGTGTGGAGGTGATGTTATAACCACAGTCCACATAATGGCATTCGCCGGTTACACCGCGCGACAGATTGGACAGCAGGTAAAGCGCCGATCCGCCGATATCGTCGATATCCGCGGTCCGCCGAAGCGGTGCGTTTTTCTGGTTCCATGCGTAGATCGCCCGTGCATCCGAGATGCCGGCGCCTGCCAGCGTGCGGACCGGACCGGCCGAGATGGCGTTGACGCGAATATCGCGCGGGCCGTAGTCGGCAGCGAGATAGCGCACGGACGCTTCGAGAGCTGCCTTGGCGACGCCCATGACGTTGTAGTTCGGAATGACACGCTGCGAACCATTATAGGTCAGCGTCAGCATGGAGCCGCCATTGGTCATCAGTTCGGCGGCGCGCTTGGCGATTTCCGTGAAGGAGAAACAGGAAATGACCATGGTACGGCTGAAATTCTCGCGCGTCGTATCCGCGTAGAGGCCCTTCAGCTCGTTCTTGTCGGAAAAGCCGATGGCGTGGACGATGAAATCCAGCGAGCCCCATTTTTCGCGGATCGTCGCGAACAGGGCGTCGACCGAGGCGATATCCTCGACATCGCATGGTACGATGAAATCGGATCCGAGTTCGGCGGCGAGCGGTTTCACACGCTTGCCGAGCGCTTCACCCTGATAGGTGAAGGCCAGTTCCGCGCCCTGTGCCGCAAGCGCCTTGGAGATACCCCAGGCGATGGAATGATTGTTTGCGACGCCCATGATGAGGCCGCGTTTACCCTGCATGATGCCGTTCATGGGCAATTATCCGTTATGACGCTGGAAGACGAGCGTGGCGTTGGTGCCGCCGAAGCCGAAGGAATTGGAAAGGATGGTGTCGATCTTGGCGTTGTCGATGCGGCTGCGAACGATCGGAACGCCCGCAAATTCGGGATCGAGTTCGGAAATATGCGCGCTTTCGCCGATGAAGCGTTCCTGCATCATCAGCAGGCCGTAGATCGATTCCTGCACGCCGGCCGCACCCAGCGAATGGCCGGTGAGCGACTTGGTCGACTGGATATGCGGGATTTTGTCGCCAAAGACTTCCCGGATCGCGCCGATTTCCTTGCTGTCGCCAACCGGCGTCGAGGTGCCGTGGGTATTGATATAGTCGATATCGCCCTTGACGGTGGAAAGGGCCTGACGCATGCAGCGGATCGCGCCTTCGCCTGAAGGCGCCACCATGTCGTAACCGTCCGAGGTCGCGCCGTAACCGACGATTTCGGCGTAAATCTTGGCGCCGCGCGCCTTGGCATGTTCCAGCTCTTCGAGAACCAGCACGCCCGCACCGCCGGCAATCACGAAACCGTCGCGGTTGACGTCATAGGCGCGCGAGGCGACGCTCGGCGTCTCGTTATATTTGGACGACATGGCGCCCATGGCGTCGAAGAGGTTGGACATCGACCAGTCCAGATCCTCATGGCCGCCCGCAAACATCACGTCCTGCTTGCCCCACTGGATCATTTCAGCGGCGTTGCCGATACAATGCGCCGAGGTGGAGCAGGCCGACGAGATGGAGTAGTTGACGCCATGGATCTTGAACCAAGTGGCGAGCGTCGCGGAGGCGGTGGAGGACATGGCCTTCGGCACGGCAAAGGGGCCGATGCGCTTCGGGCTGTTGTTCTTCAGCGTGATATCGGCTGCCTCGACGATGGTGCGGGTGGAAGGACCGCCCGAACCCATGATGATGCCGGTGCGCTCATTGCCGCTGATGTCGCTCTCTTCGAGACCGGAATCGGCGATCGCCTGCTTCATCGCGACATGGTTCCACGCGCCGCCCTGCGACAGGAAGCGCATGGCGCGGCGGTCGACCAGATCGGTCGGGTCGAGAGACGGCTTGCCCCAGACCTGGCATTTGAAACCGTGTTCGGCAAAATCCGGCGAAAATGAAATGCCGGATTTGGCATTGCGCAGCGATGCGGTGACTTCAGCGGCATCACCGCCGATGGAAGAAACAATACCGAGGCCGGTGACAACAACTCGTCTCATGAAAGGGACCTTTTCTTAAGATTTCGGCTGGACGACAGAAGCCGCCCGGCGTTTGTCAGGACTATTCCGTCTGCCTCAGGCAGCCTTTTCCTTCGACAGGCCTACGCGCAGGTCCGTCGCCTGATAGATGGTTTCGCCATCCGCCTTGAGCCAGCCGTCGGCGGTTCCGAGCACCAGACGACCGCGCATCACGCGCTTGAAATCAATACCATATTGAAGGAGCTTCGTGTGAGGGCGAACCATGCCCTTGAACTTCACTTCGCCGGTTGAAAGCGCCATGCCGCGGCCTTCTTCGCCCAGCCAGCCGAGGAAGAAACCGGTCAGCTGCCACATGCCGTCAAGGCCGAGGCACCCCGGCATGATCGGGTTGCCCTGGAAGTGGCAGGGGAAATACCAGTCGTCGGGGCTGACATCGTATTCGGCGCGGATGAAACCCTTGTCGAAGGCGCCGCCGGTTTCGGAAATTTCGGTAATGCGATGGACCATGAGCATGGGGGGCAATGGGAGCTGTGCATTTCCCGGGCCGAACAATTCGCCGCGACCGCAGGACAGGATCTCCTCGTAATTGTAACTTGATTGCCTCGTTGCCATACCGCTTTCACTTCCCCAGTTACTGGTGTTGATCGACTTCACTAGAGCAAGTTAGGTTCAAAATGAAGCGCTGCAAGGGCAGAGGCCGCTCTGCCCACATTCTTTGTCTTCGAACCTTCTTCGCAGAAGTCATTACCTCAATATGCCGTCCGCATACAGGAACCGTACGGCTGGAACCAGAGGAAATTTGCAGGAATGGCCGGTTTGCCGCCATTTGCCGCGCCTAAGCCACGCCGAAACTATTGAAAGCACTCGCCGCAAAAGATATATGCTAATGCAATTGGTAAGTTTCATACCTCTGTTTGGAATGGGATTGCATGGCATTTGACGCCACATTGGATATCGGAACGAGGTTGCGGCGCTCGGGGCTGCGCCCCACGCGACAGCGTGTGGCTTTGGGCGATCTGCTTTTCGCAAAGGGCGATCGCCATCTGACGGTCGAGGAACTGCACGATGAGGCGGTCACCGCCGGCGTGCCCGTTTCTCTCGCCACGGTCTACAATACGCTGCACCAGTTCACCGAAGCCGGCCTCATCCGTGTTCTCGCCGTGGAAGGCGCCCGCACCTATTTCGACACCAACGTCTCGGATCACCACCACTTCTTCGTGGAGGGCGAGAACGAGGTTCTGGATATTCCCGTCAATAACCTCCAGATCGACAATTTGCCGGAAGCGCCCGAGGGCATGGAAATCGCCCATGTGGACGTGGTCATCCGCCTTCGTCGCAAGCGCGGATGAGGCTTCAGTCCGATAGCGGATGTGAAAATGGCGCCCGCGGGCGCCATTTCTGTTTTCGGCGGTCATTTCTATATGTCACTTCATGACATCTTCCGGCCGTCTGCCGGGCTTTGCCTTATAGGGCGGAAAAGTCCAGCCGAAGATCAGCGCGCCGGACCGGACGGCGAAGGCCGTAAGGACGCCTGCGGCTGATGCGGCATAAAGCGGTGCGCCGAGGAAATAGACGACAATGAAGGTGGAGGAACCCAAGAGCGCGCAGGTGATGTAGATCTCCGGCCGCAGCAACACGGACGGTTCGCCGGCGAGAATATCGCGCAGCACACCACCGAACGTCGCCGTCAGAACGCCGGTGACGATGGCGACGGTTGCGGAGCCGCTGGCGGCAAGCCCCTTGGCTGCTCCCATGACGCAATAAGCGGAAAGCCCGAGTGCATCGAGCCAGATCAGTACACGGTAACGGGATTCAAAAAGATGCGCGGTGAAAAACAGCAGCACCGCGACCGAGACGCAGACGAGGATATAGGTCGGGTTCACCACCCAGAATACCGGCGTCCTGCCAAGCACCAGATCGCGCACCGTGCCGCCGCCGATGCCGGTTGCGGCGGCGAAAAACAGGAAGCCGATCAGGTCGAGCTGCTTGCGCGAGGCGGCGAGCGCGCCGGTTGCGGCAAAGATGGCGACGCCGGCATAGTCGAGAAAACCCAGAAGCGTCATGAAAAGGTTCCCCCCGGAAACAAGGGCTGCGAACACGTCAGTGTCGCGCAAGCACTAAACTCTAGGCTGGCCGCCCGGATGATCGCAACATCCATAACCGAAACGGATGCAAAGGAAAATGCCGTGCGAATCGCTCTCGTTGCCGCTCTTCAGGCGCTGGTTCTCTTGATGTTTCCGGTGGCGCTCTCGGCGCAGCAGCAACTGGTGAACGACCCCGAGATCTACGAGAAGGACCATTTCCGCAACGAGTGCAAGGTGGCGGCCTTCGGCGACGATTTCGTCACGCGGCTGGATATCAACAATGATGGGCTGATGGACGCCGTCGTCAATCACGGTGTTCTCGATTGCGACGGCGAAAAGGGCCGCAGCTGCGACGACGAGGGATGCCCCTATAATTTCTATGTCCAGGTGAAAGAGGGCGGTTATCTGATGATCGCGACGGCCCGGATTTACGACTATGATTTCATCAAGCGCTTCGGCAACATGGTTTTCGTGCTGAAGATGCATCCGCGTTATTGCGAGCGTACCGACAAGGAACCCTGCCTGATGACGGTGCGGGTGCGCGGCACGAAATTCGTCACCATCTCGCGAAAGTGACGGCGACGATTTTCAGGGCGTAATCCGCCGGATTTTGACCCTTTGATTGTAGCGCTGGCGAAGCGAGCGCGGGATGATGAAGGTGGCGATGGCGACGGCGAAAACCGTGGCCGCAACCACCCAAAGGGCATTCGATTGCAGGGTGGCGGCGAGAACGGCGCCGCAGATTGCGCCGCATATCATGCCAAGCCATGGCACGATCTGAATGCCCCAGTCGAGGCTTCGTTCGCCGAGAAGAAAACGGCCGATGCCGCGGCCGAAGCGGGAAAGCGCGCCGGTCACATAGGTAAGCCCGATTGGCAGTCCCTCAATGTGCTCAACGGCGGCGTTGACCATGCCCATGGCGAAAACGACGAGATAAAATTGCGCAAGAGCGGAAGTCTCGCCGCCGAGCAGCGCGGCAATTGTTACCAGCAATCCCACCGCCATCAGAACGGCGAAGATGCGCCGGTCGAACTTATGCGCCACCACGATGCCGCCGGCATTGCCCGCCACGAAGGCAACGATCGCGAAAAGCAGTTTCGCGGCATGGGAATAGAGGCCAGCCTCCATCGAGACTGCGGCGCGCGTGGTGTTGCCGGTCATGAAGGACACGAAGTCACCTGAAATATGCAGGCCCACCGCATCCGTCATGCCCGCGATGAAGGAAATGGCGGCAACCAGCGCAATTCCGGTTCCGGTTCGTCTTGCCCTGATGATACTGCGACGTCTTTGTCTGGTCATGGAAAGCTCGATATGGAAAAACGGCGGGCCTGCGCGCGGGGCCGTGTTATCCTATGTCTAGAATGCCGGATGGTGTATTTGCAATCTTTCTGGAGGCCTTCGGAAGCTTCTATTTTGTCTAGACAAATATAAAATCCCTGCCTACCATGCCTCAAATAAAGCGATAAACAACATCGCACAAAAATAAATCAAAAGGGGTTCAGATCATGAAGAAAACATGGGTTCTCGCCACAGTCGCCGCGCTGTTGTCATCCGCTTCCGCCTATGCCGAGACGTCGGTGACGATCGGCATGTCCGGGTGGACTGGTTTTGCGCCGCTGACGCTCGCCAAACAGGCCGGCATTTTCGAAAAGAACGGCCTGAAGGTCGATATCAAGAAAATCCCGCAGGCGAGCCGCCATCTGGCCCTTGCTTCCGGTGACATCCAGTGCGCCGCCACCACGGTGGAAACATGGATCGCGTGGAATGCCAATGGCGTGAAATCCACCCAGATTTTCCAGATGGACAAGTCGCATGGCGCCGATGGCATTGCGGTGCGCAGTGATGTTGCCAAGGTCGCAGACCTGAAAGGCAAGACGGTTGCCGCTTCCGCGCCGGGCACTTCCCCCTATTTCTTCCTTGCCTGGATACTCAAGGAAAACGGCCTCACTCTTAAAGATGTCAAGGTCGTCAACCTCGAGCCGGGACCGGCCGCGCAGGCATTCGTTGCCGGTCAAAATGATGCGGCCATGACCTATGAGCCCTATCTGTCCACTGTCCGCGCCGCCCCCGACAAGGGCAAAATCCTCGCCACGACGCTGGATTATCCCGCCGTCATGGATACGTTCGGTTGCACCCCGGATTTCCTGAAGGCCAATCCGCAGGCGGCGAAAGCCCTGGCGGACAGCTATTTCCAGGCCCTCGAGCTCATCAAGGCCGATCCCGAAAAGTCCTATGCGACGATGGGCGCGGATGTGAAGCAGACCGGCGAGGCCTTTGCCGCTTCGGCAAAGTTCCTCGAATGGCAGGACAAGGCCGCCAACCAGAAGTTTTTCGAGGGTGAATTCAAGGCATTCTCGGAAAAATCGGCGGACCTGCTGCTGGAAATCGGCGTGATAAAGTCGAAACCCGATCTTTCGACCCTCGCGGATACTTCCTTCATCAAGTAACAGAAAAGATGGCCGCGTTCCCTGCAGGGAATATGCAGCCAAAGACAGGTGAGTGCGTCGATTGTGCGTCACGAGACGCGCACGGCGTTCTGATGGCGCGGCGAAGGTGCCGCGCCGGTTTTCCGGACAGGCGACAGATGCAACCTCTTCAACCCATAAGGAACAGCACGAGAATTGCTCTCGGCATCCTGTTCTTCGTGCTGTTTTTTTCCGCCTGGGGCTTTGCCACGCTGGGCGGTTTCGTATCGCCGACCTTTCTGGCCGACCCCATCACTATGCTGAAGGACGGCATCTATCTGCTTACCGATCAGGGTTTTGCCAGCGATATCGGCATGACGATCTGGCGCGTGGTCGGCGGTTTCGTGCTGGCATCGCTCGTTGCCGTGCCGGTCGGCATCGCCATGGGTGCCTATAAGCCCATCGAGGCGCTGCTGGAGCCCTTCGTCTCCTTCGCGCGCTATCTGCCTGCTTCCGCCTTCGTGCCGCTCCTCATTCTTTGGGCCGGCATCGGCGAGATGCAGAAGCTGCTGGTGATCTTCATCGGCGCGGTGTTCCAGATCATCCTGATGGTGGCCGTGGCTGTCGCCGGCACGCGGCGTGATCTGGTGGAGGCCGCCTATACGCTTGGTGCGAAGGACCGGGGCGTTGTTCGCCGTGTTCTCATTCCCGCCAATGCGCCCGATATTGCGGAAATCCTCCGTCTCGTTCTCGGCTGGGCCTGGACCTACGTTATCGTTGCGGAATTGATCGGCGCCTCCTCGGGCATCGGTTATATGATCATCAACAGCCAGGCGCTGATGGCGACCGGGCAGATCATCTTCGGCATCATCGTCATCGGCATTATCGGTCTTATTTCGGACTTCGCGTTCAAATCGCTGAACCGGAAGCTTTTCGCCTGGAGGCTTGCCTGATGAGCGAACTCGTTATCAAGGGCGTCAGCCGCACTTTTCCGGGTGTGCAGGGCGGGCAACCGACGCTGGCCTTGCAGCCCACTGATCTGGAAATTCCCCGCAATGATTTCGTCACCATCCTCGGCCCGTCGGGATGCGGAAAATCGACCTTGCTGCGCATCATCGCCGGTCTCGACCGCCCGACGACCGGCGAAGTGCTGCTGTCCGGCAAAGCGGTAACGGGCCCGGGGGCGGATCGCGGCATGGTGTTCCAGTCCTACACCCTGTTTCCCTGGCTGACGATCCGCGAAAATGTCGCCTTCGGCCTGCGCGAACGCGGCGTTGCCGAGAAGGAAAAATGGGAGGTCGTCGACAGCTATATCGACAAGGTCGGCCTGCGCGGCTTCGAGAACCATTGGCCGAAACAGCTCTCCGGCGGTATGCAGCAGAGAACGGCCATTGCCCGTGCCCTGGCGAACGGCCCGAAAATCCTGCTGCTCGACGAGCCTTTCGGCGCTCTCGATAACCAGACGCGCGGGCTGATGCAGGAATTGCTGCTCGGCATTTGGGAGCGGGAGCAGAAGACGGTCATTTTTGTGACCCACGATATCGAGGAGGCGGTCTTCATGGCGTCGCGTGTGGTGACCATGTCTGCAAGGCCGGGTCGCATCAAGTCGATCACGCCGGTCGACCTGCCGCATCCGCGTCACTACACCGTCAAGGCCAGCCCGGAATTTTCTGAGCTGCGCGCCAAGCTTACGGAGGAAATCCGCAGCGAGGCGATTGCCGCCGCTGCCCATGGATAGTTGATCAGGCAAAGGGGAGGATAAAAGCATCGGGATGAGGAGCACAGGCGCCGATCTTCAGGAAAAATCGCTGCACGAGCGCATCCGCAATGATGTCGAGCGCCACATCATGTCGGGCGAATGGCCGCCGGGTTATCGTATTCCCTTCGAACACGAGATGACCCGTCAATATGCCTGTTCGCGCATGACGGTGAACAAGGCTCTCGGCGAGCTGGTGCAGCGCGGACTCATCGAAAGACGCCGCCGTCTCGGCACCTTCGTTCGCCAGCCCCATGCGCAATCCGCCGTTCTGGAAATCCACGATATCGAGCGGGAGGTGCAGGCGCTGGGTCTGGTCTACGGTTACCGTCTCGACAAACGACGGCTGCGCCCTGCGGGGGAAGAAGACGGCGCGGCTATGGCGCTTGCCGCCGAGGCCCCGGTCCTGGAACTTACCTGCACGCACTTCGCCGGCGGCGTTCCCTTTTGCCTTGAGGAGCGCATCATCAATGTAACCGCCGTTCCGGAGGCGGAAGCCGCGGATTTTTCACAGATCGGGCCGGGGACATGGCTGCTGAAAATGGTGCCCTGGAGTGCGGCCGAACATCGTATCAGCGCCGTTTCCGCCGACCGTAAAAATGCAGCCGCGCTCGGTATTGCTTCCGGCGCTGCCTGTCTGGTCATTGATCGGCGGACCTGGCATGGGGCGGATTATATCACCCGCGTCCGTGTCACCTATCCCGGTGACCGGCACGCCCTCGTTGCGCAGTTTTCGCCCTCGCAGAACAGCTGAAGGCCGTTGATCGGTCAATTTTTTGTAAAGAAGAGTTTACGGGTGGTCTTTTGACAATATAATAGTTGTCAAAAGAACTCAGGTTTATTATCGGAACGTCAAGCTTTCACGACGGTATCCGTTCATGACCCCGGTTTTCAGGAACCGGTCAATCTGCGGATGAGTTCATCGACGGAAATCCGGGATAAAAATTATGTCAGCTGAGACCTCAACTTCTTCCGCATCCTTCAACAAGGCAAACACGACAAGGCATCTCTCCCTTGCCATGGCTGTCACCTTGCTGGCCGGCTTGAGTGCCGGCGCGGTTTTCGCTCAGACGGCACCGGAAACCCAGATACAGCCCGCACCGCAAACGGAAGCGGTTCAGCCGGCACAGCCGGCGGCTCCTGCAACGCCGGGCGCTCCGGCCGCCGCGCCCGTCCAGCCTTCCGCGACTGCACCGGAACAGCCGGCTGCCACCGCGCCTTCGCAGCCTCAGTCTACTCAGCCGGCACCAGTCCAGCCTGCACCCGCTCTGCCCGCGACGAATACCGCACCGGGCGCCGAAGGCGCTGCGCCGCAGCCGACGCAGACCGAGCAGCCCGCACAGACGGGCCAGACGACCGCGCCGAATGAAGCCGCGACCCCGATAGAGCCTGTCAGCACCGAGCCCGCGAGCGCCGAACATCGTGCGGATATCCCGCACAACCTTTCTCCCTGGGGCATGTTCATGGCGGCCGACTGGGTTGTGAAGGGTGTCATGATCGGTCTTGCCTTCGCATCTCTGGTCACGTGGACGGTCTGGGTCGCGAAGTCTATCGAGCTTGCAGGTGCGCGGGTGCGCGCCGGCTCGACGCTCAAGGTCATTCGCAGGGCAAAAACCCTGACGGAGGCCACCGAGGCCGTCGAAAAGAAGGGCGGGCCGGCAGCACTGATGCTGCGCATGGCAACCCACGAAATGCAGCTTTCCGATGCGGTGGTCGAACACACGGATGGCGGCGGTATCAAGGAGCGTGTCTCTTCGGCGCTGTCGCGTATCGAAACCCATGCCGGCCGCCGCATGTCGCGTGGAACGGGTGTTCTGGCGACCATCGGTTCCACTGCTCCCTTCGTCGGTCTGTTCGGCACCGTCTGGGGCATCATGAACTCCTTCATCAGCATTTCGGAATCGCAGACGACCAATCTTGCCGTCGTCGCGCCGGGCATTGCCGAAGCGCTGCTCGCCACCGCCATCGGCCTTGTCGCCGCTATTCCGGCCGTGGTGATCTACAACGTCTTCGCCCGCTCCATCACCGGGTACCGCCATCTGCTGGCGGATGCCGCAGCCGGCGTGGAACGCCTCGTCAGCCGCGATCTCGATTTCCGCCGTATTCCCCCGGGCAGCACCAGCAAGCCCGCAGTATCGCTGGTTGGACGGTGATCGAGCATGGCTGGCGGTATTCGCGAAAATAGCGGAGACGACCTCTCCGAAAACCACGAGATCAATGTCACGCCCTTCATCGACGTGATGCTGGTTCTGCTCATCATCTTCATGGTGGCCGCACCGCTCGCCACCGTCGATGTGAATGTCGATCTGCCCGCATCCACCGCAAAGCCGGCGGAACGCCCGGAGGAGCCGCTTTATCTGACGGTCAAGGACGATCTCTCGCTCAATCTCGGCAATGATGCGGTTGCCCGCGAAGCGCTGGCGGCCGCCATCGACCGGCAGACGGGCGGCAAGAAGGATACGCGCATCTTCCTGCGGGCCGACAAGGCGGTCGACTACGGTCACTTCATGGAAATCATGAACCTGCTGAGAGATGCCGGTTATCTGAAGATCGCCCTCGTAGGATTGGAAAACGCGGCTGCCGCATCGCAGCCCGCTGCCGCTGGCCAACCTGCAGCGCCGGGAACCGCGCCATGACTGAAAACGGCTACCCGCAGGCCCGGCATTCCCGTATCGGGGAAGTGACGCTGTGGTCGGCCGCGGCGCTGCTCATGCTGGGCGTTCACGCCGGTTTTGCCTATTATCTGATGCAGGAACCCGAGGAACTGGATGCCGGCGGGCCGCCGCCTGCTGCGATCATGATCGAAATGGCGGCGATACCGGAGGCCGTCAAGACCGAAGAAACGACGCAGGCGCAGGATGTCGAAGACGCCGAAGAGGTGAAGAGCGACAGCAGCGAACCGGTGGAGGAAGCTGCCCCGGAAGAGCCGCCGCCACCGGAGCCGGTTGCGGAAACGCCGCCGCCGCCAGAGCCGGTGCAGCCGCCTGAACCGCCGGTCGAGGAGATCGTCGAACCGCAGGAAATTCCCGAACCCGTGGAGCCGGTCGACCCCGTTCAGGAGCAGATGATGGCGGAACTCGAAAATGTCGAGGTTCCTCTGCCCGTCATGCGTCCTCCGCCGCCGCCCGTCGAAAAGAAGGTGGAAAAGAAAGAGCCGGAAGAGAAAAAGAAGGTCGAGCGCCAGCGTCCCAAACCGCAGCAGGCATCGGAACTGCGCGAAACGGCGAAGGCTGAAGCCCAGCAGTCCGACCGGACGGCGGCATCGCGCAGCAATGCCGGCTCCTTCTCGTCCTCGTCCATGTCAAATGCCGATTGGGGTGCGAAAGTGCGCTCGGCGATGCAGCGGCGACTGGTGCGTTCGGCTGGAAAATCGGGAATGACCATTACGGTTTCATTCAAGATAGACAGCGGTGGTTCCGTCGGCGGTGCGAGGATTATTTCATCCACCGGTGACTCGGCGATGGATCAGAAGCTTCTGGCCGTCATACAAAGAGCGTCCGTCTCGCCGCCGCCGCCAGGCGCAAATACGAGTTTTACCCTGCCGATTCTTTTCAAGTAGGGTGAAGCAGCCCGACCGCATAAGGGCATCCCCACTCTGGAGAGGATGGGATGCCCGATTTATTTTCCATGTTGATTTGCAGCGACCGTATACCGCAAAGTAGGACCAGTCCGTCCCATCGCATGCAAGCCAACAGGAATCACGAAAATCATGAAATTCTCAATCGAAGAGGCGGAGGATCTCGTATCCTCTATCTTTGAGCGCAACGGCGTTCTGCCGCAAAACGCCCATTCGGTGGCAAAGGCGCTCGTCGCCTCCGAGGCGGCCGGTCAAGGCGGTCACGGTTTTCGCCGCATCCCCGTTTATGTCCGGCAGGCGCGGGTTGGAAAGGTCGATGGCAAGGCGCGTCCGGTGGCGACCCGCGTGAAGCCGGGCGTGCTCTCGGTCGACGCCAATCACGGCTATGCCTATCCGGCGATCGATTGCGTCCTTGAGGAATTGCCGGACATGGTCCGGCAGCAGGGCATTGCGCTTGCCGCGATCCACCGCTCCCATCATGCGGGTGTCATGGCGCTGACCGTCGAGCGCCTCGCCGAAATGGGTTTTGTCGCGCTCATGTTCGCCAACGCACCGGCATCCATGGCACCCTGGGGCGGCAGCAAACCGCTTTATGGAACCAATCCAATCGCCTTCGCCACCCCCGTCAGCGGCGCCGATCCGCTGGTCATCGATCTCGCGCTCTCCAAGGTCGCGCGCGGAAAGATCATGGCGGCCCGCCAGAAGGGTGAAACCATCCCCGGCGACTGGGCGCTCGACCGAAATGGTCGGCCGACGACCGATCCCGAAGAGGCCATAGAGGGAACCATGGTGCCCGCAGGCGAGGCCAAGGGCGCTGCGCTGGCATTGATGGTGGAGATCATGGCCGCGGCGATTACCGGCGGAAACTTCGCATTCGAGGCTTCTTCCCTTCTCGACGACAAGGGAGCGCCGCCCTCTCTCGGCCATACGATCATCGCCATAGAACCGGTATCGTCAGGCGGTGCGGCCTTTACCGAGCGGCTGGCGCTCATCGCCGGCGAAATAGAAAAGCAGGAAAATGTGCGCCTGCCCGGCCGCCGAAGCCAGGGGATTCGCAAGCAGGCGCTGGAAAGCGGCATCGTGATCGAAAGCGATATTCTGGCCGAAATTCAATCGCTCTGACGTGACAATAAAACCCGGCGGGTCGACTATGACCCGCCGGGCAAACCGTAAATGGCTGCTTTGCATTTGCGTCGATAGGGCCGGACATCATGTCCAGCCCGCTTTTGGTCCGCCATCCCGCCATTGATATGGAAGGATTTTGACGCAGAAAGCCGCTCATTCGGTTTTCAGCTTACGGGAGGGGACGTTTCGCGTAAGCTTGGATGATCAGGTTGGCGACTATGCGTCCTGCTCGATCAGGCCGCGCAGCAGGGCGATGCTGACGGCATTCAGCAGATTGGCCGCACCCAGTCTGTGGCGCACCCTTTCAAGAGTGTCCTTCACGTCCGCTTCGTCCGCGCCGGTTATCAGGGCGATGTGGGACGGATGCTTGCCCCGCGCGACCAGCCCCAGATAATGCCGCTCACGCTCCGAAAGGATGATTTCACGCGTCTGGCGATGTTCATGCGGCGTATTTGAAGACATTTTCTTTCAGCCTTAAAAGAGATTGGCCTTCCCGGGGCACGATCAGTCAATGATTCATTCCCCGAAACCAGCTCGTTTACCGCTCTGTCTATACGCGAACAGAAACGCTAATTTCGCCAATAGGTTTCATGGGGCATCGGTAATTATGCAATAAAGGGCCGCTTTCGCAGCCAGCCGATCCCGGCGCGGACGCTCTATTCTGTGCATTGAGAGGAACTGCAACACCGATATTGCCAGAGACCACAATCGGCCTGGCGCGAAATGCAGCTTCAAAGCTCTGGAATGTTTTCGTCACACCCGAAGGATATGCGGCGCTCTAATAGGCGATGTGCCACGCCGATAGAATAACATCGCGCGCCAAGTTTTTCGTTTTATTGTTATGTTTCGGCACATATTGCGATGAGCGCCGACATATTTCTCAAATTTAATGCGTCATTCCGAAATATTGATGCCTTCAACATGTATCATCCGGCGGAATGATGCGCGTGTTTCTTGCGAATGTCGGTCGGTGTTGCCCCGAACCAGCGGGAGACGGAACGCGAAAACGCACCGGGTGTCGAATAGCCAAGCCTGTAACTGATGTCGGATACCGGAAGATCGCTTTCCACGAGGAGTTTGAAACCGGCATTTTTGCGAATGGCGTCCTTTATCTCGTTGAGATTGGTGCCGAGCTCTGCGAGCCGCCGTTGAAAACTCCGCTCCGACAGGTTGAAATAGGGAGCGATCTCGCCGAGCGAAAGCTCGGCATCCGAGAGCCGCATCTGCATATACCGCTTCACCTGGTCAATGAAATGGGTCGCGTCCGCCGATGTTTCCGGTCGCAACATGCGGCACTGCAGGTTCATCAGCTCGAACAGCCGCTCATCCGCATTCGGATTGACCACATCGAGAAGCGATACCGGAAGACGCATGGTATGGATCGGCTGGGAAAAACTGACGCGCCTGGTCATTCTTTCTTTAAATAGCTGAATATTATTCGGTTTCGGCCGCTCCAGACCGATCTCGATCTGGTTGATACGATCTCCGAGAATATCACGGAGACGTTGTACCAGAACGGCGAGCGACAAATCCACATATTGATCGCGTTTGGCGATAACCGGCGCGAAGGACCATGACAGGGTCACCTGCGTGGCATCTGTTACCATGGTGAAATTGCTGTTGTTGGTCGCGTAATAGACATGGTCCTGAAGAAAACGCAGGAACGCCCGTACCGTCGGTGCGCTGATCAACCCATATCCGAACGCGCCGGATGCACCTGCTGGAAAGGTGGAAGCGCATTGCAGACCGAAGGCGTCGTCGCCGGAAATCAGTGCGCAGGTTTCGAGCAGGCGTGAAAATCTATCGAGGCTGATGCGTTCCGTCAGGCTGCTGAATGTGGCTGGATCAATGTCCAGAGCCTTGCAGATCGGCGCGATATCGATGCCCCGTGACCGGGCATAATTGCTGACGCCGGCAGCCAGACCGGCCACCACACTTATCTCGTCACTGACCCTCTTCTCGGGCATCCCTCGCCTTGGCGTACCATGTTTGGAAATTGTCGCCTGATGGTAAGCCTTGAGAGAGCGTTTGTCGAGCAGCCCGGCTCCGGGTTTTTAAGTGCGGTCGGTGTCTGCGCTTTGCTCCAGCACCTGCATGATGGCTTGGCCGGCATCTTCGATAGCGCCGCTATTATCGACGGTCGTCACGTCGAAATCTCCAACGACCGTCAACGAGCTGCGTTCCAGCCGCCGGAGAATATCGTCCCGGCTTTCCCGCCCGCGCTGCTCCAGTCGCCTTGCCAGCACATCCGGCCGCGCAACGATGTTCACGACCTTAAGACGGGAAAAGGCGGTGCCGAAATGCGGCAGGGCGGAACGCGAACCGTTGGCGATGACCACGTCTCCCGCATTGAGATGACGATAGACAGCGGCCGGGATGCCATATTTCAGCCCATGCGCCTGCCAGGACACCGCGAAGGCGCCCGCATCTTCCAGCCGGTTGAACTCGTGCATCGAAACGGCATCGTGGTTTTCACCCCCCGCATCGCCGCTGCGGGTAATGACGCGGCGGGTGAAATGAAAGCCCGGCCGCCCACACAGTCGCGCTGCGGCATAGTCCATCAGCGTGTCCTTGCCGGCCCCGCTCGGGCCGACAATCACGATCATCGTGCCGGGCGATGCCGCGCGCCGGCTATCCTGCCCATCATCGGTCATGCCACGCGCTTGCCCTGACGCCAGACGGAACGGGCGACCGGCACGCCATCCTCGCGATGAACCCGGACCAGATCGGCCCGCAATCCCGTCGCGATACGACCGCGATCGAGAAGGCCGACGGTGCGTGCCGGCGTGGCGGTGACCATGCGCAGCGCCTCCGGCAGGCTGATGGCTTCCACCTGATCGGCGAGCAGGAATGGCGCGAAAAGCAGGCTGAAGGGCACGTAATCGGAAGAAAGAACATCCAGCACGCCGATCTCCGCGAGGTCGCGGGCGGCGATGTTGCCGGAATGGGACTTGCCGCGAACGATGTTCGGCGCGCCCATCAGCACGCTCATGCCGGCGCTGTGCGAGGCTTTTGCGGCTTCGACGCTGGTGGGGAATTCCGCCAGTTTCACGCCGTGGCCGATAGCCTCGCCGACATGCGCTTCGGTGGCGTCGTCATGGCTTGCGACCGTAATGCCGCGCTCGGCGCAGCGGGCGGCCAGATAATCGCGGTGCTTGGCGGAATATTCCGCCGACGCCGCCTGCCGACGCCGCACGAACTCGGCGAAAGCCTCGTCGCTCAGCCCACGCTTCTTCTGGTAGTAAAATATATACTGATCCATCGACTGGAACTGGCGCTGCCCCGGGGAGTGGTCCATCAGGGAAATCAGCCGCACGCGCGGATCGGTTTCGAAGTCTTCGAAATGTTCAAGCACATCCGAGGAGGCGACTTCACAGCGCAGATGCAGCAGGTGATCCGAACGAAGGCGGTTCTGATCCGCCGCGGCCTCGATGGCGTCAGCCATTTCGCGCATTTCACCCTTCTTGAAGCCGCCGTCTTCATCCGAACCGAGCCGGAGGCAGTCGAATACGGTGGTGATGCCGGAGGCGGCCACCTGGGCGTCATGGGCCTGAATGGCGGCGATCTTGTCCCAGATCACGCCGGGGCGCGGCGAATAATGCTGCTCAAGATGGTCAGTATGCAGTTCCACCAGACCCGGGATCAAATAATCACCTTCGAGGTCTTCGCCGGTTTTGGAAGCACCTTCGCTGATATCGGCGATCTTGCCGTCACGGATAAGGACGGAGCCCAGAATAATATCGTCTTCCAGAACGATACGGGCATTGGAAAGGGCGTGCTCGGTCATGGGTTCGCATCTTTCTTTGGTGGCTGGCCAAGGGGGTGCCAGCTATGAACGGTAAAGGGCGCGCCGCGCGTTTCTTCAATGAACAAGGCGAGGCCGGAAATGCTGAGAGGCCGATCGGTGAATTCGGAAAACCGCACCGAAAGCACCTCGTGCATGGCGGGCTGCTCGCTCTCGTCGATGCGGCCGGTCAGCGTCATGTGAAAACGGAAATCATCCATGACATGCGGGTAACCCCAGAGCGACAGATTTTGCCGCTGGCTCTCCGTCAGCATCTGTGGCCGCCGACGGGCAATATCGGTCTCTGACAGGGGCGCGCGAAACCGGTCGAAATGATCGACGATCTCGGCGGCAAAATCCTGCAGCGGCTGATAGGTGCGGTCCGGGACCAGTGCGAAAAAAGGCCCGAGCGCACCGACGACGACACGCGGAATTTCGAAGGTGGACTGGCTGGCCGCGAAATCTTCGAAGGCCGTGAGCAGCTCCGCCTCGCTATATTTTTCGGCAAGTTCGAAAGGAGCCTTCAGGGTCGCGTGGAAACCATAGCGGCGTGGCTCCTCCGTCATGTCGGCATAGTCGTCGTGGTCGTCATGCAGCGTGCCGGAAAATGCGTCGCGGCCGAGCCAGCGTGACGCTGCCTCAGTTAGCGGGTGATCTTTAGCCGGAGAAAAATAGATGGCATAGCGCACGGCAAGCACTCTTCAGTGTCATGGGAGACCAGGGATGAGAAGCTATTTGGCGTGACTCGCCGGCTTCCCGCAAGGTCAGGAGTGCGAGGTAATTGGTTTCCGTGACAGAATGATGATGCCGAAGGAAAAAAGCGCCTTGGAAATGCGGCAAGCTTCCGAATGTGCTGAAGACACAGGCAGAGATGATGACGGGATAGGGCCGGCATAAATCGGGACCGCGCAAGTGTCCGGCGGAGATGACGAACATCATTACGACGTTCGCCATTCCATCCCTTCAGACTTAGTGTTGTGTTTTGCCGATCAGGCGTGAACGCAGCGAATTGGAGATGTGGTCGAACAGGAAAACGACGAAGAGGATGAGCAGGACCATATAGGCGACCTTGTCCCAGTCGGCATTGGTGCCCATCGCCTCCAGCAGTTTCAGACCGATGCCTCCCGCGCCCACCGCGCCGATGATCGTGGCGGAGCGGGTGTTGCTTTCCCAGAAATAGAGTGACTGCGAAATGAAGACCGGCAGGACCTGCGGCAGCACACCGAAGCGGTTGACCGCAATCGGGGAAGCGCCGACCGATTTGACGCCTTCGCGCTGCTTGTCGTCGACATTTTCCAGCGCCTCGGCATAGACCTTGCCGAGCGCACCGGTATCGGTGAAGAAGATCGCGGCAATGCCGGGGATCGGTCCGGGGCCGAAGCTGCGGGTGAAGAATAGCGCCCAGATCAGCATGTCGATGGAACGCAGGAAGTCGAACAGCCGCTTCATGCCCCAATTTGCGGCCCTGTTGGCGGTGATGTTGCGCGCGGCGATGAAGGCGAGCGGCAGGGCGACGAGCGTGCCGAACAGCGTGCCCACAAAGGCCATGACCAGCGTCTGCATCAGCTTGGAAAGAATATCGGCATGTTGCCAGACGCTGTTGTCGAGGAAATCGTCCACCATATGGCCGATATTGGAGCGCTCGGGATCGAGCCTTTCTCCCCACAGCGCGAGAGCGGCGAGTTCACCATAGCCCTTGCCCCAGAATTCCGATTTGGTGTCGAACAGGAAATTCGCCCATCCGAGGAACCGGCGCTGGACATAGACCTGGCTGGTGCGGATTTCCGCCTGCCCGGCAAAACCAAAATGCACGAGAACCTTGTTGCCGTCCTGCTGGATTTCCTGCGGCCCATCGTCGGATGCCCGGGCCTGTTCTCCATTGATGATGACGGGATAATTCTTGCCGTCGACATAGACATCTACCCGGGTCGGGGTCACGTCGAGGCGGTTGTCTGTGCCCGCATAAACGACGCTGTAGCCACCGCCCGGCAGGGGCTGCAGCCAGTCGATCTTTGCATCGACCGGATATTGCCCGCGGCTGGACCATTGCGGCTCCACCTTGCCGTCTTCGAAACGCAGGCGCGGCTGGGCGCGCCAGGAATACCAGTCCTGAATATAGCTCGAGGCACGATCCCATCGGCCCTGCATGAAGGCCGGACCGACATTGAAGAAGAAAAAGCAGCCGATGAGATAAACGGTGACAGTGAGAAGGCCGACGAGCAGACCATATCGCTGCATGAAACTGCGGTTGAACACTTGCGGATGCGCGGCCGTCAATCTCTCGCGGTCGGCGGTGTTGAGAATGAAGCTGGTCGACATCAGGCCGCTCCCCGTCCGAATTCGAAGGATTGATGGCCGATCAGCCTGCGGCGCAGCCAGCTGGAAAACTGGTCGACGGCGATGATGGTGATCAGCAGAAGGATGATGATGGCATAGGTCTTCGACGCATGATCGTTACCGATCGAAAGCCGGAAGACCTCGCCGATGCCGCCGCCGCCCACAGCACCGATGATGGTGGAGGCGCGCACGTTGATTTCGGCGCGCAGCAGCGCATAGGACACGAAATTGGGCAGAACCTGCGGCACGATGGCGAATCGCACCCGCTCCAGCCAGTTGGCGCCCGCGGCGCGCAGGCCTTCATCGGGCTTCATGTCGGCATTTTCCACCACTTCGAAGAACAGCTTGCCCAGAGCGCCGATCGTGTGGACCGAAATCGCGATGATCGCCGCTATCGGACCGATCGACAGGATGGCGGTGAGTAGCCCGGCGACGACGATTTCCGGAAAAGCGCGCAGCACTTCCATCACCCGGCGCACCACCCAGCGCACGAGGCCGGCGCCGACAAGGTTGGTAGAGGCGAAGAAGCAGAGCACGAAGGCAAAACCCGTGCCGATGATTGTCGAAACCAGCGCAATATTGAGCGTGATGATCAGCTGATAGATGAAGTGCGGTATGTAGAAACCGTCGGTGATATAAACGCGGTCCGCGACATAATTGTATTTCAGCGAGCCATCTGCATAGGGCGACGGCAGGTCGAACATCGCGCGGAAGATTTCCAGCGGACTATCGGGCACGAAGGTTTTCATGAAGTCGAAAAAGTAGGGCAGACGCTCGAAGAACTTACCCGAATTGGCCGCATTGGCGAAATTCAGCGAGGCAGCGAGGATGGCGAGAAAGATCACGAGCGAAATGACGGTATAGATTCGCCGTGTCGCAAGCTGCTGTTGATAGTGACGCATGACCGTCTTGGACGATGCGCTCAATCCCTCGGGCGAGAGGGTACCATGGTGCAGTGTGGTCGCCATGCCGCTTTTCCTTTATTGACAAAAGCGGCGGTGCCGCAAGGCACCGCCGCTTCCGGATATGATCTGAGGATCAGCCGCCGATAACGGACTTACGGGCGTCGATGATCGTCTGGTAGAAGGACGGATCGACCTTGATGTAGGCGGTGTTCTTGCCCTGGGTGAAACCCTGGAAGCAGGCGAGGTCCTTCTTCGGCAGTTCCATGAAGAAGTCTTCAACCTTCTGCTTCATCGCGTCGCCGAGCTTGTTCGTAACCATCAGCGGACCGTTCGGGATCAGCGGCGACTTCCAGACTTCGACGATATCGTCCATGTCGAGGTTGCCCTTCTTGACCATCTGGTAGAGGTTGCCGGCGGTGTAGCCTTCTTCCCACTTGCCGACGCCCGAACCGAAGGTGGTGCCAACGTCGAACTTCTTGTCGAGAACGGCGAGAACGAGGTTCTCATGGCCGCCGCCGAAGCCGGTTTCGGAGAAGTATTCCTTGACCGGAACGCCAGTTTCCTTCGGGATCGCCACGTTCGGAACGAGGAAGCCGGAGGTGGAGTCAGGATCGGCGAAGCCGATCTTCTTGCCCTTGGCATCCTTCAGCGTCTTGATACCGCTATCCTTGCGGGCAACCATGATCGTGTAATAACCGGTCGAACCGTCAGCGCCGGCGGTGGTCAGGATCGGATCGACGGCTTTCGGATCGGCCAGGGCGATCTTGGCGTAGGAGGACGCGCCCATGGAAGCGATGTCGATGGTGCCGCCGAGAAGACCCTGGATGACGCCGTTATAGTCCGGCGACGGGAAAACCTGAACTTCGGCAACGCCGGTCGCGGCCTTCAGGCCATCGGCAACGCACTTGGTGTTGCGGATCTGGTCGGCTTCGTTTTCGGAGCCGTCGAGACCGATGCGCAGAACCTTGACGTCCTGAGCCATGGCGGAACCGGCCAGAACGCCAAGCGCGACTGCCGAAAGAAGGACTTTCTTCAACATGGACTTTCTCCTGTTTCCCGGCGAGCCGGAGTTTGTTGTGAAATATCGGCCCTTGACGCGGGCGCAAACGATGCTGAGCGGTTCCTCAGAGCCCGGCGAGAGCGAGCGGTTCGGGGCCGGCAGATTGCTGCACCGGACGCGCGGGAAGCTGCGCGCCGGGAATATTGATGCTGGTCGAGGTCATGGTCTCGTCGATGCCCGACCCTTGAGAATCGGTTCCGTAAATCTCCGTGACGGCCGCAGCCGTCAGCTCAGTAGGGGTTCCGTCGAAAACGACGCGGCCCTGAGACATGCCGATGATGCGTTCGCAATAATTGCGTGCCGTATCCAGCGTATGCAGGTTGGTGATGACCGTGATGCCTTCGCGTTCGTTGATGTCGCGCAGCGCGTCCATCACGATCTTGGCGTTCAGCGGGTCGAGGGAAGCGATCGGCTCATCGGCCAGAACCATCTTCGGAGACTGCATCAGGGCGCGGGCGATGGCGACGCGCTGCTGCTGACCGCCGGAAAGCGTGCCGGCAGCCTGCATGGCCACATGCTCGATGCCGAGCCTTTCCAGGGCGGCGATGGCCATCAGGCGCTCGTCATTGGTGAAGATGTTGAACAGGCTGAGCGCCGTCGAGCGGTGATTGAGGCGACCGAGCATGACATTGGTGAGCACATCGAGGCGCGGCACCAGATTGAACTGCTGGAAGATCATGGCGCAGTCGCGCTGCCAGCTGCGAAGCGCCGCGCCCTTCAGCACCGAAACTTCCGTGTCATTGAAATGGATGGAACCCGAGGACGGATCGACGAGGCGGTTGATCATGCGCAGCAGCGTCGATTTTCCCGCACCCGAGCGTCCGATAACGCCAACCATCTGGCCCTGCGGAATTTCGACATTCACGGAATCGACCGCAGTGTGGTTGCCAAAGCGGCGCGTGACTTGCTTCAGGTGAAAGCTCATTTCCCCGTCCAATCTTCTTTTTTGACGGGGTTCGGCGTAACAGCGGTGCGTGAAGTGTGGATGTCAGTTTGATGAATAAAATATTACAGATTTCACGGATCTCGCATCCGCCTGTTCGCCGACAAAGCTTTCGGGAGGAATCTTGGACCGTTCAAATCCGCGTGTCTTTTTTGATCGCATAAACAAAAATCCCGGGGTTTTGCCCCGGGATTTGCAGGTGTTCGGAAGAGGAAGATTTCATCCGCCATATTTCGCGACGAAATCCTCGGCGTCCAGATTACGGAAATCCTCGAGAGCGATGCGCAATGCCGCGTGGTCCCAGTCCCACCACTTCAGATTATCCATTTGCCGGCCCAGTTCCGCCGGGAAGCGCTCCCGGATCAGCCGGGCGGGCACGCCGCCGACGATGGTATAGGGCGCGACGTCTTTTGAGACGACTGCGCCCGCCCCGATCACCGCGCCGTTTCCGACCGTGACGCTGGGCAGGATCGTCGCACCATGGCCGATCCATACATCGTGGCCGATGACGACGCGTTTGGCGCGGCGGGCGGCAAAGAAGTCCGTCTCATCCTCCGCATCGTCCCAGTAGTTGTGGGCACGATAGGTGAAGTGATGCAGCGTCGCTCGCTGCATCGGGTGATTGGTGGCGTTGATGCGGACGGAGGCGGCGATGTTGACGAATTTGCCGATGGTGGCGCACCAGATCGCACCATCCTGCATGACATAGGAGTAATCGCCCATCTCGACCTCCTCGATGCGGCAGCGTTCCGAAATTTCGGTATAGCGGCCGATCGCGGAGTTGCTGACACGGGCGGTCTCATGGATGACCGGTTCCAGACCGACCTTGACGCTCATGCCACTGCCTTTCTGGGAGAAAACTGTGAGACGTCCAGAATGCGGTCGGCCACGGCCTCCCGTACCTCCTCGTCATGGAAAATGCCGAGCAGTGCCGTGCCCTTCTGTTTTTTCTCGACAATCATATCGACGACGACACGCCGGTTAAGGGCGTCCAGCGAGGCTGTCGGTTCATCGAGAAGCAGGATCGTATGGTCGGTGATGAAACCGCGCGCGATATTCACGCGCTGCTGTTCGCCGCCCGAAAAGGTCGCCGGCGGCAGTGACCATAGTTCCCGTGGCAGGTTGAGCTTCGAAAGCAGCATGGCTGCGTGTTCGCGGGCTTCATCGACGGCAACCTTGTGCGCCAGAAGCGGTTCGGCGACGACATCTATGGCAGCGACACGCGGCACGGTGCGCAGGAACTGGCTGACATAACCGATGGTGCGGTGACGGATATCGAGGATCGTGCGCGGCGAGGCGTTGCCGATATCGACGACCTGGCCCTCATGACGAACGAGAATCTGCCCGCTGTCGATGGTGTAGTTGCCATAGAGCATTTTCAGGATCGAGCTTTTGCCGATGCCGGAGGGACCGCCGAGCACGACACATTCGCCGCCGCAAACGGAGAAATTGACATCGCGCACAACGGGCAATTCGATGCCGTCGCGAAGATGCATGGTGAAGCTTTTGAAGACTTCCGAAACGATAAGAGGCGTCGGCATGGCGTCAAACCTGCAGAATAGAGGAAACAAGCAATTGCGTATAGGGCTCGCGCGGGTCGTCCAGCACCCGGTCGGTCAGACCATGTTCGATGACATCGCCGCCCTTCATCACCATCATGCGATGGGAAAGCAGCCGCGCCACCGCAAGATCATGGGTGACGACCACGACAGCAAGACCGAGATCGTTGACGAGACCGCGTACCAGATCGAGCAGGCGCGCCTGCACGGAGACATCGAGGCCGCCGGTCGGTTCGTCCATGAAGACGAGGCGCGGTGAGGTGACGAGGTTGCGGGCGATCTGCAGGCGCTGGCGCATGCCGCCGGAAAAGGCGCGTGGTTGGTCGTCGATGCGGTCGGTGCCGATTTCCACCCGCTCCAGCCATTCGCTCGCCGATTGCCTTATGTTACCGTAATGCCGGTTGCCGACGGCCATCAGCCGCTCGCCGACATTGGCGCCGGCCGAAACCGCCATGCGCAGCCCGTCCGCCGGGTTCTGGTGCACGAAACCCCAGTCGGTGCGCATCAGGAAACGCCGTTCGGCCTCGCCCATATGATAGAGGTCACGCATCGAACCGTCGCGCATGCGATATTCCACGCTGCCCGCCGTCGGCATCAGCCGGGTGGAGATGCAGTTGAGAAGCGTGGTCTTGCCGGAACCGGATTCGCCGACGATGGCCAGAACCTCGCCGGGATAAAGCTCGAAGGAGACATTGCGGCAACCGGCGCGGTCGCCATAATATTTGGAAACGTCCCTGACTTTCAGAAGCGGTGCGTCGCTCATTCTGCGGCCTCCTTCACATCCGCCAGCAGGTGGCCTTTATGGCCATGGGCGCGGCGGTCCTCGCAATGGTCGGTATCGGAGCAGACGAACATCCGCCCGCCCTTATCATCAAGCACCACCTCGTCCAGATAGACATTCTCCGCACCGCACAGCGCGCAGGGCTTGTCGAAGCGCTGGATTTCGAAGGGATGGTCCTCGAAATCGAGGCTGACGACGTCGGTATAGGGCGGCACGGCATAGATGCGCTTTTCGCGTCCTGCGCCGAAGAGCTGCAGGGCGTCCGAGAGATGCATTTTCGGATTGTCGAATTTCGGGGTAGGCGACGGATCCATCACGTAACGCCCGGCCACCTTCACCGGATAGGCGTAGGTGGTGGAGATACGGCCGTTGCGGGCGATATCCTCGTAAAGCTTGACGTGCATCAGGCCATATTCCTCCAGCGCGTGCATGACACGCGTTTCGGTCTCGCGCGGTTCGAGGAAGCGCAGGGGCTCGGGAATGGGAACCTGATAGACGAGGACCTGACCCGAATGCAGTTCTTCTTCGGGAATGCGGTGCCGCGTCTGGATGATGGTCGCATCCTTGGTGCGGGTGGTAACCGCGACATTCGCCACCTTCTGGAAGAAAGCGCGGATGGAAACCGCATTGGTCGTGTCGTCTGCGCCCTGGTCGATAACCTTCAGCACATCGTCCGGGCCGAGAATGGAGGCGGTTACCTGCACGCCGCCAGTGCCCCAGCCATAGGGCATGGGCATTTCGCGGGAAGCGAAGGGAACCTGATAACCGGGAATGGCGATGGCTTTCAGGATCGCCCGGCGGATCATTCGCTTGGTCTGTTCGTCCAGATAGGCGAAGTTGTAGGCAGCCAGCCCGTCGTCAAATGAAACTTCTTCAAGCATTGCGCGTTAGCCTTGTGAAAAAAGGAGTACAAGCTCATGGAGATTGGAATTCTTGCAGCCGTGTTCTTTGCTGTGTTTGCAGCATCGACCGTCTTTTGCGCTTACTGGTTTGGCGAGCAGCACAGCCGCTGAGCTATTCGGCCGCATCGCCCATCCACTCCGCGCCATTGGCGTTGACCGCCTCGAAATCGGCACGCATTTTCCTGACCAGACCGAGTTCGGCCTGAAAATCCACGTAATGCGGCAGTTTCAGATGTTCGACGAAACCCGTCGCCTGAACGTTGTCGGCGTGTGAAATGACGAATTCCTCGTCCTGCGCGGGCGCCACGACGTCCTCGCCGAATTCGCCTGCCCGCAGCGCCCGGTCGACCAGCGACATTGCCATCGCCTTGCGCTCGCTCTGGCCGAACACCAGACCGTAGCCGCGCGTGAATTGCGGCGGCGCCTTGGCCGAACCCTTGAACTGGTTGACCATCTGGCATTCGGTGACCTGTATGTCGCCCAGCGAGACGGAAAACCCGAGTTCCGGCACCTCCAGTTCGACCTCCACCTCACCGATGCGGATTTCGCCGACGAACGGATGGGTGCGGCCGTAGCCGCGCTGCGTCGAATAAGCGAGCGCCAGAAGGAAACCCTCATCACCGCGCGCCAGCGATTGCAGGCGCAGGTCACGCGGCATCGGAAATTCCATCGGCTCCCGCGTCAGGTCGCCGGCAATATGGTCAGCCGGCATATCGCCGTCGGTTTCGATCAGCCCTTCCTGGGCCAGAATATCGGAAACCCGCATGACATGTTCCGGCTCGCCTTCGCGCTGGGTGGCTGTCTCAACGGTTCCGTCTTCGAGAAGCGAAGGATCGAGCAGGCGATGGGTGTAATCGAAGGTCGGCCCCAGCAATTGTCCGCCCGGCAAATCCTTATAGGTCGCGGAAACGCGCCGCTGCACCGCCATGTCAGCGGTATCCACCGGAACCGAATAACCGAAGCGCGGCAGCGTCGTGCGGTAGGCACGCAGCAGAAAGATGGCCTCGATCATGTCGCCACGGGCCTGCTTGACGGCAAGGGCTGCAAGCGACTGATCGTAAAGAGACGCTTCCGCCATCACCCGGTCGACGGCGAGCGAAAGCTGCGAAACGATCTGCGACACCGTCATCGCGGGCAGGTCACGGTCTCCGCGCCGTTTGTCGGCCAGAAGCCGGTGGGCGTTGGCAATGGCGGTTTCCCCGCCTTTGACAGCAACATACATCTTACGCCTCCACGGGTTGAATGCGCGTCGTGCGCGGCAGGCAGACAAATCTGTCGGCGGATGTCAGGATGACGTCGACGCCGCGCGGGAAAATGGCATTGTTCTCCGCCCACAGCCGCGGGAATATGTCCGGCAGGCCGGTGGGGCTAATGATATTGACGTGGCGGATACCGGGGCCGGAGAGCAGCAATTCCCGCCCGCCATCCAGATCAGGCAACTCGATGATGAGCGTGGTGGAGCGGTCCGGATATTCCTGACTTCCCTGCGCGAAGAGACCGAAGGAAGCTATGGCGCTGCCCGCTTCGATGACGGCGAAATGCGCTGCGCTTTTTTCTTCGGTCGGGACCGCACCGGTATGAAATCCGATCCAACCGGGGACAGTGGTTTTTCGTAGCGCGCCGCTCAGCCAGACCGGCGTATCGTGATCGCAGAGCGCCAGCAGGACCGCGCCGGTAGCGGGGGCGAGAGGCAATGGCGGGGCGACTGCGGTTTCGATTGTCTGCGGCGTGCCCGGCCGGGCCATGCCATCCATGAGTTTCTTGAAAATCCGTTGGGAATCGAAGACGGCATCGGAAAAACCGCCCGTCAATGCTTCGGCCTTGACGCTCATCAATCTTCTCCTCGAACCATGGTGAAGAAATCGACCCGGGTGGCGGCGGTCTCTTTTGTTTTCCTGTCCTTCTCCTCGGCCAGTCGTTTCTCGACCGGTGAAAGAAGCTCGGTCTCGACAAAGCCGCGGGTCGGGCTTTCCTGCCACAGCGCATCGAAAACGGCGGCATACCAGGCCTTCTTGCGGCCGGTGCCGAGAACATGGGCGTGACCCACTGTGCCCGAGGCAAGCTTGACGGTTGCCCGGGTAACGGTCGTCTCACCCAGATTGAAGGGCGCGCCGCCGCCGCCGATGCGGCCTTTGACCATGACGAGGCCGGTTTCCGGCCCACGCACATTTTCGGTACGGGGGCTTTCATCCTGCCGGTTCCAGACGGTTTCAAGTTCCTGCACGGTGGCGCGGGCAAGAAGCGCCGCCACCCGCTTTCTGTCTGCATGCAACTCTGCAGTTTCGTGAATCATCGCTTGACCTCTAATATCTATTGATATAGACAACTATACAATATAAGGTACATTTAACGTTAGTGAATGACAAGCGTGTGACATGAGCCCTTCGGCAGCGATGAAAAGAAAGAACGGCGTGGCGCTCTGGCGGCAGATCGCCGACAGGATCAGAGGCGAGATCGCGGCGGGCGATCACGATGAAACCGGCATGTTGCCGCCGGAAATGACGCTGGCTGAAAAATTCGGCGTCAACCGTCATACCGTCCGAAGCGCCATTGCCGCACTCGCCAGTGAAGGCATTCTCGAGCCGATGCAGGGGCGCGGTACGATGATCGCCCGCAAGGAGCGCCTGAGTTTTCCGATTTCACGGCGCACGCGATTTACGGAGGGCATCGGCGATCAGGTCAAGGAAATGGAAGCGCTGCTTCTTTCCCACACGACCGAACCGGCCAATGCCGATCTGGCGGCGCGGCTGCAATTGCCGGCGGGTGCGCCGCTCATACGTCTCGAAACGCTGCGCAAGGCGGATAACCGGCCGGTGTCCCGCTCGACCACATGGTTTCCGGCGGATCGTTTTGCCGGAATAGGTGAGGCCTATCTTAAAAGCGGCTCGATTACGGCTGCCTTCAATATGCTGGGCGTGGCGGACTACGTGCGTATTTCCACCGTCATCTCCGCCAGCCATGCGGACACGCAGGATCTGGCTGATCTCGAATTGTCGCCGGGCGCGATCCTGCTCGTCACCCAGGCGCTGAATGCCGATATGGATGGCGTGCCGGTGCAATATGCCATCAGCCGCTTTTCGGCCGATACGGTCGAATTCACGGTGGAGAATTAAGCCGAAAGCTTACTCCGCCTGCGAAAGCCCCAGCACATTCAGCATCGAATAGAAGCCCGGTTTCTTGTCGAAGGCCCAGACGGCTGCAGCAATCGCGCCGCGTGCGAAAATAGAGCGGTCGCCGGCATAATGCGAAAGCTCGACGCGCTCGCCCTCTCCGGCGAAGATCACCGAATGTTCGCCGATCACCGAGCCGCCACGCAGCGTGGCAAAACCGATGGTCCCCACTTCACGCGCACCCGTATGCCCGTCGCGCACGCGAACGGACGATGTGGTGAGATCGACCTTGCGGCCCGCCGCAGCCGCCTCGCCGAGCAGAAGGGCGGTGCCTGAGGGCGCATCCACCTTGTGCTTGTGGTGCATTTCAAGGATTTCGATATCCCAGTTCTGCGCATCCAGCGCCTGCGCTGCCTGCTGTGTGAGAACACTGAGCAGGTTAACGCCGAGGCTCATATTGCCCGACTTGACGATGCGGGCATGGCGCGACGCCGCCTTGAATTTTTCCTCGTCTTCCGCCGAGCAGCCCGTGGTGCCGATGATATGCACGATGCGGGCCTGCGCGGCGAGGCCGGCAAAGGTGACGCTGGTTGCCGGCGAGGTGAAATCGATCACCCCTTCCGCATGCAGAAATGCCTGCAGCGGATCGCTGGTGATTTCGACGCCGATTGGGCCGAGACCGGCGATTTCGCCCGCATCGCGGCCGACAAAGGCAGAGCCCTCGCGCGCGACGGCGGCGTGCAACTGGACGCCGGGGGTCTGGTGAATGAGGCGGATCAGCGCCTGTCCCATGCGGCCCGCCGCGCCGACCACCACCAGTTTCATGCCGCTGCTGCCCATGCTGTCACTCACTTTTCATCTCGGGCGGATCGAGATCCGCCGGTATCAGTCGATTGATGTTTGCAGCAGTGACGTTAAAGACCGCCCACCCGCTTCGCAAGCATCACATAAGAACAGGCCGGGCCATCAAGCCCTCCAGCGTCGCCCGTCCAGCGACAGGCCGAAATCGGACGGCGTTCTCGAATAGGTGGCGAGGCCGGAAAGCGCCGCCTGCGGATGGGTGACGACGAAGGTGGGAATGGTTCGCATCAGCGCGCTGTGCGGCGCCTTGTCTTCGAAGGCAGCCCGGAATTCAGGGCTCTTCAGCGCCGGGATGATCTTCTGCGAAATGCCGCCGGCCAGATAGACACCGCCCTTCGCCATGAAGATCAGCGCGAGGTCACCGGCCACGCGGCCGAGATAGGTGCTGAAAAGGGACAGAGTCTCTTTCGCCTGCCGGTTATCGCCCGAAAGCCCCTGCGAGGTAATGTCGGCCGGATCGGAAAAGACAGGCTCGATGCCATCGGCGGTGCAGACGGCCCGGTAAAGATTGACCAGCCCGCGCCCGCACAGGATCTGCTCACCTGCGACACGGCCCTCGATGGTTTCGATATGCGGGAAAACCGCATAGTCACGCGTGCTTCTCGGGCCGATGTCGATATGGCCGCCCTCACCGGGCACCGGGAACCACATATGGCGGGCATAAACCAGCCCGGCGACGCCAAGCCCCGTGCCCGGTCCGAGAACGACGCGCGATGCCAGCACATCCTTGCGGCCGGAGCCGATGGATTCGCGGTTGTCGTCGTCAAGCGCTGCAATGGCCAGAGCCTGCGCCTCGAAGTCGTTGATGACGATGACATCCTTCAGGCCGAGATTGGCCAGCATGTCCTTTGGCCTGACGACCCAATGGCAGTTGGTGAGCGGAATCTCGTCACCTTCGATGGGGCCGGCAATCGCAAGAATGGTCGAGACCGGCTGGAGCGAGGTCTTGTCCAGAACTGCCTGCTGGATGGCGTCGTCGATGGTCGGATATTCCGCCGTCTTCACGGTGGTGAGGTGCACCGGTTCGGCAAAGGAATCGATCAGAATGGAAAAGCGGGCATTGGTGCCGCCGATGTCGCCAAGAAGGATCGGAAAGGACAGATATTCGGTATCGGACGTCTTCGGCATTGCCTGTTCCATGTTGGGAGGTTCAGTTGGCGACGTGGAAGTCGATGAGATTTTCTGCGGTAGCGCGGTTGAGCGCCATGGGAATATCGTAAACCGTAGCAAGTCGCGTCAGCGCCTTCACATCAACATCATGCGGCATGGCCGTCAGCGGGTCTGTGAAGAAGATCAGCATATCCACCTCGCCGGTGGCGATCATCGCGCCGATCTGCTGGTCTCCGCCGAGAGGTCCGCTTTTGAGACGAATGACTTCAAGACCCGGACAGGCTTCCTGCACGCGCCCGCCGGTGGTGCCGGTGGCGACGATCCTGAAACCGGCAAGCGCTTTCTGGTGATGACGGGCGAAATCCGCCATATCGTCCTTTTTCTCGTCATGAGCGATGAGCGCGATACAGCGTTGTCCTTCCATGGTCCCAGCCCGTTCCATCAAGAATTAAATCGATTTGAAGCCTTCTATAACAGCTTGCCGCCATTTGAAAAGGGAAGCTGTTGAATGCCCATTTCTGTTTCAGTTCAATGTCGGGCGCTGGGTGGGAAGCGGAATATCCGAAGGCGGCTGCAGGGCGGGGGCTGCCTGAATGACCTGCTCCACGCTTTGCTGGCGCGTTGCCGGAGCAGGCGAATAGGCCTGGGCCGCAAGTCCCTCGGGATTGGCGGAAGGGGCGGCAGCCACGGCGGTGCAGGCCGAGGGCAGATCGGAAACCATGACCGGGCGCGGTTTCACCGGCTTGGCATTGGGGTCCTTTTTCGGCGGCGCCCATGGTTCCTTGCTGAACCACCAGGCCAGCGACTTGTCGCAGCCGTCGCCTTTGCCCACGGCCGCCTGCGGTTTGCAGTTGGGCGCGCCGGGCGGGCATTCGAGACGGATGTGGAAGTGCTCGTCATGGCCGTAGATCGGCCTGATCTTGCCCATGAAGGTGCGGTCGCCGGTCCATGTCTGGCAGAGTTTCTGCTTGATGGCCGGGTTGACGAAGACACGCTCCACCTGCGGGTAGCTTGCCGCCATCATCACCAGCCGGGCATTGAGCGGTGACCACTTGCGGTCATCGACCGTCAGGAACTTGCTCTTGTCCAGCATGGAGATGAAAGGCACCGTTTCGCGCTGCTCCACGCTCAGCCGTGGGCTCGGCATCGGTCGCCACCATATGTCCACATCGAGGCCGATCTGGTGCGACGCATGGCCGGTCAGCATCGGCCCGCCGCGCGGCTGGGAAATATCGCCCAGCAGCAGGCCCGGCCAGCCGATCTTCTGGGCATCCTGCGAAAATTGCTCGAGGAAGGAAATCATCTGCGGCTGGCCCCAGCGCCGGTTGCGGGAAAGGCGCATGGCCTGCCAGCCGGGACCGTCCGTCGGCATGGCGATGGCGCCGGACTGGCAGCCCTTGGCATAGGAGCCGATCGGCTGCGAGCCCGTGGCGGAAGGTAGCGCCATGTGGCCGAACACTTCTTTCGCGGGCCTGTCCTCGGCCGATGCGGTTTCCATCTGCAACTGCAGCGAGGAGACGACCGAAATCGCCAGCATGGCCGCCTTGAAAACTCTCGATGATCCCGCCGTCATATCGTCGTGCCCGTCCGATCAGATGATTCTCTTCCCCTTAAGATAAACTGGAACGGGATTTTGTTGAAACCATGTTTCACCCCGCCTGTTGCAAAGCGGGAGGATAAAGGTGCGGATAAAGAGCTTGTGAGCCAGCGCATCTGTTTTTTGCCAATCTTTGTTTTATGCTCTCTTCAACAAACGCGAAAACAGGGACATTCCCCCGATGATATTGGCACCACTGAAATCCCGTCTCCTCATTGCTCTTGCGGCATCCGCCCTGCTGATACCGGCGGCGACCTCCGCACAATCGGCCGATGTATGGCGGAAGGGGATTTCGACGGTTGGGGAACTGAAACATCCCGATGGCTTCGATCATTTCGACTATGTGAACACCAAGGCGCCGAAAGGCGGCACCCTTCGCCTGTCGACGGCGGGCACCTTCGATACCCTCAATCCGCTGCTTGCCAAGGGGGAGGCGGCGACCGGCCTTTCGCTGGTTTTCGATACGTTGATGAAATCGACGGAAGAGGAGCTGTCGGCCTCCTACGGTCTGCTGGCCGAGGGCGTGAGCTATCCGGACGATATTTCGAAAGCCACCTTCCGGCTGCGCGCGGAGGCCAAATGGGCGGATGGCAAACCGGTGACACCGGAGGATGTCGTCTTCAGCTTCGAAAAGGCCAAGGATTTGAGCCCGCAGCTTGCGACCTATTACACCCACGTTACCAAGGCGGAGGTGAGCGGCGAAAGGGACATTACCTTCACTTTCGATGAAAAGAACAATCGCGAATTGCCGCAGATTGTCGGGCAATTGCTGATCGTTCCCAAGCACTGGTGGGAAGCCGCCGGCCCGGATGGCAAGCCGCGCGACATATCGCGCGGCACGCTGGAGCCGGTGATGGGTTCCGGCCCCTACAAGATTGCCTCAGTCTCTCCCGGCTCGACAATCGCTTACGAACGCCGCGACGACTACTGGGGCAAGGACGTCAACGTGAATGTCGGGCTGAACAATTTCAAAACCATCGCCTACACCTTCTTTGCCGATCAGGATGTGGAATTCCAGGCCTTCAAGTCCGGCACCGTCGATTTCCGCCAGGAAGCCTCCTCCAGCCGCTGGGTCACGGGTTATGATTTCCCGGCCGTCAAGGAAGGCCGCGTCAAGAAGGAAGAACTGCCGAATATCTATCGTTCCGTCGGTATCATGCAGGCCTTCGTGCCGAACATGCGCCGCGAAAAGTTCCAGAACCCGAACCTGCGCAAGGCGCTCAACTACGCCTTCGATTTCGAGGAGCTGAACCGAACGCTGGCTTACGGCCAGTTCCAGCGCATCAACAGCTTTTTCATGGGCAGCGAGCTGGCCTCTTCCGGCCTGCCGACCGGGCGAGAGCTGGAGATTCTTCAGGAACTGAAGGATCAGGTTCCGCCGGAGGTCTTCACGACAGAATATCGCAACCCCGTGGCAGGCGACCCCGCCAAGCAACGCGACAATCTGCGCGAAGCGGTCAGGCTGATGAAGGAAGCCGGTTACGAGCTGCGCGGCAACCGCATGGTCAATGCGAAAACCGGACAGCCGCTCGATATGGAGTTTCTGATCGATTCCGCCGGCATGGAAAGAACCATCCTTCCCTATGTCCAGAATCTGAAGAAGATCGGCATCAACGCCACCATTCGCACGGTCGACGCCTCGCAATATACCAACCGCACCCGCAGCTTCGATTATGACGTGATCGTCAAGCTCTGGGCGACTTCGGCGAACCCCGGAAACGAACAGGCGGATTTCTGGGGTTCGGCCGCCGCCGACCGGCAAGGGTCCAACAATATTGCCGGCATCAAGAACCCGGCCGTCGATGCGTTGGTCAGGAAGGTCATATTTGCGCCCAACCGGGATGAACAGGTGGCCGCCGCACGCGCGCTCGACCGGGTACTTCTGGCAAACAGCTACGTCATACCGCAATTCTACCGTGGTGAGATGTTCATCGCTTATTGGAATACGCTCATCCGTCCGGAAAACCTGCCCCAATATGGTGTCGGTTTTCCGGAAGCATGGTGGTCCAGCCAGGCCGCGAACTGACGCTGGCCTTGCTTTCGCGCCGAAGGCTTGATTCACATAGGGCGAGACGAATCGCTTAAAGCGCAGGCAGCGCTTTCAGGAAAGGACCGGGTTTGACAGAAACGAAAACCGCTGACGTATCGGCCGGGAGCAGAGGCTGATGGGCGCCTATATCCTCAGACGTCTGGCGCTGATGATCCCGACCATCGTCGGCATTATGGGCATTTCGTTTCTCGTCATCCAGTTCGCGCCGGGCGGGCCGGTGGAACAGGTCGTCGCGCAATTGACGGGGCAGGGCGACAGCGCCTCCGACCGGCTCTCGGGCGGCGGCGATCTCATGGGCCAGTCCGGCGGTTTCGATGACAGCGGTTCGAAATATCGCGGCGCGCAGGGTCTCGATCCGGAACTGATCGCCAAGCTCGAAAAACAGTTCGGCTTCGACAAGCCGCCGCTCACCCGTTTTCTCGAAATGATGTGGAATTATATCCGCTTCGATTTCGGCGACAGCTTCTTCCGCAATTCCTCTGTCATTGATCTCATCATCGACAAGCTGCCGGTGTCCGCGTCGCTTGGCTTCTGGATCCTGATCATTTCCTACATCATCTCCATTCCGCTCGGCATCAAGAAGGCCGTGTCCGACGGCTCGACCTTCGACGTCTGGACCTCCGGCATCATCATCATCGGTTATGCCGTGCCGAGCTTCCTGTTCGGTATCCTGCTTATCGTCCTCTTCGCCGGCGGATCCTTCTTCGACTGGTTTCCGCTGCGCGGTCTGGTGTCGGATAATTTTGATCAGCTGAACTGGTGGCAGAAGATCATCGACTATTTCTGGCACCTGACCCTGCCGCTCATCGCACTGTCACTCTCGGCCTTCGCGACGACGACGCTGCTGACCAAGAACTCCTTCATCGATGAGATCAAGAAGCAATATGTCATCACTGCCCGCGCCAAGGGCCTTACCGAACGTAGAGTTCTTTATGGTCATGTCTTCCGCAACGCGATGCTGATCGTGATCGCCGGTTTTCCGGGCGCCTTCATCTCGGCCTTCTTCACCGGATCGCTGCTGATCGAGAATATCTTCTCGCTCGATGGCCTTGGCCGCCTCGGTTATCTCTCGGTCGTCAACCGTGACTATCCGATCGTCTTCGGCACGCTCTTCATCTTCTCGCTGATGGGCCTCGTGGTCGGCCTCATTTCCGACCTTATCTATACGTGGATCGATCCGCGCATCGATTTCGAGCGGAGGGACGTGTGATGACGCTTGCCCATACCGCCGCAGCCGAAACGCTGGTAAAGCCGAAGCGCCCGTGGTTTTCGCCGACCACCAAACGCCGCTGGCAGAATTTCAAGGCCAACCGGCGCGGTTACTGGTCCTTCTGGCTGTTCCTGCTCCTGTTTTTCCTGAGCCTGATCGCGGAATTCATCGCCAATGACAAACCCGTCCTTGCCTCCTACAAGGGCGAGCTGCTGGTGCCGGTCATGGTGGATTATCCGGAGGAAAAATTCGGCGGCTTCCTGGCCCAGACCGACTACAAATCCTCCTTCATTCAGGATGAGATCAACGCCAATGGCTGGATGATCTGGCCGCCGATCCGCTATTCCTATCAGACGGTCAATTCCAATATTCCCCATTCGGCGCCCACCGCGCCCTTCTGGCTGATGGATAAAAAGGATCGCTGCTCGGCTTACCCGCAGGGCGATGCAGATCCGGGTTGTACGCTTGGCAATCTCAACTGGCTCGGAACCGACAATCAGGCCCGCGATGTCACGGCGCGGATGATCTACGGTTTCCGCATTTCCGTGCTGTTTGGCCTGACGCTGACCATTGCGTCGGCCCTTGTCGGCGTCACTGCCGGTGCGATCCAGGGTTATTTCGGCGGTTGGACTGACCTGCTGTTGCAGCGTTTCATCGAAATCTGGTCGTCCATGCCGGTCCTTTATATCCTGCTCATCATCGCGGCCATCCTGCCGCCGGGCTTCTTCGTGCTGCTCGGCATCATGCTGCTCTTTTCATGGGTCGGCTTCGTCGGCATCGTGCGCGCCGAATTCCTGCGGGCCAGAAACTTCGAATATGTCCGCGCCGCCCGCGCCCTTGGCGTCGGCAACTGGACGATCATGTTCCGCCACCTTCTGCCCAACGCCATGGTGGCGACACTGACCTTCCTGCCCTTCATCCTATCCGGCTCGATCACGACGCTCACCTCGCTCGATTTTCTCGGCTTCGGCATGCCGCCGGGATCGCCGTCGCTGGGCGAGATGATCGCGCAGGGCAAGAACAACCTTCAGGCCCCCTGGCTTGGCCTCACCGCCTTCTTCACCATGTCCATCATGTTGTCGCTGTTGATTTTCGTCGGTGAAGCGGTGCGCGACGCCTTCGATCCACGCAAGACGTTCCGGTGATCGCCATGACGGAAACAAAGACCCAACCGCTTCTCTCCGTCCGTGATCTCTCCGTCGCCTTCCATCAGGGCGGCGCGACCAGCATCGCTGTCGACCACGTCTCCTTCGATCTGATGCCGGGCGAGGTCGTCGCCCTCGTCGGCGAGTCCGGTTCCGGCAAGTCCGTGACGGCGAATTCCATTCTCAAATTGCTGCCCTATCCGGCGGCAAGCCATCCCTCGGGAAAAATCCTGTTCGACGGCAAGGATATGCTGACTTTGCCGGAACGCTCCCTGCGCGCGGTCCGCGGCAACGACGTCACCATGATTTTTCAGGAGCCGATGACCTCGCTCAACCCGCTCCACACCATCGAGCGGCAGATCGGCGAGATTCTGGAACTGCATCAGGCAATCACCGGAGCGCAGGCGCGGGCGCGCACGCTGGAACTGCTGCTGCAGGTGGGTATCCGCGAACCGGAAAAGCGCCTGAAGGCCTATCCGCACGAATTGTCCGGCGGCCAGCGGCAGCGTGTGATGATCGCCATGGCGCTTGCCAACCGGCCGAAACTGCTGATCGCCGATGAGCCGACCACGGCGCTCGACGTGACGGTGCAGGCGCAGATCCTCGAGCTTCTGAGTGATCTGAAGACCAAGCACGGCATGTCCATGCTGTTCATTACCCACGACCTCGGCATTGTCCGCAAATTTGCCGACCGCGTCTGCGTCATGACCAAGGGCAAGATCGTCGAGACCGGCACGGTGGAGCAGGTGTTTACCGATCCGCAGCACGCCTATACGCGTCATCTTCTGGCGGCGGAGCCGAAAGGCGAGCCGCCCCATTCCGACGCCAGCAAACCCGTGGTCATGCAGGGTGACGATATCAAGGTCTGGTTCCCCATCAAGGCGGGGCTGATGCGCCGGGTGGTCGACCATGTGAAGGCGGTGGACGGTATCGATATCACCCTGCGCGCCGGCCAGACTGTGGGCGTGGTGGGCGAATCCGGCTCCGGCAAGACGACGCTCGGTCTGGCCCTCTCGCGGTTGATTGCGTCTGAAGGGCGTATCAGCTTCATCGGCCAGTCGATCGACCACTATTCCTATGAAATGATGAAGCCGCTCAGAAATCGGCTGCAGGTGGTGTTTCAGGATCCTTATGGGTCGCTCAGCCCGCGCATGTCGGTCGGCGAGATCGTCGCCGAAGGCCTGAAGGTGCATGAGCGGTCACTTTCCGCCGATGAGCGCGATACGCGTGTCGCTACCGCGCTGGAAGAGGTCGGTCTGGACCCCGCGACGCGCTGGCGGTATCCGCACGAATTTTCCGGCGGCCAGCGCCAGCGCATCGCCATTGCCCGCGCCATGGTGCTTAAACCCCGTTTCGTCATGCTGGATGAGCCGACATCCGCGCTCGACATGAGTGTGCAGGCGCAGGTGGTCGATCTTCTGCGCGATCTGCAGGCGAAGCACGAACTCGCCTATCTCTTCATCAGCCACGATCTGAAGGTGGTGAAGGCGCTCGCCAACGATCTGATCGTCATGCGCCACGGCAAGGTGGTGGAGAGCGGCCCGGCGGCGGAAATCTTCGCCGACCCGCAGCAGGACTATACCAAGGCGTTGCTGGCGGCCGCCTTCAACATCGAGGCGATGAAAACGAAGGCGATAAGCCAGTAGGTCGCATTGCTGTTTCTGTTAAGGTGATGATTTTTCTGTTGCTTCGCGGAAAATGCCGACCCATGTTGAGGGGCATGTGATGCGGAAACGGATTGATTGCCATGGCAGCGGATGTGATCGTTTTGGGGGCAGGGATCATCGGGGTCTCCATCGCCCTGCAACTGGCCCGCAGGGGTAAGTCGGTGGTGCTGGTCGACCGGCGCGGACCGGGTGAGGAGACCTCGTTCGGCAATGCCGGGCTGATCCAGAGAGAAGGCGTCGTGCCTTATGCCTTCCCGCAGGATCTCGCCCTGTTGCTGCGCTATTCCCTGAACAACAGCATCGATGCCCGCTATCATCTCTCCGCCCTGCCGAAGATCGCGCCTTTTCTCGGCCGCTACTGGTACAATTCCGCAGCCTCGCGCCACGCGGCAATTGCGCGCGCCTATGCGCCGCTGATCGAGCATTCGGTTTCGGAGCACAATATCCTGATCGAAGAGGCGAAAGCCGGTGATCTGATCGTCAAGAACGGCTGGATGGAGGCGTACAGAACCGCCGCGAGGCGGGATGCCGATTTTGCTTTCGCCGAGCGTCTGGCGCGCGACCATGGCATTTCCCATACGAAACTCGACGCCGAGGAGCTTGCCGCAGCCGAACCGCATCTGAGCCATGATTTCGTCGGCGGCCTGAAATGGAATGATCCCTGGTCGGTGCGCGATCCGCATGCGCTGACGCTCGCTTATGTCCGGCTGTTCGAGAGCCTCGGCGGAAGCTTCGTCAGGGGCGATGCGTCCACCCTCAGCCAGACGGTGAGCGGGTGGACGGTGCGCACCGAAACCGGCACGGTCGAGGCCGAACATGCCGTCGTGGCGCTTGGCCCCTGGGCGGACACCGTCACGGAACGGCTGGGTTACCGCTTTCCACTCGGTGTGAAACGCGGTTACCACATGCATTACGCGCCGCAGGAGGGCACGAAGCTCAATAACTGGCTGATCGACGCCGAGCGCGGTTATTTCCTCGCGCCGATGCGAAAGGGTATCCGCCTGACGACGGGCGCGGAATTTGCCGAACGCGATGCACCGAAATCTCCCGTGCAGATCGAGCGGGCAGAGCAGGTGGCGCGCACCGTCTTTCCTCTCGGCGGCCGGCTGGATGCGGAACCGTGGATGGGTGCGCGGCCCTGCACGCCGGATATGATGCCGATCATCGGCAAAGCGCCGCGCCATAAAACATTGTGGTTTGCTTTCGGCCACGCCCACCATGGCCTCACACTTGGGCCGATCACCGGCCGTGTACTGGCGGAAACCATGCTGGGCGAAACGCCGGTTATCGCCATCGACGCCTATCGCCCGGAAAGGTTCAATCCCTGATAGCTAAATCCGCTGGCCTTCCGAGGACAGGCCACGTAACATGGTCGTATGCTGGAGCGGGATGGCGAAAAGTGTAAGCGGTTTTCGCCTGAAATCCCGTTCTAACTATATAATTTAGATCATGTAATGATCTAAAGGGGAAAAGGGGCGAAACGTCATCATGGTGGCGAGGTTTCTCATCTATCAGCAGCAGGACGACTTTCGTTAGCGCAACTCGCTGCGCATGAAACGAGATGGAAACGGCTTGCTGGTGCATGATGGATGATATTGAAAACGCAAAGAAATTTTTCGCCGATAACCCCGATATCGAAATTCTCGAAGCTTTCGTCATAGACGCGAACGGCGTGCCGCGCGGCAAGTGGATTCCGCGCGAACGGGCAATCGACGTTCTTGAAAAGGGAATGGCCATTCCCCGGTCGGTCTATGCGCTGGATATCTGGGGCCGGGATGTGCATGCCGCAGGTCTTGCGGAAGGTACGGGCGATCCGGACGGGTTTTGTTTCCCCGTTCCAGGCACGCTGTCGCGGGTTACATGGCTTGGCCGCCCGACGGCACAGGTTCTGCTGGCAATGAAAAACCCGGATGGAACCGGCTTTTATGGCGATCCGCGCCATGTTCTGGCGCAGGTTCTGGGCGCCTATAAAAAGGCCGGCCTCACGCCGGTCGTGGCGACCGAACTCGAGTTTTACCTGATCGATCCCGTCCGCTCCGCGCTCGATCCCGTTCGTCCGCCGCACAGCCGCGAGGGCCGGTGGCATACGGGCCAGACACAGGTTCTGTCGATTTCCGAACTGCAGGATTTCGAGGATGTCTTCCATGATATTGCCACGGCCTGCCGCGCACAGGGTGTGCTTGCCGATACGACGTTGCGGGAAAACGGTCCCGGCCAATATGAGATCAATCTCAACCATGTGCCGGATGCATTGCAGGCGGCCGATTTCGCGGTCTTCCTGAAACGTATCGTCAAGGGCGTGGCGCGACGGCATGATCTCGACGCCACCTTCATGGCCAAGCCTTACGGGTTACAGGCCGGCAATGGCATGCACGTGCATTTTTCCGTTCTCGACAGGGACGGCAGGAATATCTACGCCGGGGAGGACGGCCCGTCGGATGCCTTGATGCATTCCGTCGGCGGCCTCTTGGAAAACATGGGTGAAAGCATGGCGATCTTCGCCCCCCATGCCAATTCCTATCGCCGCCTGACCCCCAGCGAACACGCACCGACCTACGCCTCCTGGGGCATCGACAACCGCTCGGCGGCGGTTCGCGTCATCGTTGCCAGCAAGGCAGCGACCCGTATCGAACACCGGGTCGCGGGCGCCGATACCAATCCCTATCTCGTTGTCGCGATGATCCTGAGCGCCGCATTGGCCGGCATGAAGGAGAAGCGCCAACCGGGCGGCGCGATTGCCGGCGACAGCCACGCGATCAATCACGAGCCGCTGCCCACCAACTGGGACTATGCGTTGCAGCGCTTCACGCGGTCGAGCTTTGCCTATGCGACGCTCGGCCAGAAGTACCGCACGCTGTTTTCCGCCTGCAAACAGCAGGAGCTTTCCGAATTTTCCCTGCGTGTAACCGACGTCGAATATGACGCCTACATCAGGACGGTGTGAAATGGCTGAGGTAACGAATATTCCCAATCCCGGCCACACATCGTCATGGTATGCGGCCTCCGCCAATGTCAAAACCGTGCGGCCGACGCTCGAAGGCGCTCTGGACGCCGATGTCTGCATCATCGGCGGTGGCTTCACCGGCATTTCCGCCGCGCTGGAACTCAGTGAACGCGGCTATTCCGTCATCGTTCTGGAAGGCGTCCGCGTCGGCTTCGGCGCTTCGGGCCGCAATGGCGGCCAGATCGTCAACGGCTATAGCCGCGATCTCGAAACCATTGCCGGCCGCTACGGGCATGACAAGGCGGTGAAACTCGGCGAAATGTCGCTTGAAGGCGGCGCCATCATCCGCAACCGCATCGCCAAATACGCCATCGATTGCGATCTGGTCGATGGCGGTTTCTTTGCCGCCTTCACGCCGAAACAGATTCGCGAGATGGAGGCTCACAAAACCCATTGGGAGAAACACGGCCATGGCGGTCTCGAAATGGTCTCGAAGGCGGATGTCGGCAACTATGTGAAGACCGATCGATATGCCGGCGGCATGATCGACCGCTTCGGCGGGCACATCCACCCGCTCAATCTGGTGCAGGGCGAAGCGGCGGCGGCCGAAAGTCTCGGTGCGCGCATATTCGAAAATTCGCGGGTCATTGCGGTGGAGCAGGGCGCAAACCCCGTGGTGCGCACGGCAACAGGCAGCGTCAAGACGAAATATGTCCTCGTCTGCGGCAACGCCTATCTCGGCAAACTCTTGCCGGAAATCGGCGACCGGATGATGCCGGTCTCAAGCCAGGTCATGGCTACGGAGCCGCTCGATGCCGATCTGATCGAGGCTCTTCTGCCTGCCGATTATTGCGTTGAAGATGCCAACTACATTCTCGACTATTATCGCCGCACCTCGGACAATCGCCTGCTCTATGGCGGCGGCATCGGTTATGGCGGCAGCGATCCGGCCGATCTGACGGGCGTGATCCGCCCGAACATGCTCAAAACCTTCCCGCAACTGGAAAAAACGAAAATCGACTTTGCCTGGAGCGGCAATTTTGCGCTGACCCTGACGCGCATTCCACATATGGGCAGGCTGTCGGACAATATCTATTTCTCGCATGGAGACAGCGGCCATGGTGTTACGACAACCCATCTGCTCGGCAAGATACTGGGCGAGGCCGTTGCCGGCCACGCCGAACGTTTCGATGTCTGGAGTTCGCTGCCGAACTATCCGTTCCCCGGCGGCAAGACCTTCCGGGTGCCGCTGACCGTGCTTGGCGCATGGTGGTACGGCCTGCGCGACAGGCTCGGATTTTAGAACGTCACCGTCTTCAAACCGGAAAGTGCGTTCTTCGCAATATCCTCCGGTGTGGCATCGATGCTGACGGTCACGACGCCGGGTTCGCCGGTCGGCACCTCCAGCGTGGCAAGCTGGGTTTGAAGCAGCGAAAGCGGCATGAAATGGCCCTTGCGTTCGCCCATGCGCCGGCTGAGAAGCTCCAGGCTGCCATCCAGATAGACGAAAGCCAGCGGGCCGCCGGTGGCCTTGCGAAGGCGGTCGCGATAGATTTTCTTGAGCGCCGAGCAGGAAACGACGACACCGTTGCTTTCGCTGCCCTTGCGCAGTTCCGCGCCGATCAGATCGAGCCAGGGCCAGCGGTCTTCGTCCGTCAGCGGAATACCCTCGGACATTTTATCGACGTTGGATTTCGGGTGAAGCTTGTCGCCCTCTATGAAAGCAACGCCCAGTTTCTCCGCCACTGCTTCCGCGACCGTGGACTTGCCGGAGCCGCTCACTCCCATCACGACAATTGCCTGTGTCACCCGAACCTCGAATGTTTCTGTTTCGACGGTCAGCCCCTACCATGTGCGGCAGGCATCGGGAATATAAAAATGCGGGAGCCTGCCTGTGTCAGTGCCCGGTTTTGCACGCCGCACTCTTCTCCAGGGCGGAAAAGGCAGCGTGAATCAGGATCGCCAGCGCCGCAACGATCAGCCCGCCCTGAAGAATGAAGGCAAGATTGTTGGATTGCAGGCCGGCAATGATCACTTCGCCGAGGGTGCGCGCCGCGACGGTCGAGCCGATGGTCGCGGTCGAAAGGCTGATGACCGCCGAAAGCCGGATGCCGGCGAGAATGGCTGGAAGGGCAAGCGGCAACTCCACTTTGACAAGGCGTTGCCAGCCGGTCATGCCGCTGCCTCTCGCGGCATCCATCACCGTGGCGGGCAGGGTCGTAAGACCCGTCAACGTATTTTCGAATACTGGCAAAAGCGCATAGAGAAACAGGGCAATGAGCGTTGGTTTTTCGCCAAAACCGATCATCGGCACGGCCAGCGCCAGCACCGCTACCGGCGGAAAGGTTTGCCCGATATTGACGATGCTACGCGACAACGGCAGGAAATCCGCCCCGAATGGCCGGGTGACGAGAACCGCAAGCGCTCCCGCCGTGAGCGTGGCGAGCCCCGTAGCAATCGCCACGATTGTTAGATGCGACAGCGTGAGGGAAAACAGATTGGCCTGCGTGTAGATTGCCGGCGCATTGGCCTGCACGAGAGGGCGGAACACCGGTGCGAAGACCTGCGGCACGACGAGGAAGATGGCCAGCGCCAGCGTCAGGAAACCGAGGGCAAAGAAGGATAATGCGTTTTTCATGGGGCTCCGGCGGCACGCTGGAGGAGAACGTCACGCCGCACCCGGCCGGCGGGTTGCCCATTGTCCTTGACGACCGGCAAGGCATCGCAGCCCGCCCATAACATCGCCGACAGGGCGTCGCGCTGGCTTGTATGTTCGGTGAGCGGTTCGCCCTCTGCGTTTCCCGGCTCCACGACATCGGCGACGGAGAGAACGGACAGCAGTTTCAGCGCCCGTTCGTTTTCGCCGATCATGGTACGCACGAAATCCGTCGCCGGTTTCAGCACCAGTTCGGCCGGCGGGCAGTCCTGCACGATGCGGCCCTTGTCCATCACGGCGATACGATCTGCCAGATAAAAGGCCTCGTCCATGTCGTGCGTGACGAGAACCACGGTCACGCCGAGCTTTCTCTGGATATCGAGAAGATCGTTCTGGGCCTTGGCGCGGATCACCGGGTCCAGCGCGCCGAAGGGTTCGTCCATCAGAAGAATGTTCGGCTCGGCGGCCAGCGCACGCGCCACGCCGACACGCTGCTGCTGACCGCCTGAGAGTTCATGCGGGAAACGGTCGGCATAAAGCGCGGGATCGAGCTGGAAGAGATGCATCAGCGCGTCGATCTTCGCCTCGATCCGCTTGCGATCCCAGCCGATCAGCTGCGGAACGGTTGCGATATTTTCGGCCACCGTCCGGTGCGGAAACAGACCATGGCCCTGAATGGCGTAGCCGATCTGGCGGCGCAGCTTGAAACCGGGTATGGCGCTGACATCCTCACCGTCAATACGGATCGTGCCGGAGGTCGGCTCCACCAGCCGGTTTATCATGCGCAGCAGGGTGGTTTTTCCCGAGCCGGAGGTGCCGACGATGACGGTGACGGTGCGCGGCGCGACAGTCAGCGATACCTGATCCACGACGGCTGCATCGCCATATCGTTTCGTGATGGTGTCTATTTCGATCATGCCTTTTGCCTTCCGCCTGCGCTGAAGAGATTGCTGTCGATGAGGGCGTCGAGTGTTATCGCGGCGGCAAAGCCGAGAAGAACCGTCGGCACGGTGCCAAGCAGCACGAGGTCCATCGCCGTCTGTCCGATGCCCTGAAATACGAAAACGCCAAAGCCGCCGCCGCCGATCAGGGCGGCAATCGTCGCCAGGCCGATATTCTGCACCAGAACGATGCGGATGCCGGTGAGGATGACCGGCATGGCCAGCGGAAATTCCACCCGCAGCAGCCGTTGCACCGGCGTCATACCAAGCCCGCGCGCCGCTTCCCGAACCGCCTGCGAAACACCGGAAAGACCGACCACCGTGTTGGAAACGACCGGCAGCAGCGAATAGAGAAACAGCGCCACGAAAGCGGGCGCCATGCCGATGCCGGCAATGCCGATTTTTGCGGCACCCGGCACAGTGGCCGCGATCCACCCGAGCGGGGCGATCAAGAGGCCGAAAAGCGCGATGGAGGGGATGGTCTGGACGATGTTGAGGCTGTTCAGTACGCCTGCGCGCATCCGCTCGACCTTGTAACAGAGTATCCCCAGGGGAATGCCCACTACGGTCGCCGCTATCAGCGAGCCGATGGCAAGTTCCACATGCCGCAAAGCCTCGGTCCAGAATATATCGGCCCGGCCGGTATATTCCTTGATGATGGAGAGGTCGTTCCAGAGGCCGCTTGTCAGCACGGCCGCGAGCGCGGCCATGGCCATCAGCAGCAACAAAATCCGGGCAGTGGGCTTCGGCTCAAGACGCGCAATGCAATCCGTAGCCAGCAGAGCCAGCCCGGCAAATATCAGCCAGAAGCCGCTGGCAGGTGAAACGCGGGCAAAACCGTTACCCTCCGGCGTGAGGAAAGAAGCCGCCTGCCCGACGAAAACCGCCAGTGCCGCAAGACTGACCAGCGCGAATGCGAGTTTCAATCGCGTAGGAAAGCGGAAAAAGGCGATGAAGGCCGAAAGAAGAACGATGGTGGCGAGAACAGTTGCAGCCGAACCCGGAAGCGCTTCGAAGATCGTACGTGTCTCGCCCTGAACGATCCGGTTGGCACGGAATGTCATGAAAGGCGACGCAAAAAGCGCATAAAGAAGCAGGCACGAAATAACCACGCCCACTTTGTCAGGCCATTTCGTCAAATCCTGCTCCCCTGTCTTCTGGCCCGTGTACTCTGATTTGGGACGGGATCACGGGAACGCACCGGTTCCCGCAACCCGCTCCGGCGTCGCGAGCGTTTACTTGACGAAGCCGTTCTTTGTCAGGAAGTCGATGGCCACGGTCTTGGCCTGTTCGCCGCCGACCTGTACGCGGGCGTTCAAATCCTGCAGGGTTGCCAGATCGAGTTTTTCGAACACCGGTTTCAGCAGCTCTTCGATATTCGGGTGCTTTTTCAGAACCTCTTCGCGAATGATCGGCGCTGGCTGATAGACCGGCTGCACATGTTTGTCGTCCTCCAGCACCACAAGACCGGAGGGCGCGATGCCGCCATCCGTGCCATAGACCATGGCGGCATTGGCGTTGTTGGTCTGGTTGGCGGCGGCGGCGATGGTGGCCGCGGTGTCGCCGCCGGAAAGCGTGATCAGCTGGTCAGGCTTCATGGTGAAGCCATAGGTGGTCTGAAATGCAGGGAGCGCGGCGGCGGAATTGACGAATTCGGAAGAAGCGGCAAGGACGACTTCGCCGCCATCAGCAACATATTTGCCGAAATCGGAAAGCGTCTTCAGATTGTTCTTGTCGGCGACATCCTTGCGCAGCGCAATGGCCCAGGTGTTGTTGGCCGGCGATGGTGTCAGCCAGACGATCTTGTTGGCGTCGAAGTCGAGTGTTTTCGCTTCTTCATAGCCCTTGGCTGCATCTTTCCAGAGCGGATCGTCCGCTTTGGAGAAAAAGAAAGCGGCGTTGCCGGTATATTCCGGATAGATGTCGATCTCACCGGCCGTTATCGCCTTTCGCACAACCGGCGTGGCGCCAAGCTGGATGCGATCCGTCGTTTCGATCTTGTTCTGGTTAAGGACGGCGAGGATGATGTTGCCGAGAACACCGCCTTCTGTGTCGATCTTCGACGACACGACCACCTGCGCCTGAGCGATGGAAACAGAAAGGGCAAGCGCAAGTCCGGCGCCCGTCAACGTCATCAAGCGGTTCATGAATGTTCCTCCGGTGGGTCAGCCTGCCGAACAGGCGAAAGATCGCCGCCGCAATTGCGGCGGAATATAAACGGCCGGGAGGAAAAATGGTTGCATGCCACCTGCGTTTTCGCGTCGATAGCTCCGTTACACGCCGATGGTCAGGTTTCGCCGTCGCGCTTGCGTGCGTCCTTGCCCATGACCAGCGGCATTAGAACGGAAAGAAACAGGAGCCTGATGACGTGGTGGGAGCCGACATAGGCGGTATCTGCATGCATCATCACCGCCATCGCCGCCATGGTTTCCAGGCCGCCCGGCGAATAGGCGATCATGACGGCATTGAGCGGAACGCCGGTCACGCCGGAAATCATCCAGGCAATGCTGCCGGCAATCAGCATCACGGCGATGGTGACGACGAAGCCCGCCAGAAAGCCTTTCCGCACGTCCATCAGCGAGACATTCGAAAAGCGCGTGCCGATAAGGCAACCGATCAGCACATAGACGGGCAGGCTGAGCCAGGTGGGAACGCCGCCTTCGGTAAGGCCGGTAATGTGGGTGCCGATGGAAATGGCGACGCCGCCAAGCAGCAGCGCGGCCGGAAACTTCCAGCGCAGGAAAAGCCAGCCGGTCAGAAGCGATGCGCCGATGGTCAGCGCGAGTGTGAGCAGACCCATTGGCGGGTTGGCCACAAGCGGTTCCGTGCTGACGAGATCGAAATATTCGACGATCAGCGGCACGGAAAGCGTCAGCGCCAGCACCCGCACGCTTTGCACGATGCTGACGGTCGCAAGGTCGCTTTTCGTCTCTGCGCCGAGGCTGATGATATAGCTGAGATGACCGGGAGAGGCGCCCAGCATCGCCGTTGTCCGGTCGTAACCGAAGCCGTAATGCAGGATCCAATAGGCGACATAGAGCATGATAACGACAGCGACGAGCACAACGACGAAGCTCAGGGGCCATGTCTTTGCCGCGTCGATCACGGAGGGCGTCACGCTCGTTCCCATGGAAATGCCGACGACGACGAAACAGGCATTGCGGATGAAGGCGGGAACGCCAAGCCTTATGCCGGCCAGCCCCGTGATCGTCACGGCAAGCGCCGGGCCGGAAAGAAAAGGTGCCGGAATATCGATGAGGTTGGCGAGTAGCGCCCCTATGCTGCCGACGAGCGCGGTGAGTGCAAATGTATGGAATTCAGGCTTGATGATCATTGCGACGCTGATTTGTTGCTTGAAAAAGCTCGCGACCAAATGCGCCGCTTCCATTCGCGACGTCAACACGCAGGATCAAAAATATTACATTTCATGCGTATTCTATAAAAGAAAAGCCCGTGGCCTGAAGGACACGGGCTATGGCAATTGCCGATGCGGCAATGGGCTGATCAGGCAGCCGGAAGGGCGGCGATCTTCGGCATTTCCGTATCGAGGCCCAGCAGGAAGTTGATCTGAGGCCGGGCCTTGACGAGATCGTCGATCGAATATTCCGCCAGAACGTCGAAAAAGGCATTGAGCGCCTTGCGGAGCGCCGAATTGAGGCCGCAGCTATCTACAAGCGGACACTCCACAGCACCGTCCTCGAAGCATTCCGCCATGGCGAAGCTGTCTTCCGTCACTTTCACCACGTCGAACAGGCTGATCTTTTCGGCGGGTTTGCCAAGGCGCACGCCGCCGTTGCGACCACGCACGGTTTCCACCAGACCCGCCTTGTTGAGCGGCTGCAGGATTTTGAACAGGAACAGCTCCGAAACGCCATAGGCTCTGGCGATCTCAGGAATGCGGCTCAGATGGCCTTCATTGGCGGCGCAATACATCAACATGCGAACGGCATAGTTGGTCTGTTTGGTCAAGCGCATGCTGGTCTCCTAACTCTCAATGTGGAGTTATATAGTCTCTTTTTCAGTTTAGAACAATTCCAGAAACTGAAAAAACTGGCACCCATCCGATATTTCTCGAACAGCCTTGTTGACCGTCCGGATGATTCATGAACAAACAAGTCAAGAATCGGAATGTAATGGAGGCATTCATAATGGCAAGCTTGAAATCATACTTTTCCGCTGCCGTTTTTTCAGGGCTGACGATCCTTGTCGCCGCGCCCGTCGCTTTGGCAGAGGGGGAGGTTAACGTCTATTCCTATCGCCAGCCTGAATTGATCCAGCCGCTGCTCGATGCTTTCACGAAGGAAACCGGGATAGAGGCGAATGTGCTTTTTCTCGACAAGGGGCTGGTGGAACGCATTCAGGCCGAGGGCGTCAATTCGCCCGCCGATGTGCTGCTGACGGTTGATATCGCCCGTCTCGTCGAGGCGAAGGAGGGCAAGGTTACCCAGCCGGTCCTCAACGATCCCGTCATCGAAAAGGATATCCCCGCCAATCTGCGCGATCCCGAGGGCGAATGGTTTGGTCTCACCACGCGCGGCCGGGTGGTCTATGCGTCGAAGGAGCGGGTGACCCAGAAGGACATTACCTATGAGGAGCTTGCCGATCCGAAATGGAAGGGCAAGATCTGCATTCGCGACGGCCAGCATTCCTATAATATCGCGCTGATCGCCTCGATGATCGCCCATCACGGCGTCGATTATACCCGCACATGGCTGACCGGCCTGAAGAACAATCTTGCTCGCAAGCCTGACGGAACCGACCGCAGCCAGGCGAAATCGATCTTTTCCGGTGAATGCGATATTGCGCTCGGCAACACCTATTACGTCGGCCTGATGCTGACCAATGATCGCGAGCCGGAAGAAAAGGAATGGGCCGGATCGGTGCGGGTGATCTTCCCCAATGCGGGCGATCGCGGCACGCATGTAAATATCTCCGGCATGGCGCTGACGAAATATGCCCCCAACAAAGACAATGCGCTGAAGCTGATGGAATTCCTGGCCTCGCGCGAGGCGCAGGAAATCTACGCCAAGCAGGTCTTCGAATATCCGGTGCTGCCCGGCGCGGAGCCATCCGATGTCGTGAAGGGCTTCGGCCCCATCAATCCGGACAAGCTGCCGCTGACGGACATAGCGGCCCATCGCAAGCAGGCGTCCGAACTGGTTGATGAAGTGGGTTTCAACGACGGCCCCACCAATTGAGCTGGCTTTTGATCGAACTCTGAGAGTTGCGATACCGGCGGGTCAGTTACCCGCCGGCTGGTTGTCCAGGGAAGCGTTGTAATCGAGAATGGCCTTGCGCCTTTCCGGCGTTCCGGGATGGGTGGACACGATACTGGTGCCGTCCTTGTCGCCCAGCTTTTCCTCCAGCAGCGCAAAGAAGCGCTCAATGGCGGTGGGGTCGAGCCCGGCCTTGCGCATCAGTTCGACGGAGCGCTGGTCCGCCTGCCGCTCGGCATCGCGTGAATGCGATAGCGCCAGAAGACCGCCGCCCTGGGTGAGAATATCTTCCATGGCCGAACCGACATCGCCGGCAATCAGCATGACGAGACCGGCAACCCCGGCGGCGCGGTAAAGTTGCCGCAGGCTGTGTTCATATTCCACATGGCCGATTTCATGGGCGAGAACCCCGGTGATCATCTGCCTGTCGTCGCCTGCGAGTTCCACCAGCTCGTCCGTCAATACCAGCGTGCCATCGGGAAGCGCAAAGGCATTGGGGCCGATATAACCGCCCTTGCGGAAATTCAGCTTGTAGTCCTCGGGCGAACCTTCCGCATGGGCGACGATCCGGGTAAATTCCGCGCGGATGGCGTCCTGCTCTTCCTGCGGAAGTTCGCTTGGAGAAAATACCGCCTGGTCGAAGGCCTGCATGGTGCTGGCCGACATGACCTGCGGAACGATGGGCGGCGTTACGGCGACCGCCAGTTCCACCAGCGCCGGAAGCGCCAGCTTGTAGGTGCCATAAGCCAGAAGAACGGCTGCGGCGGTGATGCCGATCAGTCGTGGGCGGAACTGTTCAAGCCAGTGCACGAAACCGGAACGCTTGGTAATGTGCTGGCCAAGCAGCCGGTCCACGCCGTCATTGTCGCGGGTTTCGAACAGCGACCCGTCGGGAAAATGCAACTCCCGGGGGATGGTGCCGACCCGGTGGCTGATCTCCACCGTTTTTATCTCGGCCTGGGTTCTGACGTGGTTGTCCTTCGCGTCGAGCACGAGAAGGACCGTGCCGCCAAGCTTCAGCCTGGCGGCGCTGGAAAGGTTGGAGCGAGCGGCATGCCACTCGCCCGCAACGGTTTCTCCGGTATCAGAAACCAAATTCGAAACCTTCCATATCCATATATTCGGCGCTGACGGCGGCGCCTGTCGCCTCCATCGAGGAGAGAACCTCGCCGACATCGCCATTGAAACGGATTGCCGTGCGTTCAACGGTATAACGCGCTTCGCGCACCGCCGCCCATGGCCGCATCAGGCCAAGCGTGAAGACGGTGACGATCAGGTTGGAGATGACGATCCACAGGTAGCGGCCGCGATGAAGATCGCTGTGCAGGTCGTGCTTTCCGTCCAGCAGCATGGAGGAGATGACGACATTGCGAACGCCGGTGCGATAGACGACACCCGCAAGACCATAGACCAGAAACGCGCCGAAAATTCCGACATAAAGGGAAGCCAGCGCCGTGGCCATGGCTGCCGTCTCGTCTTCGAGCATCGCGCTATTGGCCGCAAAGGCGGCAATGCCGAAAAAGCCGACCACGATGCCGCCGATCACCACCATGATCGCGGGAATGATCCATACCCGGTACAGCTTGCCGATCCTGGGGTCGGCGCTGAAGGGCCGGTCGCCGTAACGCAGGTTGCTGAAAATATAGCGGTTCGCCCAGCGGCTGGACAGCGGCGCCAGAATGCCGAAGGAGAAGAACGCAACGAGGCTGCCAAGCAGGATGGAGACAAAAGCGCCCCATGCCGTTCCGACAAAATCAAAACGCACATTGCGATAACTCGTCACCCGCGCATTGAAACGAATGCTGCGCGTGATCAGCCATGGAAAGAAGATCATCAGCAGGATTGCCGGCACGAAAACCAGGAAGGGATGGATGAGGCCGACGAGCTGCGAGACGACGATGAAGGCAAAGGCGATCAGCCGGCCCTTGAAGATTTGCCCGCCGGTGGCGTGATAACCGAAGGCACGACCGGCCAGCACGGTATTGCCATTGAAATAACGCTTGCGGCGCACCTTTGCCCAGGCGGAATAGATGCCGATGGTGATGATCGTCAGCAGAATATTGACGATCCAGATTCCGAAATATTCCTTGGCATCTCCGCTGAACGAGCCGCGTTCAAGCGCGCGCTGATCCGCACTCACTGAGATATCACTCATAATAGTCCCTCATGATATGCCCCTCTCCGGGCAGATTGAGTTTGCAGGCTTCCCCGTTATCGTCGGTTTGGCAGCGTCCCCACGCCGCACGGTTCTCTTACGCCATAACAGCTTTAAGTGGAAATATTTTGAAGGAAAAAACTTGATTTTTTAAGTTATCTTTTAATCAAAAAAGCCCCGCCGTGAAAACAGCGAGGCTCTTTTTAATGTAGAGGGCTCTGCCCGCTTACTTCATTGTCGGCATCACGAATTCAGCGCCCGACTTGATACCCGACGGCCAGCGCGACGTGATCGTCTTGGTCTTCGTCCAGAACTTGATCGAATCCGTCCCGTGCTGGTTGAGGTCGCCGAAGCTCGAAGCCTTCCAGCCGCCGAAGGAGTGATAGGCAAGCGGAACTGGGATCGGAACGTTGACGCCGATCATGCCGATATTGACGCGGCTTGCGAAGTCGCGGGCGGCATCGCCGTCACGGGTATAGATCGCAACGCCGTTGCCATATTCATGCTTCATCGGCAGTTCCAGCGCGTCTTCGTAGTTCTTGGCGCGAACGACGGAGAGAACGGGTCCGAAGATTTCCGTCTTGTAGATGTCCATATCAGGGGTCACGTGGTCGAACAGGCAGCCGCCGACGAAATAGCCGTCTTCATAGCCCTGCAGCTTGAAGTCGCGGCCATCGACCAGAAGCTTCGCACCCTGTGCAACGCCGCTGTCGATCAGGCCCTTGACGCGCGTCTGCGCTTCCTTGGTGACGAGCGGGCCCATATCGGCCTTGTCGTCGGTATAGGGGCCGATTCTCAGGCTTTCGATCTGCGGAATGAGCTTTTCGACGAGACGGTTTGCCGTCTCCTCACCAACCGGAACCGCAACGGAAACAGCCATGCAGCGCTCGCCCGCCGAACCGTAACCCGCGCCCATCAGCGCGTTTACTGCCTGGTCGAGATCGGCATCCGGCATGATGATCATGTGGTTCTTCGCACCGCCGAAGCACTGCGCACGCTTGCCGTTCATGGCGGCGGTGCCATAGACATAGCGGGCGATCGGCGTCGAGCCGACGAAGGAGACCGCGCCGATATCGGGATCGGTCAGGATGGCGTCGACGGCGCCCTTGTCACCGTTGACGACGTTCAGGATGCCGGCCGGAAGACCGGCTTCGATCATCAGTTCGGCAAGACGGATCGGCAGCGACGGGTCGCGCTCGGAAGGCTTGAGAATGAAGGCGTTGCCGCAGGCAATTGCCGGCGCAAACATCCACATCGGGATCATGCCGGGGAAGTTGAACGGGGTGATGCCCGCGCCGATGCCAACCGGCTGGCGGATCGAGTACATGTCGATGGCCGGGCCGGCGCCTTCGGTGAACTCACCCTTCTGCAGATGCGGAATACCGCAGACGAATTCGCAGACTTCAAGGCCGCGCACGATATCGCCCTTGGAATCCTCGACGGTCTTGCCATGCTCGCTGGAGAGCAGCACCGCCAGTTCGTTCATGTCGCGGTTCAGAAGTTCGACAAACTTGAAGAAAACGCGGGCGCGACGCTGCGGGTTGGTGGCGGCCCATTTCGGCTGTGCAGCCTTGGCGCTCTCCACGGCGGCGCGCAGTTCGGCGTCGCTTGCAAGCGCGACAGTTGCCTGAACTTCGCCGGTGGCCGGGTTGTAGACATTCGATGTGCGGCCGCTGGTGCCGGGCACATGCTTGCCGTTAATGAAATGACCGATTTCCTTCATGGGTTTTCCTCCAGAATGTGATGGCGCAGCATTACCTTTCGATTTGCACAAATCAATCGCCTGAAATAAGCATCCATTGTGCAAAAATAGACATAAGGAGGGTGCCGTGAACTGGGATGATGTGCGTTTGTTTCTAAGCGTGGCGCGAAGCGGCCAGTTTCTTTCGGCGGCCAGAAAGCTTGGCGTCAACCATGCCACCCTCAGCCGGCGCATTTCCGCACTGGAAGCGGCCATCGGCACGCAGCTCTTCCTGCGGAGCACCAATGGCTGCGAGCTGACCGAAGAAGGTCAGCGCCTTCTTGCCGGGGCCGAGCGCATGGAAACTGAAATGCTGAATGCCCAGGCCAATCTCGGCCGCGTCGATACGGCGGTGGCGGGAACGGTGCGCATCGGCGCGCCGGATGGTCTCGGCGTTTCCTTCCTCGCGCCGCGGCTCGGCCGGTTGACGGCGCGTTATCCCGATCTGAAAATCCAGCTCGTGCCGGTGCCGCGCTCTTTCTCCCTGTCGCAGCGTGAGGCCGATATCGCCATCACCATCGAAAGGCCGGAGCAGGGCAGGCTGATGTTTTCGAAGCTCACCGATTATTCGCTGGGCCTCTATGCCTCCGCGGATTATCTGGCTGACTATGGAACGCCTGATGATGTCGAGGCGCTGAAGCGCCACCGGCGGATCGGCTACGTGGAGGATCTGATCTTTTCGCCTTCACTGAACTTTACCGGTGAGATCATGCGCGACTGGGACGCCGCCTTCGAAATCTCCAGCGCCACCGGGCAGACCGAGGCGGTGCGTTCCGGTGCGGGTATCGGCATCCTGCATAATTACATCGCCGGGCAATATCCCGAACTTCTGCGGATCATGCCGCACCTCACCATCAGCCGGTCCTACTGGACGGCCTATCACGAATCCGCCCGTCAACTGGTCCGCGTCCGAACGGTGGTCGATTTTCTCCAGGAACTCGTAGCCGAAGAACGGCGAATCTTCATCTGACATCCCAAATGCCGATATTATTAGTACTATTAATTGTTCGGACCCGGCCGTTCGGGGCTTGACAAAGGATGGCTGGCTGGACGACCAATGCAGCCATTGGGAGAGATCGGAACTGACATGTCTATGATACGTAAGCTTTCGCCGACTGGCCTCGGCGTGGCCGTCATGCTGCTTGGAATGCTGCTTTTCGCACTGAACGACGCCATGGGGAAATGGCTCGTAGCCACCTATAGCCAGGGTCAGGTGATCCTCATTCGCAGCGCGGCGGCGCTTATTATCCTCGTTCCGATCGTCTGGCGTGCCGGCCTCTCCGGCCTTGTCAGAATTGAGCGTCCCGGCCTTCAGTTTGCGCGCGTCTTCTTCTCCACCGCAGAGCTTTTCTGTTTCTATTTCGCGGTTGCGGCCCTGCCGCTCGCCGATGTCATGACCTATTGGCTGGCCGCCCCCATCTATGTGGCGGCGCTTTCGCCGTTTCTGCTCGGAGAAAAAGTGGGCTGGCGTCGCTGGACTGCCATCGCCATCGGTTTTGTCGGCGTTCTCATCGCGCTCAAACCCAGTTCGGCAAGCCTTACCTCCGCAGCATTGTTTTCGATCCTCGGCAGCGCCGCTTTCGCTTTCATGATGTTATCCGGCCGTCAGCTGCGCAATACGCCGGATACGGTGCTTGCCTTCTGGCAGATCATCGGTGCGGCGCTTGCGGGCATTGTCGCGGTATTCCTCACGCCATCGGGATGGCTGCCGGTTCAGTCCAGTTTCGATCTCGCCTTCCTCGGTCTGCTCGGCGTCGTCGCCATGACGGCGCATGTGCTGGTCAACCGGGCGCTTAAACTCGCCGATGCCGCCACCGTCGCGCCGCTGCAATATACGCTGTTGCTCTGGGCGGTGATTTTCGGCTGGCTGTTCTTCGGCGATGTGCCGCAGACGAGTATCGTCGTCGGCGCGGGTCTGATCGTTCTTTCCGGCCTTTATATCTTCTTCCGCGAAAATACTCTCAAACGCCGCCGCGAAACCGCTGAAGACCTGGCTGCGGAGCAGGTTTGATCTTTCTCAGGGCTTTGATCACGATCACGGGACTTGACGAAGGCGTGATCTTCGGGGAGTAAGAAAGAGCCCTGCGATGATTTGTCTCGCAACGGCAGAGGAAACAAAGGTGCCGGGCCCCTCTGGCGAGAGTTTTACGGCGCTCTCGCGATGTCGGTACCGCCTGCAAAAATTGGCCGGCGGATTAAAAACTATGAAAAACCTGAATGTGCTTCGCGCGCGTGCTTTCTGCGTGCGGCCTGACGCCCTGCGTCGGTCCGTGAACGCCCTCGTTATGGGAGGCGACCGGACATGAGCGCTGCCCAGAAAAACACCCTTACCTACTTCAAGTGGGCCTTTATCGTCACCGTGGTCGGTTTGATCCTCGGCGGTTATCTCGGTTGGGAAATGACCGGAACGGTCGGCGGCACGGCGACGATCTTCTTCATCTGCGTCGTGCTGGCGGTGCTGGAAATCTCGCTTTCCTTCGACAACGCCATCGTTAACGCCAACAAGCTGAAGGATATGACACCGGTCTGGCAGCACCGCTTCCTGACCTGGGGTATCCTGATTGCCGTTTTCGGCATGCGTATCGTCTTCCCGCTGCTCATCGTGGTCGTCGCGGCCAATGTCGGCCCGTGGACGGCAATCGTGATGGCGGCCACGCAGCCGGAACGTTATGCGGAAATCATGCGTGACGCCCATCTGCCGATTGCGGCTTTCGGCGGCACCTTCCTGATGATGGTCGGTCTCAACTTCTTCTTCGACCATGAAAAGGACGTGCACTGGGTACGCTGGATCGAGGAAAAGGCTGCAACCTATTCCTCCGTCAAGGGGATCGAGATTGCCTTCGTGCTGGTCGTCATGCTGATCTTTTCCCGCATCATCGGTGCTAGCGACAATCCGGAACTTGGTCCGGTCGCGGCCAACACCTTCTTCCATTCGGCGATCTGGGGTCTTTTGACCTTCCTGCTGGTGGAAGTCGTCGGTGGTATTCTCGACCGCAGCCAGGAAATGCTGGAAGGCGCGGCGAAAGGCGGCTTCGGTGCGTTTCTTTATCTCGAAGTGCTGGATGCCAGCTTCTCCTTCGACGGCGTTATCGGCGCTTTCGCGTTGACGCAGAACCTCTTCATCATCGCCATCGGCCTCGGCATCGGCGCCATGTATGTGCGTTCGATGACCATCATGCTGGTCGAGAAGGGAACCCTGGCCGAATATCGCTATCTGGAGCACGGCGCCTTTTATGCAATCCTCATCCTGTCCGTCATCATGTACGTGCAGACCATGGTGCATATACCGGAGGTCATCACGGGCCTTGGCGGCGCGGGCCTGATCGGCATCTCTCTCTGGTCGTCGATCCGCTATAACCGGCGACAGAATGCCGATGCGGTCGATGCCGCGCGCGGCGCGGAGATCTGATCCGCAATTACCCATGCCTTCCGCTGTCGCGGCGGAAGGCAGTTTTTAAGCATTGAATTATTTTTTGCCTGTTTTTGTTGCTGTTTATCCTTTGCGAAAAATTTCACCAAAAGGCGGATTTTTTGCCTTAAGTAGCTGTTTTTACGAGTATTTGCGCGTTGCATCAAAACTGGCACGCTTCCTGCATCTCACTCTGCAAGTCCAGAGGGGACATGATGGCTCGAAAACGGGTCAACAAATACCGCCGCGCCGCGCGATCTTTCTGATCTGCGCCGTGCGGCGGTTCTGTTTGTGCGGGATGGTTCTTGAGTTTTCCGTTCGGTTGAATGAAAACGATAAGACAACGACTGGAAGGGTCACGGTTTGCCTGCACAATTGTCGCCCACGGAGGCCCTGGGTCTCTGGCATCGTGTATCCACGGCGCAGGTCATTGACGATCAGCCGGATTTGACCTTGCGTCAAACCGCCATCCTGCTGCAGATTTATCTTGTGCCGCCGCCGCACACCGTGCGGGGCCTCGCCGCCATGCTGGGCGTGACCAAACCGGTTATTACCCGCGCCCTCGACAGTCTCGGTGCTCTTGGATTGGTCGATCGGGTTCGGGATGAGCGGGACAAGCGCAATGTCGTGATAAAACGCACCGTGGCCGGTGCGCTTTATCTGGAAAAATTCGGCGATCTGATTATTGATCAGGCACGCAAGATCTAACCTCTGGATGTGAAACCCATGATGCTCGACCGCCGCCTGAATGTCTTCCGCTCCGATCTCGCCGATGAAAAGCTGCAGGGCGTGGTGCAGGCCGAACGTTTTGTCAGCGGCTCGCCCGCGCAGATCGCGGTGCCGGTTGTTGGCCTGAGGCCCACGCCGGACCTTGCCGCCGGCATTGATACCGAGCTGCTGTCTGGCGAAACCATCCGTGTTTTCGACAGGGCGAACGGCTGGGCATGGGTGCAGGCGGATGCGGATGGTTATGCCGGCTATGTGCCGGAAACGGCGATCGGCGATGTCGTTGTCGCCACCCATCGGGTGATTGCACCGCGCACTTTTCTCTATCCAGCCGCTGAATTGCGCAAACCGCCGGTCGCAGCGCTGTCCATGGGCAGTCTCATTCGCATCGTCGGTGAGGCGGAGACACGCGGCACCCGTTACCTGCTGACCGAAAAAGGCGAAGGCATCATCGCCGCCCATTGCCGCGCCGTCGATGCGGCGCTTGAGGAGGACTATGTGGCGGTGGCGCTGCGCTTTATCGAGACCCCCTATCTCTGGGGCGGCCGTTCCGGTTTCGGCATCGATTGTTCCGGCCTCGTGCAGCTTTCCATGGCCATGACGGGCCGGCGGGTTCTGCGCGATACCGACATGCAGGTGAAGTCGCTCGGGGTGGAAATAGAGCGGGATGAATTGCGCCGCGGCGATCTCGTCTTCTGGAAGGGCCATGTCGGCCTCATGGAAAACGAGGAAACGCTGCTGCATGCCAATGGCCATACGATGAATGTCGCACGCGAAAACCTCGATGCGGCCATCGAGCGCATCGGCTGGCTTTACGAAAAGCCGACGGCTTTCCGCCGCCTTGAAGACTGAAAAGGCGGCTTTCACGAAATTGTGCCTGTGCGGCCCTTTGTGCGAGAGCCGCCGACAGCCTACATCGGTTGGATGATGGTTCGGGACCGGCATCGATGAAGACAAGAACGGCGACACGATTGGCAGCGATCCTCACGGCGGTTTTGCTGAGCGCGTCAGCGCAGGCGCAGACTGTTTTCCAGAACGGTTTTGCCCCCGCGCCGGATGCCTATGCAAATCTGCCCGGCGTCAAGGATCCGCGCACGCTGCAGCCAAAGGTCCGTTACAATTGCCACAGCGCACTTGGCTCGACCGGATATTCGCGCGGCCCCTACCGGAATGTTTTCGGCAGCCGTGGACTTCCCGTTCAGGGTTACCGTTGCACCGATGAAAACGGAATTTCCAGCTTCGGCGGCAGAAATCCGGTTTCCAAGGACTGGTATCCCGGCATAAACCCTGTAGACCCGACCTTCTGAGGAGGCATCGCTCCAGCAGCGGACCGAAAACCCCATTGCGGTCTTCGGAAAATCGATGCGCGGGCGGTGGCGGCGGGCATTTGCCTGGCCGGTGCTCTGGACTTGTTGTCGCTTTTTCAGATAAATCTTCCGCATGACAGGTTGATACCTGCCGGGGTGCGGAGTGACATCGGCTATTCTGACCTTTGGCCGATATTGGGGAATGCGAGTATGACGAAGACCGATATAGCCACCCGTGTCCATAATCATACCTGGAAACTCGACCCTATCGTCCGCAGCCTGATCGATACGGATTTCTACAAGCTGTTGATGTTGCAGATGATCTGGAAACTCTATCCGGAAGTCGACGCGACGTTTTCGCTGATCAACCGCACGAAAACGGTGCGGCTGGCGGAAGAGATCGACGAGATGGAGCTGCGCGAACAGCTCGATCATGCACGCACCCTGCGTCTTTCCAAGAAGGAAAACATCTGGCTTGCGGGTAACACATTTTACGGCCGCTCGCAGATTTTCGAGCCGGAATTCCTCTCCTGGCTTTCAAGCTATCAATTGCCGGAATACGAGCTTTTCAAGCGCGACGGGCAGTATGAGCTGAATTTTCATGGCCGCTGGATGGATACGACGCTCTGGGAAATCCCGGCGCTCGCCATCATCAACGAGTTGCGCTCGCGCAGCGCCATGCGCTCGCTCGGTTATTTCACGCTCGATGTGCTTTATGCCCGCGCAAAGGCCAAGATGTGGGAGAAGGTCGAGCGGCTGCGGGAACTGCCGGGCCTGCGCATTTCCGATTTCGGCACCCGCCGCCGCCACAGCTTCCTTTGGCAACGCTGGTGCGTCGAAGCGCTGAAGGAAGGCATCGGGCCTGCCTTTACCGGTACGAGTAACGTCCTGCTCGCCATGGATTCCGATCTCGAAGCCGTGGGCACGAACGCGCATGAACTGCCGATGGTCGTCGCGGCGCTGGCGCAGACGGATGAGGAACTGGCTGCAGCACCCTATCAGGTTCTGAAGGACTGGAACCGGCTTTATGGCGGCAACCTGCTGATCGTGCTGCCGGATGCCTTCGGCACGGCGGCATTCCTGCGCAACGCGCCGGAATGGGTGGCAGACTGGACGGGTTTCCGTCCCGACAGCGCGCCGCCGATTGAAGGCGGCGAAAAGATCATCGAGTGGTGGCAGAAGATGGGCCGCGATCCGCGCAAGAAGATGTTGATCTTCTCTGACGGTCTCGATGTCGACGCCATCATCGATACCTACAGGCACTTCGAAGGCCGGGTTCGCATGAGCTTCGGCTGGGGCACCAACCTCACCAATGATTTTGCCGGTTGCGCGCCAAAAACCATCGCCAGCCTCAAGCCGATTTCCATCGTTTGCAAGGTGAGCGACGCCAATGGCCGGCCGGCGGTGAAGCTCTCGGACAATCCGCAAAAGGCCACCGGCGACCCGGCCGAAGTGGAGCGTTACCTGAAGTTCTTCGGCGAAGAAGACCACAAGGAACAGAAGGTTCTGGTTTAAGGCTTTTCCAGGAAAATTGGATCCCGGTTTTCCGTCCGGAAATGCTCTAAATTGAGAACGGGCGCTCCGGTTGAGGAAGCGCCCGTGGAAGCCTGAACTTATCAGCAGATTACTTCGCGAACTGGTGTGCGATGTAATGGAAGAGTGCGCGGATACCCTGCGCCTCCCCGCCGATCGATGAGTGATGCCTCTCGCTCAGAGACCAGCCGTAAATATCGAAATGCGCCCAGCGCCTGGTATTGGTGACGAAACGCTTCAGGAACAGGGCGGCGGTGATCGATCCGCCCATGCCGCCCGAAGGCGCGTTGGTGATATCGGCTGCGCGTGAGCGGATATCCTTGTCGTAGCCCATATAGAGCGGCATGCGCCACAGCGGATCGTCCGTGTCGATGCTGGCTTCCGCGATATCATGCGCCAGATCCTCGTCATCGGTGTAGAATGGCGGCAGATCCGGGCCGAGCGCGACGCGGGCAGCGCCAGTCAGCGTCGCCATGTCGATCATCAGGTCCGGCGCATCTTCGTCCGCATAGGCCAGCGCATCCGCCAGAACAAGACGGCCTTCAGCGTCGGTATTGTCGATCTGCACCGTCAGCCCCTTGCGGCTGCGGTAGATATCGCCGGGGCGGAAGGCATTGGAGGAGATGGAGTTTTCGACCGCGGGCACGAGAACGCGAAGATCGACCGGCAGCTTCGCATCCATGATCATCAGCGCAAGGCCGAGCACATTGGCCGCACCTCCCATATCCTTCTTCATCAGCGCCATGGAAGCGGCGGGTTTGATATCGAGGCCGCCTGTATCGAAGCAGACGCCCTTGCCGACGAGAGTGAGGCGCGGATTGCCCTTCTTGCCCCAGTTCATCTCCAGAAGCCGCGGCGCGCTTTCGCTGGCCCGGCCGACAGCATGGATCAGCGGTAAGTTTTCCTTGAGCAGATCATCACCGGTGGTGACCTTCACTTTCGCCTTGTAATGGGCGGCAAGCGCGCGGAAGGCAATCTCAAGCTCATCCGGTCCCATATCATTGGCCGGAACATTGATGAGGTCGCGCGCAAGGAAAACGCCGGCCAGAACGCGCTTGATCTCGCCGTCTTCCGCGTCCTGCGGAATAAGGAGCTTTGCCCCGTTCGTCTTGGTGGTCTTGTATTTGTCGAAGCGGTAGCTGCCGAGACCGAAACCGAGAGCGAGGCGATTGGCCGTCAGTGGTGCGGTCTCGATGTGCCACTCGCCTTCCGGCAGCTCACGGGCAAGTTTCCCGGTGATGAAGGGGATTTCCGAGGGATTGCCGCCAAGGCCGAGAAGCACGCCGCCCAGCGAACCATCGGCGGAAGGAACCAGGAGGATGGCGCCGGCCTCCGCCTTGAACCCCGCCTTCTTCGCCCAGTCCAGAGCGACAGGATCGATGGCGCCCTGTTCGATATGGGCCGGCGTGACGGCGAAAACCGGCAATGTGCTGCCGGCCTTGGAGCTGAAAGGGGTTGGGCGTTCGATGAACTGATAGGGCGCCATTGTATGCTTCCGTAAATGTCGAGAATCGGTGCGATTAACGCTCTGTTAGGGTTAACAGATTATTGCTTAAGCGAAAGTTGCGTCATGTGAGTCTGTCGTGTGTCGGGCGCAAGATTGATCATTCTTGGGCGGGGGCGCTGCCATGACTGCATTTTCTTTGGGCGAGACAGGCCGGACAGGGTTGCTGCGGGGAGCGTGTCTTGCCGCATTGGTTCTTGCGGTTTCAGGATGCGCTAGCACCAACAAGCCCGATCGCATGTCCACCGGCTCCATTCCCGCCGCCACACGCTCCTATGATCACATGAACATGGAGCAGCTTCGGCAGGCGGAGGAGAGCGCGGGCAAAGCCTATGAGCGCAGCCCCAAGGACAAATCGGTCGGCATGAATTATGCCAGCGTGCTGATGATGACCGGCAAGAACACACAGGCTCTCGCCGTCATGCAGCAGATCGCCATCGCCAATCCAGCCGACCGCGATGTCCTTGCCGCTTATGGCAAATCGCAGGCCGCCGCCGGCCAGCTGGAGCAGGCGCTTTCGACCATCCAGCGGGCACAGACGCCGGACCGGCCCGACTGGCGGCTTTATTCCGCCGAGGGCGCCGTGCTCGATCAGCTGGGACGCTCGAACGAGGCACGTTCCCGCTACAGGCAGGCGCTTGACCTGAAGCCGAACGACCCGAGCGTATTGTCCAACCTCGGCATGTCCTATGTCCTGTCGAGCGATCCGCGCACTGCCGAAACATATCTGCAATCCGCCATCGCCCAGCCGGGCGCCGATAGCCGCGTTCGCCAGAACCTTGCGCTCGTGGTCGGTCTACAGGGCCGCTTTGCCGAAGCCGAGCGCATCGCGGTTCAGGAACTCTCGCCACAGCAGGCGCAGGCAAACCTCACCTATCTGCGTGCCATGCTTTCGCAGCAGAACTCCTGGCAGCAACTGGCGAAGAAGGACGGCAAGCCGGCTGGTTGATACCGCTTTCGGTTGTACCGGTGCGATCCTGCAACATTATGGCTTCTGTTCCGCTCGACCTGCCGGCGCGTGTCTTCGTCAGAACGTATCCATGACTCGAAGGCCGGCCGGCCCAAGAATGACGGCGATGAGTACCGGCAGAAAAAACAGGATCATCGGCACGGTCAGTTTCGGCGGCAAAGCAGCCGCCTTTTTCTCGGCTTCATTCATTCGCTCGTCCCGGCCTTCCTGCGCGAGAACACGCAGGGCCTGGGCAAGCGGAGTGCCGTACCGCTCCGCCTGGATAAGGGCCTGCACCACGCTTTTAACGCCTTCCAGCTGGGTGCGCATACCGAAATTCTCAAGGGCCATGCGCCTGTCCTGCAGGAAGGATAGTTCCGCTGTCGTTAGGATCATTTCTTCCGCCAGTTCAGGCGACTGTTCACCCATCTCTTCCGCCACGCGGCGCATGGCTGCTTCCATCGATACGCCGGATTCGATGCAGATCAGCATCAGGTCAAGTGCATCCGGCCATGCCCGCTTGATCGAGGCCTGTCGCTTGGTCATGCGGTTCGAAACATAGATATTGGGGGCGTAAAAGCCGACATAGCCGAAGAGAAGCACCGCCATCAGCCGAACGACAAAAGCCTGATCAGCCAGGTTTCCGAGAATGAAAACCCAGGTGAATGCCACGGCCAGGAAAATGAACGGCAAGACGAACCGGGCAGCAAGAAATGTATTGAGCGCATTCTGTGAACGGAAACCGGCGGCGCGCAGCTTGTTCATCGTGTTCTTGTCGGCGAGCGCTTCGCGAAGATTGAATTTTTCAACGATGCGCCGTGCGGATTTGTTGTTATTGCTGCGAAGGGAGGTTTTACCCTCTCTGGTCGCGGTCGCCAGACGCTCGCGCTCGCGGCTGCGAATGAGTTCCCGCTCTGACGATACGGCTTTCATGCGCTTGGCGAAGTCTTTCCGTTCGAAAAAAGGCATGATCAGCGTATAGAGGGTCGCGAAAACCGCCAGTGTGACGAGGATGGCGATAATCGTCTGCGGGTCTGTCAGACGAGAAAGCAGATTTGCTGTCATAGTCGCCCCTCAGATATCGAAATTGATCATTTGGCGCATGATGAAAATCCCGATGAGCATCCATAGTCCGGATGCGCCCAGAATGATGTGGCCCCGCACATCGGTGAAAAGCACCGAGAGATAGTCCGGCGACGTGAAGTGCACCAGCACCATAACAATAAAAGGCAATGCGCCGATAATGACGGCAGATGCTTTCGCTTCCATGGACAGGGCATTCACTTTGGCGCGCATTTTTCTTCGGTCGCGTAATACCCTTGAAAGGTTGGACAATGCCTCCGAAAGATTACCACCTGCCTGTGCCTGGATATTGATGACGGTGCTGAAGAAGCTGACTTCGAAAAGCGGCATGGTCAGCATCATGCGCTCGATACCCTGTGGGATTCCGATACCCACCTGCTGCGCATCGACAACCCGCTGAAACTCCGTTTTCACCGGTTCCTGGCCGTCCGAGGCGATCAGGCGTACCGCGTCGTTCAGCGGCAAACCCGACTTGATCGAGCGGCACATGACATCAAGCGCATTGGGGAACTCCTCGAGGAATTTTTTTTGCCGGCGCTTGAGGAGAAATGCCAATACCCAGCGTGGCAATCCCAAGGCCGCAACGGCTGCTATGAGGAGAGCGGTCAATAACGACAGACCATAGATAAGTGCAATAAAAGCGGCGCAAGCCGCCGCGCCGACGCTTAGAAGGTGGAATTGCCGAACGGAAATTGCCAGCCCAGCCTGTACGAGTTTGTCGCGCAGGCTCACATTTTTTGCTTTTTTCGCCTTTTCATTTTGTTTTTTTTCCATATCCCGCAGGCTGTCCTGCATGGATTTGCGGCGCTTGCTGAGTTCCTGGACCCGATCGCGTGCAGCTTTGATATTTACGTGATCCGTCTCTGCGGCCTGCACCCGCTTGAAACGGCTTGTGGTCTTTTTCTCGACCTCTATCTGCTGGAAAAGAAAGACGTAGGCGAGTGCTCCTGCCGAGATGGCGACAAGTACGGCCAGTAACACTATTGTCGGGTCCATGGCAGTCGCTTTCCCTTAGGATGTCTTTTCCATTTCATCGAGCGCGGCCGCCAGACGTTTCTCTTCGCCGTAATAGCGTGCACGATCCCAGAAATTGGGCTTGCTGATGCCGGTCGATACGTGCCTGCCGATCAGCTTGCCATTCGCATCTTCGCCTTCGATTTCGTATCGCATCAGATCCTGGGTGACGATGACATCGCCTTCCATGCCGATCACTTCCGTAATCTGCGTTATCCGGCGCGAGCCGTCACGCAGACGCGCCGCCTGAATGACGACATCGATCGATCCCGAAATGATTTCACGCACGGTCTTGGCCGGCAGGGTGAAGCCGCCCATGGCGATCATCGATTCGATACGGCTGAGGCATTCGCGTGGCGTATTGGCGTGAAGTGTTCCCATCGAACCGTCGTGACCGGTGTTCATGGCCTGGAGAAGGTCGAAAACTTCCGGTCCGCGCACTTCGCCGACGATGATGCGTTCGGGCCGCATGCGAAGGCAGTTCTTGACCAGATCGCGCATGGTGATCTCGCCTTCCCCTTCGATATTGGGCGGACGTGTTTCGAGCCTCACCACATGCGGCTGCTGCAGCTGAAGTTCGGCGGTGTCTTCGCAGGTGATAACGCGTTCATCCCTGTCGATGAAGCTCGTCAGGCAGTTGAGAAGCGTCGTCTTACCCGAGCCGGTGCCGCCCGAGATGACGACATTGCAGCGGACGCGACCGATAATCTTGAGCAATGTTGCGCCTTCCGGCGTGATCGCTCCGAAACGTACGAGCTGGTCGAGTGTCAGCTTGTCCTTCTTGAATTTTCGGATCGTCAGCGCCGGGCCGTCGATGGCAAGCGGCGGAGCGATGACGTTGACGCGCGATCCGTCCGGCAGGCGCGCGTCGCATATCGGGCTCGACTCATCCACGCGTCGGCCGACCTGGCTGACGATGCGCTGGCAGATGGAAAGCAACTGCGCATTGTCACGAAAGCGGATATCGGATTCGATGGTTTTACCGCCGACTTCGATGAAGGTCTGGCCGGAACCGTTGACCATGATATCGGCAATGTCGTCGCGTGCGAGAAGCGGCTCCAGCGGCCCGTAACCAAGAACGTCGTTGCAGATATCTTCGAGCAGCTCTTCCTGCTCGGCAATCGACATGGCGAAGTTCTTGATCGTGATAATGTCGTTGACGATATCGCGAATTTCCTCGCGCGCGCTCTCCGCGTCGAGTTTGGCGAGCTGCGAAAGGTCGATCGTATCGATAAGCGCGGAAAATACCTGGCTCTTGGTATTGTAGTAATCTTCCGTGCGGGCGCGTTTTCTCTGCGCGGGCGGTGCGCTCGTTGCCGCCTGGCGCACCACTGGTGATTGGCCGGGTTCAAGAGTGTCAATTGCAGCAGAACGAGGCTCAGGCGCTGTCATCACCTGCGTGGACACAGGTGCAGCATGATCCGGCTTCGTGCTTCTGGCTGGGCCTTCAGGCCCGCGTTTTCCGAACATCGGCGTTTCCGTCTAAGGACGCAGGCAGAAGACCTACTTGCGCTTGAGAATATTCTTCAGTTTTTCCAGACCGCCACGCCTGCTTTTGCGCAGCACGGAGCGGCCTGTGATGGTATGGGCGATTTGCGAAAAGGTTTCCGCCGTCTGGGATTTTTCATCCATCTCGCTGATCATACGGCCGCTATTGGCGGCATTTCCGAACAATTGTGCGTCGAACGGAATGATCGCGATCGGCTCGATTTCCAGCGGCTCAAGGAAATCCGCCGGCGCGATTTCCGGACGCTTGGGCATGCCGACCTGATTGAGAACGAGATGCGGCAATTTATCGTTGGGTCTCAGCTTGATCAGTGCGTCGAAGAGGTTCTTCGTATTGCGCAGATTTGCCAGATCGGGAACGGCCGTTATGACCACCTCATCGGCTTCCGAAAGGACTGCCCGCGTCCAGTCGCACCATTGGTGGGGAAGATCGAGAACCGCAACCGGGGCACTGCGCTGCAAAACCTCGAGGATCGGCAGAAAGGCCTGACGATCGAGATCATAGGTTCTGTCGAGAAGAGACGGTGCCGCCAAAAGCGACAGATGATCGGAACATTTCGTCAAAAGACGGTCGAGAAATACCTCGTCCAGCCGCTCCGGCGAAAAGACCGCTTCAGCCATGCCTTGGGCAGGGTCCTGATCGAAATCGATATTCGCCGTTCCATAGGCAAGGTCCATATCCGCCAGAATGGTTTCCGTGGAGAAAAGACTTGAAATGCCGAAGGCGCAATTATGCGCGATGGTCGATGAACCTACGCCGCCCTTGGCGCCAATGAAGGCGATGTTGCGGCCCAGCGGCTCCGCTTCCGGATCGACGAAGATCGCGGCGATAGAGGCCAGGAGATCGGCCATATTGATCGGAGCGACGAGATATTCGGAAATGCCGTTGCGGATGAGATCGCGATAAAGCGTTATGTCGTTGTGTCGGCCGACGATGATGACACGCGTGGAGGGATCGCAAACTTCTGCCAGGGGCGCGAGATCGTCCAGCAGCGAGGCGGTTGAGCTTGCTGTCTCGAGAACGATGAGATTGGGCGTGGGCGACGTCGAAAACATCGTGGCTGCCGCATTGATATCACCCTTGGTCACCCGAAGGGTGACCTTGCTCATGCGCCGGTCGCTGGACAATGCGTCCATGACGCCTTGCATATTGTCGCTGACGCAGAAAGCGTGAACGGAAATACGGGGCAGGGGGCGCAGGCGATCCATATCCGAAGCGCGCACCGACGGTTCGGCTTCTGCGCCGTCGCTAGGCTTGATATCGTATTCTACAGCGCTCATCGTCTTTCCTGCCGTGACAAATGTTGGGTCTGCATCAATCTGTTGCCGCGGTCGAAGTCTTGCCGCGATAGGTGTCGATGACGACCGCTCGGCGCTCGGCATCGATCGGGCTCATACCGCGCGGGCCGACCAGATCCATGGGATTGGCAATCTGCGCCGCGAGATTGCTTTGGGAAGCGCACCCGAAATTGTACCAGTTCTTGTTGGCGAAGGTATTGTCCGAGAGATCCTCGGGCCATTGGCCGCACTGACCGGTCATGGCGGTAACGGCGACATAGCTCAGGCGGATGGGGGAGGTGTCGCCATTCGGGGAAGCGGCATAACGTGTCTCCATGATCTTGCCCGGCGCTACACCCGCGCCGGAAAGCGTCGAGCGGATCTGTTTTGCCATTCGCGATGCGGCCGCCGAATTGGCCGATCCCGACGGGGTCTGAATATTGATGATCCCGGTCGACATAGACGCATAATTCTGGGCAAAACCGCGGACATTATCCGCCATCGCTGTGGTCAGCCGGCTGTCGCTGGCCGAGACCGGAATATCCAGCGAATGCTCCGCTTCCGACAGGGTAATCGGGTGGCGTGTGCGATAATCGTCAGGAATGGCGTTGGTGGTCATCGGGTCGCGTGCGCAGCCCTGCAAAAGGCCAGCGGCAAGCGCGGCAACGACGACGAGGCCGGTCCGTCTTCCGGAAAGGTAGGGGGAAAAGGAGGAATAGGGTTCCTTCATGACGTTTCCTGCCCTGACCGGGCTTGCTGTGAAGAGGGGATTTTGTGTGCGTGTCGTCATTTGTAGATGAACCCCACTGACCCCTGATAGGGCGCCGCCTGAACCTGATCCTTGCGGCCATAGACCTTGTTGACGCGGTTCATGAAATACATGGCGGCGTCGTTTTCCGGATTGAAGTTATCGTCTGGCCGGGCGATCTGATTGCGGGCAACGGGCCGGACCAGATAGGGCGTTGCAATGATGACCAGTTCCGTTTCGTTGCGCAGGAAGTCCTTGCTGCGAAAAAGCGTGCCGAAAATCGGTATTTTCGACATGCCCGGAAGGCCGGACATTGCCTGGCGGATATTGTCCTGAACGAGACCTGCGATCACGATCGAACCGCCAGAGGGAAGCTCGACCGTTGTGGATGTTTCACGCTTGCGGACGGACATGTAGGTCGAACCTGGAATGCCTCGCCCGTAGTTTCCGGTGACGACATTACCTTCATAAGTCGGTTCGGACACGTTGGTCTCGATCTTGAGACTTATTCTTCCGGGTGAAAGGACTACAGGCTTGAAGTTCAGCGTAATGCCGTAGTCGACCGTTTCCACCTCACGTTTGACGACCGTGGTATTCGTATCCTTGTCGAGCGAAACGTCCTGTTCCGCGGCGATCCGGAAATCTCCCCCGACGTAAAATTTCGCCTGTTCGCCAGAAATTGCCGTCAGGCTCGGTTCTGCCAAAGTGCGCATAACACCTGCCTGCTCCATGGCATTGAGATAGGAGGCGAACCTGAGTGAGCCGGAGCCTATTGCACCGCTGGCGATCCTGGATGCAGTGTCGATTGTATTTCCGAGATTGGAAGGGTTTGCGAATTCGAAACCATTGTTGCTTGTCGAACTGCTGATGGAGCCATTGAAGCCAAGTTGCTTCAGAACCTGCCTGCTGACTTCGGCGACGGTGACCTTCAACGTCACCTGATCTTCACCTTCGATCGTCAGCATGTTGACGATTTGCGATACCTGCCGGCGCTCGGCAAAAATCGCCGCATCGCCGCCATTGTCGCCGCCCGTCAATGATATATTGCGGGTGGTGGCCTCGCCGCCTTTTAGAAAAGCGTCGGCAAGTTGAACGGCGCGGGCGGAGTCCTGCGGTGTGCGCACCGATCCCGTAAGAACGATGTTGTCCGAAACGATTTCTACCTTGATATCCGACTCCGGAATGAAACGGCGGATATTGGCCTCGAGCCCGGAGATGTCGCGCTCGACCTCCAGGTCGAGGCTGACGATTTCCCGGCCATTTTCACCAAAGATGAAGATGTTGGTCTGTCCCACCGTTTTACCGAAGAGATAGATGCGTCTTGATGTGCGGGTCACGGCATCGGCAAGACTTGGATCGGCAACAAGAATGTCGTGAGCATCCTCTGGCAGGTCGATAACCAGCGCCTTGTTCAAGCCTAGGTTCAGGCGCTTGCGAGTGCCAGCGCCGCTTTCGGTAATCCGCACGACGCTCGCGCTTTGCGCCTCTGCTTCGCTGACGCGCAGAAACCCGGGGGAATGCTGGCCGGGAACACCTGAAAAGGTCAGGCAGAATGCGAGCCCACCCGCCATCGATGAACGCAGGCGTTGTTTTAGACGGTTTGTCATGAGCTCCCCGGTCATTGTGATGCTCCTTGACCGCTTTTCACGATCGAGCCGGATTTGATCACCTGAATTTCCGGTTGTCCGGAACCTCCATTGAGAAGATAGCCGGCCGAAAGCGTGTCATTTTCCTGTGCATCGGCGACGGAGCGCAAGGCGAGTGTGAGACGATCCGCCATCTGTTGCGCCACCGTTATGATCTTTGCCTGCTCCGGGGTCAGTTCGAGTGTAGCGGTTGCGCCGACAACCGCTGACGTTCCATCCTCGCCTTCCTTGATCTGCTGATCGATCGCCAGGACACGAACATTGTTCAAAACATTTTCGGTCAGAAAGTTGTTGTTATCGCCCTTGCGGACCATGATCACATCGACCCGGTCGTTCGGCAGTACGAAACCGCCTGCGCCTGTCGAGACGGAAATCTCGGTGGCGACGGCGCGTTTTCCGGCCGGCAAAAGGGAGGACATGATGCGCGTGCTGGAATCGACCACTTTTTCCGGCCGGATAGGCTCACCTTCGAAGAGAGGTAGCCGCACGACCGCGCCGGTGAGTTCGGTGATGGCGTCGGGCCTTTTCGCTTCCGTTATGAAACTGTCGACCACATTGCCCTGCGGCCAGGGTGTCCAGCGCACGGAACTGTCGTTCAGGCGGCTGCCGACGGGCAGGTTGACCGACGAAACGAGAACGTTGACCGTCGGCTCCTTCTGGATGATCGTTTCTGCTTTTTCGATGACCTGCTTCGCGCCGGAAATTTGCATGGCGACAACACCGGCAAGACCGGCGGCCACCAGAGCAACGGACAGAATGACGATACGCGACGGTTTCATGCTCGATCCTTGAGGGAATCAGATTCTTCTCCCGTCAGGATGGCGTGCGATTGGTATAATTATGGTTAATATTATGCTTGGATTTGTAGTTAACCGATGCTTAACGCTCAAGGTTACTCAAGAAAGGCTCGCAATGGCTGCCTTGACAAGTGGTGTTTCCCCATAGGTTAGAAGACCAGCTATCGCTATGCCGATACCGTAAGGGATTTTTTTTGCCACAAGCAGGGAATCGGGTACCGGAATTCCGGCCGCCATAATTTCTCTTGAGCGTGTCCGCAAAAGAAGGATGCCGATCGTCAAAGCACCACCGATAAAGGTCACTGCGAGCAGGAATTCGATGACGGAGATGTTGAAGCCATACCAGATCGCCGCGGCGGTCAAGAGTTTCGCATCTCCCCCGCCCATGACATTGGCGGCAAAGAGCGCAAAACAGGCGGCAAAAACTGCGGTGCCAGCGGCAAAACTAAGGGCAAAAGTTTGCCAGTCCATGCCTGAAACTGGTGCAACGATTATAAAGGAAAATAACAGGATGAGCGGTATCCTGTTGGGAATCGTCATGGTGAAGAGGTCGTTCAGCGCGGCGAAGCTGAGGCATAATGGAAGTATAAGGAATATCGCCGCAACTGTCATGATTTTTAAATCTACCTATGGTTACGGATTGTGTTGCGCCGACGGCAGCCAGCGCAACACAATGAAATCCAGTTTCAACCTGGGTTTTTCGCAACGTTCATGTAGCTGCCCAGGTTCGTGAACTGGTCGCTGAGGCTCGTACCCAGGGTCTTGGCGCCGCCGATGATGGCGACAGAAATAAGGGCCGCAATCAGGCCGTATTCGATAGCGGTCGCACCGGATTCATCCTTGAGGAAACGAGCGAAAATCTTGGTCATAGGGTCTCTCCTAACTCTGTGTTGGTTCAGCACGCCGACAACTGTTCTCCGTTGTTCGGTTGGGTTCAAACTACAGCGGAGCGATTTCCAAGCGCTTAAAAAAAACGATTAACTCAAAGTAAATGGCAGGATGAGTTTCTCTTGGTAAATAAAAACGAAAAGTATTGTCTGCATTTTTATATTTGCTGATAAACAAATATATTCAGGCACTGACCATTTCTCTCATTCGGCAAAGTTTCCTTTGAAAGAGGCGCAGCTGTTCAGTTTTGACGCGGGGCGGAGAGGCGTGAAAATATCAATACATTACGAATGGTTACCATCCTCGTTGCGGATTTCCGCCATTTAACGCTTCATTCACTAAAACCGCGCATTCTGTGGAGCAATAAAGTGCGGGTAGTGAGCAAGGGCCAAACGCGTGTCATCCGGAAAACTGGCGAAAATTGTGGTCGGCTTGTCCGTCTTTCTATCGGGTTCGCTGCAGCCCGCTTTTGCTGAAGATGACATATTGCGCGTTTCGATGAATCACGCCCGTGTCCTTCGTCTCGACCGCGCCGTCAGCAAGGTTATCGTCGGCAACTCCAAAGTCGCCGATGCCACGGTTGCCGATGCCACCACGATTGTTTTGACGGGTCGCAGTTTCGGCACGACCAATCTCGTGCTTCTGGATGCCGATGGCAATCCAATCGTGGATGAACGCATTCTCGTCTCCATCGACGAGGGCAATACGGTGCGTGTTTTCCGGCAGACGGAGCGGACCGTTCTGTCCTGTACGCCGAATTGCGAACAGCATTCGCAAAATAGTGGCGATAAAGACGCTCAGCCATAACAGGCAAGGTCGATCATATTTTCAGACAGGACAACAGGCCTTCCGACAAAAACGGAAGCGGCCTGTTCGTAGCTTTTCTGTAAGTGGAAAAGGCGAAAAAGCAACACGCTTCCCGGCGTTTACCGGTCGGCTATATGTTGCTGTTTTTTCGGCTAAGTTCTTGATCTGGCTAAGATCAAAAATGGAATGGTGCCCAGAAGAGGACTCGAACCTCCACACCCTTGCGAGTACCAGCACCTGAAGCTGGCGCGTCTACCAATTCCGCCATCTGGGCGACGGAGAGCGATGTACGAGGGCAGCCGCCCGGTGTCAACAGGCTTTTTGAACTTTTATGACGATCATTGATTTTAAAGGGAAAAAACTTGGTTGGGGCTGTTGAAACATGTCGCCGGGTCAAGTGTCGAGCCCTTCATGCTTCGTTCTGTCCACATGACCGAGGTCGCGCTCCGGGTCGATGATGTCACGGATTCTCTGTTTGAGTTCTTTGGGGCCGGGAAAACCGCCATCGCGTTTGCGTTCCCATATGGTCGTGCCGTCCACGGTGATCTCGAACAGACCGCCGGTTGAGGGAACGAGGCTGACTTCGCCGACATCGGAAGCGAAGGTCTGCAGGATTTCCTGCGCCATCCAGCCTGCCCGAAGCAGCCAGTTGCATTGCGTGCAATAGCGGATGGTTATGCGGGGTTTGGTCTCGGTCATCCTCACGTCTCCTTCACCGCCCGGCGGCAATAATGTTCACGATAATGTCAACTATAATACTCATGTTTTTACCGGGCGTACGCTTGTTCTTATCATGCGGCTTTGCGAACAGAGAAGCTGTCGAAGGCTGAAACGTGGAGATCCTATGGCCCAGTTCGAGAATAATCGTCAGCGTCTTTTCGTTCCGGCGGTCGCACCGCTTTATAATGCGACACACGATCTGGTGGAGACGATCCTGCGCGTTACGGCCGGGCTTCTCCTCGTCACCCATGGGTTCGGCAAGATCCTCAATCCTTTCGGCGCGGTCGGCATGGTGGAGAGCCTCGGCTTTTATCCCGGCATTTTCTGGTCGCCGCTGCTTGCCGCCACGGAGTTTTTCGGCGGAATTCTGGTCGCCATCGGGCTGTTCACACGGCCGGCATCCTTCGCGGCCATGATCGTTCTTTTGGTAACCGTTTATTTTCACGGCATCGTAAAGGCGGAAGGTCTGGGCGGTGCGGAAAAATCGATTCTGTGGGCCGCGATTTTCCTGTTCTTCGCCGTTCGCGGCGGCAACCGGCATTCCGCAGACGCAAAGCTGGCGCGTGAATTCTAAGGCGCATCAGGTCAGGTCATCCGCCTGTTGTCGCACTGACGACGCCGGGGCTCTTGAAAATCGATTTTTCTCGTGGTGAAGCTGGATTCGATCGGCACTCTTGGCCGGTTGAATCCATCGTCGTCTCCACGAGGTTTTATGCGCGTTGCAATCATAGAAAACATGGCGGGTACGCCGCACGGGCAGCTCGGCGTAGCGCTGGAAGAAGCGGCGGCGGAAATCAATGTCATCCGCGCCTATGCGGGTGAGCCTCTCCCAAGGGATGCCGCCGACCATGATGCGCTCGTCGTTCTGGGCGGCGAACAGAACGCGCTTGACGATGCGCTTTATCCCTATCTTGCCGATCTCGCCCTTCTCATGAAAGCCTTTGGCGATGCTGGTAAAGCGGTCATGGGTGTGTGCCTCGGCAGCCAGTTGCTGGCGCGCGCCTATGGCGGAGAGAATATTCTCTCGGGGCCGCCGGAATTCGGCTGGCATGATATATCCCTGACGGAAGAGGGCGTGTCCGATCCGCTATTGGCCGGGCTGGAAAAGACCTTCCCGATTTTTCAGTGGCATTGCGATACATTTACGCTTCCGCCGGACGCCACGCGGCTTGCGACCAATGGCGCGACACGAAATCAGGCCTTTCGCATCGGTCGGGCAGTCTATGGCACGCAATTCCATTTCGAGGCCTCGACCGCCGTGGTTGACGGCTGGTGTCAGGCGTTTCCTGCTTCCGTCGAAAGAATGTCGCCGGGCTGGCTGGAGAATTATCGTGACCACCGTGGCTTACGCGCAGAAATGGCCGATGCAGCCGGGCTGGAGATCGCTCGAGCCTGGGTACGGCTCATTGAGATCGGCGATTTTCCGTTGCGAAAGTGATCGAGGCCGAACAGAGTTGCGGCTGATGGACTACTGCGCGAAAGGAGGCGCAAAGATCATGTACAAATTCGAAATCTATCAGGACAAGGCCGGCGAATATCGTTTCCGTTTCAAGGCATCCAACGGGGAAACAATGTTCTCGTCGGAAGGATACAAGGCGAAGGCTTCGGCCATCCATGCGATCGAATCGATCAAGAGAAATTCCCCCGGTGCCGACACTGTCGATCTGACCGCCATGACAGCCTGAGCCGCGCCGCTGCGCGAGAACTCGAACCGTTTCGCCTGCCAGAAATGACGGGCGCATCGGCGGGTGCCGACGTAAAGATAAGATTCAGTCTTTTTTGATAATCTTCCGTTAGCATTTGTATTTCGAGGTCTCCGGGCGGCATCAGAGTGCCCCCGATTTGTTTTGCGTACGGGTTCTCATGCGTTCATCGGCTGTGCCAGCACTTTTCTTCGGTTGCTTCCTGCTTGGAGGCTGCACGTCCAGTTCCGGGCCGGAAAGCCTGATGGCCGGCTTGCCCTCGAAGGAAACGACGAGTTCGGTCACGCCATCCGCACCGGTACCGCAGGCAGGCGTCGGTACCCAGGCCATCGCCGCCCAGCCGCGGCAGGAAGTTCTGGCATGGGGCGGGCCGGTGCCTGACGAACCCAAGGCCTTTTCCGCTGTCATCCCCAGGGCGTCGTTAACGCAGAATGCGCCTGAAATCCGGTTGCCGGTTCCGTCACAGGCGGCCGGAATGGTGCGGCCGGCGGAGCGGCCAACGATCAACCAGATGGAGCGTCCGGTACAGTTGGCCATGGCTGCGGCCCCGGCGGCGAGCGCCGGTGCACAGATACGCTCGCGTATTTTCCGCTCCAGCTTTAGCGATGCGAAGCCGATCAATTTCGGCAGGGTCCAGCCGCGTCATTTTCAGGTCCACGGGGTGGATGTATCCCGCTGGCAGGCCAATATAAACTGGCCGCAGCTGCGCACGCGCGGCGCCAATTTCGCCTTCATCAAGGCGACGGATGGCGGCGATCATCTCGATCCGATGTTCCGCACCAACTGGCAGCGCGCGAAGGAGGCGGGCATTCGCCGCGGCGCTTACCACTTCTTCTACTGGTGCCGCAACGCCAGCGAACAGGCGGACTGGTTCATTCGTAACGTACCGCGCGACCCGGACGCCCTGCCACCGGTTATCGACGTGGAATATAACGGCGAATCGAGCTGCAAGATGCGCCATTCCCGCGAACGCGTTCTGGAAAAGATGCGCGTCTTCATGGACAAGCTCGAGCGCCATTACGGCCAGCGGCCGATCATTTATACGGCGCCCGATTTTTACAAGGACAACCTCCAGGGCGAATTCCAGGATTACCCCTTCTGGCTGCGCGCCGTCGCCCAGCATCCGTCGGTGGTTTATCCCGGCCGCAAGTGGCTGTTCTGGCAATATTCCGGTTCTGGTCTGTCGCATGGCGTCGATGGCCGCATCGATCTCAATGTCTTCAACGGCAGTGAGGATGCATGGCATCGCTGGGTGGACCGCCGTTCGAGCTGACGATGGCAGCCGTCAGCGCGCGAATTTCCGCGCGCCTGCAACACAGAGCACCACCACAAGCGTAACGGCGATCATGGCCGGGCTCACCTCCTCATGCAGCAGGGTTGCGGCAAGTGCGAGCCCGAAGAAGGGCTGAAGCAATTGCAGCTGGCCGACGGCCGCGATGCCGCCAAGCGCCAGCCCGCGATACCAGAAGATGAAGCCGATCAGCATGCTGAACAGGGAAACATAGGCAAGGCCAGCCCAGGCCTGCGGGTCGATGCCGGCAAGCGTTTCCGGCCCGGTGAAGAAAGCAAGCGGTAGCATTACCGGCAGGGAAAGAACCAGTGCCCAGGAAATGACCTGCCAGCCGCCCAGCTTACGGGAAAGGGCAGCACCTTCCGCATAGCCGAGCCCGCAGACGATGATTGCGCCGAGCATCAGAAGATCGCCGGCAAGAGAGGCCTCGATCCCGGCGGCAAACGAATTCGACAGCGAAAACCCTGCAACAAGCGCGCTTCCAAGACAGGAAAAGAGCCAGAACACCGGGCGTGGGCGTTCTCCGCCGCGCAGCACGGCGAAGATTGCCGTTGCGAGCGGCAAGAGCCCCACGAAAACGATGGAATGCGCCGAGGTGACATGTCGCAGGGCGAGTGCGGTCAATAGCGGGAAGCCCACCACGACACCGAGCGAGACGATGAAAAGCGATGTCAGATCATCGCGCGCCGGGCGCCTTTGCCTGAACAGAAACAGCAGCGCCAACGCCAGCAGGCCGGCAATGCTGGCGCGGGCGACGGTCAGGAACACCGGATCGAAACCCGTTACCGCAATGCGTGTCGCGGGCAGCGAGCCGCTGAATATCACCACGCCTGTCAGGCCGCTCAGCCAGCCGCTCGTCGTCTTGTCCATTGTCAACTCCTGCGTTTTGCCTTTCTTGATCCCGAATGGCTGGCAGGAACAGCGACAATCATATACGATTTCAACAAACTGTTATGGTATCACAAGCGGTACAGTTGGAGGAAAATGTGGACGTACAGGTTGTCGTGGGCACGCGCATAGAAAAGGTGATGGCAAGTGTGCGGCAACGCATTGCATCGCGCAGCCTCGTGCCGGGCGCGCGCCTGCCGTCGGTCAGGGCGCTGGCGAAGACCATGCAGGTTTCCACCTCCACCGTTGTCGAGGCCTACGACCGGCTCGTGGCGGATGGTACGATAAGCTCGCGCCCCGGCTCCGGTTTTTTCGTTTCGGGCCCGCTTGCGCCCCTGTCGCTCGCCGATATCGAGCCGCAGCTCGACAGGGCCGTGGATCCCTTATGGGTCTCGCGGCAGGCGCTGGATGAAGGTTCCGTTCTCGCCAAACCCGGTTGCGGCTGGCTTCCCGCATCGTGGATGCCGCAGGAGGCGTTGAGGCGGGCGGTGCGCGGGCTTGCCCGCGCCGACGCCGCCCTGCTGACGGATTATGGCAACCCAATTGGGCTGCTGCCGCTCCGGCAGCTTCTGTCACGCCGGCTGGCCGAACACGGGGTGCAGGCGGGCGCCAGCCAGATCATGCTCACCGATTCCGGCACGCAGGCGATCGATCTTCTGTGCCGTTTCCTGCTGCAACCGGGGGATACGGTGATTGTCGACGACCCGTGTTACTTCAATTTCCACGCCCTCTTGCGGGCTCATCGGGTGAAGATCGTCGGTGTTCCCTATACGCCGACCGGACCGGATCTGGCACTCTTCGAGCAGGCGCTGAAAGACCATGAGCCCCGGCTCTATATCACCAATTCCGCAATTCATAATCCGACAGGTGCAAGGCTTTCCGCCGTTTCCGCGCATCGCCTGCTGATGCTCGCCGAGCAGGTGGGGCTGACCATCATCGAGGATGATATTTTTGCCGATTTCGAAACCCAGGCCGCGCCCCGGCTGGCGGCCTTCGATGGTCTGAACCGCGTCGTCCAGATAGGCAGCTTTTCAAAAACACTGTCGGCCTCCACGCGGTGCGGTTTCATTGCGGCACCCATGGCTTGGGTGGAGGCCCTGACCGATCTCAAGATCGCCACCACTTTTGGCGGAACGCATTTTTCGGCGGCGCTGATCCTCTCGCTTTTGACCGATGGCAGTTACCGCAAGCATGTCGAGGCGCTGAGGCAGCGTCTTGCGGCAACGATGCCGGAGGTGGCGGCGCGTCTGAGGTCGGTCGGATGTGTGCCGTGGATCGAACCGCAGGCGGGCATGTTTTTATGGTGCCGTCTGCCGGACGGGGTTGATGCCGCCGATGTGGCGCGCCGGGCGCTTTCGCGTCAGGTGGTGCTGGCCCCCGGCAATGTGTTCAGTTCCTCGCAGAACGCCTCCGGTTTCATGCGTTTCAATGTCTCGCAAATGGCAGGTCCGCAGGTCATGACGGTGCTGGCGGAGGCGCTTCAGCAAGCGCCCGAACCTTGTCGGTTGTAAGCGTTCTGGAAGGAATCGGAACAAAATCCCGTGAACGTCGTTTTCTCCGCAGAATGAAGAGGAGGAAACACCATGACATTCGATCCCAACAACCCGCGTCCGGACCGCGATCTTCGTCCGGAAGTCAATATCAGCAATGAACCGCGTGCCCGCACGTCGTCGTCCTGGGTGCCGTGGTTGGCGATCATCGTCGTCGTATTGGTGGGCGTTTTCGCCTGGTCGCAGATGAGCGGCCCCACCACCGATCCGGCCACGACATCCTCCACCACGCCGCCTGCGGCAACGGATCAGGCACCGGCGCCCATGGCTCCGACCGCTCCGGCAACACCGCCTGCGAACAACACCGCACCGGCAAGCCCGAATACGGGCGGCACGCAGACCCAGCCGTAACGGGCCTACTGATATGATAAAACCGCCTGCCTCCGGGCAGGCGGTTTTTCTTTGCGAGAGGAGGACGGCTGCCCGCCCCTTAAAGCTGCTCCATCGCGGAAGGGTGGTTGGAAACCCTGGACCAACGGCTGATGGATTCTTGTGCCAGCTGCGAAAGGGCAATGCTTCCGAAACGGGACAGCAGAATGTTCTCCGCCTCTTTCATGGCGTCGAAAAGTGCTGCATTGACGGCCTGTTCGATAACGCAGTTCGGGTTGTCGCCCGCCAGCCCGATTGAGAACAGTTCCGGCGCGCCAAGCGCCCGGTAAATATCGAGCAGCGTGATTTCGCTGAGCGGCCGCGCCAGCACCCACCCGCCGCCATGGCCTTTTTCCGACGAGACATAACCATGCTCGCGCAAGCCGGCCATCGTCCTGCGCACCACCACCGGGTTGGTCTGAAGCATCGCCGCGATGCTCTCGGATGTCGCCGCACCCTTATGATTTTCCATATGGATCAGAATATGCAGCACCCGTGAAAGCCGCGTGTCGTGTCTCATTGTCCAAACCCGTCTGTTTACACCGAAGCTATCACTTTCGATGTGACGTAACAATATAAGTTGCGTGACTATTGACTCCGAAAATCACGTAACAATATAAGTATCGTGAAATGAACGGGCACTTCCGCCTCTTTCCTGAACCGATGGGTGCATCATGAAATTCGACGTCATCATTATCGGCGGCAGCTATGCCGGCCTCTCGGCCGCCCTGCAGCTTGGACGCGCCAGAAAAAACATTCTGGTGGTGGATGCCGGTGAACGGAGAAACCGTTTCGCCAGCCATTCGCACGGTTTTCTCGGCCAGGATGGCAAGGCGCCGGGTGAGATTATCGCCGAGGCACGCCGCCAGATCGAACGTTATCCGACCATAGATTGGGCTGAGGGCAGGGCGACCGATGCCGAAGGCTCCTTCGGCGATTTTGTAGTCGAGATCGATGGCAGCCGCCGTGAGATAGCGGACCGGCTGATACTCGCCATGGGCGTCACCGATGAATTGCCTGCTATTGCCGGGCTGAAAGAGCGTTGGGGCTCTTCGGTCTTCCATTGCCCCTATTGCCATGGTTACGAGCTCAATCAGGAAAAGATCGGCGTCATCGCCGCTTCATCTTTGGCCATTCACCACGCATTGATGCTGCCCGACTGGGGCGAGACGACCTTTTTCACCAATGGCGTATTCGAGCCGGATGGGGATCAGCAGGCATTGTTGTCGGACCGGGGCGTGCGGGTGGAAACAACCCGCATCCGGGAAATTACGGGGCATGCGGATGTCGTTCTGGCGGATGGACGCAGCATCGCATTGGCTGGCCTTTTCACCCAGCCGAAATTGCGTATCTCCTCGAACTGGCTGGAAAAACTTGGCTGCGCCGTGGAGGAGGGGCCGATGGGATCGACCATCGTGACAGATCCCATGAAACAGACCACTGCTCGCGGCATCTTCGCCTGCGGCGATGTGGCAAGGCCTGCCGGCTCGGTCGCCCTTTCAGTGGGAGACGGCGCCATGGCGGGTGCTGCGGCTCACCGGTCGATCCTGTTTCCGGAATGATCAATGCGAAACAAGGTTGAGCCAGCGGCCAGGCGGCATGCCGAAGGCATTTTTGAAATGTCGGGTAAAATGCGCCTGATCCGCAAAACCGCAGGCAAATGCCGTTTCCGCAAGGCCCGCACCCGCACGCATCATGTCCTTGCATTTTTGCAGTCGGCGCATGATGAGATAACGGTGCGGGCTGGTGCCGAACAGGAAACGAAAGTGCCGAAAGAGCGTGAAGCGGTCGAGCCCGCTTATCCGTTCCAGCTCTTCAGAGCCGACGGTGTCGGCGCTATTCTCCAGCAGATAGTCCCGACACCGTAAAACGGCGATACGGTCGATCCGTTTGATTGTTCTGGCGCTTCCGTTTGAATGTTTCCAGAGCAAATCCGCCAGTCTCGACTGCCAGTCGGTGAGAAGCAGATTGTCCGGCTCGCCTTCCAGATTGCCAAGCGCCTCGATGAGGCATTGCCGGAATTCCTCATCCTCGATGACGGGATTTTGGGCGAAGGGCAGCGCATTATATCCCGCCTCAGTCGTTTTTTCGGGCGGAAGATAAAGCATACGGTAGCGCAGGCCTTCATCGGTACCTGCACCACCATCGTGAACTTCGTCCGGATGCAGCACGATTACCTTTCCGGGCGTGCTGAAATGCGATTTCCCCCGATAGGAAAAGGTCTGGACGCCGGAAAGCGTGACACCCAGCGCATAGGTATCATGACGGTGCGGCGCATAGGCGTTGCCATGAAAGCGCGCTTCGATGCGTTCTATGCCTTCGCTGGAGGGCGCCTGCACGATCCCTTCGAATTTGCACGAACGTTCAAGATCGCAGACACCCCGAGGCGCTAGGATCGCTTCTCTTTCGTAACCACAGCCAGATTGAGTTCGCATGTTTGATACCAAGATCGCTGTCATCCTTCGCGATGACCTTGCCGTGTGGCAAAAACTGAACGTTACCGCATTTCTCATGTCCGGGATCGTCGCCCAGACCAGGGAGATCATTGGAGAACCATACCGCGACGGGGCGGGCAACGTCTATAATCCCCTGTCCATCCAGCCGATTGTCGTCATGGCCACGGATCAGGAGGCGTTGCGCAAAATCCACCAGCGATCCCTCGAGCGCGACGTTACGACATCGCTTTATATCGAGGAAATGTTCGCCACCGGGCACGATGTCGCCAATCGCCAGGTATTTTCGGAGTTTTCTCCTGACAACGCCAAGGTGGTCGGCATGGCGCTGAGGGCCGACAGGAAGATCGTCGACAAGATCACCAAGGGCGCAAAGCTGCACGCGTGATAGAAGCCTAAACGCAAAAGGGAGGCTGTGTGCCTCCCTTCCATAGCGATGGCAAATATGATTTTGCCGCTTATTCGTCGTTCATCTTCAAAGCGGCGATGAAGGCTTCCTGCGGAATTTCCACCTTGCCGAACTGGCGCATGCGCTTCTTGCCTTCCTTCTGCTTGTCCAGAAGCTTGCGTTTGCGCGTCGCGTCGCCGCCGTAGCATTTCGCCGTCACGTCCTTGCGCAGCGCGCGCACGGTTTCACGGGCGATGACCTTGCCGCCGATGGCCGCCTGGATCGGGATCTGGAACATGTGCGGCGGAATGAGTTCCTTCAGCTTTTCGCACATGCCACGCCCGCGCCGGTCCGCCGCCGAGCGGTGAACCAGCATGGAGAGCGCATCCACCGGATCGCCATTGACGAGGATCGACATCTTGACGAGATCGCCTTCGCGATAGTCGATGATGTTGTAATCGAACGAGGCGTAACCCTTGGAGATGGATTTCAGGCGGTCGTAGAAATCGAACACCACTTCGTTGAGCGGCAGCTCATAGGTGATCATCGCACGGTTGCCGACATAGGTCAGCTCCGTCTGCAGGCCGCGCCGGTCCTGACAGAGTTTCAGGATGCCGCCGAGATATTCGTCCGGCGTCATGATCGTCGCCTTGATCCACGGCTCGCGGATTTCCTTGATCTTCACAACGTCGGGCATGTCGGCCGGGTTGTGAAGTTCCTTCTCCGTGCCATCCGTCAGCGTCATTTCATAAACAACGGAAGGCGCTGTCGCGACGAGATCGAGATTGAACTCGCGCTCGAGGCGCTCCTGAATGATTTCGAGATGCAGCAGGCCGAGGAAGCCGCAGCGGAAACCGAAACCGAGGGCGGCGGACGATTCCATTTCGAAGGAGAAGGAAGCATCGTTGAGGCGAAGCTTGCCCACCGCCGCGCGCAAATCTTCGAAGTCGGCCGCATCGACCGGGAAGAGGCCGCAGAACACCACGGGCTGCGCAGGCTTGAAGCCGGGCAGGGCTTGCGCCGTCGGGCGCTTGTCGTCGGTGATGGTATCGCCAACACGCGTATCGGCGACTTCCTTGATCGAGGCGGTGATGAAACCGATCTCGCCGGGGCCGAGGCTGTCGACATTGACCATCTTCGGAGTCAGCACGCCGACGCGCTCGATGCCGTATTTCGCGCCCGAACCCATCATGCGGATCTGCTGGCCCTTGCTCAGCACGCCATCGATGACGCGCACCAGAACCATAACGCCGAGATAGGTGTCGTACCAGCTATCGACCAGCAGCGCCTTCAGCGGTCCGTTTTCGCCGACTTCGCTCTTCGGTGGCGGCAGACGGTTGACGATGGCTTCCAGAACATCGGGAATACCAAGACCGGTCTTGGCGGAAATCATCACGGCGTCGGAGGCGTCGATGCCGATCACCTCTTCGATCTGCTCCTTGATGCGGTCGGGTTCGGCCGCCGGCAGGTCGATCTTGTTGAGCACCGTCACCAGCTCGTGATTGTTGTCGATGGCCTGATAGACGTTGGCGAGCGTCTGGGCTTCCACGCCCTGCGATGCGTCGACCACCAGCAGCGAACCTTCGCAGGCCGAAAGCGAGCGGGACACTTCGTAGGCGAAGTCGACGTGGCCGGGCGTGTCGATGAGGTTCAGCACATAGGTCTCGCCGTTATTCGCCTTGTAGTGCAGGCGCACGGTCTGGGCCTTGATGGTGATGCCGCGCTCGCGCTCGATATCCATCGAATCGAGAACCTGTTCCGACATGTCGCGCTCGGCAAGGCCGCCCGTCGACTGGATCAGCCGGTCGGCCAGCGTCGATTTGCCGTGATCGATGTGGGCAACGATCGAGAAGTTGCGGATATGGTCCAGGGGCGTGCGGGTCGAATTTGTGCTCATGTCCCGCGCTATAGCAGGGGCTTGTCACACCGCAAAGCGGGAATTTGGTTAAAAGCCTTTTAAAATGGGCTTTTCAGATCGCAAATTGCTCCGGCCAGTCGCGGCGGGTGGCCACCTGTCCCTCGGTTCGGAGTCTTGCGACGGCGGCAAGATCGATATCGGCGATCAGAAGCGTGCTCTGTGTCACCGCATCGCTTTCGCTTTCCGCGACGATACCGGATGCGGGCATGCCGTAGTCGGACGGCACGTAAAGGGCGGCGCGGCCGCGATTCTCATCGACGGCGGGAGACCATGGGGCTTCTCCCGCCGTGGGGGCGGAAAGAACGGCATATTGATTTTCCAGCGCCCGTGCCTGCGCGCCGATCCGCACCCGGTAAGCGCCCGCCAGCGTGTCGGTGCAGCTGGGGGCGAGAACGAGTTCGACGCCCAGCTCCGCCAGCCTGCGGCCCAGCATCGGAAACTCGTTGTCGTAGCAGATGAGAATGCCGAGCCTGCCGATTGGCGTCTCGAAGGCTTTCAGGCCCTCGATGCCGGCATCAATGTGCCATTGCTCCCGCTCGAAGCGGGTCATGATCTGCTTGTCCTGATAACCGATCAGCCCATCCGGGCCGAACAGCCATGCGCGGTTGCGGAACTTGCCGTCGGGGTCCTTCACCGGCGCGCTACCCGGCTGGAAGAGGATTTGATGTTGCCGCGCCAGCTCCTCGCAAAGCTCTACCCAGGAAGGGATCAACGGCTGTATCTCTTCGATGGAACGATGCAGATCGGAGCGCGCGGCGGGTGGCAATTGCCCGGTTAGCGCCATGGCTGAATATTCAGGAAGCAGCAGCAACTCAGCGCCTTTTTCCTTCGCCTCGCGAACGATGGCGGAGAGATGTGCGGCATAAGCCTCCCATGTCTCGATCAGCTCGATGGCATATTGGCTGGCGGCGAGGCGTGTCATTTGTCTCCGTCTCCGGCAAGAATGGTCTTCATCCAGAAGGACAGCGGTTTCGGGCTCTCAGCGCTCTCGTCGAGGTCCTGCCATGTGAAGCTGGTGCGTAGTTCCGGGTGATGGCGATAACCACGCTTTTCCCAGAAGGCGTTCAGCGGAACGTAGTCCGCCGGCCGTCGTGGATGGTCTGCGGGCCGCTCCACCGCACAGAAAGTGCACATGTCGAAGCAGAGCCGCCTTGCATGCGCCTCCCGTTCCTCGAAGAAGCGCACGCCGACGCCATGGCCGCGATAGCCGGGCAGGAGCACACTTTCACCGAAGTAGAATATCCGGTCCGGATCGTAACCCGCTTTGACGAAGGGCGCCTTCACCTCTTCGGTCTCTGCCGCCATCGGCATGCCGGTCGACATGCCGACCACTTTGCCGTCATCGAGCGCCAGCACGAAGACTGCGCCGTCCGTATCGGCATAGGTTGCGAGATATTTGCGCTCATAGTCTAGCGAGCCGTCATAGAGATAGGGAAAGGAGCGAAATACTTCGATCCGCAGGCGCGCGAGGTCATCGAAATAGGGGGCGGCGTCAATGCCGGAAAGAGACTTGATTTCGACGGTCATGGGCATTTTCACTTTCGGTTGCACTGGTTATACCGTCATGGAAAACCCGCGCAAGCATTGAACGGAGAAGACGATGACCGCTGCCGAGACCATCCGCGCCTACTACGAAGCCTTCAACCGTCAGGACATGGATGCCTTTCTGGCGCTTCTTCACGAAGAGGTGGTGCACGACATCAATCAGGGCGAGCGCCAGACCGGCAAGGCCGCCTTCGCTTCCTTCATGGACCACATGAACCGCTGCTATAAGGAAAATCTCACCGAGATGGTCATCATGGCGAGCGAAGATGGCAAGCGTGCTTCCGCAGAATTCATCGTGAACGGCGAATATCTCGCAACGGATGAAGGTTTGCCCGAAGCCGATGGCCAGAAATACGTCCTGCCAGCCGGTGCCTTCTTTGATCTCGAGGACGGGAAAGTTAGTCGAGTAACGAACTACTATAATCTGAACGACTGGATTGCCCAGGTTGGCGCCTGAGACACCCATTTTGCTGCCAAGCAACCGGCGGCAAACACGATGATCAATTTCTACTATCATGGATATTGACTCCATCATGTGAGAGTGCAATTCTCATATGATGGAAAACGAAGATCATATTCTTGAACGCTCTATCGGCGAGCGGATCAAAACATTGCGGGCTGAAAACGGCCTGACGTTGGACCGTCTGGCGTCCGAATCCGGCGTCAGCCGCGCCATGATCTCCCGCATCGAGCGTGGCGAGGCGAGCCCCACGGCCTCGCTGCTGGCCCGTATCTGCGCAGCCCTTGGCTTGTCGCTTTCCGGTTTCTTCGCCGAAAACGAAGAGGCTGTTTCCCCGCTTATGAAAAAGCGTGATCAGCAGCTCTGGAAAGATTCGGAGACCGGTTATGTGCGCCGCGCCATTTCCCCGCCGCGTGTGGGATCCGATGTCGACATCGTCGAAGTCGAATTTCCGCCCGGCGCGCGCGTGGGTTTCCCACCGCATGCGGCGAGCCGGGGGATGACGCAATATGTCTGGCTTTTCGAAGGTGTGCTGGAAATGACCAGCGGTGGAGACGTTCACCGGCTGGAGCCCGGCGATTGTCTTTTCATGCCGGTTGGCGAGGGACATGTTTTCCACAATCCTACCGAAAAACCTGCCCGTTATGCCGTCGTGCTGGACCAAAGACAGCGCTGATTTCCCCGACAGGAGTTAATATGACCACCATCCGCTTGTTGAACGGGCAAGAGACCATCGATGTCTTGCCCGAACTCTGTGAGGTTCTGGCTGCCTGCGTGAACGGCGGCGCATCCGTCGGCTTCATGTTGCCCTTTTCTCCACAGGATGCCGAACCTTTCTGGCGATCCGCAGCGGAAACAGCGGGCGAGGGGACGACCATTCATGTGGTAGCGGAAGTGGATGGCAAGGTGGTGGGCACCGTGCAGGTCGGCCTTGCCTCCAAACCCAACCAGCCGCATCGCGGCGATCTGATGAAGCTTCTGGTGCATCCGTCCGCGCGAGGCCTCGGGCTTGCCCGCAAACTCATGCAAAAAGTGGAAGAGGAGGCGGCAAAACGTGGTCGTACCCTTTTGGTGCTGGATACGGCCACGGGCAGCGATGCCGAGGCGATTTATCCTCGCCTCGGCTGGGAGCGGGTCGGCGTCATCCCCGACTACGCCCTGTTTCCGGATGGACGCTTTTGCGGCACGACCCTGTTTTACAAGCGGATCGGCTAGGCCTCTCAATCTGCCGCCTTATTGACCCGGCTTCAGTGTACGGTTGAAGGCGGCAGCGATCATCGTCTCCAATTGCGCGTGAATATCCGCACGGTCCCGTGGTCCGGCCGGTTCGCAGATCGGATCGCGCTCGCCGACGGATTTGAGAAAGGCGTCGGCATCCGGTTTGCACAGTGGCAGGAAGCTGAAATGATTGGCCTCATCTACTTGCTGATAGGTCGCGCCGGGCACTTGGTCCGCGAGTTTATCCGCAAGCACGGCTGGCGGAATTTTGCCCTTGCTGCCGAGATTGATGAAGGTTAGCGGAATATCGATCTGCTTCAGGCTATCAGGCTGAAAGGCAAGTGCCAGACCGGGATCGACCAGCACGGCGGAACGGATGCGGGGATCGCGGTTCTGCTGCTCGAAACGGGTCTTGTCGAGGGTTCTGAGATCGAGCTTCGGCACGCCGACCGCCTCGCCATTGAGGTAACCTCGGCCACCGGCGAACCATTGGCAATCCATCATCGTGGCATGGTCTTCGCAATAGCGCGCATAGGCATCGAGATCGGCGCGCGCACCCGAAATCTCCATCGCCGCGCTGCCGCCGAGCGAAAAGCCGAGCACGCCTATCCTTTGCACGTCGATAGCACTCGACCATTTGCCCTTCGCCGTTAGAACAGTGACAATCGTGGAGAGATCGTCCGTTCGCTCCCAGATTTTCGGCGTGTCGGCGGGTGTGGAATCGCCGCTGGTGGTGCCGGGGTGGTTGGCTCCCGCCACAATGAAACCTTCGCTCGCAAGTTTCGCGGCTATCCACGCCATGCCGGACACTCGTGAACCCGAGCCGTGAGACAGAAGCACAAGCGGCAGCCGACCCGGTTTCACGGCGCCATCCTTGACCATTGGCGTGCCCTGAAAAATCCGGTCATCGCCGGAAAGCGTCTGCGTGCCCTTTCCGTCGGATGGGTACCAGATTGTGACGGCCAGGTCCTTGCCGCGTGCTGGCGAATGAATGGTGGTTTCGCTGACGCCGACAGCCTCGCCTGCAAGAACAGGCTGGGTGACGAGAGCGGAAAACAGGATGGTCGTGATGGTGGTGATGGGGCGCATGAAAACCTCGTGCGGTTGGAAAGAACGGGGTTCAATCTGCGCCGCTACATGTTTTTTGCGTCCTTGATCGTGTTAAAGGTCGTCCCGAAACGCGATCTGGTCCATGAATTGGCGATATAAGCCGTTGTTCCGGGGATATTCATTCGTGCTGTTCATTCCGCTGCCTTTCGTCGTGGCGCTTCTGCTGGTTGTCATGTTCATCGTTTTCTTTCGAGGCGGAGACGATGTGCGAACCAATCGGGCCTTTCTGACGCTGATCGCGCTTTGTGCCCTGCAATCCGTCCTTGTCGGCCTGCGCTGGGGGTACGGCGTCAGCGAAGCGCGTTATGTTTTGCCGGTCCTCGCCGCCTGCCTGCCGCCGCTCGTCTACATCGCTTTTCGTGGGCTGATGAGAGTGGCGGCTGAGAGCAGGATAGCGATGCTTGCCAACCTCGTCCTGTCGCCTTTGCTCATCGTCATCATGGAACTCACCTGGCCGATGGCGATTGATCTTGCGCTGATCGTCATCTTCGTCGGCCACGCCATTGCCCTGCTTCTTCTTGGCAGAAAGGGCCCGGATGGGCTGGACGAGGCGCAATTTGCCAGCGTCACCTCGGCGCACCGGGCGCTTATTATCGCTGCCGTCGCTCTTTGTGTTTCTGCCCTGTTCGATCTTCTCGTGTTTTCCGATTTCGAATGGGCGCATGGGCAGAATGTTGCAGCGCTGGTCAGCAATGCCAATCTTTTCGGCCTGCTGTTGATTGGCCTCATGGCCGCGCTGGCCGGCAGGAGCAAGGCGCCGCAAACAGCCATAGAACCTGTCGCGGAATTGTCAGCGTCGGCGGAGCCATCGGAACAGGATTGGGATATCGTTGCAAGGGTTGATCGGCTGATGGAAACGCAGGCGCTTTACCGTGATGAGAACCTTAACCTGTCGCGGCTTGCAAGACGTCTCGGTCTGCCGAGCCGGCAGATATCCGGCGCGATCAACCGCTCGCTCGGCGTCAATGTCTCACAATATGTCAACCAGTTGCGCATCCACGAAGCCTGCCGGCTGCTGGAAGAGACGGAGCAATCGGTGACGGCGATCATGCTGTCCTCCGGCTTTCAGACCAAGTCCAACTTCAACCGCGAATTTCGCCGCGTCACCGGCATGAGCCCGGTCGACTGGCGGGAGCGTGAAGTGTGGAAGCTGGTCTCGCCAAACAAAACGGTCACCCGGCCGATGCCGGATGACCGTTTGAAGATCGTCGGGAAATGATGCGGATCAGAGCGTGCCGTTGCGCTGCTGGATCATCATGTAGGTGTCATAGGTATATTCGGCGATCTGCGCCCAGAGATAGGCGTCCTTCTTGAAGGCCTGCTGGCTCTCGTAGATCTTCTTGAAGCTCTCGTTCTTGGCCGAAATCTCCGCATAGGTGTCCTGCGCCGCCTTGTGGCAGACATCGAGGATTTCCTGGCTGAAGGGGCGCAGGATGGCGCCCTGCGCCACGAGTTCCTTCAGCGCCTTCGGATTGCGCGCATCGTAACGTTCCAGCATGCTGGCGCTGCCGGCGGCGCAGGCGTCTTTCAGGATGCGCTTGTAGTTCTCGGGCAGCTCATTGAACTTCTGCAGGTTCACGAAGGCATGCACGGCCGGGCCGCCTTCCCACCATGCCGGATAATAGTAATATTTCGCGACCTTGTAGAAGCCGAGCTTCTGGTCGTCATAGGGGCCGACGAATTCGGTGGCGTCGATTGTGCCCTTTTCCAGAGCCGCATAGACATCGCCGCCGGCGATCTGCTGCGGTGTCACGCCAACCTTCTGCATCACCTGGCCGGTCAGGCCGGCGATACGCATCTTCAGGCCCTTCAGGTCATCGATGGTGTTGATTTCCTTGCGGAACCAGCCGCCCATCTGGGCACCGGTATTGCCGAGCAGGATCGAGTAGATATTGTGCTGCGCCAAGAATTCATTGAGCAGCTCATTGCCGCCGGCCTGATTGAACCAGGCATTCGTCTGCCGTGCGTTGAGACCGAAGGGAACCGAAGTTCCGAGCGCGAAGGTCGGATCCTTGCCAACGTAATAATAGGCGCAGGTATGCGCCATTTCGACGGTTCCGGCCGTTACCGCATCCGCCGCCTGAAGCGCCGGCACGATTTCACCGCCGGCGAAATGCTGAATGACAAAGTTTCCGCCGGAGGCTTCCTTGACATGATCGGCGACGATCTGGCCCGCGCCGAACAAAATGTCGAGGCCCTTGGTGAAGGACGATGTCATGCGCCAGGTGATCTTGGGGTTTTCCTGCGCAATAGCCGGAGCGGCCAGTGCCGTTGCGGTAACACCGGCGCCGAGAGCGCCCGCCTTGCGGATAAATGATCTGCGATCCATGTCGATAAGCCCTGCTATGTCTGCATATTACAGGCGAACCGCACGGTACGCCTCCCGCAGGCTACTAATCATTTATCCCGGCAGCCATCAAGAGGGAATGTTCGAAACTTGCGTGATCTCCGGTGATGCTTGGCGAATGTTGCTTCGTCACGTCTTTCCGCGTCATTTGCTGCGCATCAACGCCGGGTCGTCCATTGCGGGATTGTAAAACAGCGAAAGCGTCAGGCTTCTGGCGATGCGTTCCGCCGTTTCCATGAACCAGTCATGGGCTTCCCTGTTCGGCGCGATGTCATCCAGCGTGGCGGAAAAAAGCGCAAGCCATTGCGGGAAAAGCTCCGCCGACATGCCCTTTACGCCGAGATGCGCCTGCACGGGCTTACCGCCATAACCACCATTCTTGAACGCGACAGCCGCCCAGAACTGTTTCATCCTGGCCATATGTTCCGGCCAGCGCCCGGCAAGCCGCGCATCAAAAACCGGGCCGAGCGTGGGATGTTCAAGAACGCGGCCGTAAAATGTTTCCACCAGCAGATCGATGAAACCGGCATCGACGCCGATCTCCGCCATGGCTTTTTCCGCCCTGTGCTGAATCTCCGCGCTGTGGGCGGCTCTGGCCGTAACGTCGTTCTGCATGGTGTTTCCTTTTTTGCGAATTTACCCCGCTGCGATGGGGCCTGCAATGCGACCCTTTGCCTTATTAGAATTATTCTAAGAAGACTTGATCCAGGCGCGATGCGGATGTATTTAGAATTATTATAAAAAGGTTTCAGCCATGTTTCGCAGTCTTTTTTCCCTGTCCAAACGCCCCTTTTCCTCCCTCGGCGAACAGGAAATCCTCGCGCTCGCCATTTCATCCGAAGAAGACGATTCCCGTATCTATCGCTCCTATGCCGACCATCTGCGTGCGCAATATCCGCAATCGGCGAAAGTCTTCGACGATATGGCGGAAGTCGAACAGCAGCATCGAAATATCCTGATCGACATGCATCGCCGTCGTTTCGGAGAAACCATCCCGCTGATCCGCCGCGAACATGTGCGTGGTTTTTACGAGCGTACCCCGGACTGGCTGGTGAAGAACCTGTCGCTCGAAAAAATCCGCGCCCAGGCCGAATTGATGGAAGCCCAGGCGATCCGCTTCTACGATGAGGCCCTCAAGCGCACCAGCGATGCCTCGACGCGCAAGCTCCTCGGCGATCTGGCCGAGGCGGAGCGGGGTCACGAAGACATCGCGCAGATGCTGGAAGAAAAACACCTCGATGAAAACGGCAAGACCGAAGAGGCGGAAACCGCAAAACGGCAATTTCTTCTGACCTATGTGCAGCCGGGTCTTGCGGGGCTTATGGATGGTTCCGTCTCGACGCTCGCGCCGATTTTCGCGGCCGCCTTTGCCACGCAGGATACCTGGCAGACCTTCCTCATCGGCCTCTCGGCCTCTGTCGGTGCGGGCATCTCCATGGGTTTCACCGAGGCCGCCCATGATGACGGCAAGCTTTCGGGCCGCGGTTCTCCGGTAAAGCGGGGCTTGGCCTCGGGCATCATGACGGCCATAGGCGGTCTCGGCCACGCATTGCCCTATCTCATTCCGCATTTCTGGACGGCAACGGCGATTGCCGCCGTCGTCGTTTTCGTGGAACTCTGGGCCATCGCCTTCATTCAGAACCGCTTCATGGAAACGCCGTTCCTGCGCGCGGTGTTTCAGGTGGTCCTCGGCGGCTCACTGGTGCTCGCGGCCGGTATCATCATCGGCAATGGCTGAAAAAAGAAAGAGCCCGCAATAGCGGGCTCTCAATCCATCAAACGTGGAACCAGGCGTTAGCGCAATGCGCCGACCAGCACGTCGCGGCCGTCTTCGATGGAGACCCAACGGCCCGTATTGAAGGACGCCTGCCGCTTCAGATAGGTGTAGTTGGTGTCGGTCCACAGCTTCACGTCGTCGGTGAGATTATCGAGAATATAATCGCCGTCGGTGGTGCGAAGGGTCAGCACGGCATGGCCCTCGCCATCCGGCTTGCGCACGACGGTGATCAGAAGATCAGCCACGGAAAAACCGCGCTCAACCAGCTTCTTTCGCTTCAGCAGCACGAAATCTTCGCAGTCGCCGGCGGTCGTCGGATATTCCCAGACTTCGTCCTTGCCGTAGATTTCCTGGTCGGTCATCGCCACGATTGTGGTGTTGACGGACGTATTGACCTCGCGAATGACATCCCAGCCATAATCCGTGACGCGCGGCGGCGGCGTCGCCTTGCTGCGAATATTGCACTCGTCGGCATATTTCTGACAGAACTCATAATGGCCGATCGGCTGGGATGTGATCCCCCCCGTCACCATGGAAGGGCTTCCCTTGGTTTCCGCCGTGGCGGAGGCAGCAGTCATTAGCCCGGCGGCAACTGCAAACAGCAGCGCACGCGCCAGCGGTGCGTTCATCATGAAACCCGTCCCTTAATTCTTAACGAAAAGTTAAGAGGGATAGGGGGCTTGAGTCAATCGCTAGCAATCGGCGGCGCGCAAGACTCGTCGAATATGGTTAAGAGCGTTGCGCAAAAGCCTATATTGCAAGGGCTTTGACCGCAGCGAGCATCCGCTCGATATCCTGCGGCCGGGAAAGCCGATGGTCGCCGTCGCGGATCAGCGTCAGCACGACGTCGTCGGAGGGAAGATGTTCGAGAAGCTTCAGCGCATGCTGATAGGGAACATCGGGGTCGCGCATGCCCTGCAGGATGTGAACGGGGCAGCCGGTGGTGATGATACCCTGCAGCACGCGGTTCTGCTTCCCGTCCTCCATCAGCGCGCGGGTGAAGATGTTGGGCTCGGGGCTATATTCCGAATGTTCCTCGAAATAACCCTTTTCCGCCAGAGAGGTTTTTTCCGCATCCGAAAGGCTGGGCTCTATCAGCTCCTGCGTGAAATCCGGCGCTGGCGCAATGAGGACGAGACCGGAGACGGATGGCGCGCCACCCGCCTTGCGCAGCTCCTCGACCATGCGTAGCGCAATCCATCCGCCCATGGAGGAGCCGATGAGAACGACACGCGACGGCGCTTTTGCGCGCACCACGGCAAGCGCCTCTTCCAGCCAGCGGGAAATCGTGCCCTTCCTGAAGTCGCCGCCGGAGGCGCCATGGCCGGAATAGTCGAGCCGCAGGCAGGCAAGACCGTTTTCAGCGGCGAAGCGATCGAGTTCAACCGCCTTGGTTCCGGTCATGTCGGAACGATAGCCGCCGAGCCACACGAGCATCGGCATATTCTCGCCCGACGCCGCCGGGCGATGAAGGAAAGCGATGTCGCGAGTGTCGTTGTCGGGGCCTACACGCAGGAATTCAGCGGCTTGTTCGGTCATGTATATGCAATTCTCCTGATTTTGGTGCAACAACGGCGGCGTATTTGCAAAAACCGTGACAACAGGTGATCTTTTCGGGCAGATATGCTATTGACTTCGCCACGGCAATAACGACATTTCCGCCGCTTGTACCAAACAAGCTGTTTTTTGCTGACGTGATCCAGAAACAGATCAGGAGAATACGACCATTCGCAGACCTTTCAAAGCCGATGCCCCCGTCAAGGAGGGGCCGCGCTCCAACCGGGAAATTCGGGTTCCCAGAGTTCAGCTTATTGATGAAGAGGGCCAGAACCTCGGTAGCATGCCGACGGATCAGGCTTTGAAACTGGCGGAGGAGGCCGGTCTCGATCTCGTTGAGATTTCGCCGAACGCGGAACCGCCGGTATGCAAGATCCTCGATCTCGGCAAGCTGAAGTACTCGACCCAGAAAAAGGCCGCTGAAGCGCGCAAGAAACAGAAGATCGTCGAAGTTAAAGAAATCAAGATGCGCCCCAACATCGACACGCATGACTATGACGTGAAGATGAAGGCGATGGGCCGTTTCTTTGACGATGGCGACAAGGTGAAGGTAACGCTGAAGTTCCGCGGCCGCGAAATGGCCCACCAGGAACTCGGCATGAAGCTTCTCCTCCAGGTGAAGGAAGACACCCAGGCGATTGCCAAGGTGGAGGCCGAGCCGAAGCTGGAAGGCCGTCAGATGATGATGGTTCTCGCCCCGAAATAATCTTTTTACGCGTTCACATCACCGGCGCGTATCCCATCGCAAGGGGAAATTCTCATTCCCCGTTGCGCTTTTAGCCGACTGCGGTTATAAGCGCGCGTCCGAACGGTCCGGCAGGGCATGCCGAGGCCGTTCCTGAATAGCTTGAAATAGGCCTCGTCTGCCTGTTTCGATACAAAAACGGAGTAGCAAAATGCCCAAGATGAAGACGAAGTCCGCTGCAAAGAAGCGGTTCAAGATCACCGCAACCGGCAAGGTTGTTGCAGCCGCCGCCGGCAAGCGCCACGGCATGATCAAGCGTACCAACAAGTTCATTCGCGACGCGCGCGGAACCATGGTTCTCGCCGACGCTGACGGCAAGAAGGTCGTCAAGAACTACCTGCCGAACGGTCTCTGAGACTTTTCCGCACATTTGGACACTTTAAGGAGATCATGACATGGCACGCGTAAAACGTGGCGTAACTTCCCGCGCCAAGCACACCAAGACACTCAAGGCAGCCAAGGGTTTCTACGGCCGCCGCAAGAACACCATCCGCGCAGCAAAGGCTGCCGTGGATCGTTCCAAGCAGTACGCTTACCGCGACCGCAAGGTCAACAAGCGCAACTTCCGCGCTCTGTGGATCCAGCGTATCAACGCTGCTGTTCGCGAATTCGGCCTGACCTACGGCCGCTTCATCGACGGCCTGAACAAGGCTGGCATCGAAGTCGACCGCAAGGTTCTGTCCGACATGGCTATCCATGAGCCGGCAGCATTCGGCGCGCTCGTCGAAGCAGCGAAGAAGGCTCTTGAGTACCTCAAGGATGCTGGTACGGCCAACGAGTTTGAAACCGCTGTAAAGTAATTACGGCGCGGACAATCTGTTGTTCATTTGAAACCCGCGCCGGTTCTCCGGCGCGGGTTTTCGTTTTTTGGAATTCACGGCAGTTTCGGCAAAGGCGTGGAACGCTTTTGCGCCGAGGTTGCCAAAAAGGGTGGGGCATCCGGCTTTCGGTCGGCATGTTCCATTGGGGGCAAGAATGCTGGTTGCCGCAAGCGAGGCGGAAAAGGCGAAGGGTTTCCACGTCCATCTCGAAGATGGCGATATCGCAGCCTTGATGCGGGCTTTGCTTAAGAGCGAGCGCCGCGTGCAGAAACTCGAGCTTTCCGCAACAACCGTGTGGATCAAGCGTCAGGGTACCGAAACGCCATCCTGGTGGATAAAGCTGCAGACCTTTCTCGCAAAGCTGCTTCCCTACACTTTCATGCGCCCATCGCCGCCGCTCGATGGCGCAGGCCTGATGCGCCGTGAACTCGAAACATTGCAGGTCTTCAAGGCCCGCGGCTTTCCTGTTCCGCCCATCATCTATTCTTCGTTGACGGCCGTTGTCCTGGGGGATGTCGGCCCAACCATCATGGAGCATATGGACGCGATTAAAACCGCGAGGCCGGCGGAACATGACGCCCTGCTGGTAAAATCTGCCGAGGCACTCGGCGAGTTGCATGCGGCAGGCCTTTGCCATGGGCGACCGCACGTGCGCGACTTTTTTCTCGAGCATGGCCGCGTCGGTTTCATGGATTTCGAGGAGCGCCCGCAGGACGTCATGCCGCTCGAGACGGCGCAGGCCCGCGATATCTGGCTGCTGTTTCTGCAGGTCGCGACACGCGCCTGCGATGCGCGGAAAACCTGCGATGCCGCCTTCGCCCGCTGGCGCGAAAACGCCCCGCCCCGGGCGCTGGAAGAATTGTGCCGTCTGACCGGCATTCTGGGGCGTTTTTTACCGGTTGCCCGGTTGATCGGGCGCGTGCGGATGGGTAGTGATCTGCGACGCTTTATCATGGCGACCGACTATCTGATGAATGCTGTGAACCCCGAAGCCGCTGTTAAAAAGACCGGCAAGGCAGGAAAAGATGACTGAACTTGATACCTTGAAATCGCAATTGATGTCGGAGATCGCCACGGCTGCCGATGAGCCGGCCATCGAAGCCGTGCGCGTTTCCGCGCTGGGCAAGAAGGGCTCGGTTTCGGAGCTTCTGAAGACGCTTGGCAGCATGACGCCGGAAGAGCGCCAGACCCGCGGCGCCGCCATCAACCAGCTCAAGACCGAAATCACCGACCTCATCGGCGAACGCAAGAATGCGCTGAAGGACGCCGCCATTGCTGCGCGCCTGAAGGCCGAAACGGTGGATGTCAGCCTGCCGGTCCGCCAGTCTCCGGCCGAGCGCGGCCGCATTCATCCGATCAGCCAGATCGTCGATGAAATCACCGCCATCTTCGCGGATATGGGTTTCTCGATCGCCGAAGGTCCGGATATCGAAACCGACTACTACAACTTCACGGCGCTGAATTTCCCCGAAGGCCATCCGGCCCGCGAAATGCACGACACCTTCTTCTTCCAGCCGGATGAAAACGGCGAGCGCAAGGTGCTGCGCACCCATACGTCGCCGGTGCAGATCCGCACCATGGAAAGCCAGAAGCCGCCGATCCGCATCGTCATTCCCGGCAAGACCTATCGCCAGGATTCCGACGCCACGCATTCGCCGATGTTCCATCAGGTTGAAGGCCTTGTCATCGACAAGAAGGCGCATGTCGGCAATCTGCGCTGGATTCTCGAAGAATTCTGCAAGACCTTCTTCGAGGTCGACAGCGTCGTCATGCGCTTCCGCCCGTCCTTCTTCCCCTTCACGGAGCCGAGCTTCGAGGTGGACATCCAGTGCGACCGTTCCGGTCCCATCGTCAAGTTCGGCGAAGGCAAGGACTGGATGGAGATCCTCGGCTGCGGCATGGTGCACCCGAACGTGCTGCGAGCCGGCGGGCTGGACCCGGATGAATATCAGGGCTTTGCCTGGGGCATGGGCCTCGACCGCATCGCCATGCTGAAATACGGCATGCCGGACCTGCGCGATTTCTTCAACGCCGATGTCCGCTGGATGAACCATTACGGCTTCCGCCCGCTCGACATGCCGACGCTGTTCGGCGGTTTGAGCGTTTAATCCGGTTAGCCAAGGAGCAAAGACATGAAATTCACTCTTTCCTGGCTGAAAGAGCATCTCGATACCGATGCGACGCTGGATGAGATCTGCGAGCGGCTGACGGCAATCGGCCTTGAGGTCGAGGACGTTGACGACAAGGCGGCCTACAAGCCTTTCGTCATCGCCAAGGTGCTCTCCGCCGAGAAGCACCCGGAAGCTGATCGTCTGAAGGTTCTCTCCGTCGACGCCGGAGACGGCAAGCCGGTGCAGATCGTCTGCGGCGCGCCGAATGCACGCGCCGGCCTCGTCGGTGCGCTCGCGCGTCCGGGCATGTATGTTCCGGGCATCGACGTCACCCTTGCCGTCGGCAAGATACGCGGCGTGGAAAGCCACGGCATGATGTGCTCCGAAAAGGAGCTGAACATTTCAGACGATCACGACGGCATCATCGACCTGCCGGAAGATGCGCCGGTCGGCACCTCTTTCGCCGCCTATGCCGGGCTCGACGATCCGGTCATCGAAATCAACCTGACCCCGAACCGCCCGGACTGCACCTCGATCTACGGTATTGCCCGCGATCTCGCTGCTTCCGGTCTCGGCAAGCTGAAGACAAGACCCGCGCCGTCCTTCAAGATCGAAGGCGCAACCCCGGTCGACGTGAAGCTTGAGCTGGACGATGCGGCGCTCTGCCCCGGCTTTTCGCTGCGCATCGTGCGCGGCGTGAAGAACGGCCCCAGCCCGAAATGGATGCAGCAGCGTCTGATGGCAATCGGCCTGCGCCCCATCAATGCGCTTGTCGACATCACCAACTACATGACCTTCGATCAGGGACGGCCGATGCACGTCTTCGACGCCGCCAAGGTCAAGGGCGATCTGACGGTTCGCCGCGCAAAAGAGGACGAGACGATCCTCGCGCTCGACCAGCGTGAATATAAGCTCGGCCCGAACAATGTCGTCATCGCCGACGAGAAAGGTCTCGAATCCATCGGCGGCGTCATGGGCGGCGAACATTCCGGCTGCGATGAAAACACCGCCGACGTGCTGATCGAATCCGCTCTCTGGGATCCGATCAACATCGCCAAGACCGGCCGTTCGCTCGGCATCATCACCGATGCGCGTTATCGCTTCGAGCGTGGCGTCGATCCTGAATATATGGTTCCGGGTCTGGAGCGTACCACCGAACTGGTCCTCGAACTGTGCGGCGGCGTCGCCGGCGAAGCCCGGGTCGTCGGTTACAAGGGCCATCAGCCGAAGGTCGTGGATTTTCCGTTGGCGGAAGTGAAGCGCCTGACAGGTCTGGAAGTCTCGGCGGAAGAGAGTCTCGCCATTCTCAAGGGTCTCGGCTTCGGCGTCGAGGGAACGGGTGAGCGTGTGTCCGTCACCGTGCCGTCCTGGCGTCCGGATGTCGATGGCAAGGCCGATCTGGTGGAAGAGGTCATGCGCATCCATGGCGTCGACAATATCAAGCCGGAGCCGCTGGAAAGTTTTGGGGCCGTCAACGGCCGTATCCTGACCACGCTGCAGATCCGTACGCGTACCGCGCGCCGTGCGCTGGCAAGCCGTGGCATGCTCGAGGCTGTCACATGGTCCTTCATCCCGGCAGCGCAGGCAAAGCTGTTCGGCGGCGGTTCACCCGCGCTGAAACTCGCCAACCCCATCGCAGCCGATATGTCGGACATGCGGCCTTCGCTGCTGCCCGGCCTTCTGACCGCCGCGCAGCGCAATGCCGATAAAGGTTATGGAGATGTCGCAATCTTCGAGGTCTCCGGCACCTATGAGGGCGATACGCCGGAAGCCCAGCGCCGCGTTGCCGGCGGCGTTCGCCGCGGCACCGCCTCGCTCGCGGGCAGCGGCCGCATGTGGTCCAATGCTGCGAAGGGCGGCGGCAAGCCGGTCGATGTCTATGACGCCAAGGCCGATGCGCTGGCGGTGCTGGAAGCCTGCGGCCTGCCCATGGCCAATGTGCAGATCGAAGCCGGCGGCCCCGGCTGGTATCACCCAGGCCGCTCCGGCACCATCAAGATGGGGCCGAAGGTCGTGCTCGGCTATTTCGGCGAGTTCCATCCGAAGACGCTGTCCGAGCTGGACGTCTCCGGCGCCTATTGCGGTTTTGAGATTTATCTCGACGCCATGCAGGAGCCGAAGAAGAAGGCAACCCGCACCAAGCCTGCGCTCGAACTTTCGCCCTTCCAGGCAGTCAAGCGCGATTTCGCCTTCGTGGTCGACAAGTCGGTCGAGGCGGGCGCCATCATCAAGGCTGCAACGAGCGCTGACCGCAAGCTGATCACCGGTGTCAATGTTTTCGATATTTTCGAAGGCGCGTCGCTCGGTGAAAACCGCAAGTCGGTTGCCATCGAAGTGCAGATCCAGCCGGTCGACAAGACGCTGACGGACGAGGATTTCGAGGCCCTGACGGCCAAGATCGTCGGCAATGTCGAGAAATCGACGGGCGGCGTCCTGCGCGCCTGAGCCTGAAGGCATCTGTCGGAGTGAAAAAAGCCGCGGCAGCTGCCGCGGCTTTTTGTTGTTATCGGTTGGCCATCCGTGACATCTGTTCTGGGTAACGCGCGCCGGCGACTTTTGCGGGCGAAAGCAGCGCGCCGAGGCTGGCGGCTTCTTCTGCCGTCAGCGATACCTCCGCCGCGGCAACATTCTTCTCCAGATTGGCGATTTTTGTCGTGCCGGGAATAGGAACGATGAAGTCGCCCTGTGCCAGCACCCAGGCCAGCGCCAGTTGTCCGGCGGTCACACCCTTCTCAGTCGCCATGTCCTCCAGAAGCTTGATGAGCGCCAGATTGGCGTCGAAGTTTTCGCTCTGGAAGCGCGGCAGGCCGCGGCGGAAGTCGTCGGATGCAAGGCCGTCGAGCGACTTCAGCGCGCCCGTCAAGGCACCGCGCCCGAGCGGGCTGAAGGGGACGAAACCAATGCCAAGCTCACGGCAGGTTTCCAGCACGCCGTTTTCCTCCACGTCGCGGGTCCACAGCGAATATTCGCTCTGTATGGCCGCGATCGGATGAACGGCGTGTGCCTTGCGAAGTGTCTCGGCGCTTGCTTCCGACAGGCCGAGATGCTTCACCTTGCCCTGCCGGACCAGCTCGGCCATGGCGCCTACCGTGTCTTCGATCGGGACATTTGGATCGACGCGATGCTGGTAGAACAGGTCGATCTCATCGACGCCAAGGCGTTTGAGAGAGGCTTCGGCGACGGCGCGCACATTTTCCGGGCGGCTGTCGGTACCCACCATCATCTGGCCAGCGGGTTTGCTGTTGTCGATCTTGAAGCCGAACTTGGTGGCAATGACCACCTTGTCGCGATAGGGCTTCAAACCCTTGCCGACAAGGATTTCGTTATTGTAAGGCCCGTAAACCTCCGCCGTATCGAAAAAGGTGACGCCGAGTTCGACGGCGCGGTGCAGCGTGGCAATTGCGCTGCTCTCATCGCCGGTCGGGCTATAGGCATGTGTCATGCCCATGCAGCCGAGGCCAAGCGCCGAAACGGAAAGGTTGTTTCCAAGGGTTCTTTTTTTCATCTGTACGTCCTTCCATAAGGAACCGCCCATCGTTAAGGGCGTGATGAGAAAATAGCGTCTCAGGGCGGTAAAAATAATCGCTGCAAATCCGCTTGAGTTGTTCTATCATTTAGAACAATGAACCGTGTGCAACTCTCTCAACTGGCCGTTCTCGCCGCCGTTGCCGAAGGCCGCAGCTTTCGCAAGGCCGCCGCCGAACTTGCCATTGCCCCTTCCGCCGTCAGCCATGCGGTGTCGTCGCTGGAGGCGAGCCTTGGGCTGCGCCTGCTTCATCGTACCACCCGCAGCGTTTCACCAACAGAGGAGGGCAAGCGGCTTCTCGAGACGCTTGGCCCGGCGCTTGCCGATATCGATGCGGTCATCGAGACGCTTGCCGAGCAGGGCGGAAGACCGGCCGGCCCCCTGCGCATCACCCTGCCGCGACTTGCCGCTGAGGACCTCATCGTGCCCCGACTGGGCGAGTTCCTGCGGCTCTATCCCGATATTTCACTCGAAATATCAACCGACGACCGCTTCGAGGATATTGTTGCGAAAGGTTTCGATGCGGGTTTGCGGCTTGGCGAGCACCTCGATGCGGATATGATTGCGGTAAAAGCCAGCGGCGCATGGCGCGGCGCGATTGTCGGCGCGCCCTCCTATTTCTCAGAAAATCCACCACCGCAGGATCCAAGGGATCTCATCCGGCATCGCTGTATCCGCCGGCGTTTCGCCAGCGGCCTTATCTATCGCTGGGAACTGGAGAAGAATGGCAAGCCATTGGTGGTTGATGTGCAGGGGCCGCTGATCCTGTCGGACCAGAGCCTTATTCGCCGGGCTGCCATCGACGGGGCAGGGCTTGCGTTCGTTTTCGAGCAGCGTGTTGAAGACGATATCCGGGCGGGCAGGCTTATCCGCGTGCTTGACGACTGGTGCGCCCCGTTCGACGGTTTTTACATTTATTATCCCTCGCGCCGGCAGATGAGGCCGGCGCTGAGGGCTTTCGTGGATTTCTTCCGCTTCAGGATTTGATCAGAACTTGATGCGATAGCGGATATGGCCGTCGCTCTTCACATAGCTGTCGTAGAGCTTCTGGGCGCGGTGATTGTCCTCGCCGGTGTGCCAGTACAGCCGTGACCAGCCCTTGTCCTTGCAGATGGCGACAAGATCATCCATCAGCGCCCGGCCCGTTCCCTTGCCGCGGATTTCGCCATCGACAAACAGGTCTTCCAGATAGCAGTCGGGCGTCTTTACCCAGGTGGAATCATGGAAGTGGTGAATGGCGAAACCGGCCATGCGGTCGCCGAGCATGGCCACGCGCATGGAAACACGGGATGCGGGATCGAGAATGCGCGCCCAGGTATGCTCGGTCACCTCATCGGCAAGATGAACTTCATAAAAGGCGAGGTAGTCGTTCCACAGGCGCAGCCATTCAGGCCGGTCAGCCGGCTGCGCATCGCGAATTCTGAGCTCCATGTTACGCACCCGCCTTGTCGAGCAGCGTCATCATCTCATCCGTCAGCTTTAACTCGACGGCGCGTTTGAAGCTTTCAAGCTGGGAGAGGCTGGTGGCGCTGGCGATCGGCGCGGTTATCGCCTTCTTGCGCAACAGCCAGGCCAGTGCGATGTCGGCAAGTTTGGCCCCGGTTTCCACTGCCACGGCATCCATGGCGCCCAGAATGGCAAGCCCGCGCGTATTGACATATTCACCCACGCGATAGCTGCGGGCGACGCCTTCCGTATCGGCCTTGGCACGATATTTCCCGGTGAGGAAGCCGGCGGCGAGGCTGTAATAATTGATGACGCCGATTTCTTCCTTCTGGCAAAGCTCGGCAAGCGGACCTTCGAAATCCTTGCGGTTATAGAGATTATACTCCGGCTGCAGCACGTCATAACGGGGAAGATTGTTTTTTGCGGCCGTGTCCAGCGCTTCCTGAAGCTGGCTTGCGGAATAATTGGAGCAGCCGATGGCGCGGATTTTTCCCTGCTCCTTCAGCTTGCCGAAAGCGGCGAGCGTTTCCTCCAGCGGCACATCCGCATCCGGCTTGTGGGCGAGGTAAAGGTCGATATAGTCGGTTTGCAGCCGCTTCAGCGACGCTTCCACGGCCTCTTCGATCCACTTGGCGCTGAGGCCTGTCTTCTGGCCGCGATTGTCAAAACCGACCTTGGTGACGATTACCGCATCTTCGCGCTTCACGCTCGACTGCTTCAGCCATTTGCCGATGATCGTCTCGGACTCGCCGCCCACATGTCCGTCCACCCAGGCGGAATAGACATCCGCCGTGTCGATGGCGTTGAACCCGGCGTCGAAAAAGGCGTTGAGCAGCGCAAAGGAAGTCTTCTCATCCGCTGTCCAGCCGAACACGTTACCGCCGAAAACGATCGGGGCGATGGAGAGGCCGGTGCGGCCGAGGCTTCGTTTTTCCACGGGGAATGCTCCTGTTGCTGTCTTGGTGGCAAGGTTAGCAACTGCTCATCCGCATAACCATTCAATTCCTTTGATGGCATTCATCAGGAAGCAGCGGGGTTTGAGATTATCAGGCCTGAAAACCGCGATAATGGCTGGGCGGGTAACGATTATGCTGCTGCCAGACACGCCGTAAATGCCGGGCGGAGGCAAAGCCCGCCCGTTCGGCAATGGCTTCCATATCCAGGCGACTGTTGGCGAGAATGTCGCGGGCGAGATTGACCCGCATCAGGTTGACGTAGTCGATGACGCTGATGCCGGTATGCTCGCGAAACAGTCGCGACAAATGCCTTTCGCTGAGCGCCGCAATATCGGCCAGCCGCTCCAGCGACCAGTCCTGCGCCGGCTCGGCCATCACACGGTCCTGAACCCGGTGAATGGCGGGGTGGATGTGGTTGCGGCCGGTCATCCAGGGGGAGATTTGCGGATCGTTGCCGCTGCGTCTGAGATAAACCACCATGGTTTTGGCAATACGCGCGGCGACAGCCGGGGATGTCAGCCGGGAAACCACATGCAGCATCAGATCGACGCCGGTGGAAATTCCGGCGCTTGAGAAGCGGTTGCCATCCTCGACGAAAAGGCGGTTTTCGGCCACCTGGGACAGCGGCGCGATGCGACGCAGCCCTTCAAGGCAATCGGCATGGGTCGTGCAGTTGCGCCCGTCGAAAAGCCCGGCTTCGCCCGCCAGCAGCGCGCCGGAACAGATGGAAATGACTGTCGTATCGGGGCGCACCGCACGGCGCAGCCATGCCGCCAGCGCCTGCCGCTCTCGCCGTGTCTCCGGATCGTTGTCGAAGCGTGACGTGCTGCCGGAGATCAGCAGGAAAGCATTTTCCGGCAGGGTCTCAGGCAAGCTCTCCAGCCCTGAAAGCGCAAGGCCGATGGAAGATTGTTGTTTGTCAGTCGCAGCAATGTAGCGGCAGTCGAAATGAATGTCCCGTTGTTCCCCGTTGGCATAACGGATCACTTCGAGCGGACCGGCAATATCGAGCAACAGCGCATGTGGCGGCACAAGCGTATAAAAGGGAATGGTGCGCGTGCCGCCTTTATCCATCAGGCGGCCTCTTTCACGGCGGCAAGTGCGTCATCGACGGTCACGATGCGCGCGAAGCGGCCGGCCAGCACCAGCTCGGTCCGCTTGCGGATATCGTCCGGGCTGAAGACGGTGCCGGAAGCATGTGTCATCGGGAAAGTCAGCGTCGCTTCGGTGACGTAATCGACGCTGTAACCAAGATCGGAAGCGTGCCGGGTGGTGGTTTCGCAGCATTGTTCGGTGCGGATACCGGAGACGATCAGCCGGTTGATGCCCTTCTGCGTCAGCCAGATTTCGAGGCCGGTGCCGGCAAAAGCCGAATGGCGGTTCTTGTGAAAAGTGACATCTGGGGTAATCCGCACGCCCTGCAGCGCACGGATATAGCCGCTGTCTTTTGAAAAGGCCCTGTCGCCATCGACATGGAAGATTTGTACGACGGGAATGCCCGCAGCCCTTGCACCGTCGATCAGTGCCTGCTGCTTCTCCAGATAGGCGGCAAGCTCGCTTTCCTCGAAGTAAGGGGCATGCCGAAAGGATTCCTGAACGTCGATGACAAGCAGTGCTGTATGGGAAGAGGACATTTCATGTTTCTCCATTGGGTTCATGCATAGCATAATTCCTCTTATCTCACTCGGGGAAAAGCAGGTATTCCGACAAAGACAGGACAAATTCAGCCATACCTTGTTCTGTCATGCATCTGCGGCTTGCCAGACCGTGTGACGATGGTAAGTTTCCGACGGATGGCAGAGCGGGAGAATGGAATGCTGCGTTTCGGAATAATCTCAACGGCGAAAATTGCACAGGATCACGTCATTCCGGCGATACAGGATGCGCAAAACTGCGTGGTCAGCGCCATCGCCAGCCGTGACCATGCCAAGGCCCGCGCGGTGGCGGATCGTTTTTCCGTACCCCACGCCTTCGGCTCCTATGAGGAGATGCTGGCCTCGGATGTCATCGACGCCGTCTATATTCCGCTTCCGACCTCGCAGCATGTGGAATGGACCATCAAGGCGGCCGATGCCGGCAAGCATGTTCTGTGCGAAAAGCCGATTGCATTGAAGGCAGAGGAGATCGACACTCTCATCGCCGCGCGTGACCGCAACCGTGTTATCGTCTCGGAAGCTTTCATGGTCACCTACGCGCCCGTCTGGGCGAAGGTGAAGGAATTGCTGGCATCCGGCGCGATAGGCACACTGAAGCATGTTCAGGGCGCTTTCAGCTATTTCAACCGCGATCCAGGCAATATGCGCAATATTCCCGAACTGGGTGGGGGCGCCTTGCCGGATATCGGCGTTTACCCGACCATCGTTACCCGCTTCGCTACCGGCGCGGAGCCCCGGCGCGTACAGGCCACCGTCGAGCGCGATAAGGAATTCGGCACGGATATCTATTCCAGTGTCAGGGCCGATTTCGGCGATTTCGAACTGAGTTTTTATCTGGCCACACAGCTTGCCGCCCGTCAGCTCATGGTTTTCCATGGCACTGAGGGGTACATTGAGGTCAAGTCTCCCTTCAACGCCAATCGCTGGGGTGCGGAAGAGATCGAACTGACCAATCAGGCCCATAGCCAGTCGCAAATATTCCGGTTTCAGGATAGCCGCCAATATAAGCTGGAGGCGGAGGCCTTTGCCCGTGCGGCGAAGGGCGAGGGCGACGTGGTTACGCTGGAAAGCTCGAGAAAGAACCAGCTTTTCATCGACGCTATCTACCGGGCAGCGGAAAAGGATGGCTGGGAGACGGTTTAGTCCTGATCTTGCCGTTGCTTTTGAAGCCGCCAATAGCCGTAAAGCGCCAGCGCCAGTGCCGCCAGCGCTGAAAAGGCAAGTGGGACGAGCGGCTGCACCAGCGGGTTGCGCCATTGCAGCAGGGCAAACAGGCCGACACTGACGATACGTGAGGTGAGTGTGACGGCATTCATCAGAAAGCTGTTCAGCCTGGCTGACGCCTCACCATTTGCACGGTTCAGCCGCCAGCTTGTTGCAAGCCCCGTTGCTGCGCCCGGCAAACGGGCGGCCAGCGGATCGACACCGAGATAGAAAATAAGCAGACAGGTAACGGCAAGGTCGGCGGCCAGTCCGCAAATCTCGGTCAGCGCAAAGTGCGGAAGCCTCAAGACCGTGGGCTTTTAGAGGGTTGGCTGGGTGGAACGCGGGCGCTGCAGCACCAGAAGGCCGAGGACGACACCCACGACACCGAAATTGTAACCGGCGAGCGCCAGAAGCAGCGACATCAAGGGCACGGCCGTGGAAGAAAGTGCAATCGCCACGCCATAGGCACCGATAATCATCATGCAGATGAAAACGATGCTGAAAACCGAACGAAGCGCAACTGCGGTTACGCCGAGCGCTGTGGCGGTAAGAAAAATCATGATGCCGCCTCCTCTTTGGTTGTCGGGCCTGGGGCAAGACGTAACGCCGTTTTCCCTAACGAACCCTTGTTTCCTCCTCCAATCCCCATTTTCCTAACTCGTTAGTTGAGGATATGGTTTCATCGCCGTTAAAATGAGGCTGGCCGGCGCCGGCATTTCCGAATCGACGGGTTTTGGTTACAAACGGGCATGAGCGATATCTTCTCCCACGCAGCATTGAGCAATCTTGCCGAGTTCTCGGTCTCCGAACTGTCGGGTTCCATCAAGCGCACGGTGGAGACGGCTTTCGAGCAGGTGCGGGTGCGCGGCGAGATTTCCGGCTATCGTGGGCCGCATTCGTCCGGACACGCCTATTTCTCGCTGAAGGACGACCGCGCCCGTATCGATGCGGTGATCTGGAAAGGCACCTTCTCGCGGCTGAAGTTCCGCCCGGAAGAGGGCATGGAAGTCATCGCCACCGGCAAGGTCACAACCTTTCCCGGCTCATCGAAATACCAGATCGTCATAGAAAGCCTTGAGCCTGCCGGCGCCGGCGCGCTGATGGCGCTTCTCGAAGATCGCCGCCGGCGTCTGGCGGCGGAAGGGCTGTTCGATGCGGCCCGCAAGCGCCGGCTGCCTTTCATGCCGCATGTCATCGGCGTCGTCACCTCGCCCACGGGTGCGGTTATTCGCGATATTCTTCACCGCATTTCGGATCGCTTTCCGGTCCATGTGGTCGTCTGGCCGGTCAAGGTGCAGGGCGAAGGCTCGGGCGAGGAGGTGGCGAACGCCATTCGCGGTTTCAACGCACTCCAGCCCGGCGGTGAGATTGCGCGGCCGGATGTGCTGATTGTCGCGCGTGGCGGCGGCAGTCTGGAGGACCTCTGGAGCTTCAACGACGAAATCGTCGTGCGCGCCGCTGCCGAAAGCGAAATTCCGCTGATTTCCGCCGTTGGGCATGAAACCGATACGACCTTGATCGACTACGCCGCCGATGTGCGTGCGCCGACCCCGACGGGGGCCGCCGAAATGGCCGTGCCGGTGCGTGCGGAACTGGAAGCGCAGCTCTCCGGCCTTGCCGCGCGTCTTTCAGGCTCGGTCTCGCGGCAGATGGACAATCGCCGTCAGGGTGTGCGGGCGCTGGTACGCGCGCTGCCGTCGCTCGATCAGCTTCTGGCCCTGCCGCGCCGCCGTTTCGACGAGGCCGCGAGCGGTCTCGGGCGTGGACTGGAATTGACCACGCTGAACAAGCGCCGCGCCTTTGAACGGTCCGCTTCGGGTCTCAGGCCGGAAACCCTGCTGAACGGTCTCAAACAGCACAGGCAACGGATTACCGAGCGCATGCATCGGGCCGAGACCCTGGTGGAACGCCGTCTGCTGCAGGGAAAAGGCCGTGTCGATGCCTTCGATTCAGCGCTGCGTTCGCTTCCCGCCCGGCTGCTCGGCCAGTTGGAGCGGCAGAAGGAGCGGGTCGTCACCGGCGCGCGCCGGGCCGATACCGCCGTATTGCACCGCATGGCGCAGAACCGTGCAGGCCTTGCCGCCCATGACCGCATCCTGCAATCGCTGTCTTATAAAAACGTGCTGAAACGCGGTTATGCCGTGATCCGCGATGAAGAAAACCGGCCGCTGACCCGCGCTACCGCTGTCGCTTCAGGTGCTGTGGTCTCGATGGAGTTTGCCGATGGCCGCGTCTCGGCCATCACGACGGGGGAGGGCGCGCCGTCCCCTGATAACCCCGTAGTGTCAAAAAAGAAGCCGGCCAAACCGGCTTCTTCCGATCCGGGCAATCAGGGCAGCCTGTTCTGATCAGATCGACGCCGCATCCGAAAAACGCCGGCTGACGGTGAAGATCTTTTCGATATCGGGATGCAGTTCCATGCCAAGGCCGGCGCCCGGAGGCACGGTTATCATGCCGTTCTTCACCTCAGGCAATGCCGTGACGAGATCGCGATACCAGGTATTGTAGAAGGCGCGCACGCTTTCCTGCACCAGCGCGTTCGGCGCGTTGAGCGACAGATGGGTGGAGGCGCAGAGCACCACCGGCCCGGTGCAATCATGCGGGGCGACCGGCAGATGCCAGGCTTCCGCCATCGAAGCGATCTTGCGCGCCTCGGAAAGCCCGCCGCACCAGCTGATGTCCAGCATTACCACACCGGCAGCACCTGTCTCCAGCAGATCGCGGAAGGCCCAGCGTGAACCGAGCGTTTCCGAGGCGGAAATCGGCGCAGGCGAAACGGCGGCATAACGCGCCAGGCTGGAAAGACTGTCCATCTTGATCGGGTCTTCATGCCAGAAGGTCTGGTAGGGAGTGAGCGCCTTGGCGATCTGCATGGCGGGCAGAAGCTGCCACATGGAGTGAAACTCCACCATGATATCCATCTTGTCACCCACCGCCTTGCGAATTTTCTCGAAAGGCGCAAGCGCGCTTTTCAGGTCCGGCATCGAGATATATTGCCCGCGCGTCTTTTCCGCCGCCGCATCGAACGGCCAGATCTTCATGGCCGTGATGCCCTCTTCCAGCAGCGAATGGGCAAGCTCGTCGGCGCGGTGCAGGAAGCCGTTGAGGTCGTCGTAATCCTTGCCGCTGGAGAGGCCGTAATTGGCCGTCTGCTGCCCCGTGGCCTTCTTGATATATTCGGTGCCCGCGCAGGTATTGTAGGTGCGAATTTCCTTGCGGCTGAAACCGCCGAGCAGCTGGGCGATGGGCTGATTTGTGGCCTTGCCGAAAATGTCCCACAGCGCAATATCGAAGGCGGAGTTGCCGCGCACTTCCGCGCCCGATGAACGGAAGCCGAGATAGCCGACGAGGTCCTGCGCCAGAAGGTCAATCTGAAGCGGATCGCGCCCGATTACGCGCGGGGCGATATATTCATGCACATAGGTCTCCACCGTCTCCGCTCCGAAGAAGGTTTCGCCGAGCCCGGTAATGCCCTCATCCGTATGGACCAGAACCCAGAGCAAGTTTGTCCGTTCCGCCACGCGGACGGTCTCGAGTTTTGTGATTTTCATGAAGTGTCTCCTCCTCCAGAGGCAGGTCGTGTTCCGTCTGGAACGGTGTTTGAAAAATCAGGCGATGCCGGCTGCCAGAAGCGCGTGCACGCTTTCATCGAAATGCCGCGCCATCAGTGTTGAAGCCGTTTGCGGATCGCCGGCGGCAATGGCCTGTCCGATGGCGATGTGAAGCTCGCTTGCGGCATGGCGCTGCGCATCGGATGTGCGGCTTTTCCAGCCGATTGGCCATGTCTGGCGCGTCACGTTCTGGAAAGCCCCAAGAATGAGTTCGAAAACCGGGTTCTTGGAGGCCCTGGCAACGGCGATGTGAAAAGCAAGGTCGTGTTCCATGACCTTGTCGTTGTCGCCGAAATCCCGCTCCATATTGTTGGCATGGTCGAGAATGGTGAGCGCTTCCGCATCCGTGCGCCTCAGTGCCGCGAGCGTCACGGTTCTGACTTCGATCGTGCGGCGCACATCGTAGATCTGCTGGATGTTGATCTGCTCGGTGTGAATGCCATGTTCGAACATCAATGACATTGCACCGTGATCCAGCGTCGCCACCGTCGCGCGCTTGCCGGCGCTCACGTCGATCAGCCGCATGGCCGACAGAGAACGGAAAGCTTCCCGAACGACGGTACGGGAGACACCGAGCTGCTGCGAGAGCGAAAGCTCGCTGGGGAGCTTCGCTCCCGGTGCAAGTTCGTTTTCGCGGATATGGCGGGTGATAGCGCCGATCGTGCTGCTGACGAGACCGGATTCATGCGAAATGGCAGTTAACATTTTTCCTCCAACCTGTAGTACAGGTTTATGGAAAATTGCTTACAGGATTTTTGGGAGCGAAACAAGCGCCATCACGGAGCCATTGTGTGTTTGTCGGGCCGAAAAGCCTACTTTTCGAAATCCCGCAGAAACCGTTTCAGCAGCCGGTTCAGCGTCGCACGCTCTTCTTCGCTAAGGCCGGCGACCAGGCGATGTTGGTTTTCGACGTGAGCGCCTGCCGCTTCCTCGACAATGGCAAACCCCCGTTCCGTCAACGATATCAGGACGCTGCGCCGGTCGTTCGGGTTATGGATGCGCTCCACCAGCCCGGCTTTCTCGAGCTGGTCGATCCGGTTGGTCATGGTGCCGGAACTCACCATCGTCATGGCTAGGAGATCGCCGGGGGAGAGCCTGTAGGGTGAGCCGGAGCGCCGCAATGTCGCCAGCACATCGAAAGCGGAAGAGGAAAGCCCGTGCTTCAGCAGCACCGCCTCCACCTCCCGGCCGAGATGGGTGGTGAGACGGTTCAGGCGCCCGAGCAGCCCCATGGGGCCGACATCGAGATCGGGCCGCTCCCTGCGCCATTGCGCCAGAATGTGATCGACATGGTCCAACGGTTCTTTGCTCATCACCAAGGCATAACAATTGATGTCTTGACGTCAAGATAAAATCGGCTAGATTATATTTATCTTGATGTAGAGATTCTTGAAATGAAGAAAAATACGACCTATGCCACCAATGTGCTGGTGACAGCCCTTGCCCCCGCCATCTGGGGAACCACCTATTTCGTGACGACCGAATTTTTGCCGCACGGTTATCCCTTTCATGTCGCGATGCTGCGCGCATTGCCGGCCGGCGTGCTTTTGCTGCTTTTCGTGAGAAAGTTGCCGCACGGTATCTGGTGGCCGCGCAGCTTCATTCTCGGAGCGCTGAATTTCTCGTTCTTCTGGGCGATGCTTTTTGTGTCGGCCTATCGGCTGCCGGGCGGCGTGGCGGCGACGGTGGGTGCAGTCCAGCCCCTGATCGTGATTGGCCTTTCCCGGCTGTTTCTCGCCGCACCCGTCCGGCCGCTGGCCATCGCGGCCGGTTTTCTGGGCATTGTCGGCGTCGCGCTTCTGGTTCTGGCGCCGGGCGCTGCGCTGGATGGTATCGGTGTGGCGGCAGGTCTTGCCGGTGCCGTCTCCATGGCTTTTGGAACGGTGCTGACCCGTAAGTGGCGGCCGCCGGTGTCGAACCTCACATTCACCGCCTGGCAATTGACGGCGGGCGGCCTTCTGTTGCTGCCGGTCGCCTATTTCCTGGAACCGGCCCTGCCGACGCCGACAGCGGCCAATATTCTCGGCATGGCCTATCTGGGACTTATCGGTGCCGCTCTGACCTATTTTCTGTGGTTTCGCGGGCTTGCCCGCATCGAACCTTCCGCCGCCGCATCGCTCGGTTTTCTAAGCCCGGTCGTTGCAACCCTGCTTGGCTGGCTGGCGCTCGGCCAAAGCCTCACGCCAGCGCAGATCGCCGGTTTCGGTGCGGTGCTTTTCAGCATCTGGCTCAGTCAGCGCAGCCAGTTGCCGAGATAGGTGTCGTCAGGCCCATTCGCCCTTGCGCATCACCGGAACCGTGGAGCCGTCCGGCTTCACACCGTCAATATCCACCTTGTCGGAACCGATCATCCAGTCGATGTGGATCAGGCTCGAGTTGCCGCCCTGCGCCTTGATCTGATCTTGCGACAGCGAAGCGCCGTCGAGGAAGCATTTCGAATAGCATTGGCCAAGCGCGATGTGGCAGGAGGCGTTTTCATCGAAAAGCGTATTGTAGAACAGAATGCCGCTTGCCGAGATCGGCGAGGAATGCGGCACCAGCGCCACTTCGCCGAGACGCCGCGCGCCCTCATCGGTGTCGAGCACCTTGTTCAGCACCGCTTCGCCCTTCGAAGCCTTGGCTTCGACGATGCGGCCGGCTTCGAACTTCACCTGTATGTCGTCGATCAGCGTTCCCTGATGCGACAGTGGCTTGGTGCTGGAGACGTAACCGTCGACACGCAGCGCATGCGGGGTGGTGAAGACTTCTTCCGTCGGGATATTCGGGTTGCAGGTCACGCCATTCTTGGCGGTGGAGGCGCCACCATGCCATTCATGGCCGTCCGCCAGGCCGATCTTCACATCCGTGCCGGGGCCGGTGAAATGCAGCGCAGAGAAGCGCTCGCCGTTCAGCCATGCCGAACGTTTGGCGAGATTGGCATTGTGCTCGGCCCAGGCCGCGACCGGGTCGGCCAGATCCACCCGCGATGCGGCGAAGATGGCATCGGCAAGCTTGCGGACCGCTTCGTCTTCCGCGAGACCGGGGAAGACCTGCTTTGCCCAGGAGGGGTTCGGATAGGAGATGATGTTCCAGTTGATGTCGAAATTGGAAATCTTCTCCAGCGCCGGCTTGTAGGCCGTGGAGTTGGCCTTGTTGGCGCGGGCTACTTTGGCGGGGTCCTGTTCGGCCAGCAGCATGGGGTTGTCGCCGGCAATGGCCAGCCGCGCCGCGCCATTGGCATAGGCCTTCGCCATGCCTTCGTAGAGCCAGCCGGAAGCCCGGTCGAAATTGGCGTCGCTGGCGTGGCGATAGCGGGCAAGCGTGGTTTCTTCGTCGGAATAGAAGGTGGTGACCAGCCCGCCACCCGCCATATAGGCGTGTTTGGTCAAAAATCGCACCAGCGGCAGGGCCGCCAGCGGTGCGGTAATCACCAGATCCTGATCCTTCTGCAATTGCAGGCCGACCTTGACGGCGACTTCAGCCAGTTTTTCGAGTTTGACGGGATCGATGGGGGAAACGGTCATGATCTGCCTTCGTCTATTTCAATAGGAGGCGCCGACCATAGCCCATTCCTTCCGAAAGCCAAATGCTTTCAGGCGCGCCTCCTGCGCTTCAATCGGCGACCAGCGGCGCGGCAATCGCCTTCAGTGCGCTTTGGGCATCGCGGGGCGAAAGCCTCACCTGCAAGCCACGCTGTCCGCCATTCATGTAGACATAATCATGCGCCATGGCCCCGGCCTCGATGGCCGTCGGGACCTGTTTCTTCTGCCCGAAAGGGCTGATGCCGCCGACATGGTAACCGGTGGCTCGTTCCGCATCGGCAGGCTTCATCATGCTGGCGGATTTGCCACCGAAGGCGGCGGCCAGCTTTTTCATGCTGACCTCGCGATCCGAAGGGACGACGACGCAGACCGGTTTGCCATCCAGCTCCGCCATCAGCGTTTTCAGCACCAGATGCGGTGGCTCACCGATCGCCTCGGCCGCCTGCAGGCCGATGCGGTCGGCATTCGGGTCGTAGTCATAGGTGACGGTGGTGAAGGCAACACCGGCCTTGGTCAGCATCTGGGTGGCACGGGTTGTTTTGGACATGGCGGGCTGCGTTCACGCAAAAAGGGTCTGGTAGGTTTCAGGCTTGAAACCGACGGTTATCCTGTCCTTCGCTTCCAGCACGGGACGCTTGATCATGGAGGGCTGCTCCAGCATCAGCCCGATGGCCTTTTCACGGGTGAGATCGGTCTTCTGGCCGTCGTCGAGTTTTTTGAAGGTCGTGCCGGCCCGGTTGAGAACCGTTTCCCAGCCCGCGGCATCGCACCATGTTTCCAGATGGGCACGGTCGATGCCGGCCGCCTTATAGTCATGGAAAGAATAGTCGACACCGTTGGCTTCCAACCAGCTTCTGGCCTTCTTCATCGTGTCGCAGTTTTTGATGCCGTAAATCGTGACCGTCATGCCTTCTGCCCCTTCGTCTCTAAAAGCACTTCCGGCATAACAAAATATCCGTCTTATTCAACCCGCCTGCTGAAGTGCCCTGCGCATATACCCGGTCATGGTGCTTAAGCCATGCAAAATCGCAATGGCTGATATCCAAACGAGCGCGAGCAAAGCTGCATGGCTTCCCTGCTGCATCATGAGTTGTAGAACGGGCCGGAAATGCCCATTATCTGGGCATCAAAGATGGAGAGAAAAATGCGTCAGGTTGCAAAGACATCGCGTAACTTCTTCGGTGAAACTTTCGCCGTTCTCGGTGCAGCGCTCTCGGTTTCGGCCGCTGTTCGCGCACATCGCAAGCCCGCCCGCGCCGATCTCGAAGCCCTCGGCATCGACGGTAAGGCTTTCGACAAGGTACAGCTCTAAGCTGGTCATCATCCGTTGCGAGGCGATAGCGCCTCGCTTGCGCTCAGGATTGATAACCGGATCGGTTTTCGGCTGGCGCGGCGGATGTGCAACTGGCGCGAAAAGCGTCGGATTCGCACAGCAAGGTTCCGTATAGTTCTCAATGGAGAATGCGGAAAAATTGTCGGTATCAGAGCGCTATGCCGCTTCAGGTGCATGTTATCGCACCGACGCCCTTTGTGTCGGCCGTTTCGAAGGTCCGATCACTTTTTCCGGCAAATGTAGCTGGCTTTCAGGCCGTTCATAACGCTCCGCTTTCGGCGAGAGTGCGAAGCGCCCGAGCAACTCATGCCGTGTTTCGCCATTGTGGCTGAAAACGAGTTCGAAGCTCCCCGCAAGCCAGCTATAGGGCTTATCAGTCGGCATCAGCTCAATTTTCCCGCAGCCGTAGATCACGGTGAGATGTGGCGTAAACGACGATGCGGCGACATAGGGCAGGTTTGCCCGCCGCAGGGCGCGCTGCACCATTTTCGCCAGAGCCTTAAGTTCCTGCATCTCGCGGCTGCTGCGTAGCGCCAGACTGTTGCGATTGCCGAAAAGCGATGTTCCATCGAATGTGATCGGCACGGGCCGCGCCTTGATCTCCCCCAGCGCTGCCTTCAGCCTTTCTACCAGCCCGTGAGGCACGGTCTCGAAACCTCCGATACAGAGCAGGGTTATATGCAGAAGCTCCGGCGGATAGGCCTCACGCTTCGTCCGCCCTGCGGCATGGCGCGACGCATCGGCAAAAATTCGTTCCGCCAGGGCTGCCGGCGGTTTCACCGTGATCAAGAGCTTGCTGCTAAATCGCGGATTGAAACGCCGTATTTTCTCCGGCTCCCATCCTTCGAAGAAAAGCTGCCTTAAACCTCCTTCATCTGCCAACCCGAAACCCATAGCGATGCTCCACGGCCTTTGCCCGGGCCGGGATATTATCACTAACGGCAATAATTTAAAGAACAAAAAGAGAACAATTGTCTTGTGGCGCTTACCAGATGCCGGGAAATAGCCGATAGCGCCTTTCACGGGCATAATCAGCATAACCGGGCAATTCGGCCTGGAGCAGACGATCTTCCCAGCCGGTGCGCAGGATCAGCAGGGCGATGGCCAAAGCGGCGGGGAGCAGAGCCACCAAGGAACCCAATGCGAGCGGTATGCCGGTGAACATGGCGATTGCGGCCGTGTAACCGGGGTGGCGCACGATACCGTATGGGCCTGACGTGATCACCCGCTGTCCGCGCTCGCTTTGGATGCGGACACCCGGCTCGAAGAACGGATTGACGGCCTGGGCCCACGCCGTAACCCCAATGCTGCCGGCAAGCAGGATATACCCGAGCAGAACGGTCCAAAGCGGCACGACGGACCACCCCATCCGGCCGGCGTCGAGTGCCGCAACCGGGATTTCAGCGGCAAAAGCGAGAAGGATACCGGTGACGAGGAATAGGTCCCATGTCTTGGTGCCGGGCTGGAACCGGCTGCGCGCGCGGAAAATGACCGGATTCACACGCGCCAATACCAGCGCGGAAAGGCCAAAGGCCGCGACGACGACCGCGAGGAAAACCCAGCCCGGACACCAGCCGATCCGGCCCGCAGGCAGAAAGATCAGGGCCATCAGGCTGAGCGGTGCAATAATGGCGTAGAGGATCGCGGCGGCGCGTGACATTGGCTTCGGATCGACATCGTGTGTCATCGATGGGCTCCTCCCATTGTCCTTTGCAGGCGCACGTAGCCTGTCCTAACGGACTGCATGGCACTGGCTAAAGCCGTGCCGGACCGACGGTGCTCTGCGAAGGACAGTCGAAATACTGGCGAAAAGGGGCACAAAGTCAAACGTGCAAGCGGCTTCGTGGCTCGTCAACCGCATGACACAAGCTTCTGGACCCGGACGATGCGGCCTCGGTTCGGGGCGCGGATCAGCTGCCATCGGCCTTGGAATAGGCCCGCCACATCCGCCACGCGCACTCGGTCTCCGGCACGCTCTTGTAAGCGTTCATAGGCTAAACCGCCTGGCATTGACATTCTACCTACTAGTTGGTAGGTAGTTCTCATGAAAAATCCACAGACCAAGGCCGATGAAATCCTCCGTTGCGCACGCTCCCTGATCATAAAGGGCGGCTACAACAGTTTCAGCTATGCCGACATTTCCGCCGTGGTCGGCATTCGCAATGCGAGCATTCACCATCACTTTCCCGGCAAGTCCGATCTGGTCCAAAAACTTGTCGCTCAATACAGGCAGGAGGCCGAAGCCGGTATCGCCGAACTGGAGCGAAACATTTCCGATCCGCTCGAACAGCTCCGCGCCTATATCGGCTATTGGGAGGGCTGTATCGCCGAGGCCACTCATCCCTTCTGCGTCTGCGCTCTGCTCGCCAGTGAAATTCCGGTTCTTCCTGAAACGGTCGCTCTTGAAGTGCGCGCGCATTTTCGAAATCTCTCCGACTGGCTCACCGCCGTTCTGGAACGTGGCGTTGCCCAGGGGCGCCTCGCGCTGAGCGGGACCGCCAGAGCGAACGCTGAAATCTTCGTGGCCACCGTGCACGGCGCGATGCTTTCCGCCCGTGCTCACGGTGATGCGACGACTTTTGGCGCAATAACCCGTCCCATGCTGGAGCGCATGACCGCTTAAGCTCGCAGTTTCGCGAGGGAGCTCGATGCATGACCTGAGCGGCACGCCACCGAGAAAATAGACCGTATCAAGCTGGCAGATTTGTCAATGACAGTCTGCTTCCCGGACCACCACGTCCGTTTGGACGAGAAAGGCAATCTCTCATGTTCGGAATTTCTCCGCTCGGCTGGATCCATACGCTTGGAAGCCTGCCGGCCATTCCCGCCGCCATTTACATGTTTGCCCGCCACGGTCGAATCGTTCCCCGATCAGCGCTAGGCACCCTCTATCTTGTCTCCATGCTGATCGGCGCTGCGACGGTCTTCCTCGTGGCGCATCAGCCGATCAGTTACGGCGTTGGCGTCCTGACCATCCTGTTCCTGCTCGCAGGTTACGGCATCGAAGGCGTTCTGGGTTCAACGCGCACGGCCAGATATATTGAAACCATCTGTCTCAGCATCAGTGCGTTTCTTTTGATGGTCCCGACGGTCAGCGAAATCCTGCGCCGTGTTCCAGACGGTCACCCTCTGGTTACGGACCTGAAATCGCCGCTGCTTCTCGGCGCTCAGGCAGGGTTGCTGGCGATCCTTGTGGTCGGCCTGACCGCCCAGATCATCTATCTCGTACGGCAAAACAGAAACGCCGCGAACTAGTCGCGGCGTTATATCCCAAGTCTGTGTCCGACCCCAGTGGTGTTGCTGCAGCCACGGCGGATTGGGCAAGGGCTGCCTACCCTGCCAAGATCATGGAACGGTTGGCGTGATCCGATTGTATATTGGCGCGCTTCGATACTGCCACCCAAAACCCAGTCACATAGAGTGACGCTTGTCACGAAATTGGGAAGCACAAGATGACTGGAACGATCCTCATTACCGGAACTTCGAGCGGCCTCGGTCGTGCCACGGCCAAGCTCTTTCAGGCGAAGGGATGGAACGTCATCGCGACGATGCGCGACCCCGAGTCCGAAACAGAACTGACGAAGCTTGCAAACACCCTCGTCACCCGCCTCGACGTTCAGGATTTGACGTCGATCACCGCTGCGCTGGTAGCCGGTCTGGCAAGGTTCGGGCGCATCGACGCCCTTGTCAACAATGCGGGCTACGGCGCTTACGGTCCTCTCGAGGCAACGCCCTTTGAGAGCATGCGCCGCCAGTATGACGTGAACGTCCTTGGCCTCATGGCAACGACCAAGGCCCTTTTGCCGCATTTTCGGAAAAACCGCGGCGGCACCATCGTCAACATCTCATCGATGGGTGGGCGGATCGCCTTTCCGACCGGCACGCTCTATCACGGCACCAAATTCGCGGTGGAAGGCTTTTCCGAAGCGCTGCAATATGAGCTTGCGCCCCTCGGCATCCGTGTGAAAATCGTCGAGCCCGGCATGATCAACACGGATTTTTCCGGTCGGTCCTTCGAACACAACAACGATCCGGCACTCGTTGAATATCAGCCCCTTATTCAGGGCATGTGGGATCTTGTGAGTTCGATGAAGGAGCAAACCTCGTCGCCGGAGGCGATTGCCGAAATCGTTTACGAAGCGGCAACGGATAAGAGCGACCGGCTCCGCTATATCGCTGGCGCCGATGCGAACCAGTTCCTCGCCGCGCGCTATGCGTCAAACGACGCAGAGTTTTTTGCTGCTCTGAAGGAGCAAGTCGGGATGGCTTAAGTCGTCGCGTCTGCGGCGGGCGGACCTATCGGGCGATCTTCTGCGACTCCCCTCGTGTGCCTCCTGCCCGATAAATATCAACGCGTCTGGAACGGAATGGAGGCGGAATCGGGCCTTGGTTACAAGCCGTCCCAAACCCATCGCATCAAGGCCCTTTATAGGGAGCGCCCCTGCCAGGCGCGTTGAGCGTGAACTCCGATCCAGTTTGGGAACAAAGCGGCAGGCTGCCCGCCGATGTTTTGAATTGATCGGCCCAGATTATAACCCGTCGCAAAGCAGGTGTATTTTGACGAATTGGACGCAAGGCTATGTAGACGGTCTGGACTACACGTTCGATTTTTACCGGGAGTTGACGCCTGCTTTGCTGGGTTTTGCGGCTCTTTGCAGGGGACAGAAATTTGCCCTGGAAGGCCGGCTACTAAACTATTGCGAGCTTGGCTGCGGCCAGGGCTTTTCGACCAATCTTCTTGCCGCCGCCAACCCTGATATCGAATTTTATGCCAATGATTTCAATCCCGCCCACATTGCCGGCGCAAGATGGCTGGCCGGTGACGCCGCACTTGCCAATGTCCATTTTTACGAGCATGCTTTTGCAGATTTTGCCGACGAACCCTCGCTTCCCGATGGATTCGATATCATCGCCCTCCACGGGGTCTATAGCTGGATATCGGCGAGGAACCGCGGCGAGATCATCGACTTCATCTCCCGCAAGCTGAAGCCCGGCGGTCTGGTCTTCATCAGCTACAACACGCTACCTGGCTGGGCGTCCGCCCTGCCTTTGCGGCGCATTCTTATCGATCGGGCAAATCGGCGTTCGGGACCACTGTTGCCGCGCATCGAGGAAGCTCTCGCGTTCGCGGACACGCTTCTCAAATCGGATGCGGGATATTTCAAAAGCAATACCTCAGTGAAAACGCATTTTGGTCAGATGCAGCCAATGTCGCGCAACTACCTCGCGCACGAATATTTCAACGAGGACTGGCATCCCATGTATTTTTCTGACGTCGTCAGGGAATTGTCTGCCGCGAAGCTCTCATTCCTCGGATCGGTCGATTTGCTCGATGCGGTGGAGAGCCAGTTGCTCAGCTCCGAGCACCAGGCTTTATTGGGGGCAGAGGCGGATCCGATACAGCGCGAGACGTTGAAAGCCTTCGTGACGAATGAGCAGTTTCGTCGGGATCTGTTCGTAAAGGGCGCGATCCCCCATTCGGTTCGAAGTTCGGCGGGCGGTTGGATCGATTCCCGGTTTGCGCTTTCCAGACCGCGCGACGTCGTTGCCGCAGCCCTGAAAAGGCGTTTCTCAAATCAGCAGCTCCAAGAGGCGATTTACGAGCCGCTGCTGAATGTTCTGTCTGGCGGTCCCGTCGCTATGCGGGAAATTTTGACTGATAATATCGTTGGCCGTTCTCTCTCCTGGGGGCAGGTTACGGATACGCTGAGCGCGCTCGTCGGCGCGGGATACCTCCAGCCATGCTTGCGGGATGAAGGACAGGCGAGGCGCGAGAAAAGCTGCGGCGCGTTCAACGCTGCTGTTTGCAAGAGCGCGAAAGACAGCGAAACGCTACAATTTCTCGCCTCTCCGGTGACCGGCGGAGGTGTCCGGCTGGACAGGTTCGAACAGCTTTTTCTTCTGGCGATAGGCGACAGTAAAGAGCAGCCGGACCAATGGGCCTACTATGCCTGGTCAGTGCTCGCTCCCCAGGGACAGAAATTGTTGAAGGAGGGAAGAGCGCTCGAAACTGACGAAGAGAATGTAACCGAGCTTGTTGCACGGGCGAACGCATTTGCCGATAATCTGCTTCCAGTATGTCGCACCCTTCGCATCGTGCAATAGATACATAAAACGTCCAGTCGGCATTGCTGAAAGCTGCGGGCAGTGTTCTTCTCCATGAAACATGCGCTGCAAGTGAATGGCTTAAGTCGTCACGCGCGAGAAACCAGAATGGCCCCATCGCACACCTACGCACTCGACACGACGACATGGCGGATGGTCCTCAAGGACCTCGGTATCTCCGCGGCCAACGTCCTGCGGCGCGCCGGCCTGTCGGGCGATCTTCTGCAACACCCCTCGGTTCGCCTCCTGCCGGATCATTTCCACCGCCTCTGGAACGGTATGGAGGCGGAAGCGGGTGATGAACTTTTCCCGCTGCGGGTGTGCGAAGCGATCCGCAGCGAAGCTTTTTCGCCGCCGCTTTTCGCCGCTTTGTGCAGCCCGAACCTCGTAACAGCCGTCCGTCGCGTCGCTCAATACAAGCGGTTGATCGCGCCAATGCGCCTCGAAGTGTCGGAGGAGCATGATAGGATGACCCTGGAACTCTCATGGACCTGTGCGGCCCAGCCGCCCGATTCCCTGATCCTGCTGGAATTGCTCTTTTTCGTGGCGCTCGCCCGCATGGCGACGCGCGAGGCGTTGATGCCAGTCGCGGTAACGACGACCGCCCTGCCTTCGCCGATAGCCCCCTATGGAGCATTTCTAGGGGTCAGCCTGACACAGGGAGCGCGCCACCGGATCGTCTTCGGCGCGGCCGATGCGATCCGCCCCTTCCTCACCTCAAATGCGCAAATGTGGGCAACCTTCGAGCCGCATTTACGTCAGCAGCTCGCCGAACTCGATAGAGAGGTCACGACGTCGCAACGTGTTCGTGCGGCCCTTCTCGAGGGAATCCCGAGCGGCCGTATTTCCATCGAGGCGATCGCCGAAAAACTCGTGATGAGCAAGCGGACCCTACAACGGCGCATCGAATCCGAAGGCGCCAGTTATCAGCAACTCCTGGCAGAGACGCGCGAAGCGCTTGCGCACCACTACCTCAGAAAGACAACCCTGCCTGTGGCGGAAATCTCTTTCCTGCTCGGCTTCGATGAGCCGAATTCCTTCTATCGTGCCTTTCGAACTTGGACAGGAAAGACCCCGGATAGTGTCAGGTATAAACAGTGATCGGAGCCGCCAGGCCCCACGGGGCGCGGCGGCTCAGACCGGCGTTTGGTAGGCTAAAATCATTCCCACTCGATCGTGCCGGGCGGCTTGCTCGTCACGTCATAGACGACGCGATTGATGCCGCGTACTTCGTTAATGATGCGGGTTGCCGCGCGGCCAAGGAAATTCATGTCGTAGGGATAGAAATCCGCCGTCATGCCATCCACCGAGGTCACGGCGCGAAGCGCGCAGACGAAGTCATAGGTGCGGTAATCGCCCATGACGCCCACGGTCTGCACCGGCAGCAGCACGGCGAAAGCCTGCCAGATGGTGTCGTAGAGACCGGCCTTGCGGATTTCATCGAGATAAATCGCATCCGCCTTGCGCAGAATATCCAGCTTCTCACGGGTAATCGCACCGGGGCAGCGGATTGCCAGGCCCGGGCCGGGGAAGGGGTGGCGGCCGATGAAGCTGTCCGGCAGGCCGAGTTCACGGCCGAGCGCGCGCACTTCATCCTTGAAGAGCTCGCGCAGCGGCTCGACGAGCTGCATGTTCATCCGCTCGGGAAGGCCGCCGACATTGTGGTGGCTCTTGATGGTGACCGAGGGGCCGCCGGAGAAGGAGACGCTTTCGATGACGTCAGGGTAAAGCGTGCCCTGCGCCAGGAAATTCGGTGCGCCCTTGCCATCGGCGGCGATCTTGGCCGCTTCGGCCTCAAAGACCTCGATGAACAGGCGGCCGATGGTCTTGCGCTTCACTTCCGGATCGGAAACGCCCGACAGTTCGCCGAGGAACAGGTCGGCGGCATCCACATGCACCAGCGGAATATTGTAGTGGTCGCGGAACATGCCGACGACCTGCTCGCTTTCGCCAAGCCGCATCAGGCCGTGGTCGACGTAAACGCAGGTGAGCTGGTCGCCGATCGCCTCATGAATGAGGATGGCCGCAACCGAGGAATCGACGCCGCCGGAAAGCGCGCAGAGCACGCGGCCGGTGCCGACCTGCTCGCGGATCTTGCGGATCATTTCGGCGCGATAGGCCGCCATCGTCCAATCGGATTTGAGCCCGACGATCTTGTGCACGAAGTTGGAGAGCAGCTTGCCGCCGTCAGGCGTATGCACCACTTCCGGGTGGAACATGGTGGAGTAGTAGTGGCGCTTCTCGTCCGCGGCGATGGCGAAAGGTGCGTTCTCGGAGGTTGCGATGACCTCGAAACCTTCCGGCAGCTTCGTCACGCGGTCGCCATGGCTCATCCAGACGGGATAGCTCTTGCCCTGTTCCCAGAAGCCTTCGAAAAGCGGACTTGCCTTCTTGATGTCGATATCGGCGCGGCCGAATTCCGCCGCATGGCCACCCTCGACCACACCGCCGAGCTGCGTGCAGAGCGTTTGCTGGCCATAGCAAATGCCGAGGATCGGAACCTTGCTGTCGAACACCGCCTGCGGTGCGCGCGGGCTTCCTTCCGCCGTCACGGATGCGGGGCCGCCGGAGAAGATCACGCCCTTGGGCTGAAGCTTCTCGAATGCCTCTGCGGCATTCTGGAACGGATGGATTTCGCAATAGACCCCGGCTTCGCGGACGCGGCGCGCAATCAGCTGCGTCACCTGGCTGCCGAAATCGATGATGAGAATGCTGTCGGGATGGGCTATCTGGGTCATGGCGAGCCTTTAAAGAAAATGGCGGCTTTAGGCAACCCGGGAGCGGGCGTCAAACAGCGGAAATTTGCGAAAATCGCGAGGTTTCAAAGGGCAATCACGCCGTCCTCTATGGCGCGGCAAAGCCGATAGACGGCATCCGCCAGCTTTTCATCGATGATGTGCAGGTACTCCGTCCAGTCGTCCACATGGTTCACATCCACCTTGCCATCGGAAATGCCGCGCAGACTGACGAGCGGTACGCCGAAGCGCTGGCAGGCCCTTAATACCGCAAAGGTTTCCATTTCCACCATATCGGCGTCGATCAGCCCGTAGGCCTCACCCGAAACGACATTGGCGCCCGTGGAAAGCCGCGCCTCGGCAATTTCGGGTATCCGCAAAGGCAAGGCCACTTCGGCAGGCAGATCGAGCAGCGGGGTGCAGCCCTTTTCGAAACCGAAGGCGGAGGCGTCCATGTCGCGATAGGAAACCGAAATCGCCTGATAGATGCCGGTTTGCTCCAGCGTTCGCGAACCGGCGGAACCGAGCGAAACGACGAGGTCGGGCAGGTGATCGGCCGCATCGAGACCGGCAAGGACGGCCGTGACGGCAATCGCCGCCTCGACCGGGCCGATACCGGTCATCAGCGGCGCAATGCGTGCCTGAAGATGGGGACCGTATTCGGGGGAAGCCGCCATGACGAAGAGGACGGATTTATCCGCGACATGCAAAAGCCGGTAGCTCATCCGGTAATATCCTCGCGACCCTTCACCACCATCATCGTGCCCGTCATGGAGGCGATCAGCTTCGCCGGTCCGTCGGACAGCGCATAGGCGCGGCCATCGGCGACGATCAGGTTGTTCCCTGGCTTGATGATCTCGCCGCGAAAGAGGAACCGCTCGCCGCGCCCGGGCGACATGAGATTAACCTTGAACTCGATGGTCAGCAGCGAGGCTTCCGGCTCGATGATCGTATAGGCGGCATAGGTGCAGGCGGTGTCCAGACCGGCGGCGATGACGCCGGCATGCAATATGCCGTGCTGCTGCGTCAGCTTTTCATGAAAAGGGAGTTCGATTTCCACCAGCCGGTGTTCGATACGGCTGATCTCGGCGTTAATCGCCTGCACCACGCCCTGCCGCGCAAAGCTTCTTTCTATCCGCTGACGAAAATCGCCGGGATCCGTGATCTCCATGGCCTACCTGCCTGCTTCTGCCTCATCGCAAACTGACATGGCGCGTGGCGGCAGGCAAGGCAAGGGCGGTGCGGGGATTTAGTTCAACATGCCGATGCTTGCATTCAACACCGTGGCAAAGGCGACCCACACGGCATAGGGCAAGAAAAGCCACATGGATATGCGGTCACGACGGTAGGCGAGCGCCACAAAGGCGACGATGCAGATCAGCATTGGAATAATAATGATGAGTGCACCTGCCGGGCTCTGCATTCCGAAAAAAATCGGAGACCACAGGAAGTTCAGCACCATCTGCGTGAACCAGAGCCGCATGCGCGTTCCCATCGGCTTGCGGATCCATGTCCGTGCGCCGGCAATGCCGATCAGCACGTAAAGCGCGGTCCAGACAGGCCCGAAAATCCAGTTGGGCGGATTGAAGAAAGGCTTCTGCAGCGATTGATACCATGCGCCGGGCACATTGTTGACGCCGATCAGCGCCCCCACGGCAACAACAGCAACCACAAAAACGACATAGACGGCAAGGTTTCTCATGATCCGTCCAATGCGCCGGCCGGGCTTTTGTTCCCCTTTCTTTTCAGTATTTTAGCTGGACAGACGCACGATGTGCTGGTCCCACGCCACGTCGCTGCGCCGGGTCTCGAAAAATCCGTCATAGGAAGAAACCGCAATGCCTCTCGCGGCGGGCGCGACGCCTGCCGCTTCCCGCACGGTCGTCTCGGAAACGACGCGCCCGGTTTTCGCATCCAGCGTCACGGCGGCGTTGCCGTTGGGCGAGGTCAGGCCCACCAGCCCATCGCGCCGGTTGACGGCAATAGCCCCGACATAATTGGCAAGGCGCACCGTCGTTTCTTCCGGCAAATCGACGAAGGTGAGAGCCTCGCCCCTGGAGAAATGGCCGACAAGCGGCGGGAGATCGTTGCGCGGTCCCTCATATTGGCAGGCGAACCAGATACGCCCGTCATCGCCGAGATCGACATGGCGGGTGGAAAGCTGCCGCAGATGCGCCGGCATGGCGTGTTTCTGGATCACTTGCCCGGTCGAGGCGTCCAGAAGCACGAGGGACGGCTGCATATTGTCGATATTGAGTTTGGTTCGGCCGAAATCCGGATGGGTTTCGATGCCGCCATTGGCGATCACGATCAGCCGGCCGTCATCGCTCACCGTCATGTCATGCGTGCCGATGCCATGCGCATCATATTCGCCGATGCGGGCAAAGCCGTTGCGGGTGTCATAAAGCCCGATAACGCCGCGATTGCCGTCGAAGTCGTTTTCGCTGGCATAGAGGATTGCGCCGTCAGGGGAGAATTGCCCGTGGCCGTAGAAGTGGCGGTTTTCCGGTGTGTGCATCACGATCGGTTCGCCGCGCCGCGCGGGGTCGAAGGCCATGAAGAAGGTGCCGGGCCGGCGCGCAAAGGCCACGGTCATGCCGGTCGCATGGCTCGTCGCCATTCCATGGGCGCGGGCAGGAAGCGCCACGCGGTCGATGATCTCGCCGCGCTCGCTCACCGTCGCAATGCCGTAGGACCCGTCACGGGCGCGGAAGGCGGAGGCAAAGACCGCGTCTGTCCGCTCCAGCGCATAAAGTGAACGGGGAGCCAGCGCGGCGAGGAAGGGAACTCCCGCCGCTTTGATGAAGCTGCGCCGATCTATCAGCATCCGTTTGGTGCCGGAGATCATCGGCTCAGTCCCCATCGGCGAAGGAAAAGCCGGAGCTGAGGCCGATGGCGCCGCCATATTGATCGTTCAAGCGGTAGATCAGGTCTTTGCCATTGAGCAGCAGATAATCCACCTTGGCACGCTGATCGTCCTGATCCAGCGCCTTTTGCACATCCGTATCGATGGTCCCGGCAACGCGGATCATCGATTTGGCGATGAAATCGATGGAGTTGACGATGGAGCGTTGATCGGGCGGTACGAGTTCGACCATATCCGCCGTGTGCAGCAGGGTCTGAACCGCCTTGATATTGGTGGAAATGCTCTGCCATGTCAGGCCGGAGCGCCAATAAATGGCGGTGCGGGGAAATCTTGCCTTGTCCGGTCCCTTATAGAAGGTTTCGATCCGCTGGTCGCGAATGGCTTCGGAGCCATGGACGAGAATGCCGAGCAGGGCGACCAGCGCCTCGCGCTCGTCGCGAAAGACGGGGTTGTCCGCTCCGGGCTGGGTCCAGTTTTTCTGCGCGCCGTCAGGCGCATTCCAGCTGTCGGAAAGTTCCGTCGCCACATTGGCGATATTACCGGCGATGGCCGCACCGTAACGGCAGCGGAAATCACCCTTCCTGTCGAGCAACTCTTCCGCTCCGGTTCCGTAAAGCACGAACTCAAGAGCGCCGAGCCCCTGCGCCGCAACGCTCTTGCCGCTCAGGCCATCCGCACTCGTGACGCTTTCATCCTTTTCGGTGAGATAACGCTGCACCTGTTTCAGCCCGAGACCCTTCTTGTCGGGATAATAAAGCACGCGTTCGAAACGGTTCTTCTCGATGACAGGACCGACACGCACGATCTCGATGGTCGACCAGCTTGACACCGTATCGACAAAGGCCGCCTTGGCCGCCGCTGCGGTCGTTTCGGAGGGAGCGGTGCAGAAAGCTTTCATGCGGCCTTCCAGCGTCTCCGCCGACTGCCGGAAGCGGTCATAGCCGGGACGGATGAAGCCGTTCACCGCCTTTTCCATCACGCCCTGCACCTTAACCGGGTCTAGCGGCGGCGGCGGCATCAGCTCCACATCCTGCGCCCTTGCCGGCGGCGTGGTCAGAAGCAGCAGCACGGACATGACGCCAGAAATTTTTCGCATGGCATTTTTCATCAAAGGGACTCCAGAAAGGCCAGCAAAGCCTGCCGGTCGGATTTTTGCAAGGCGGCAAAGGCGTCGCGCGCTTTTTGCCCTTCGCCGCCGTGCCACAATATCGCTTCCGTCAGGCTGCGCGCCCGCCCGTCATGCAGGTAAAAACCGTTGCCATTGACCTTTTGCGTCAGGCCTATGCCCCAGAGCGGCTGGGTTCGCCACTGCCGTCCGCTGGCTTCGCCCACCTGCTGGCCATCTGCAAGTCCTTCGCCCATGTCATGCAGCAGAAAATCGGAATAGGGCCAGATCAACTGGAAAGAATGCATGGGGTTGGCGGCGTCGCGGCGGGTGACGAATTTCGGGGTGTGGCAGGCCGTACAGCCGGAGGCGTAGAAAAGCTGCTTTCCCTGCAGAACCGTCGGATCATCGACATTGCGGCGGCGCGGCACGGCGAGATTTTCAGTGTAGAAGGTCACGAGGTCGAGAACCGGATCGGGCGCCTCCACCGGCCCGAGCCTTAGCTGCACACCGGTCGGCATGGCAAGACAGTCCTTCTGGACGTCCGTGCAGTCGCCATAGGCATTCGGCGCATCCGGTGTGGAAATGCCTATATCGTGGGAGAAGGCGCTGGCGCTCTGGTCTCGCACGCTCGCATTCTGCGCTTTCCAGCCAAACCGCCCGAGTTTCACCTCGCCGGTGCGATGGTCTTTGACCCATGCGGGACGCCCGGCAATGCCGTCGCCATCATTGTCGTCCGGGTCGGCCTTGGCCAGAATATCGGCCTCGGCAATGGCCTCGATCAGGCCGAGCCCGAGGGTGGGCATGGCGATGCGCGCCGAAAGCGTCGTGTCGGCGCCAAGCGGACCATATTGCAGGTTCGCCACGGCATAGCCGGGCTTTCGCAGCATCACCACCTCACCATCCGCCAGCTGAACCGGCTCTTCCGTATAGGTGATGACCGGCTTGCCTTCGGCGGCGAGGCCGGGAATGGCCAGGTTCTGAAGCTGCCGGCCATAGGTCTCATCGGGAAAATTTAAGGTCTGGTGGCTGGCAATGGCCTGTCGTTCGGCTTCATTGCGTGCCGGTCGCGCCAGCCGCAGAAACAGCGAGACGGCGTCTTCTCCGTCAAGAGGCGGTCGACCCCTGCCATCCTTCATATGGCAGGTCTGGCAGGATCGAGCGTTAAACAGCGGCCCGAGCCCGTCCGAGGCCTGTGTGGAGGACGGAGAGGAGACCCAGAGCTTCTGGAACAGCGCATTGCCGAGCTTGAAATCCTGCTTCCGTTCGAGCGGCATGGTGGCGGAAGGATGCGAGAACGCGCCGCTGTCGGCCTTGCTGGCGCTGGTCGTCGCTCCGCCGGCCATGGCCTCGAAAGGTTCCGGCCCGGTAAAATCCGCCGTTGGCGCGGTCACCGCCAGCACACGGCTTCGATCTTTCTCCGTCAGGTCGTTGCGCAGCGGTTCGGCAAGCGCCATCGACGCCACAAGGCAGGCTGCCCCGGCGAAGAAGAATGGCTTGCGGATCGGCGGCAGCAAAAATTGCATGACAACAAGGGCGGGTGAAAAGTAACGGGCCGCAGCGATCTGCGGCCCGCTTTACCGCTTATTTGAAGACGGCGTTCGGATTGTCGAGGCTGTCGGAGCCTTCAAGCTCGATCTTGCCGAGATCGAGCGCCGCGATGACGCGTTCGACAGTCTTCGTCTGGTCGAGAAGGCCGTCGATGGCCGTCTGAACCACGGCGTTGCCTTCCTTGTTGCCTTCGCCGATCATCTGGTCATAGGCCTCGACGGTCTGCGCGCGCTTTTCCATGGCATGCATGGCGTCGAGCGTCTTGTTCAGCTTCGCCAGCAGCTCGTCGTTCAGCGCCTTGTCCTTGGCGCCGACCAGTTCCGACAGCGAGGCGCCCGTCATCTTCGTTCCGTCCACGCGGGTATAGTCGCCGGTATAGGCCGAGGCGATGCCGATCGCGTCGTAAAGATGCGAATTGTAGGTGTTGTCGGAGAAGCAATCATGTTCCTCTTCCGGATCGTGCAGCAGAAGGCCGAGCTTCATGCGCTCACCCGCCAGCTCGCCATAGGAGAGCGAACCCATGCCGGTGAGAATGGCGGTCAGGCCCGCTTTCGGATCGGCTTCCACCGTTTTCGTGGCTTCGCCTTCCGGCGCCCAGGCATCCACCATCTCCTGAAGATCCTTGACCAGCAGGGTCGAGGCGGATTTCAGGTAATCGGCGCGGCGGTCGCAATTGCCGTTCGTGCATTTCGCCTTGTCGTAATCGGTGTAGGGGCGGTTGCCTGCGCCCGGTCCGGTGCCGTTCAAGTCCTGACCCCAGAGCAGGAATTCGATGGCGTGGTAACCGGTCGTCACATTGGCTTCGACATCGCCCGCCTCGTGCAGACTTTCGATCAGCTCGGGGGTGATCTTGGAGGCGTCGACCTCTTCACCGCTGATCTTGATCTTCGGATTGGCGATGATGTTGGCAACGTAAAGCTCGTTCTCGTCGCTTTCCGTGCCATAAGAACCGTCGACATAGTCGATCAGGCCTTCATCCAGCGGCCAGGCATTCACCTTGCCTTCCCAATCGTCGACGATCGGGTTGCCGAAACGATAGACTTCCGACTGCTGATAGGGAACGCGGGCCTTGATCCATGCTTCCCGGGCGGCCTTCAGGGTTTCTTCGCTCGGCGTTGCGATCAGCGCATCGATGGCCTTGTCCAGCGCCTTCGCCGTGGTCAGCGAATCCTCATATTTCGCATGCGCGACATCGGCATAATGCTTGACGACGGCGGCCGCGTCGGTAGCGGCCCGGGCGGGAAGCGCGGTGAAAGCCGCAGATGCGGCAAGAAGCGCAAAAGAAGCGCTGAGAATGGTTTTGCGGATCATGATCCCTCTCCTTCGGCAGGCGTGAAATGACTTCGCGCCGCGGCAAGCGAGTTCTGACCCAATCACAAACTTGTGTCAAACATTCTAGTTTAGAATGCTTTGAAACAAGACCTGGTGTTGTTTTCCAAGTAAAATCAGTGCTTGCAAAGACGGTGTTATGCTTTGCGTTTCATCAAGCAGAAGAAGAAGCCATCCGTATCTGTGGTTGCAGGCGTCAGCGTCACTGTCTTGCCGTCGGAAGAATGCGGTTTATTCGCGTTGCCGCCGAAAGTCGTCTGCCAGCGTTCCAGTGCGGAGCCGATGGAAAATTCCGGATTTTCCGCGCAGAAACGTCTTACCTGCTGTTCGTTTTCTTCGGGCAAAACCGAACAGGTGACATAAAGCAGCTCTCCGCCCGGGCGTACGAACCCCTTGGCCTGTGAGAGCGCCTCGCCCTGCTGCTGCACGCGCTCTTCCAGATTGCGGGCCGTCAGCCGCCATTTGGTGTCGGGCCGGCGGCGCCATGTCCCGGTGCCGGTGCAGGGCGCGTCCACCAGAACGCGATCGAATTTTTCCTGGAACGGCGTCAGGCCGGAAGCGCGGTCGTGTACCTGCACATTGCGCGTGCCGGCCCGCTTCAGCCGTTCGATGATCGGCGCAAGGCGCTTGCGGTCGGCGTCGAAGGCGTGGACCTGGCCCTTATTGTTCATGCTGGCCGCCATGGCCAGCGTCTTGCCGCCGCCGCCCGCGCAATAATCGAGGATCTGCTCGCCTTCATGCGCGCCGGCAAGATCGGCAACAATCTGGGAGCCCTCGTCCTGCACTTCGAACCAGCCCTTCTGGAAGGACAGTTCGGCAGTGACGTTCGGCAGGCGGGAAGGGCCTTCGCCGGCGGGAATGCGCACGCCCTGTCGGGCGATATGCGTGGCTTCCGCGCCGCTTTCCTCCAAAGCCTTCAGCACCTTGTCGCGCGTCGCTTTCAAGGTGTTGGCGCGCAGATCGAGCGTGGGCCGCTCGTTCAGCGCCTGCGCCTCGGCGAGCCAGCGCTCTCCGAAGGCGGTTTCGAAGGAGGATTGCACCCATTCGGGTATGTCGCCCTGAATATGGGTCGGTGCATCGTTGAGGGAGCGGGACAGAAAGGCCTGCTGCCTTTGTTCATCCGGTGCGGCGGGGGCGAATTTGTCGCCGTCGAATTCCGCCGAAAGGTCCGAAAAGCTCTTGCCCCATTGGCGCAGCAGCACGGCATAACCAAGCGAGGCAGCGCTGTCGTCATCCATCAGCCAGGCGTGCGACAGTTTCATGCGCAACGCGTCATAGACGATGTTGCCGATTGCAGCCCTGTCGCCGGAACCGGCGAAACGATGGGCAAGGCCCCAATCTTTCAGAGCATCGGCGACGGGACGCCTGCGTCCCTCAATATCCGCCAACACTTCGATTGCTCCGGCCAAACGCCCGCCTAAACGCATTGTCTACCTCGTTCTTGTGCTAAGCCCGGTTGGTAGACGCGAATGGCGGCGAGGGCAAGGCTCAATCGGCCTTGACGACCTCGTAGCAGACCTTGGCGGTGCCGGAGTTGATCATGCCGATGTTCTTGGCGGCTGCCTTGGAAAGATCGAGAACGCGGCCCTTGATGAACGGCCCACGGTCATTGATGCGCACCACAACGGCCTTGCCATTGCGCGCATTGGTCACCTTGACCTTGGTGCCGAACCGCAGCGAGCGGTGGGCGGCGGTCAGGTTGGCGGCGTTCATGCGCTCGCCCGAAGCAGTCTTGGAGGTCAACGCATACCACGATGCGCCTCCACAACCATTTGCCGCATTCGCCTGAAGAGGCGCAATGATGGAACAGGCGGCGATAGTTGCAGCGGTGAAAGTTATACGACGGATATTCAACAAACTGTGCTTCCCTGAAAATCGGCCCCGCGCCGATTGATTGTGCCCTTGCTAAACGGCCATGAACTGGCCTGAACGCCTTTTGATGCGAGATTGTAGGGCGAGGGAAAAATGGCGAAAAAAAGCTGACCTCAAATCACGAACTGTTACAGTCTGTAATATTCGTGATCGTTAGCCGGAAAGCTGTCGGCAGGGCATCCCGGCCAAAAGCTGGAAAAAATAACGCAGAATCAATGGATAACGGAAATGCTGTTGCAGGTCACGGCTTCGTGAATCCAGTTCACGAAATGTGAGTGAAATATTTTTCTAATGACTACGATTTTAGTGATTTTTGGATGGTTAATAAAATCCTAATTGGCTGAAATAAGACGAAAACCATCCGCAAAAGCGGGATTGGAAGGATTTTTCATCGCTTTTCAGGGGGGGATTTTTCAGCCTCGCCAGAGGCCGTTTTCCCACAATTGTCTGAGGGAGAACCTGTACTCCGGAAAGCGGAAATCGAAGCCGAGATCGCGTATTCTGGCATTGGAAACGCGCTTGTTCTCGCCATAAAAAGAGCGCGCCATCGGCGTCAGATCGGCGGTCTCGAAGGCCTGCTCGGGTGGCGGTTCCACCCCCATCAGCGCTGCTGCGAAGCTCACCACATCCTGCGGCGGGCAGGGTTCGTCGTCGGTCACGTTGAAGATGCCGCGTTCGTTTTTCCGTACCAGAAAGGCAATTGCGGCGCCGATATCCTCGACCCGGATGCGATTGAACACCTGGTCCTTCTTCACCAGCCGCCGCGCCGTTCCCTTCTCGAAATTCATGAAAGCATTGCGCCCGGGGCCGTAGATTCCGGAAAGGCGCAGGATGGAAAGCGGCACAGCCGCCTTTTCCGCTGCCGCAGTCCAGGCGGTTTCCGCAGCCACCCGTTCCACGGATCGCGCGGAGACCGGGCGGCAGGGCGTTGTCTCGTCCACCCAGGCGCCGCCATGGTCGCCATAAACGCCGACGGTGGAAAGATAAGCGACCCATTTCAGATTGGGCATGAGCTTTTTCAGATCGCCGCCCAGAAGCGCAAGCAGCGGATCGCCACCCTTGCCCGGCGCGACGGATTGTACGAGATGCGTGATATTGCCCATTGCGGTGACGAGCGCGTCATTGAACTGAACGCCGTCAAAGAGGAGGGGCGTCATGCGTGCGGCGACGAGGTTTGGGAACTTGTCCTGGCTTCGTGTGGTTCCGGAAACGCTTGCTGCTTCGGTTCTCAGCGCGTTAGCGATGGCTTTCCCAGAATATCCCGCGCCAAAAATCATCACATGCATACGTCACGCCTCTGCCAGTTGCCATTCCATTTCCGCCTCCGGATCAGGCTCCGGCGCGCGACCGGCAGAGTATGTACGGAATTCGTCCCTGTCCATAAGTCGCGACAAAGCCCACGCGGCCATGCCGCGTACTTCGGGCGAAGGGTCGGTTTCGGCAAGCGCCTTGCATCGTTCCACGAATTGCCGGTCGGCCGAGTTGCCCGCCGCGATCAGCACATTGCGGATGAAGCGATTGCGGCCGATGCGCTTGACGGGTGAGCCGCTGAAGAAACCGCGAAAGGCTGCGTCATCGAGCGTGAGCAGGAAGGCGATGGAGGGTTCCTTCAGATCCTCGCGCGCCTGCAATTTCATCTCGGAGGCGCTCGCTGCAAACTTGTTCCACGGACAGGCGGCAAGACAGTCGTCGCAGCCATAGATGCGATTGCCGATCATCGGCCGGAATTCGTGCGGGATCGGCCCCTTGTGCTCGATGGTGAGATAGGAGATGCAGCGGCGCGCATCCAATTGATAGGGCGCGGGGAAAGCGGCCGTCGGACAGGCATCGAGACAGGCGCGGCAGGAGCCGCAATGGTCCCTTTCAGCCTCGTCAAGACAGAGTTCGGCCGTGGTGAACATGCTACCGAGAAACAGCCACGAACCATGGGTGCGGCTGACAAGGTTGGTATGCTTGCCCTGCCAGCCGAGACCGGCGGCGGCGGCAAGCGGTTTTTCCATTACCGGTGCGGTATCGACAAAGACTTTCACATCCTCGCCGGCGCGCGCGGCAAAACGGGTAGCGATTTCCTTCAGCCGCCCCTTGATGATGTCGTGATAATCGCGATTGCGGGCATAGACCGAAATGGCCGCCTTGTCGGGTTTGGAAAGCAGGTCGCGTGGGTCTTCCTCGGGGCCGTAGTTCAGCCCGAACATGACGATGGAGCGCACGTCTCCCCAGAGCGTTTTCGGCTCTGCCCGGCGGGCCTCGGTTTCCTCCATCCACGCCATCGTACCGTGATAGCCATTGTCGAGAAACTGTCTCAGCCGTTCGGGTGCGAGCGGAATGCTGTCCGGCGCGGTGATGCGACACAGATCGAAGCCGAGCGAAAGCGCTTCCTGACGAACGAAGTCCGTCAGTTTACGCGCGCGTATTCGCTGCTTTTCGCTCGCGACGTCGATGGTCGTTTCTCCTGCGGGTTATTCTGCGGCATATATAATGCATGTCGCCCGAAAGTGTGCAGCGGTTTCGGGACAACGACATGCTTTAGATACAGCCGCAGGCCACAGCAAATAACCGGGAGGGCAGACCTCAGAAGTCCAGATCGGCGTAGTGGGAGGAAGGGGCAAGGCGCGGAATGCGTTCGCTGAGGAACGGCCGGAAGGAAGGCCGGGATTTCACCCGCTGATACCATTCCTTGGCAATCGGCGCTTCGAGCCAGTTGATCTCACCGAGATAGTCCAGCACCGAGACCGCGGCAGCCGCGGCAAGATCGGCATAGCTCAACCGGTCGCCGGCAAGCCAGGTGCGCGAGCCAGCCAGCCATTCGAGATATTTGATGTGCTGGCGAATGTTGTTGCGGGCGGTGCGCAGCAGCTTGGAATCCGGCGGTCCGCCACCCTGCGCCGCCGTCATCTGCAATTTATAGACCCGTTCCCGCACCAGCGGCCGGGTCACGTCGTTTTCCATTTTCTGCAGAAACCATTCCGTCAGCCGGCGGATTTCCGCGCGCTGAAACGGGTCTTCGGCGAGAAGCCGACGGTCGCGCTTCAGAACCCCATGCGTTTCGTCAAGAAATTCCGCAAGCACATAAGGCCCGCTCAGCGAGCGCATATTGTCGTCCAGATAGACCGGCAGGGTGCCGGCCGGATTGAGCGCCAAAAACTCCCGCCGTCTTTCCCACGGCTGCTCCTCCACGAGATCGGTCTGGAACCCGTATTCCGCGAGGATCAGACGAACGAACCGGGATGCGGTCGACATCGGAGAGTGATAGAGAGTTGGCATCGGTACTCAATTTTTACGATTGGTTGTCATGATCGGCATTTGCCGAAAAACTTTTTCAGTTTCGCTTCATCAAGACGCTATAAGAGCTTGGCTACTTTAAAACAAGTTTAACGCAATTGCCTTCCATTGCCACTTTCCCCCTGAAAAGAAGGATACCTCATGGGTGACCAATCGATCATCAGCGCGCTTCTGCTGGGCATTATCGAGGGTCTGACGGAGTTCATTCCCGTCTCCTCAACGGCGCACGTGCTGCTGGCCGGGCATTTCCTCGGCTTTAAATCACCCGGCAACACCTTTGCCGTTCTTATTCAGCTCGGTGCGATCCTTGCGATCCTTCTTGTTTATTTTCAAAAGCTTGTGTCGATTGCGCTCGCTCTGCCGACAAGCGCGAAAGCGCGCCGCTTCGTGCTGGCCGTCGCTCTCGCTTTCCTGCCGGCGGCGATAATCGGCGCTTTGGCGCATGACTTCATCAAGACCGTGCTGTTTGAAACGCCGATGCTCATCTGCGTGGTGCTGATCATCGGTGGCGTCATTCTGCTCGGCGTCGACCGCATGCCGCTGAAACCGAAATATACCGACATCATGGATTATCCGCCGTCGCTTGCCTTCAAAATCGGCCTCTTCCAGTGCCTTGCGATGATTCCCGGCACGTCGCGGTCCGGCGCCACAATCGTCGGGTCGCTGCTGATGGGAACGGACAAGCGCTCCGCCGCCGAATTTTCGTTCTTCCTGGCGATGCCGACCATGCTCGGTGCTTTCACGCTCGATCTTTACAAGAACCGCGATGCGCTGAGCTTCGATGACGGTGCGCTGATCGCCGTCGGTTTCATCGCCGCTTTCGTCTCCGGCCTCTTCGTTGTTCGTTCCCTGCTGGATTTCGTGTCACGGCGGGGCTTTGCACCCTTCGCCTGGTGGCGCATCGCCATCGGTTCGCTGGGACTGATCGCGCTTCTGGTTCTGGGTTGAACCAGGGGCGGGAATAATCTCCGTTCGCGACGAACGAACAGAAAAAGAAAAAGCGCCCCCGGAGAACCGGCGGCGCTTTTTCTTTGAAACTTTTAAAGGCCGATCAGTTGGTGCTGATCGAAGCCGTTGCACAGGGGTCGACGCCATAGGCGGGAGCGCAACCGCTCTTACCCGCTGCAACCGTTCCCGGCGCCATGAAAGAACCCGCCAGAACCACCAAAGCCGCACACGCAAAAAAGAGTGCGATAGATCTGCCCATTTTATGATTGCCTTTCAGACGTTCGTTCGCGCGGATCATGCCGCCGTGTGTGAATTGAGTGGTCGGGATATGTTTGGAATGTGGCGAATATCAATAAAGCAGCTTGTTGAATACCGGGTTAATACGAAGTCTTTTCCACAGTTGCGCTTGTGCCACGCTTGCCTGTGGAGGCCGGACCGCCGTTAACTTTTACCCGGCTCTGCAAAACAGCCCTGGTTCATTCAATGCCTCCCTTGCAGTTGAGGGGAAAATGCACGAATAGCGGTTTGGTTGCAATTGAATTGCGCAAAAACAAAAAGCGGGAATGGCTCCCGCTTTCGTTTATGATCGATGAGGCTGAAGATGGGCTTCAGGCCGCTTTTCCGGCATTGGAGAACTGGCCGTGCGGGCGGTATTGCACCATGTAGGAAGGCAGAATGGACGCGACGCGAACGGGGCTGATGCCGATGCCTTCCAGTGTCAGGCCGTTCTTTTCGGCGTCAGTGGAAACGACATTGTCCTTCTTCAGCATGGTCACCTGATCGGACGTCAGCGGCGGCGCAATCAGCGGCACCATTGAAGCGATCTTGCCAATCATCGACGCGACGCCGAAGGGCAGGTTGACGAAGGGACGCTCCCGATAGGTTGCGGCAAGAACCGCCTCGAGACAGTCACGGAACGTCATGACATCCTGACCGCCGAGTTCATAGATCGCGCCGGGCTTCAGCTTGCCATCGACGCCAAGGGCGACGGCTTCCGCGACATCCTCGACATAGACCGGTTGGAACCTGGTTTTTCCGCCACCGATCAGCGGCAGGAACGGCATGCTGCGGGCCATTTTTGCGAACTTGTTGAAGAAATCGTCTTCCGGTCCAAAAATGATCGACGGGCGCAGGATCACGGCGCCAGGCAGAATGGAATGAATGGCGGCTTCGGCCCGGCCCTTGGTGCGGCCATAACCGGTCGGCGAACTGGCATCCGCGCCGATGGCGGAGATATGCGTCAGCGTGGCGCCGGCATCGCGGGCCGCCTCGGCAATGGCTTTCGCACCGAATTCCTGTACGGCGTCAAAGGTGTTGCGACCGCTTTCGGTCAGGATGCCGACGCAATTGACCACATGGTCGGCGTCTTCCACGGCTTTGACGATGGAGTCGCGATAACGCAGGTTCGCCTGGGCGAAGGAAATCTGGCCGACATTGCCGAGCGGCTGCAGAAAACCGGCGAGATCCGGGCGGCGCACGGCGACGCGGATGCGGTAACCGCGCTTCGCCAGTATCCGCACGACATGCCGCCCGACAAAACCCGAACCGCCGAAAACGGTGACGAGGGGTGGAAGGTTGGCCAAGGTCATGGGAGGCTCCTCAGAAGCTATCGATAAAGCGTTTTTCAGTCTCTTAGCCCAAAGCCGCGCGCGCGTGAAGAGATGTTGTCGCGAGGCTAAAAGCCGGTTCGGGAAATGCGGTTGACGGTCGTCAAATTCCTTCGACGATCATCATCTCCGCATCCGCGACTTCCTGGCGGATTTTGGCCGCGGCCTGATATTCGGGAGAATTATAGCAGTCTATGGCGTGTTGCACCGACGGGAACTCGATGACGACGTTACGTGCACGCGCCTTGCCCTCCAGCTCGGTCAGCGCGCCGCCACGGGCCAGGAAATTGGCGCCGAACCGCTCGAAAGCGGGCTTAGCCGTCGTGACATAGTCCTTGTAACGCTCACTATCGCGCACATCGACGCGGGCGATCCAATATCCCTTTGCCATTTCATCTCCTCCGATTGTCGTTACTGATTGGCCGGAAAGCTGGCGCGCAGCATGTCGTCAAGAATGGCGCGGGCCGCCGCTTTCGGGTCTTCCGCCCTGACGATCGGGCGGGCGACGACCAGATGGCTCGATCCGGCCTTGATGGCGTCGTAGGGTGTCATCACCCGCTTCTGATCGCCGAGATCCGCGCCGGCCGGGCGAATGCCGGGGGTGACGACAGCAAGGTCCGGACCGAGGATTTCGCGCACGGCGGTCGATTCTTCCGCCGAACAGACGATGCCGCCCATGCCCGCCTCGCGTGCCTGCTCCGCCCGGCGCAGCACCAGCGAACGGGCGTCAGAGGCATAACCCGCCTCGGCGAGATCGACGTCGTCCATCGACGTCAGCACGGTGACACCCAGCAGGCAGAGACCGGAGCCTTCGGCGGCCTTGACGGCAGCGCGCATCGCCTTGGGATAGGCATGTAGCGTCAGCATCGACATGCCCATGCGGGCGATGTTTTCGACACCGGAGGCGACGGTGTTGTCGATATCGAGCAGCTTCATGTCGAGAAAGACCTTCTTGCCGCTCTGGACAAGGTCGCGCGCAAATTCGAGACCGCCGGCAAAGACCAGCTGATAACCGATCTTGTAGAACAGAACCTCGTCGCCGATCTTCGACACGATGTCTTCGGCTTGCTGCACAGTCGGAACATCCAGCCCGACGATGAGTTTTTCGCGCGCGGTCATTGTCTTATCCCTGCCATGTTTCCATTGCCGTCCAGTCGCATGTGGGGGACGCGGCTGCAAGTGAAAAGTCGGCGATGGGGAAGCGAAAGAGATTGCCGCCGCCGGGCGGCTGGTCCTTGCTGCGACTGATGCCGCGGCCTTCGATATGGCATTTCAGAAGCGTACCCACGCCGCCATGGCCGACAAAGGCAATCGGCTGCTGCGGGTCGTGCCGGTCAAGAACGGCTTTGACCGCCCCGACGATCCGCGCCTGCGCGTCGATTGCACGCTCCCAACCATAAAAGCTTTCCTCGGGATGGGCGAAGAACCAGTCCGCCGCCTTTTCGAATTCCGGCGGCGGCAGGAAGCCGGTGGCGGACCGGTCGTTTTCATGCATCGCCTCCACGATGTCCATTTCCGCCCCGGAGGTTTCAGCCAGGATGCGGGCGGTTTCGATCGCCTTGGTTTCGGCGCTGGAAACGATGCGGCGCAATGTCCGTGCCCAGGGCAGGCGGCTTGCCTCGCGCGTCCGCTCGGCCCCCCTGTCCGAAAGCCCCCATTCGGGAACGGGAACAGCCGGATCGATCTTGACCTGGGGGTGGGTGATGTAGAGCGCATGCATGGCAATCGGTCCTCAAGGACGATGGAAAGGGCAAATCGACACCCTAACCATTCGTCACGACCGGGAAATGACGGGTTCCGGCACTCTGTCGAATATCAGGCCCGCGTATAGGTCCACAATTGCGCCGGCGGAATATTGCGCACGATGAAATCGAAATGGCGGATGTGGTAGAGATGCGGCTGCGCGACGATGGGGGAAATCGGGCCGTAGGATATCTGCACGACGGGGCGGCCATGGGGCACGCGCTTCAGCAATTCGTCGAGAAGCTTGATACGGGCGGCCATGGGGAAATTCAGCATCGGCACGGCGGAGACGACGCTGTCGAACATCTGGCCCTTGTGTTCGCCAAGCGTCGCATCGAGATCGAAGGCGTCGCCATTGACGAAATTGACGCCCGGATAGCTCCTGAGCAGCTGATTGTAGAAATCGGTCGAATATTCGATGGCGGTCAGGTTCTCCGGCTTGATGCCGCGCGCCAGAATGGCCTTGGTGATGACGCCGGTGCCGGGACCGAGTTCGAGAACCGGCAGGCCGGAATGGGGATTGATGACACTCGCCATTTTTTTCGCCGTGATGGACGATGTCGGCACAATGGCCCCGACTTTTTTCGGCTGGCTGACCATACCCTTGAAAAAGCGGATTTCTTCTTCAAATTTCTGTTCAAGCCGTTGCTTCAGGTTAAGTGCCATAGTTCCCTCAGATGCTTTTGGTCATTGTCAAAAAACTGTTACGCAATGTTGATCCCATTTGGCGCAAAAACAAGGCAAAATGTCGTAACTGGAAAAATTCGCTTACGGTTTGAAATGCGCCGTCACCGAATCAAAAAAAGCCGGTGAAGCGTTCCACCGGCTTTTTTGATGAAATTTGCGGAAAATTCCCGTTTCAAACGCGCATCGGCATCAGAACATAAAGCGCATCGTCGCCAGCGGTGTCGCGAACGAGCGTCGGCGAGCCCGCGTCGGCCAGCAGGAAAATCGCGTCGTCGCCGGAAAGCTGCGAGGTGATGTCGAGGAGATATTTGGCGTTGAAGCCGATTTCCATCGAATCATTGTCGTAACCGACAGCCACTTCTTCCGTAGCACTTCCCGAATCCGGGTTGTTGACGGTCAGCGTCAACTGGCCGTTGGTGAGCGCGAGCTTCACGGCGCGGCCGCGCTCGGAAGAAATGGTCGAGACGCGGTCGACAGCCTGCGCGAAGGTCTGGCAATCGACGCGCATTTCCTTGTCGTTGCCGGTCGGGATCACGCGCTGATAATCCGGGAAGGTGCCGTCGATCAGCTTCGAGGTCAGGACGACCGAACCGATGGTCAGGCGGATTTTCGCATCCGAGACTTCGACGGTGACTTCCAGCTCAGGGTTGTCCATCAGCTTCTGCAACTCGCCGACGGTCTTGCGCGGAATGATGATGCCAGGCATGCCTTCGGAACCGGAGGGCGCATCCACATCGGCGCGCGCCAGGCGGTGGCCATCGGTCGCGACGGCGCGCAGCTTCAGGTCGCCATTGCTTTCGATGGTATGGAAGAAAATGCCGTTCAGGTAATAACGCGTTTCTTCGGTCGAAATCGCAAATTGCGTCCGGTCGATCAGCATCTTCAGATCGGTCGCCTTCAGTTTGAAGGTGTGGCTGAAGGTGCCGGCGGTCAGATCAGGGAAATCCGTTTCCGGAAGGCATTGCAGCGAGAATTTCGAACGGCCGGAGGCAACCGTCATCGAGGAGCCGTCCGGATTGGTCGCCAGAAGCACTTCGGAACCGTCCGGCAGCTTGCGCACGATTTCATAAAGCAGATGCGCCGGCACGGTGGTGGCGCCTGCCTGCTCCACCATGGCCGGTGTCGCTTCGGTGATTTCGAGATCGAGGTCGGTCGCCTTCATGTCCAGATTGGCGCCGGAGGCACGCAGGAGGACGTTGGACAGGATCGGGATCGTGTTGCGACGCTCGACGACCCGGTGGACGTGGTTCAGCGATTTCAGAAGGTTCGACCGCTCAAGAGTAATACGCATGGACGCTACCGCTTTCAACCGTTGCGAACCGGCCACCGCCGGATCGGCAAGAAGAGTCTTCACCGGCCAGAAAGCCGGATAATGTGGACGGGCAAAATGGCAGAGTTATTGCAGGAAATGCAAGAGCCGAGTGCATCTGTCACGGGTCATTTTGCTGCTATACAGCATGATCCACAGGCTGGGGGCGTCCGTGGACCTTGTTCGCCGGTTTTCTATTGCCCATAAAGAGAGGAAACCAGAGCGACCGGCCGCGAGCAATCGGCCAGAATGATTGGAAGCCGTGTGACGGAAGAAATATCGAACAACGACTTGAGAGATGCGACAAAGAGTTTCAGGATCGGCACGGCCACCATTCCGGCGCGGCCGCTGGAGCCGGCGCTTTATCTCGTGGCCACGCCCATCGGCAATCTTGGCGATATCACCATCCGCGCGCTGGAAACGCTGGCCTCGGCCGATGTTCTCGCCTGCGAGGATACCCGCGTCACCCGCATCCTGCTCGAACGTTACGGTATCCGCACCCGCCCGCTCTCTTATCATGAGCACAATGCAAACGAAGCGGGGCCGAAGCTCATTGCGGCGCTTGAGGCGGGAAAATCCGTGGCGCTGGTCTCGGATGCCGGAACGCCGCTCGTTTCCGATCCCGGTTACCGCCTCGGCCAGCTCGCGCTCGAGGCCGGGCATCGTGTCGTGCCGGTGCCGGGGGCATCCGCGCCGCTCGCTGCCCTCGTGGGTTCGGGAATGCCGAGCGACGCTTTCCTGTTTGCGGGCTTCCTGCCGGTGAAGGATCGCGGCAAGCGCGACCGTTTTGCCGAACTCGCGAAAATTCCGGCCACCTTGATCTTCTTTGAATCGCCGCATCGCATCGGCGCTTCCGTCAAGGTCGCGTCCGAAGTGCTCGGCCACGACCGCCGCGCCGTGGTCTGCCGCGAGCTGACCAAGACCTTCGAGGAGTTCCGGCGCGGCACGTTGGGCGAGCTTGCGGATTATTACGGTGGCGACCGTGTGGTGAAGGGTGAGATCGTGCTTCTGGTGGAGCCGCCCTCCTATGACGAGATTCCCGATATCGAGGATGTCGAGAAGCTGCTGAAGGATCTTGTCGCCACCATGCCCGCCGCCAAGGCGGCAGGCGAAGCCGCCAAGCTGACGGGCCTTCCGCGCAAGGAGCTCTATCAGAGGCTGCTGGATATGAAGGAAACGGATGGCCGCTGACGGGCGAAGCAATAAAAGGCGCAAGGCCGAGCGACGCGGCCATGCCGCGGAATATTGGGCGGCACTTTATCTGCTGCTGAAGGGATATCGCATCCTCGCCATTCGTTATCGTACCCGGCTGGGGGAAATCGATCTCATCGCCCGCAAGAAGGACCTCGTCGCCATCGTCGAGGTCAAGGCGCGAACGTCCGGCGAAGGTGCCGTGGATGCCGTCGGTTTCCATTCGCAGCAACGCATTCGGGCGGCGGCCGATCTATGGCTCGCCCGTCGCAAGGATGCCGCGCGGTTTTCGCTGCGTTTCGATATTGTCGCGGTCCTGCCGCGACGCCTGCCGCAGCATTTTATCGACGCCTTTTGAGGGGAGGAAAACATGTCCACCGAGCGGGAAAAAATGGCCGCGGGCGAATGGTACAGCTGCATAAATGCCGAGCTGGATATATTGCGCTGGCGGGCACGAGGGGCCGTCCACCAGCACAATACGATGCCGCCGGATGAGCGCGGGGCAATGGCCCCCTTGCTACGGGCTCTGTTCGCTTCTGTTGGTGACGGGGTATTTATCGAAGCGCCGTTTCATTGCGCTTACGGCTTCAACATTACGCTGGGCAAAAATGTCTATCTCAATGCGGGCTGCACCATTCTCGATTCCGCGAAAGTTACGATAGGCGATGGTGCGATGCTCGGGCCTGCGGTGCAGATTTATTGCGCGGAACACCATCTGGACCCGGTGCCGCGAGCGCAAGGCATTGAAATCGCAAAGCCCGTCACGATCGGCCGTGATGTCTGGATCGGCGGCGGAGCGATCCTTCTGGCTGGCATCACCATCGGTGACGGAGCGATTGTCGGCGCCGGTTCGGTGGTGACGCGCAATGTGCCGCCGGGCGCGACGGTGGTCGGTAATCCCGCTCGGCCCATAAAGCGCATGATCGACTGAGATTTTCGTCAGTTGCTGTAATAAATCTGACATCGAACTGTCAAAGAGGCGTCATGGAACGTCTCTATTCGCATCCTCATCCCAATAAATGGTGGAGAGGATTTAGTAATGTTGAAGAAGATTTCCATGGCCGCAGTGGCCGTCAGCATTTCGGCGACATCTTCCATGGCTGCTACCAACATCACCTGGTGGCACGGCATGGGCGGCCGCAATGGCGAAGTCATCAACGAAGTCGCCCAGAAGTTCAACGAAGCCCAGAAAGAATGCGCTCTGACGCCGGTTTCCAAGGGCTCCTATGAAGAAGCCCTGGCCAGCGGCATCGCTGCTTTCCGCTCTGGCGAACAGCCGAACATCCTCCAGGTTTTCGATGCTGGCGCCGCGACCATCATCAACGCCAAGGGCGCCGTCATTCCTGCCGAAGACCTTATCAACAAGGCCGGTTACAAGTTCGACCGCGACGCCTTCATCAACGGCGTGCGTTATTTCTACGCTGCCGCTGACGGCAAGTTTGTCGGCATGCCGTTCAACTCCTCCGCCCCCATCATGTACGTCAACGACGAAGCCCTGAAGAAGGCCGGCGTCGAAGCCCCGAAGACCTGGGAAGAGTTCGAGCAGGTTGCGCCGAAGCTGAAAGAAGCCGGCTACATTCCGCTCGTTCAGTCGCAGCTCACCTGGCAGTTCACGGAGAACTTCTTCTCCCGCAACAACATCCAGTTCGCCACCAACAATAACGGTTACGACAGCGTCACCGACACCAAGCTCAAGGTCACCGACCCGAACCTCGTCATGATGTTCGACAAGCTGAAGGACTGGAAGGACAAGGGCCTGTTCGCCTATTACGGCGCCGGCTGGAACGACAACCAGAAGCCCTTCGAAGAAGGCAAGGTCGCGTTCTGGATCGGTTCTTCGGGCTCCTTCGGCGGCCTGCAGAAGACGGCGACCATGCCCTTCTCGGCAACCTTCCTTCCCTACTGGGGCTCCATCAAGGGTGCCGGCACCAATTCCTTCATCGGCGGCGCTGCGCTCTTTGCAATGTCGGGCAAGTCTGAAGCCGAAAACAAGTGCGTGGCCGACTTCTTCCAGTTCCTGACCTCGCCGGAAATCCAGGTCTTCTACCACAAGGCAACCGGTTACGTCGCCATCACCAAGGCGGCTTATGAAAAGGCCAAGACTGAAGGCTTCTACAAGGAGAAGCCGGTCGCGGAAGTCGGTATCCAGCAGCTCTCGCTGCCGGGCGGCGAATGGTCCAAGGGCTACCGCCTCGGCTTCTACCCGCAGATCCGCGCCGTCATGGAACGCGAATATAACCGCATCTTCTCCGGCGAAGTTACGCCGAAGGCCGCTTTTGAGATCATCGAGAAGGAAGGCAACGACCTGCTCGCCCGTTTCGCCAAGACGGCCGGCTGATCGCCTGTTTCGAAACCAATGACCATTGCCGAGCCTCCTTTCCCACGGAAGGGAGGCTCGCTCTCGGATAAGGAAGCGCAAGCGTGGCCTATACATCGTCTCAACCGCGCCGGTTTTTGTCCGGCTGGTCCGCAAAGGCTGGAAAGCCCGCCAAACCTGCCGACGCCGGCATGAAACGCGTGCAGTTCTCCTCGTCCTACGTACCTTACCTGTTTCTGGCGCCGCAGCTTGCGGTGATTTTCATCTTCTTCTACTGGCCATCGGTTCAGGCCATACATTCGTCCTTCTATATCGAAGACCCGTTCGGTTTCGGCGCTTCCTTCGTCGGACTTGCCAATTATTCGGATGCGATCTTCAGCCCCGAATATCTCAGCATCGCCAAATTCACGGTTGTCTTCACCGTGCTGGTCACCTTCTTTTCGCTGGCGCTCGGCCTGCTGCTCGCCGTCAAGGCCGACGCGGTCATTCGCGGCAGCTCGACATACAAGACGCTGCTGATTTCCGTCTATGCCATCGCGCCGCCGGTCGCCGGTCTCATCGGAATGATGTTTTTCGACCAGCATATCGGCCCCTTCGTCAAGATGGCCGCATTCCTCGGCTGGGACATGAAGGTCGGCCTCAATTATTTCGATACAGCCTTCGCCATGGTCGTCGTCGCGGTCTGGAAGCAGATCCCTTACAACTTCATCTTCTTCCTCTCCGGTCTTCAGGGCGTTCCGGTCTCCGTGCGGGAAGCCGCCGCCATCGACTGCCGCTCGGGCTTTCGCCGGTTCTGGACGGTGATCATGCCGCTTCTGGCGCCCACGGCCTTCTTCCTGCTGATCATCAACATCACCTATGCGCTCTTCGACACATTCGGCGTCATCGACGTGATGGTGAAGGACAAGGCGGCCAACAATCCGATCACGCTGGTCTACAAGGTGTTTCTGGACGGTTTCCGCGGCAATGACATCGGTGGCTCCTCGGCCCAGTCCGTCATCCTGATGCTGGTCGTCTTCGTTCTCACCATCATCCAGTTCCGCTTCATCGAAAAGCGCATCCATTACAATTGAGGGAAAAGACCATGTACAAGACAAAACCCCTCGATCATCTTGTGCTGATCATCGGCGCACTGTTCCTGATCTTGCCGGTCATCGTGGCCTTCATGACCTCCACCCACACCGCCGCGGAAATCCACCGCAGCGGTCTGACGATGGTTCCCGGCGACAATTTCATCGAGACTTATGAAAAGGTCCTGACCCAGAAGGGCGGCTTCACCGGGCAGATCACGGGTCTCAACATGGTGCTGAATTCGCTGATCCTCGGCATCGGTTTTGCCGTCGGCAAGATCGTCCTGTCGATGACGGCGGCCTATGCGATCGTCTATTTTCGTTTCCGGTTCGCAACGCTCGCCTTCTGGATCATTTTCACCACGCTGCTTCTGCCGCTCGAAGTGCGCATCATGCCCTCCTACGAGGTGATGAGCAAACTCGGCCTTTTGAATTCCTATACCGGCCTCATCGTGCCGCTTCTCGCTTCGGCGACGGGCACCTTCTATTTCCGGCAGTTCTTCAAATCCGTGCCGGAGGAGTTGCTGGAGGCTGCCCGTATCGATGGTGCGGGTCCGGTGAAATTCTTCATCGACGTTCTCATCCCGCTGTCCCGCACCATGATGGCGGCGATCTTCATCATCATGTTCGTTTATGGCTGGAACCAGTATCTCTGGCCCATGCTGATGACGACCGATGAGGGCTTCTTCACCCTGATGCGCGGCATCAAGTCGATCCTGCAGGTCTGGGTCGGTTCGCAAATTCCCGATTACAACGAAGCTTTCGCGCTCGCCGTGCTGGCCATGCTGCCGCCGGTGCTGATCGTCGTCATTTTCCAGCGCTGGTTCATCAAGGGCCTGACCGAAAGCGATAAATAAGGAGACCGAAATGGCCGCGATAGAAATCAGTCAGGTCTGCAAGGATTATCATGGCGGCGTGCGCGCTGTGCACCACGTCGATATCGACATCAGGGATGGTGAGTTCATCGTTCTGGTCGGGCCCTCCGGCTGCGGCAAATCCACGCTTCTGCGCATGGTAGCAGGGCTTGAGGATATTTCCGAAGGCACAGTGAAGATCGGTGACCGGGTGGTCAATCAGGCCGATCCGGCTGACCGGGATATCGCCATGGTGTTTCAGAACTACGCACTTTATCCGCATATGTCGGTGCGCCAGAACCTGGAATACGGGTTGAAGAACCGCAAGACGCCGAAGACGGAGATCGATGCGCGTGTGGCCGAAGCCGCGCGTATGCTGCAGCTCGAACCCTATCTGGATCGCAAGCCGCGCGCCCTTTCCGGCGGCCAGCGGCAACGTGTCGCCATGGGTCGCGCCATCGTGCGTAAACCGGCGGCCTTCCTGTTCGACGAGCCCCTTTCCAATCTCGATGCCAAGCTGCGCGTTTCCATGCGCGGCGAGATCAAGCGTCTGCAAAAGCGCCTCGGCACGACCTCGATCTACGTCACCCACGATCAGCTGGAGGCCATGACGCTGGCCGATCGTCTTGTGGTGTTGAATGGCGGCCGTATCGAACAGATCGGCGCACCGCTCGATGTCTATCACACCCCCGCTTCGACCTTCGTTGCGAGTTTCATCGGCTCTCCCGCCATGAACCTGCTGAACGCCGAGTTGCATGGCGATAGCCTCGCCATCGGTCCGTCGCTCTTTGCGCTCAACGGTTTCGCACCTGCCTCCGGCCCCGTGACGGTGGGCATGCGGGCGGAAGATTTCCGCCTCGCTGCGGCAGGTGAGCAGGGCTTCCCGCTTCGGGTCGATTACATCGAGGAACTGGGGTCGCAGCGCCTTATCCACGGCATGATCGGCGACCAGAGCCTGACAGTTGCTTTCCCGCCGGATGTGGAGGTTCCGTCTGCGCTCTCCGTCACGATCGCGCCGGAAAAACTTCATTTCTTCTCCAGCGAAACCGGCAAGCGCATCGCCGGCAAAGCGGAGCAGCTGGCGGCGCAGCCCGCGCAAATGGCGACAGCCTGAGTGCTTCGCAGAAATCGGCGCGATGACTAAAATTGCGCCGATTGTCAAAACCGCTTCGTTACGATCCCGATGATAGAAGACCTCCAATATTTCACGGGGGTTTTCTAATATGTCCTTCAAAATGATGTTCGCCGCCGCAGCAACCATGGCGGTCCGCACGGTGCCGATATTGCCGGCCTATTTGCGCCGGTCAAAAGACGAAGTTGTCGTCAGCGCATCCTGCACCGATCTGCGGCTTCAGCCGGCCCCCATCAATCCGGAGTGGATCATTTCCGGCAACCCCCAGGCGCGCGCGGCGGATCATTCCAGAAGCGGCGACCGTGCGTCCAGCACCGCCATGTGGGATTGCACGGCGGGTGAGTTCCGCTGGTTCTTCGGCTGGGATGAAACCGTCTATATTCTCGAAGGCGAAGTGCATGTGACCGCGGAAGACGGTTCCATCAGCATCCTGCGGGTCGGCGATGTCGCTTATTTCCCTGCGGGAACATGGGCCACCTGGCGGGTGGATGATTATGTCCGCAAGGTCGCTTTCATGCGCCGTCCGTTCCCCAAGGCGCTGGCTTTTGCCTATCGCGTCAAGAACAAGCTGTTTGCCGGCCGTTCCTATAAGCTGGCGGCCTGAACCCATAGAACATTCCAGTCGGCGGGGACCTGCATGGCTTCGCCGACGGAATTGTGAAGGTTCAATAAAACTCACACAAACCACCGCTTGCAGCAGTTGCCTTTGAATGGTCGCTGCCCTACACCTTCAGGGTTTTCTGAAGCATTTCCGGGTTTCTACCGGTCCTGCAGGGAAGCTTGAAAAGGCGAGGCAATGGGCACCGCGGGCCGACAAAGTGTCCGCATGCTGCAAGAGGAACATGCGCATGGCGAAGATCAAGAACGTCGCGATCCAGATGGATCATGTCTCCGGCATCAATATCGCCGGTGACTCCACCTTCGCCATGAGCCTTGAGGCGCAGGCGCGGGGATACCGGCTGTTCCATTATACCCCCGAGCGCCTCTCCATGCGCGATGGCAAGATTTACGCCACTGTCGAGCAGATGGAACTGCGTGACATCAAGGGTGACCATTTCTCGCTCTCCGAACCGGAGCGCGTCGATCTGTCGACCATGGATGTCATCCATCTGCGTCAGGATCCGCCATTCGACATGGCTTACATCACCTCGACCCATTTGCTGGAGCGCATTCATCCGAAAACGCTGGTGGTCAACGATCCCGTCTGGGTGCGCAACTCGCCTGAAAAGATTTTCGTCACCGAATTCGCCGATCTGATGCCGAAGACGCTGATCACCAAGGATGTGGCCGAAATCGCCCGCTTTCGTAATGAAATGGGCGATATCATCCTCAAGCCGCTTTACGGCAATGGTGGCGCCGGCGTCTTCCATTCGGCGCGCGACGACCGCAATTTCTCCTCGCTGCTGGAAATGTTCGGCCAGATGTTCCGCGAGCCTTATATCGCCCAGCAATATCTGCCTGACGTCCGCAAGGGCGACAAGCGTATCCTCTTGGTGGATGGCGAACCGGTTGGCGCGATCAACCGCGTGCCGGCGGAAAACGACGCCCGCTCCAACATGCATGCCGGCGGCCGGCCGGAACCGACGGAACTGACGGCGCGCGAGAAGGAAATCTGCCGCCGCATCGGCCCTGCCTTGCGCGAGCGCGGTTTCCTCTTCGTCGGTATCGATGTGATTGGCGATTATATGACGGAAATCAACGTCACCTCGCCGACCGGCATTCGCGAAGTGCGGAAATTCGGCGGTGCCGATGTCGCAAGCCTGCTGTGGGATGCGATCGAGAAAAAGCGCGAAGCCCAGGATTTCTGAGGCGGGCTTGCGCCGGTCCAGCTTTGTTCCACGAGTACAACTAGACACAACTAAAATACATCGCCAGCGAGAAATTGTTCGCTGGATGTTCTTGTTTTATTCTTTGCCCTGTGGCACGTTGCTTGCGGGTGGTCGCGATAGGGCATGAAGCTCTAACCAGCGCGGCCGGTTTGCGGGGGCAGGCCATGGTGGCAAGGGTCAATACGGTTGCATTTCAGGGCATAGAGGGTGTGCCCGTCGAGGTGCAGGTCATGGTCGCGCCGGGAAAGGTGGGCATCCAGATTGTCGGCCTGCCCGATAAGGCGGTGGCCGAAAGCCGCGAGCGGGTGCAGGCCGCCCTGCATGCCTCGGGTCTGGCGCTGCCGGCAAAAAAGGTCACCGTCAATCTCGCGCCTGCCGATCTGCCCAAGGAAGGATCGCATTTCGATCTTCCCATTGCCCTTGGCCTCATGGCGGCTTTGGGCGCGATACCGGCAGAAATGCTGGCACGTTATGTGGTTCTCGGCGAACTCAATCTCGATGGCACCATCGGTATGGTTTCGGGCGCCCTGCCGGCGGCGATCGGCGCCAATGCGCTTGGCAAGGGGCTGATCTGCCCGGCTGAAAGCGGACCGGAAGCGGCCTGGGCCGGCGCCGGTATCGATATTCTCGCCCCGCGCAGCCTGATTGCACTGGCCAACCATTTTCGCGGCACCCAGCTTCTCTCGCGCCCGACGCCCGCCATTCGCGCCAACCCGGTCAATCTGCCGGATTTAGCGGATATCAAAGGACAGGAGAGCGCCCGGCGCGCGCTGGAGGTGGCAGCCGCCGGCGGCCACAACCTGCTCATGGTCGGGCCGCCCGGCTCCGGCAAATCCATGCTCGCAGCCCGCCTGCCTTCCATCCTGCCGCCGCTGGAAGCGGCGGAATTGCTGGAAGTGTCGATGGTCCATTCCATCGCCGGCCAATTATCCGGCGGCAAGCTTTCGGACCGCAGGCCGTTCCGCACCCCACATCATTCCGCCACCATGGCGGCGTTGATCGGCGGAGGGCTTCGCGCCAAGCCGGGTGAGGCTTCGCTTGCTCATAACGGCGTTCTGTTTCTGGATGAGTTCCCGGAATTTTCGCCGCAGGTGTTGGATGCGCTGCGCCAGCCGCTGGAAACGGGCGAATGCATCATTGCGCGGGCCAATCATCGCGTCAGCTATCCGGCGGAAATCCAGCTCGTTGCGGCGATGAATCCCTGCCGTTGCGGCATGGCGGGAGAGCCGGGCTTCACCTGCGCCCGAGGCCCGCGTTGTGTGACGGATTATCAGGCCCGCATTTCCGGCCCGCTGCTGGATCGTATCGATATCCGCATCGACGTTCCCGCCGTCTCTGCCGCCGATCTCATCCGCCCCGTCGCGTCCGAGCCGAGTGCGGCGGTCGCCGCCCGTGTCGCTCGGGCGCGCCTTGCGCAGCAGGAACGTTACGCGGCGGCGGGATTTGCCGCCATTCGCACCAATGCCCGATGTACGACGACCCTGATAGAAAAATATGCCGAGCCGGATGCATCCGGGCTGCAATTGCTGCGCGATGCGGCCGAGCGGCTGAAGTTCTCCGCGCGCGGTTATCATCGCATTCTCAAGGTTGCCCGCACCCTGGCCGATCTGGATGGCAAACAGACGGTCGGCCGCATCCATGTGGCGGAAGCCGTGTCCTATCGTATCGCTGGCGAAAGGCTGACGGCGGCGGCCTAGAGCATTTGCAGTAAAAGAACGAAGCGGTTTTTTATCAGGAAAGTGTGTGAAAACAAGGAAGTAGAGCACGTCTAACGATTCCGTTTAAACCAGAGATGCTCCAGAAGGTCGCCTTTTGTGCCTTCCCTGAAAAAACACTGTGCCGCCAGCGGAGCCGGCGGCACATAAGAATATTCGCTAATCTGGCGCGCGATCGCACCGCGTTTGAAAGCTTAGCTTAAAGTCCAAGGCCTTCGAAAAGCGCTGTCGAAAGGTAGCGTTCCGCGAAGGAAGGAATGATGACGACGATGTTCTTGCCGGCATTTTCTTCCCGCGCGCCGACCTTGATTGCCGCCGCCAGCGCCGCACCCGATGAGATGCCGACCGGCACGCCTTCCAGCCTTGCCGCCAGACGTGCGGTTTCGAAAGCCTCGTCATTGGTCACGGTGACGATCTCGTCATAAATGCCGGTATCGAGGATGGCGGGTGCAAAACCGGCGCCGATGCCCTGAATCTTGTGCGGTCCGGGGTTGCCGCCGGAAAGAACCGGGCTGTCGGCAGGTTCGACCGCAATCACCTTCACCTCAGGCTTGCGGGATTTCAGCACCTGACCCGTGCCGGTGATGGTGCCGCCGGTGCCGATACCCGAGACGAGAATATCGACCGTGCCTTCGGTGTCGTTCCAGATTTCCTCAGCCGTCGTCTTGCGGTGAATATCGGGATTGGCGGGGTTTTCGAACTGCTGCGGAATGATCGCGTCAGGCAGGGTCTCGGCCAGTTCCTGCGCCTTGGCGATGGCGCCCTTCATGCCCTTGGGGCCTTCGGTCAACACCAGTTCGGCGCCGAGCAGGGCCAGCATTTTCCGGCGTTCAACCGACATGGTTTCAGGCATGGTCAGGATCAGCTTGTAGCCCTTCGCGGCGGCGGCGAAGGCAAGCGCGATGCCCGTGTTGCCGGAGGTCGGCTCCACCAGCGTGGTCTTGCCGGGAGTGATCTTGCCCTGCGCTTCCAGCGCTTCGATCATGGCGACGCCGATGCGGTCCTTTACGGAAGCAATAGGATTGAAAAATTCGAGTTTGGCGAGAAGGTTGGCCTTCACGCCCTTCTCCTTCGCCAGCTTGTCGAGCCGCACGATCGGCGTGTCGCCGATTGTTTCCGTAATCGAGGAATAGACGCGTCCGCGTCCGGGCTTTCTGGCTTCGGGCATGATGCTCTCCTGTGCAAAGACCGCAAGATTTGAGCGGCAGAATAGGAGCAATAGCTTTCGCAAGCTAGCGAACGTTCGTCCTAATATCCCTAAATTACAGGAATAATTTCACGATAAATCGCATAAATGCACGAATTTATTTTATGTGCTGCGGATCGCGATCATGGTCGCGGTTCCGGCCAGAATACCCGCCGCCGTGCGGTTGAGGATCGTCAAGGCGCTCGGCCTTTTCAGGAGGTTACGCGCCTTGGCCGCAAGCAGGATGTAAGGCAGGAGAACCGCCATCAGCACGACGAAGGTGATGGCGAGAAGGGTCGCATATTCCGAGGGGCCGATCATGCGGATATCGATCAGCGTCGGCACCAGCGCCACATAAAACAGCATGGTTTTCGGGTTGCCGAGCGTGATCAGCAGGCCGGACAGGAAGGACATGGGCATGCTGGTGCTTTTCTTGGCCTTCAGTTCCTGTGGCAGCAGGCCGGCGGTCCAAAGCTTCCAGGCAATATAAAGGAGATAGGCCGCGCCCGCGAATTTCAGCACCATGAAGGCTTCCTGAAAGGTCTGCGCGACGAAGGCCAGGCCCAGGATCACAGCGGTCAGGTAAATCATGTCGCCCAGCACCAACCCGAGACCCATGAAGAAGGTTTCGCGAAAGCCCGAACCCAGCGCCCGCGCCACGATCGCCGTCATGCCGGGGCCGGGAATGGCGGCGGCGATGAAGAGGGCGGTGGCATAGGCGAAAAGGGTCGTCAGCGTCATGATCGTGTTTCCCGGAAAATCCGCCAAATCCATAGCGAAATTGCCGAGTAAAGACAATCAGTCCGCGCGTCTGTCCCAGCGGTGTCGCTAGACCCCGGTGGAGCCGAAACCGCCGGCGCCCCGCGCCGTCTGCGAGGTTTCCGTCACCTCGCTCACAACAACCTGGGTTACCGGCGCGATCACCATCTGCGCAATGCGCATGCCGCGTTCGATGACAAAAACGTCCTGGCCAAGATTGGCGAGGATGACTTTCACCTCGCCGCGATAATCGCTGTCCACCGTGCCGGGAGAGTTGAGGCAGGTGATACCGTTCTTGATGGCGAGTCCGGAGCGGGGGCGGATTTGCGCCTCATAACCCTGCGGAACCTCGAAGATGAAACCGGTCGGGACCAGGGCGCGTTCGCCCGGTTGCAGGGTCAGCGGTTCACCGGCAGGTACGGCAGCGCGCAGGTCCATGCCGGCGGCGCCACGGGTTTCGTAGGACGGCAATTCGAGGTCAGCGCCATTGGCGAGGCGGACGAGCCGGAGAGGGGGGCGATTGTCGTTTTGAAGGGTCATCCGGCATTAGTTTGCCGAGATCGCGGCAAGGTCAATTGCAAATGCGGGCCTGAAACGCTAGATAGCCCGCAATTCCACAGGATTTGTCAGATGGCCGAAACACTTGCCGAGGCGGTCTCCCGCCGCCGCACCTTTGCTATTATCGCGCACCCGGACGCGGGTAAGACCACGCTTACCGAAAAACTGCTGCTGTTCGGCGGAGCGATCCAGCTTGCCGGTGAGGTGAAGGCGAAGAAGGACCGCATCCAGACCCGTTCGGACTGGATGAAGATCGAGCGCGAGCGCGGCATTTCGGTCGTCACCTCGGTCATGACCTTCGAATATAACGACCGTGTCTTCAACATTCTCGATACGCCCGGCCACGAGGACTTCGCCGACGACACCTACCGTACCCTGACGGCGGTGGATGCGGCGATCATGGTCATCGACGCCGCCAAGGGTATCGAGCCGCGCACGCTGAAGCTCTTCGAAGTCTGCCGGATGCGCGATATTCCGATTATCACCTTCATCAACAAGATGGACCGCGAAAGCCGCGACCCCTTCGAGATTCTGGATGAGGTGGAAGAGAAGCTCGCGCTCGATACCGCGCCCATCACCTGGCCGGTCGGTCGGGCAAAGACCTTTTGCGGCGCTTATAATCTCGCCGACAGCACCTTCCGTGGCGTCGATACGCAGGTGGAAGCCATGCCGGTTAACGGTCCGCAGGCGGTTGCCGATCGCCTGCCGGAAAATGAGCGCCATCTTTTCGTCGAGGAAACGGAGCTTGCGCTGGAAGCCTGCCGTCCTTTCGATCGTCAGGCATTTCTCGAAGGTCATATGACGCCGGTGTTCTTCGGCTCGGCGCTGCGCAATTTCGGTGTGCGTGACCTCATCAATGCGCTTGGCGATTTCGCGCCGCCGCCGCGCGATCAGGTGGCGGATACCCGCACCGTACATGCGGCCGAAGAAAAAATGACGGCCTTCGTCTTCAAGATTCAGGCCAATATGGACCCGAACCATCGCGACCGCATCGCTTTCGCCCGCATCTGCTCCGGCAAGCTGGAGCGCGGCATGAAGGCGCGGCTTGCTCGCACCGGCAAACAGATGGGCCTCACTGCGCCGCAGTTCTTCTTCGCCTCGCAGCGCCAGCTGGCCGATACGGCCTTTGCGGGTGACGTGGTGGGCATCCCGAACCATGGTACGCTGCGCATCGGCGATACGCTGACCGAGGGTGAAAACCTCGTCTTCCAGGGCGTGCCGAACTTCTCGCCGGAAATCCTGCGTCGCGTCCGGCTGGAGGATGCCATGAAGGCGAAAAAGCTGAAGGAAGCCCTGCAGCAGATGGCGGAAGAAGGCGTCGTGCAGCTCTTTTCTCCGGAAGACGGCTCGCCGGCCATCGTCGGCGTTGTTGGCGCGCTGCAGCTCGATGTCCTGAAGGAGCGACTGATGGGCGAATATGGCCTGCCGGTCTCGTTCGAAATGTCGCGCTTTTCCGTCTGCCGCTGGATTTCTTCGGATCAGCCGGCGGAAATGGACAAGTTCCTCAACGTCAAGCGCGGCGATATCGCCCGCGATCTGGATGGCGATCCGGTGTTTCTGGCGCAGGACGCCTTCTCGCTCCGCTATGAGTCCGAGCGTTTTCCGGCGATCAAGATGGTCGCGATCAAGGAATATCACGTGGCCAAGGCGGCGTGATATCAGCCGGATTGCACTTTGTATGCCAAGGGCTTAGTTTCCCCTGAAACGGGAAACTGGTCCGGCATCATGACGCTTTCAGGCAAACATATTCTCCTCATCATCTCCGGCGGCATCGCAGCCTATAAGAGCCTCGATCTCATCCGTCGCCTGAAAGAGCGCGGCGCGAAAGTGACGCCGGTGATGACGAAGGGCGCCCAGGAATTTGTCACGCTGCTTGCTGTTGGCGCACTTTCCGCCACCCATGTCTTCACCGAGCTCTTTTCCCGGCAGGATGAACAGGATGTCGGCCATATCAGGCTGGCGCGTGACTGCGACCTCGTGCTTGTGGCGCCCGCCACCGCCGATCTGATGGCGAAGATGGCGCATGGTCTTGCAGACGATCTTGCTTCCACAGTCCTTCTCGCGACGGATCGAAAGGTGCTGGTGGCACCGGCGATGAACCCGAAAATGTGGGCGGCGAAGCCCACGCTGCGGAATGTCGAAACGCTGAAAAAAGACGGCGTGTTTTTCATCGGCCCGATGGCCGGCGAGATGGCAGAGAAGGGCGAGGCTGGTTTTGGCCGTATGGCCGAGCCATTGCAGATCGTCGAAGCCGTCGCGGCATTGCTGGATGAGGGGCCAAAGCCCCTGAAGGGCAGAACGGCCATCGTCACCTCCGGCCCCACGCATGAACCGATTGACCCGGTGCGCTACATCGCCAACCGCTCCTCGGGCAAGCAGGGCCATGCCATTGCTGCGGCTCTGGCGGAACTGGGGGCGGAGGTCACGCTGGTTTCCGGCCCGGTCACCATCGCCGATCCTGCCGGGGTCACGACGATCCATGTCGAGCGCGCCGAGGAGATGCGCGATGCGGTGATATCGAGACTGCCGGCGGATATCGCCGTCATGGTCGCCGCCGTCGCCGACTGGCGGGTGACGGGCTCATCGGAACAGAAGATCAAGAAGCAGCCGGGCGATGCACCGCCGGCGCTGCAACTGGCGGAAAATCCCGATATTCTCAAAACCGTCGGCCACCATGAAAAGCGCCCGAAGATTGTGGTGGGCTTCGCTGCCGAAACGCAGGATATCGAGAAGAACGGCCGGGCGAAGCTGGAGCGCAAAGGGGCGGATTATATCGTCGCGAATGATGTTTCGGCGGAAACCGGCATCATGGGCGGAGACCGCAACAGCGTGAAGATCATTTCCGCAGATGGCATCGACGCCTGGCCGGATCTCGACAAGGCCGACGTTGCAAAACGTCTGGCGGCCCTGATCGCGGAGAAACTCGCATGAGCCTGTTCGATCGCAAGACATTCGACAGGGTGCTCGGCAAATGGCCGGGCGTGCGTTTTGTCGACCAATGGGATTCGCACGTTGCCAAGGTGGGCGACAAGGTCTTTGCCGTGCTTGGCGAGCGGGAGGACTGGCGGCTGGTCGTGAAATGCTCGGAAGAGAGCTTCGAAATATTGACCTCGCTGGAAGGCATAGGGCAGGCGCCCTATTTCGCCAAACGCAAATGGATATCGATTGGCGATCATTCTCCGCTCGAACAGGAAGAACTGGAGCACTATGTGCGTCGCTCCTATGAGCTTGTCGCAGCCGGTCTGACCAAAAAACTGCGGGGCGAACTCGGTATCGTGATCGATACTGCGCGTGCCCTGTAGTTTTTCGGTTCAGTCCAGTTTGGTGTCCTTGCCGATGATCTGGCGGACGCCTTCCTTGGTGAAGGGCTGCAGGAGCTGCGGCAGGAAGCCTTTCGCAATCTTACCCTTGATGCCGATATCGGTGGAAGAGGGCCTGTCGGGATTATGGTAGGAGCCGAAGATCAGATCGAAGAAGACGAGATTCTCGCCGTAATTGGTGTTTCCTTCCGGAAGCTGCTTCGAATGGTGCCAGCGGTGCAGGCGCGGGGTGCTGAACACGTAATCGAGCGGCCCCGTTTTCATATCGACGTTGCAATGGGTCAAAATACCGATGAATGCGGTAACAGCACCCAGCCACCAGAAAACCTGTAGCGGCGCACCCATGAAATAGAGCGGAATCTGGCTGAGCGCGATCTTGAACAGGGAATCGGCCACATGGAACCGTCCCGTATTGACGACCCAGAGCCGCACGACGCTGTGATGCAGCGCATGGAAACGCCAGAAGAATACGGTTTCATGCGCAATACGGTGGGACCAGTAGAGGCCGAATTCGGCAATCGTCACCGCAAGGGCGACCTGAACGATCATCGGCAGATGAGACGGCCACAGATCGAACCGCATGGCGGCGAGCGGCTGCAGCACATTGGCGGTCACCATCGGGAAGATTGCCGCTGCGGCGGCTGCGAGCTGGACCAGCCCTTTCGTCAAAAGCGTGTGGCCGATGCTATTTACGGTCTCGCCATCACCCTCAAGCCATTGGATTTCGTAGGGAATATAACGTTCGAGAAGAAACAGGCTCAAAACCGCGCCCGCATAAACGGTCAAAAAGGCCGCGATCGGATGGCTGCTCGTGAAAGCGAAATAGGACCCCACCAGGCCGCCGACGAACACCAGCGGCCACGAAGAATAGGAAAGGGCCTCTTTCAGTACTTGCGCTTTTGCCATCAAAATCAAACCCCGTCCGGCATCATCCGTCTATACCGCCGGCGCAATTCCGCGCAGGCATCAAAGCAGCCCTTACCCCGCATCGATCACCTGTCTCGATTAGAGATCAGGCCCTTATCGCTCCAATGCATTACACAAACATGGCACTCACCGGTGCCGAGATGCTCAGCTTATCCTGATTGCGATGTAAAGAAGCGTCAGCGCTATGACCCAGAGTGCCGCCCGTCCCCATTTGGTGTGGCGCGCTTCCGCCTTGCCGATGGCTTCCGCCGTCTGCGCGTCGAAACGCAGACCGTTCTCGCTCATATACATCAGTTCGGAATGCAGCTTTTCGGTCTTGGCGGCGATCTCCGGCGCTGCCTCGGCAAGCTTGAGGGCCGCCTTCACGCCGTCCTTCAGATCGGTGACGATGCGTTTCGGGCCGAGATTGTCCCTGATCCAGCCGCCGACAACCGGGTCTGCCGCCTTCCACATGTTGAAGCGCGGATTGAGCATGCGCGACACGCCTTCCACCACGACCATGGTCTTTTGCAGCATCACCAGTTCCGGCCGCGTTTCCATGTCGAAAAGCTCGGTCACTTCGAATAGCAGCGTCAAAAGCTTGCCCATGGAGATCGTCTCGGCCGGCTGGCCGTGGATCGGTTCACCAATGGCGCGGATCGCCTGGGCGAAGCTTGCTATATCGTGATGGCCCGGCACGTAACCGGCCTCGAAATGCACTTCCGCCACCCGCATGTAATCGCGGGTAATGAAGCCGTAGAGGATCTCGGCAAGGAAGCGGCGTTCCTTTTTTCCGAGACGTCCGGCAATGCCCATGTCGACGGCGACGATCTCGCCCTCAGCATCGACGAAGAGATTGCCGGGATGCATGTCTGCATGGAAAAAACCATCGCGCAGCGTGTGCCGCAGGAAGGACTGGATCAGCGTGTCGGCGAGTTTGTTCAGGTCGTGGCCGGCGGCCTTCAACCCTTCGATATCCGACATCTTGACGCCGTCGATCCACTCCATGGTGACGACATCGCGCCCGGTGCGTTCCCAGTCGACCTCGGGAACTCGGAATCCGGGATCGTTCCTGGTGTTTTCCGCAAGTTCGGAAAGGGCGGCGGCCTCGAGCCGCAGATCCATCTCGATCTTGGTGGTCTGCTCCAGCGTGCGTGTCACCTCGACGGGGCGCAGGCGACGGGCGGAGCGGACGAAACGCTGCTGCAGATCGGCGATCAGATACATCGCCTCGAGATCGTTCTGGAAACGCTGGCGCACGCCGGGGCGGATGACCTTGACGGCCACCTTGCGCGGCCCCTTCGGCGTATCCACCATTGCCGGATGAACCTGGGCAATGGAGGCGGCGGCGATAGGATCGCCGAACTCCCTGTAGAGATCGGACACCGAACGGCCGAGCGAGCCTTCGATATTCGCTTTCGCCGCGGCCGCCGGGAAAAAGGCCATGCGGTCCTGAAGGCTCGCGAGATCGTCGGCGAAGTCGGCGCCCACCACATCCGGCCGGGTGGCGAGAAACTGACCCATCTTCACATAGGAAGGACCAAGCCGTTCGACAGCCACCGCCAGACGGTCGCTGCGCTGCGCCCTTTTCGCCTTGCTGCGGGCGAATGGCTTCAGCAGCGCTTTCAACAATTGGGCGGGAGCAGGCAGGTCATCGGAAGGCAGGGCCAGCACGACGCCTTCGCGCACGAGAACCCAGCCAACCCTTGCGAGGCGGAAATATGCGCCCAAAGTACTCATGCTTATGCTTGTCTCCTGCGTCTGCCGGCCATGGTCTTAAAGCTTCCAGCCGGAATGCAGGGCGGCGATGCCGCCGGTGTAATTGGTATAGGTGACGCGGGAGAAGCCGGCGGTCCGGATCATCGTCGCGAAATCCTCCTGATTGGGGAATTTGCGGATCGATTCGACCAGATATTGATAGGGCTCGGCGTCACCCGTGATCATCTTGCCGAATTGCGGGATGGCGTTGAACGACCAGGCGTCGTAAACGCGGTCAAGCAACGGCATTTCGACCTCGGAAAACTCCAGCACCAGCAGCCGCCCGCCGCGCTTCAGCACGCGATGGGCCTCCTTCAGCGCGACATCGATGCGCGGCACGTTGCGAATGCCGAACGCGATCGTATAGGCGTCGAAACTATTTGCCTCGAAAGGCAGTTCCTCGGCATTGGCCTCCACGAAGGTCAGATTGTCGGAAAGCTTCTTTTTTGCCGCGCGTTCTTCGCCGACGGCCAGCATTGAGCCGTTGATATCGAGAACGGTTGCGTGCGCCAAACGGTTGGAGGCTTCGATGATGCGGAAGGCGATATCGCCAGTGCCGCCCGCAACGTCCAGAACCTTGTAGGACGCATCCTTGCGCGGCGAAAGCGAAGACACCATGGCGTCTTTCCACAGCCGGTGCAGGCCGGCCGACATCACATCGTTCATGATGTCGTAGCGTTTGGCCACCTTGTGGAAGACTTCGTTGACCAGCCCCTGCTTTTTGCCTTCGTCCACCTTGTGGAAGCCATAGGACGTTTCCATGCCGCCTTGGGCAGTGGTACGGGCGTCGGTCATCGTCTGTCTCCATATTTATTGCGTGGCGGACCATAGCGGAAACGCCATGGCAACGCTATCTGTTGCCGCATCGCCTGGGCGCGACATTTCGCGTGCACTGTATAGACCACATGGTCCTAACGATAAACTGTCGGATAAGCCAGATGCCAGAATTGCCAGAAGTCGAAACCGTCAGACGCGGCCTTGCGCCCGCCATGGAAGGCGCAAGGGTCCGCAGGCTCCATCTCGGCCGCCCCGATTTGCGCTTTCCATTCCCGCAGGATTTCGCAGCGCTTATCGAAGGCAAGACGATCCTGTCGCTCGGGCGCAGGGCGAAATATCTTCTGATCGAACTGGAGGATGGGCTGACCATCGTTTCCCACCTCGGCATGTCCGGCTCGTTCCGCATCGAGGCGGAAGCGGGCGAGGCCGGTGATGCACCCGGCGTGTTTCACCATGCCCGTTCCAAAGACGGCAAGCATGACCATGTCGTCTTTCATCTGGATAAAGGAGAAGAGCGCGTCTGCGTCATTTATAATGATCCGCGCCGCTTCGGCTTCATGCATCTGGTGGAGCGCAACAAGCTCGACCTTTACCCTGCCTTTGCCGAGCTTGGCCCGGAGCCGACAGGCAATGCGCTGAGCGCGGATTATCTGGCAAGCCGGTTTGAAGGTAAAAGCCAGCCCCTGAAAAGCACGCTGCTGGACCAGAAGGTCATTGCCGGTCTCGGCAATATCTATGTCTGCGAGGCGCTGTGGCGCGCGCATCTTTCGCCTTTGCGGGCGGCGGGAACGCTGGTGACGAAAGGTGGCAAGCCCAAAGCGCAGCTCGTCGATCTGACGGAGAAAATCCGCGACGTGATCGCGGATGCGATCGCCGCCGGCGGTTCCTCATTGCGAGACCATATACAGACGGATGGAACGCTCGGTTATTTCCAGCATTCCTTTTCGGTCTACGATCAGGAAGGCCAGCCTTGCCGGACACCCGGCTGCGGGGGTACGGTTGAAAGGGTGGTGCAGGCCGGTCGTTCGACCTTTTATTGCGCCGCCTGCCAGAAGTAACGGAGCCGGAGTGCCGGAAGGGGAGATTGCCGTGGACTATGAAACGATACTGGTCGAGAAACGCGATGAGGTGGGTGTCATCACCCTCAACCGCCCCAAGGCGCTCAACGCTCTCAATTCGGTGCTTCTGAAAGAGCTGCGGCACATTCTGTCTTCGTTTTCCGCCGATGATTCCATCGGTGCGATCATTATCACCGGTTCGGAAAAGGCATTTGCGGCAGGCGCCGATATCAAGGAAATGCAGGGGCTGGATTTCGTCGATGCCTATGTCGGCGATTTTCTCGGCGGCTGGGACGAGGTTGCGGCCACCCGCAAGCCGGTCATCGCTGCCGTATCCGGCTTTGCGCTCGGCGGCGGCTGCGAACTGGCGATGATGTGCGATTTCATCATCGCTTCGGACACGGCAAAATTCGGCCAGCCGGAAATCACCCTCGGTGTCATTCCGGGCATGGGCGGCTCGCAGCGGCTGACACGGGCAGTCGGCAAGGCGAAAGCCATGGATCTGGTTCTGACCGGGCGCATGATGGATGCGGCGGAGGCTGAGCGCGCTGGTCTCGTGTCGCGTGTTGTGCCGGCTGCAAATCTCATGGACGAGGCGGTGGAGGCGGCAACCCGCATCGCTTCCCTGTCGCGTGCTTCCGTTCTCATGGCCAAGGAAAGCGTCAATCGCTCCTTCGAGGTGCCGCTTGCGGAAGGACTGAGATATGAAAGACGATCCTTCCAGTCGCTCTTTGCGACAGTGGATCAGAAGGAGGGCATGGCGGCCTTCGTCGAAAAGCGCAAACCCGCTTTCCGGAATCGCTAAGGATTCGGAATATCGGCGCTTTTAAGCGTTTTGCGCGTTGACGGGCGTAAGCTTTAGCGGTATATGCCCGCCCACGGTTAAGGAAAGCCATCCGGCTTGTCCGAAATTACTCCCGCATTCTTGGGTTACGTGAGGTCGTCGAACGACCCGATCCTGTGGTTGCGGAATTTGGTTTGAATTCGAAGAGAGGCATACATGGCCAATACAACTTCGGCGAAAAAGGCGACCCGCAAGATCGCTCGCCGTACCGCAGTCAACAAGGCTCGCCGTTCGCGCGTTCGCGGCTTCATCCGCAAGGTCGAGGAAGCCATCGCTTCCGGTGATCTCGCAGTCGCTACCGAAGCTCTGAAGGCAGCTCAGCCCGAGATCCAGCGCGCCGCCACCCGGGGCGTTCTGCACGGCAACACCGCATCCCGCAAGGTGTCGCGTCTCGCACAGCGCGTTAAGGCTCTTTCCGCCTAATCCGGCTAATCACAAATAATTATTCAAAAAGCCTGGTCTTTTGACCGGGCTTTTTGTGATTCTAACTGCCCGTTAACCATTGCTGCCGTAACGTGACAAACGCATGTCAGATGGACGACAGGAAATTTGTAATAAAAACAAAGGTTTGCTGGAGGTCTCTGGAAAACTCGGGGGCTTTCTCTACGGAAGTCGCGGCTAGTTTTGAGTCAAGAAGATTTTTATTTTTTTGCCAAAATCAGCTCTCAAAAATTGCCAAAATTGAATCTCATTGATTCATAAGCGATTCTGCTTCGCACCTTGTCGGTGATGCAAAACGGCCTTTGCGAGTCAATGGCCGATCTGAGTTTTTGCAGAAAAAACGCCATTGATCTCTCCCCACGATCCTGCCTAAATGCATTTCAACAAGGGGTGCGGATCTCAGTCCACAGATTATCTCGATGATCGTATCGACGATATTCACCTTCTTGCTGGCGGGTCTTTCGGGGTCCGTTTTTTCAGGTCATGGAGCTTTTTGTGCCGTTTCGGTCTCCGGAACGGGCGGGAGTTTTTTGTCCTCAAGAATGCGCCTTAAGGTTGTAACGAAAGGAGCGTTTTAGCGTGTCGCAGGCCTCTCCATGAGGGGGAGGGAAATGGGATAACCGGCTCGCAAACGAGTAGTCGCCTTTGACGTTCTTTCGAGGGGAACGCTGGAGGCAAAAATATACGAGGGGGATCTCTGGCGATCGATCTTTGATCGTCAGGCTATGATTGGCAATTTGAAAGGCGGCAATATGCAATTGAATTTGGCGATGGGTGCGGTGGCTGATGGGGACCGCGCACCAAAGACGCGTGATGCAGCTTGCTCAGATGCGGCAGGGGACAAATCGGCA